>NZ_CDXDQE010000014.1:0-208938 GCF_978021625.1 Janthinobacterium foliorum | reverse complement strand
CAGACAAAGAAATGGTCATGCCAGGCGATAACGTGTCGATCACCGTCAAGCTGATCAACCCGATCGCGATGGAAGAAGGTCTGCGCTTCGCTATCCGCGAAGGCGGCCGTACCGTCGGCGCTGGTGTTGTTGCAAAAATCATCGCTTAATTATTAAGCGGCTATAAAAGAAGACGCGTCGTCGCCCGGCGCCCTTCTTTTTATTCAACTGCCGGGGTTGGCAAGCATTTTGGTGCTATCATGTCGACCCTGACGGTTGTTGCGTCAGAAATTCCCGTATGACCTCATTGCCGTGCGCATTGCGCGGTTCGTTCTTTTAAGGAAATATCATGTCGGCACCAAACCAAAAAATCCGTATCCGCCTGAAGGCTTTCGATTACAAACTGATCGACCAGTCCGCTCTGGAAATCGTTGAAACCGCGAAGCGCACCGGCGCTGTCGTCAAAGGCCCAGTACCACTGCCTACCCGTATTCAGCGTTTCGATGTGCTGCGTTCCCCGCACGTCAACAAAACTTCGCGCGATCAGTTCGAGATCCGTACGCACCAACGCCTGATGGACATCGTTGACCCAACGGACAAAACCGTTGACGCGCTGATGAAGCTGGACCTGCCAGCTGGTGTTGATGTCGAAATCAAACTGCAATAAGATTTTTTAAGCGCTACCCGTCAGGGTGGCGTCCGCCGGCGCGGTACTCCGCGCCAGGCCTGTCAGGGCCGGTTCCATCATTGATGGCACCGGCCCTGATTGCATTTCGGCCGCCGTTTTTACTGCAGGCCGCCTGCCACCGCCGCGAAACGCTGGCCCAGGGCCGCCTGCGGGCCGCCCTGCAGCTGTTTGGCATACTGCTGCAGCACTTGCGTTGCATAGCCGCGCGCCGCAGGCGACAGTTTCGGCAGCAGGGGCAGGGCGCGCTCCAGGTAGGTGCTGCCTTCCTGCCATTTGCCTTGCGCCGACAGCGCCGAGGCCAGCTCCACCAGGCGCCGGCCGACGCGCGCATCACTGCGCGGCTGCGCCGCCTCTTCGGTCGCCAGCGCTTGCCGGTAGAGTGTTTCCGCTTCCGCATTCTTGCCCTGCAGGCGCTTGATGCGCCCCAGGTTGTACTGGCGCTGCGAAATGATTTCCGCGCTGGCGCCGGCCTGTTCGGCCGTGCGCAGCGCCTGCACGCACGCCAGTTCCGCCTCGCCCAGCTGGCCCTTGAGTTCGGCCGCGTTGCAGGCATCGTACTGTTCGTTGGAAGTGGTGATGAGCGACGCGGGCGTCGTGCAGGCGGCCAGCAGGCCGGCGGCGCAGAGCAGGGTGATGCCATGGTGCTTGAGCGTAAGATGCTTCATAGTCTCCTCGTACGGGTGTGGGACACGGTGTAGCAGTGGAGTCATGCGATATTAAATATACCACCAGTTTTTCATCGTTGGCGGCCTTTTGCCGGTGTCGCTTTACGGCCACTGTCTGCCCGCCGCATGCCCGCCGCACGCGCGCGATTGACGCCGCTTGCCTGCTTCGGGGATACTCCGGCTCTTTCCTTCAACATGCGGTGCCGCCATGTCCAAGACTATCCTGATCGTGGAAGATGAACAGGCCATTGCCGACAGCATCGCCTATGCCTTGCGCACGGACGGCTTCACGCCGCGCCACGTGATGCTGGGCGAACAGGCGCTGGCCGCACTGCGCCCGGACCCGGCCAATGCCGCGCCAGCGCCCGTTCTGCTGGTGCTCGACGTGGGCTTGCCCGACATGAGCGGCCTGGAAGTATGCCGCCGCCTGCGCCAGTTTTCCGACGTGCCGGTGATCTTCCTGACGGCCCGCAGCGACGAGATCGACCGCATCGTGGGCCTGGAAATCGGCGCCGATGACTACGTCACCAAGCCGTTTTCGCCGCGCGAACTGGTGGCGCGCATCCGCGTCATCCTGCGCCGCGCGGGCGGCGCCCAGGCGCCCCGCGAGACTGGCATGACGATAGCCGCACCGGCCGCGACGGCGGCGCGCTTCGAGTTGCGGGCGCTGGAGGCGCGGGTACTGTTTCACGGCCAGCCTCTGGCGCTGACGCGCTATGAATACCTGTTGCTGAAAACCCTGCTCGAGCATCCTGGCCACGTGCTGTCGCGCGAGCAGCTGATGCAGCGCGTGTGGAGCGGGGCGCCCGACACGCTCGAGCGCACCGTCGATGCGCACGTGAAGTCGCTGCGCGCCAAGCTGCGCGCCGTCGATGCGAACACCGATCCGATCCACACCCACCGTGGCCTCGGCTACAGCCTGGCTGGCGCATGAAGATCGGCCTGCGCATCCTGCTCGGCTATTTCCTGATCGTCGGCCTGGCCGCGTGGTTCCTGCTGAATGTGTTCATGGAGCAGGTCAAGCCGGGCGTGCGCTCGACCCTGGAAGATACCCTGGTCGACACCTCGCAGCTGCTGGCCAGCCTGGTGGCGCCCGACCTGCGCGCCGGCACGCTGGCCGGCTCGCCCGTGCTGGCGCGCATGCAGGATTACGCGCGCCATGGCGTGGACGTCAACATCAATGGCGTGCGCAAGCAAACGCTCGATTACCGCATTTATATTACGGACCGGCGCGGCGTCGTGCTGTTCGATTCCAGCGGACGCGACGTGGGGCGCGACTATTCGCGCTGGAACGATGTGTACCTGACCTTGCAGGGCAAGTACGGCGCGCGCAGCACGCGCAGCGTGCCTGACGACGAGATGTCGACGGTCATGCACGTGGCCGCGCCCATCCGCGATGGCAACGACGTCATCGGCGTGCTGACGGTGGCCAAGCCGAACGCCAGCGTGCAGGCGTTTGTCGAGCGCAGCCAGCGCAAGATATTGCAGCGCGGCGCCGTGCTGCTGCTGTTGTCGCTGCTGATCGGCCTGGCGTTCGCCTGGTGGCTGCACCATGCGCTGGGCAAGCTGATGCGCTATATCGGCGAGGTGGAGGCGGGCCACAAGGTGGCCTTGCCGGCGCTGGGCAGGAACGAGTTCGGCACCCTGGGGCGGGCGCTGGAAGCGATGCGCATCCGCCTCGAGGGCAAGGAGTATGTGGAGCAGCTGATGCATACCCTGGCGCATGAATTGAAAAGCCCGATCGCCGCCATCCAGGCCTCGGCCGAACTGCTGCAGGAAGACATGCCGCCGGCCGAGCGGCGCCGGTTCCTCGCCAGCATCCTCGAGCAGAACGCGCGGCAGCGGCAGCTGATCGACAAGCTGCTGGCCCTGGTCCGCGTGGAAAAGCAGCAGCACCTCGAGCATCCGGAACGCATCGCGCTGGCGCCGCTGCTGGCGCAAGTGGCGCAGGATGCGGCTGCCACCCTGGCGGCGCGCGGCGTGCGCCTGCGGCTCGATGCCGACGCGCTGGCCGTCGCCGGCGACGCCTTGCTGCTGCGCCAGGCGCTGGGCAATCTGCTCGACAACGCGGCCGGCTTCGCGCCGCCAGGCAGCTGCATCGACCTGCTGGCGCGGCGCCTTGGCAGCCAGGTGGAAATCAGCGTGCGCGACCGCGGCGCCGGCATCCCTGCGTATGCGCTCGAGCGCGTCTTCGAGCGTTTCTATTCCCTGCCGCGCCCGGCGGCCGGCAAGAGCACGGGCCTGGGCCTGCCTTTCGTGCGCGAAGTGGCTTCCCTGCACGGCGGCACGGTCGACGTCGCCAACCATGCGGACGGCGGCGCCTGCGCCCGCCTGCGCCTGCCGCTGGCGTAGCCGGTCCGCTTCCGGCCTGCATTTATTTGCCGACTTCACACGCAACGCATATTCAGCGCACATGGTTTTTTTACACTGGCGTCCTTACTTCAAGGATGCGCCATGCAAAAAACTTTATTCGTCAAAGCGTTGATCGTGTTTGGCCTGATGCTGCTGATCGGCTTGCCGCTGCTGATGATTCAGGAAACGATCAAGGAGCGGATGGAATTCCGCCAGGAAGCCGTCAACAGCATCGCCGCCGATTCGGTGCGCGAACAAACCATCATCGGACCCATCCTCGTGGTTCCCTACACGGAGCAGTACGACGAGCGCGTGGAAGTGGCCAAGGGTGATGACAAGGGGCAAGACGTGAAAGTGCCGCTGCGCACGGAGTTGCTGCGCCGCACGGTGCAGCGCCGCCTGCTCGTCTACCCGAACGATCTGCAGATCAATGGCAGCATCGAGACGGACCGCCGCTACCGGGGCATCCACCAGGTGCTCGTCTACAGTGGCCAGCATGCGTTCAAGGGCGACTTTACCGTGCCGGCCAGCACCCAGCTGCCGCGCAAGTCGCCGGACTCGCGCGTGACCGTGGGCGAGCCTTTTGTCGCCCTGTCGATCGAGGACGTGCGCGGCATCCGCAATATCCCGAAAATCGACTGGGGCGGCCAGAAGATCGAATTCGAGCAGGGCACCGAGCTGTTCGCTTTCCGCAGCGGCCTGCATGCGCCGCTGGGTGCCATGGCCTTGGCTGCGCCGCAGCAAGTGCGTTTCAGCTTTGACCTGGGTCTCGATGGCATCGAACGCCAGCACTTCGTGCCGGTGGCGAAGAATAGCCAGATCCAGATCAAGTCGAACTGGCCCCATCCGCAGTTTGGCGGGCGTTTCCTGCCGTCGCCGAAACATCGCCAGATCGACGCCCAGGGTTTTAATGTGGCGTGGAACATCTCGTCGCTGGCAACCAATGCGCAAACGCAGCTGAGCACCATCGAGGGGGAATTCAAGGTGCCCGACAGCGCGCCGCTGGGCCAGGTGGACCGTTTCAGCGTCGGCTTCATCGAACCGGTGAATGTGTATTCGCAATCGGACCGCGCCACCAAATATGGCTTGCTGTTCGTGGCGCTGACCTTCGCCGCCTTCTTCATCTTCGAGATACTGAAGAGCCTGCCGATCCACCCCGTGCAGTACCTGCTGGTAGGCCTGTCGCTGGTGATCTTCTTCCTGCTGCTGGTGGGCCTGGCCGAACATATCGCCTTCCTGGCCGCCTACCTGATCGCCAGCGCCGCCTGTATCGCGCTGACCAGCTTTTACCTGGCGCATGTATTGCACAACGCCTGGCGCGGCATCGGCTTCGGCGTCGCCCTGACCATGCTGTACGGCGCCCTGTATGGCTTGCTGAGCTCGGAAAACAATGCGCTGGTGATGGGCAGCATCCTGCTGTTCGCCGTGCTGGCAGCCATCATGGTGGCCACGCGCAAGGTCGACTGGTATCAGATTGGCAAAGGGGTGGCGCAAGAGTAGGAGGAACTGCGCCTCTGTCATGAAGGCTCGATGGCCGGTCCGGGCGTATCTCCGGGCTGGCCATCGGCGTTTCCAGGGCAAACATGCTCAGCATATAAGCTTATCTGATAGATAAATTAATTGGTGTTTGGTTGGTATTGTTTACGGTATTCTATTGGCATTACTTTTTTGGTAATGGCAGGCTGCCTGCAGCATGCCGGGGCGGGGCGACGATGGCGCCGCAGCCCTGCCGGTTCGTCCATCGTATTCGCATATCAATCAAACGGAGACATACCATGATCAAGAAAACCGCCGCCTTCCTGTTTGCTCTTGGCCTGAGCGCTTCATATGCATTTGCCGCCGGTGACGTGTCGCAGTGCTATATGGACTGCGCGCAAAAAGTCGCCAATTGCCAGGCCCACCTGGGCGGTAGCCCCATCTGCGCCGACCTGTATGACCATTGCCTGGCCAACTGCCAGAAGTAGGCGGCAGCCCGTGGCGCAGTCCCGTGATGCGCCACAGGCATTGCCGAGCGGAGGAGCGCCTGCCGGGGCCTGATGCCTGGCGAGGCGAGAGGGGCGTGTACGTCGTGTGCGCGCCCTTGTTGTTTTTGTGCTTGCGGGTGGTGGGAATGCGCGCCGTGCAATGCGCGCAAGCCGCATGCGGCCGTGCTTTGCCGCCTTTTTCCTTGTCCGGGCGCGTCCTTTTTCACGTGCGCCGACAACTTCCGCAGGGGCGTCGCGCAACACTTTGACATACCTCGTGTTAACTTGTTGCGTCAAGGGTTTTTGTGCTATATACTAGCCGGCTTCGGTATGGATTCGTCTTTTTTGAGTCCTACGTTACTTTGTAGTTAAACAAGCCCCGCCCAATCGCAGGTGGGAATGGAGAAAAAATGAGCCTAGGCCTTCTCGGTCGCAAGGTTGGTATGATGCGCATTTTCACGGATGAAGGGGATTCGATTCCTGTCACCGTGTTGGACGTATCGAACAACCGTGTTGCGCAAATCAAAACCCCTGAAACAGATGGTTACTCCGCTGTTCAGGTCGCATTCGGTCAACGTCGCGCTTCCCGCGTGACCAAAGCTGTTGCTGGTCATCACGCTAAAGCTGGTGTTGAAGCCGGTACTCTGTTGAAAGAGTTCCGCGTTGACGCTGCTAAAGCCGCTGAACTGAAAGCTGGCGAAGTTATCGCTGCTTCCCTGTTCGAAGTCGGTCAAAAGATCGACGTGCAAGGCGTTACCATCGGTAAAGGCTATGCAGGCGTTATCAAACGTTACCACTTCGCTTCCGGCCGTCAAACGCACGGTAACTCGCGTTCGCATAACGTTCCAGGTTCCATCGGTATGGCACAAGATCCAGGTCGCGTTTTCCCTGGTAAGCGCATGACCGGTCATCTGGGTGACGTTAACCGTACGATCCAGAACCTCGTGATCGCCCGTATCGATGCCGACCGTCAGCTGTTGCTGGTCAAAGGCGCGATTCCAGGTGCGAAAAATGGCCAGGTAGTTGTCTCGCCAGCCATCAAAACCAAAGCCAAGAAGGGAGCTTAAACGATGGAACTCAAGCTTCTGAATGCGCAAGGTCAAGCCGCCTCGAACGTTGCTGCAGCCGATACGATTTTCGGCCGTGACTACAATGAAGCGCTGATCCACCAAGTCGTCATCGCTTATCAAGCGAATGCACGTAGTGGTAACCGCAAGCAAAAAGACCGTGAAGAAGTTCACCACACGACGAAAAAGCCATGGCGCCAAAAAGGTACCGGCCGCGCGCGTGCTGGTATGTCGTCGTCGCCACTGTGGCGCGGCGGTGGTCGGATTTTCCCGAACTCGCCTGACGAAAACTTCACCCACAAAGTGAACAAAAAAATGTATCGCGCAGGTATCTGCTCGATCCTGTCGCAGCTGGCCCGCGAAGAGCGCCTGATCGTCATCGACGATCTGACGATCGACGCGCCAAAAACCAAGCTGCTGTCGCAAAAATTGAACGGCCTGGGCTTTGATTCGGTTCTGATCATCACCGACGTTCTGAACGAAAACCTGGAACTGGCATCGCGCAACCTGCCTAACGTACTCGTCGTTGAGCCACGTCACGCAGACCCGATGTCCCTGGTGTTCTACAAGAAGATCCTGGTCACCAAAGCTGCATTGGCCAAGATTGAGGAGATGCTGGCATGAGCGCGATTTTGAAACATAGCGAAGAACGCTTGATGAAGGTGCTGTTGGCGCCCGTGATTTCCGAAAAGGCCACCATGGTCGCGGAAAAGAACGAGCAAATTGTATTCCGCGTACTGCCGGATGCAACCAAGCCTGAAATCAAGGCAGCGGTCGAACTGCTGTTCAAGGTTGAAGTTCTGTCCGTGCAAACTGCAAACCGCGAAGGTAAGCAAAAGCGCACCGGCAAGTTCAACGGTCGTCGTAACCATACCAAGCGTGCTTTCGTGTGCCTGAAGCCTGGCCAGGAAATCAACTTCTCCGAGGAGGCTGCATAATGGCACTCGTTAAGATGAAACCAACCTCGCCAGGCCGTCGCGGCATGGTAAAGGTGGTGAATGCCGACCTGTACAAAGGTCGTCCGTTCGCTGCCCTGGTTGAAAAGAAATCCAAGACCGCTGGTCGTAACAACAACGGTCACATCACCACCCGTCATATCGGTGGTGGTCACAAGCAACACTATCGCCTGATCGACTTCAAGCGCACCAAAGATGGTATTCCAGCGAAAGTGGAACGTATCGAATACGATCCAAACCGCACCGCGAATATCGCTCTGCTGTGCTACGCCGACGGCGAGCGTCACTACATCATCGCAACCAAAGGCATGGCCGTTGGCGACAGCGTGATGAACGGTTCGGAAGCACCGATCAAATCGGGTAACTGCTTGCCAATCCGTAACATCCCAGTCGGTACCGTGATGCATTGCGTCGAAATGCTGCCAGGTAAAGGTGCCCAAATGGCACGTACCGCCGGCGCCGGCGTCGTGCTGATGGCCCGTGAAGGTACCTACGCTCAAGTGCGTCTGCGCTCGGGTGAAGTACGTCGCGTGCACATCGAGTGCCGTGCTACCGTTGGTGAAGTCGGCAATGCCGAGCACAGCCTGCGTAAAATCGGTAAAGCTGGTGCGATGCGCTGGCGCGGTGTTCGTCCTACCGTTCGCGGTGTGGTCATGAACCCGGTCGATCACCCGCACGGTGGTGGTGAAGGTAAAACAGCAGCTGGTCGTCATCCAGTTTCGCCTTGGGGCCAACAGACTAAAGGTAAGAAGACGCGCAGCAACAAGCGTACGACTTCCATGATCGTCTCGCGCCGCGGCAAGAAATAAGGGGTAGCACATGACACGTTCATTGAAAAAAGGGCCGTTCTGTGACGCCCACCTGGTGAAAAAAGTTGAAGCCGCGCAAGCAGCCAAAGACAAAAAGCCAATCAAAACCTGGTCGCGTCGTTCGACAATCATGCCTGACTTTATCGGCCTGACGATCGCGGTACATAACGGCAAGCTGCACGTGCCGGTTTATGTTTCCGAAAACATGGTTGGTCACAAGCTCGGCGAATTCGCACTGACCCGTACGTTCAAGGGCCATGCAGCTGACAAAAAGGCTAAGAAATAATGGAAACTAAAGCTATCCTCAAAGGTGTGCGCCTGTCGGACCAAAAGGGCCGCCTGGTTGCTGACCTGATCCGTGGCAAGAAAGTTGACGCAGCACTCAACATCTTGCAATTCAGCCCGAAAAAAGGTGCTGCGATCATCAAGCGCGTTCTGGAATCCGCTATTGCGAATGCCGAGCACAATGATGGCGCGGACATCGACGAATTGTTCGTGAAAACGATCTACGTCGAAAAGGGCCCCGTCCTGAAGCGCTTCACCGCGCGTGCAAAAGGCCGTGGCGACCGTATTTCGAAACAATCCTGTCACGTTTACGTGACTGTCGGTAACTAAGGAGCCACGATGGGTCAGAAAATTCATCCAACCGGTTTCCGTCTGGCGGTCACCCGTAACTGGGCTTCGCGCTGGTATGCAGGCAACGGTAATTTCGCTGCCATGCTGAACGAAGACTTGAAAGCACGTGCTTACCTGAAAAAGAAACTGAAGAACGCTTCCGTTGGCCGCATCGTTATCGAGCGCCCAGCCAAGAACGCGCGCTTCACGATCTACAGCTCGCGCCCAGGCGTGGTCATTGGTAAAAAAGGCGAAGACATCGAAGTACTGAAGTCCGCGCTGACCAAGATCATGGGCGTGCCTGTTCACGTGAACATCGAAGAAATCCGCAAGCCAGAAATCGACTCGCAACTGATCGCCGATTCGATCGCTCAGCAGCTGGAAAAACGGATCATGTTCCGCCGCGCCATGAAGCGCGCAATGCAAAACGCAATGCGCCTGGGTGCTCTCGGTATCAAGATCATGTCGTCCGGCCGTCTGAACGGTATCGAAATCGCACGTAAAGAGTGGTACCGCGAAGGCCGCGTGCCTCTGCATACCCTGCGTGCCGATATCGACTACGGTACCAGCGAAGCGTCGACCACCTACGGCATCATCGGCGTCAAGGTGTGGGTATACAAAGGTGACCGCGCGCCTAACGGCGATGCACCAGTCATCGATACTCCAGCTGACGAGAAGAAGAGCCGCGGTCCACGCCGTGACGATGGCAAGCCAGCCGGCCGCCCACGTCCAGCGGGTGCGAAACCATCCACAGCACCAGGTGCTGCTCGTGTGCGCGCCGCTAAACCGGCCGCCGCTGCACCAGCTGAGAAAGCAGGAGAATAATCATGCTGCAACCAGCACGCAGAAAGTATCGTAAAGAGCAGAAAGGCCGTAACACCGGTATTTCGCACAGCCGCGGCACCGCCGTGTCGTTTGGCGAATTCGGTCTGAAGGCAGTTGCGCGCGGTCGTATCACTGCGCGTCAAATTGAAGCGGCGCGTCGTGCAATGACGCGTCACATCAAGCGCGGTGGCCGTATCTGGATCCGTATTTTCCCGGACAAACCGATTTCGAACAAACCGGCTGAAGTCCGTATGGGTAACGGTAAAGGTAATCCTGAGTACTACGTCGCTGAAATTCAGCCAGGCAAAGTACTGTACGAAATGGATGGCGTTGATGAAGCGCTGGCACGGGAAGCTTTCCGTCTTGCCGCCGCTAAACTGCCACTGGCTACGACGTTTGTCGTACGTCAAGTCGGCCAATAATTGGAGTTGTATATGAAAGCATCTGAACTCCGCGGCAAGGACCAGCCGGCTCTGCAAAAAGAGCTGAATGACCTGTTGAAGGCACAGTTCGGCCTGCGTATGCAAATCGCTACGCAACAGCTGAGCAACACTTCGCAGCTCAAGAAGGTACGCCGCGATATCGCGCGTGTGAAGACGGTAATGAATCTGAAGGAAGCCAAATGAACGAACCAGTGAAACAGTCGCTCAAGCGCACGCTGATCGGTAAAGTGGTTTCGGACAAGATGGACAAGACCGTTACCGTTCTGATCGAGCGCCACGTAAAACATCCTTTGTATGGCAAGATCATCATGCGTTCGAACAAGTATCACGCGCATGACGAGACCAACCAAGTCAAGGCCGGTGACACGGTCGAGATCCAGGAAGGTCGCCCGATCTCCAAAACGAAGGCATGGACGGTGACACGTGTGGTTCAAGCCGCACCAACCGTTTAAATAAAAACCACCGTTTCGGCGGTGGGTTTTAATTAGTACTTGCAGGCCCGCAAATTGTATGTAATACTTGCGGGCTTCGTTCATGTAACGCCGCAAAGTGTCTGGCCACAGACAGTAGCATTCGCGGTCAGTTGATGTATGAAGGTCATGCACCCAAACAGTGAAGCCCAGCAGGGCGGCTCTGGCGGGACCAAGACTGACCGTGGGTCTACATTGTGTGGATTCTTCGGCTTAAGTTGGGAAAGAGAATACTATGATTCAAACTGAAAGCCGGCTCGAAGTGGCTGACAATACCGGTGCCAAAGAAGTAATGTGCATCAAGGTATTGGGCGGCTCCAAGCGCCGTTATGCTGGCATTGGCGATGTGATCAAGGTAACCGTTAAGGTTGCTGCGCCACGTGGCCGTGTCAAAAAAGGTGAAATTTATAACGCCGTGGTTGTGCGCACCGCTAAAGGTGTTCGCCGCCAAGACGGTTCCCTGGTGAAGTTCGACGGCAACGCCGCCGTTCTGTTGAACGCCAAGCTGGAACCGATCGGTACCCGTATTTTTGGACCTGTCACGCGCGAACTGCGCACTGAGAAGTTCATGAAAATCGTGTCCCTGGCACCGGAAGTCCTGTAAGGAGTCGTAATGGATAAGATTCGTAAAAACGACGAAGTCATCGTTCTGACCGGGAAAGACAAGGGCAAACGTGGTGTGGTACAGCAGCGTATCGATGCTGAACATATCGTGGTTGACGGCATTAACATCGCTAAAAAAGCGACTAAGCCAAACCCGATGACTGGCGTAACTGGTGGTATCGTCGATAAGACCATGCCAATTCACGTGTCCAACGTTGCATTGTTTAATGCAGCGACTGGCAAGGCAGATCGCGTGGGTTTCAAAGAAGTGGATGGCAAAAAAGTCCGCGTCTTTAAATCCTCCGGCGAAGTAGTGAAGGCTTAAGAAATCATGGCACGTCTCCAAGAATTCTATAAAGAAAAAGTCGTTGCCGACCTGACCAGCAAGTTTGGTTACAAGTCGGTAATGGAAGTTCCACGCCTGACCAAGATCACCCTGAACATGGGTGTTGGTGAGGCCATCGCGGATAAAAAAGTTCTCGAGCACGCTGTTGCTGACTTGACCAAGATCGCCGGCCAGAAGCCAGTGACCACCAAGTCCCGCAAAGCTATCGCAGGCTTCAAAATCCGTGAAGGTTATCCGATCGGTACGATGGTCACCCTGCGCGGCGCTCGCATGTACGAGTTCCTGGATCGCTTCATTACCGTGGCTCTGCCGCGCGTACGCGATTTCCGTGGTGTGAACGGCCGTGCATTTGATGGTCGTGGTAACTACAACATCGGTGTCAAGGAACAGATCATTTTCCCTGAGATCGAGTACGACAAGATTGACGCGTTGCGCGGTATGAATATCAGCATCACGACAACCGCTAAGACCGACGATGAAGCCAAAGCGCTCCTCGCCGCCTTTAAATTCCCGTTCAGAAACTGAGATCATGGCAAAATTGGCACTGATTAACCGTGAGCAAAAGCGTGTAGACCTGGCTGCGAAATTCGCCGTCAAACGCGCTGAGCTGAAGGCCATCGTTGATGACCAGTCGAAATCGGAAGAAGAGCGTTACGAAGCGCGCTTGAAATTGCAAGCGCTGCCACGTAACTCGAATCCGACGCGTCAACGTAACCGTTGCGCAATCACCGGTCGTCCGCGCGGCACATTCCGTAAATTCGGTCTGGGTCGTATCAAGCTCCGTGAATTCGCCATGCGTGGTGAAATTCCGGGTATGACAAAAGCAAGCTGGTAATAGGAGAATATGCAATGAGTATGAGCGATCCTATCGCCGATATGCTGACCCGCATTCGCAACGCACAAGGCGTGCAAAAAACGACCGTGGCCATGCCATCGTCGAAAGTCAAAATTGCGATTGCCAACGTCCTGAAGGACGAGGGTTACATTGAAGATTTCGCTGTTGCCGAAGCTGGTGGCAAGGCGGAACTGAAGATCGGTTTGAAGTATTATGTTGGCCGTCCCGTTATTGAGCGCTTGGAGCGCGTGTCCCGTCCGGGTCTGCGCGTCTACAAGGGTAAAGACGAGATCCCTGTTGTGATGAATGGCTTGGGTGTGGCGATCGTGTCGACTCCGCAAGGCGTCATGACTGACCGCAAAGCACGCGCTACCGGTGTCGGCGGCGAAGTTATTTGCTACGTGGCTTAAGGAGTTACACATGTCTCGAGTAGCTAAAATGCCTATCGTAGTGCCAGCTGGCGCCGAAGTCGCCATCTCCGCACAAGCGATCACCGTAAAAGGCCCGCTGGGCGTGCTTTCCCAAGCCCTCACCGGCCTGGTCAAAGTGGAAAACAATGCAGGAACCCTGAGTTTCGACGTGGCGAACGACAGCCGCGAAGCCAATGCCATGTCCGGCACGCTGCGCGCACTGGTCAACAACATGGTTGTTGGCGTCACCAAGGGTTTCGAGAAAAAGCTGAACCTGGTAGGCGTGGGTTACAAGGCGCAAGCTCAAGGCGACAAGCTGAATCTGTCCCTGGGTTTCTCGCACCCTGTAGTGCATGACATGCCAGCCGGCGTTACCTGCGCAACACCAACCCCGACCGAGATCCTGATTAAAGGTATCGACCGTCAACAGGTTGGCCAGGTAGCCGCTGAAGTTCGTGCTTACCGCGCTCCTGAGCCGTATAAAGGCAAGGGCGTTCGCTATGCGGACGAAGTGGTTAAGCTTAAAGAAACCAAGAAGAAGTAATTAGGGGCTGACGATGGATAAGAAAGAATCACGGCTTCGCCGCGGACGCCAAACCCGCATCAAGATTGCGGAATTGAAAGTAAATCGCTTGTCGGTGCACCGCACCAACCTGCACATTTACGCCAACCTGATCAGCCCGGACGCTAAAGTCCTGGTTTCGGCCTCGACGGCTGAAGCGGAAGTACGCGCTGAACTGGCAGGCCAATCCGGCAAAGGCGGCAATGCCGCTGCTGCAGCCTTGATCGGCAAGCGCGTCGCTGAAAAAGCGTTGAAAGCAGGAATTACCGAAGTTGCGTTCGACCGCTCCGGTTTCCGTTACCACGGCCGTGTGAAAGCGTTGGCAGAAGCCGCACGCGAAGCCGGTCTGAAGTTCTAAGGATCAATCATGGCAAAAATGCAAGCAAAAATGCAAAGCGACAAGCCGGATGATGGCATGCGCGAAAAAATGATCGCGATCAACCGCGTGACCAAAGTGGTCAAGGGTGGTCGTATCATGGGTTTCGCCGCGCTGACCGTAGTTGGTGATGGCGATGGCCGCGTCGGCATGGGCAAGGGCAAATCGAAAGAAGTGCCAGTTGGAGTGCAGAAGGCAATGGAAGAAGCCCGTCGCAACCTGATCAAAGTACCGCTCAAAAACGGCACCTTGCATCACACGGTTGTTGGTCGTCACGGCGCCTCCAAGGTCCTGATGAACCCAGCTAAGCCTGGTACTGGCGTTATCGCTGGTGGCGCAATGCGCGCTATCTTCGAAGTGATGGGCGTGACGGACGTGGTGGCGAAATCCACCGGTTCGAACAACCCATACAACCTGGTACGCGCTACGCTGGACGGCCTGTCGAAAATGAGCACTGCTTCCGATATCGCTGCCAAGCGCGGCAAGTCGGTCGAAGACATTCTGGCTTAAGGTGGACAAAATGACAAACACAGTCAAAGTGCAATTGGTCAAGGGCTTGATCGGTACGCGCGAATCGCATCGCGCTACCGTGCGCGGTCTGGGTCTGCGTCGTGTAAATTCGGTTTCCGAATTGCAAGACACCCCATCCGTACGCGGCATGATCAATAAAGTATCGTATCTCGTTAAAGTTGTCGGGTAAGCCTTCGGGCTTACACGAACGGAGCAAATCATGGAATTGAATACTATTGCACCAGCCGAAGGCGCTAAGCACTACAAGCGTCGCGTCGGTCGCGGTATCGGCTCCGGCCTGGGTAAAACCTCGGGTCGTGGTCACAAAGGTCAGAAATCGCGTTCGGGCGGCTTTCATAAAGTCGGTTTCGAAGGCGGTCAGATGCCTCTGCAACGCCGTCTGCCTAAGCGCGGTTTCAAATCGATGCACGCAACCTTCAAAGCTGAAGTGCGCCTGTCCGATCTGAACAACCTGGCTGTTGGCGATGTCGACATTCTGGTCTTGAAGCAAGCTGGCGTTCTGGGCGTGTTGGCCCGTGACGTGCGCGTGATCTTGTCCGGCGAAATCACCAAAGCGGTGAATTTGAAGGGCTTGAAAGTGTCCGCTGGCGCGAAAGCAGCCATCGAAGCAGCCGGCGGCTCGGTAGCCTGAGTTGACCGCTAACAGCTTGATCGGAGCGAAAATTGGCGACTAATCCACAACTTGCTAAAAGTGCAGCGGCCGGTTTCCCTTGGGGACGGCTCTGGTTTTTGCTTGGCGCATTGGTGGTTTATCGTATCGGTGCTCACGTCCCGGTTCCCGGGATTGACCCGACACAATTAGCCTCGCTGTTCAAGGAGCACGAAGGCGGCGTCCTGGGCATGTTCAACATGTTCTCGGGCGGTGCCTTGTCTCGTTTTACAGTGTTTGCGCTGGGTATCATGCCTTATATCTCGGCCTCGATCATCATGCAATTGCTGTCGATCGTGTCACCGCAGATGGAAGCGTTGAAAAAAGAAGGCGAAGCAGGTCGTCGCAAGATCACCCAGTACACCCGGTATTTCACGGTGGCCCTGGCACTGTTCCAAGCGTTAGGCATTGCAGTCGCACTGGAGTCGCAAGCTGGTCTGGTGTTGGAGCCTGGTCTTGCATTCCGCTTCGTGACGGTCGTCACTTTGTTGACCGGAACAATGTTTTTGATGTGGTTGGGTGAGCAAATTACCGAGCGCGGCTTGGGGAATGGCATCTCGATCATCATTTTTGCCGGGATTGCAGCCGGTCTGCCGTCGGCGTTGGGTGGCTTGTTCACTCAGGTGTCGAATGGTTCGATCAGCAGCTTCAGCGCGATTTTCATCGTGATCCTGGTAGCACTGGTAACGTACTTCGTTGTATTCGTCGAACGTGGTCAGCGCAAAATATTGGTCAATTACGCGAAGCGCCAGGTAGGCAACAAGATTTATGGCGGTCAAACCAGCCATTTGCCGTTGAAGCTGAACATGGCCGGCGTGATCCCGCCGATCTTTGCTTCTTCGATCATCTTGTTCCCGGCCACTATCGTGGACTGGTTTTCAAAGGGCGCCGACAACGCTAACCCTGCGGTGCGGTTCTTGAAAGATTTGGCAGCATCGATGGGGCCTGGTGAGCCTATCCATGCGCTGTTGTACGCAGTGGCGATCGTGTTTTTCTGTTTCTTCTATACAGCGCTGGTCTTTAACAGCAAGGAAACAGCGGATAACTTGAAGAAAAGCGGTGCGTTCATTCCCGGGATTCGTCCAGGCGAGCAGACAGCCCGTTACATCGACAAGATCCTGACACGCTTGACACTTGCCGGCGCAGTCTACATCACCCTGGTGTGTTTATTGCCGGAATTTATGCAAGCCCAGTGGAAGGTACCATTCTATTTCGGCGGTACTTCTTTATTGATTATTGTAGTTGTCACCATGGATTTCATGGCGCAAGTACAGAACTACGTGATGTCGCAGCAATATGATTCGCTGCTGCGCAAAGCAAATTTCAAGGGCGGAATTCCGACGCGTTAAGCGCGGTAAACATACCGAATGGCAAAAGACGACGTCATACAGATGCAGGGCGAGATTCTTGAGAATCTCCCAAATGCAACATTTCGAGTGAAGCTGGAGAACGGACACGTGGTGCTCGGGCATATTTCAGGTAAAATGCGGATGAATTATATTCGCATTCTCCCTGGAGACAAGGTGACGGTGGAGTTGACGCCGTACGACCTGAGCCGAGCCCGCATTGTGTTCCGTACCAAGTAACACACTGAATCAAACCAAAGAAGCGAAAGAAAGAGCCCAAAAATGAAAGTTCTCGCATCAGTCAAGCGGATCTGCCGCAACTGCAAGATCATCAAGCGCAAAGGCGTAGTCCGCGTTATCTGCGTGGAACCACGTCACAAGCAGCGTCAAGGTTAATCGAGGAATAACAAATGGCACGTATTGCAGGGGTTAATATCCCAAATCATCAGCATACCGTTATCGGCCTGACGGCCATCTACGGTGTGGGCCGTCCACGCGCAGAGAAAATCTGTGCATCGACCGGTGTAGCAACCAACAAAAAGATCAAAGATCTGGATGACAGCGAACTGGAAAAGCTGCGCGATGAAGTAGGTAAATTCATCGTCGAAGGCGATCTGCGTCGTGAACTGTCCATGAACATCAAGCGTTTGATGGATCTGGGTTGCTACCGCGGCATGCGTCATCGTAAGGGTCTGCCTTGCCGTGGCCAGCGTACGCGTACGAACGCACGTACCCGCAAGGGACCGCGTAAAGCCGCTCAATCGCTGAAAAAATAATCCGCTAGGGAATAATTATGGCTAAGTCGCAAAATAACGCCGCATCAGCACGCGTGCGTAAAAAAGTTAAAAAGAACGTCGCTGAAGGCATCGCACATGTCCACGCATCGTTCAATAACACCATCATTACCATCACCGATCGTCAAGGCAATGCCTTGTCGTGGGCTACCTCCGGCGGTGCAGGCTTCAAGGGTTCGCGTAAATCGACCCCATTCGCAGCGCAGGTCGCCGCGGAAGCCGCTGGTAAAGTGGCTGTTGAGTGTGGCGTGAAGAACCTGGAAGTACGTATCAAGGGCCCAGGTCCTGGTCGTGAATCCGCCGTTCGCGCGCTGAACAACCTGGGCATCAAGATCACCGAGATCCAGGACGTGACGCCGGTACCGCACAACGGTTGCCGTCCACCGAAACGTCGTCGTATCTAAGATAGTGTTGCAGAGGGCGCTTCGGCGCCAGCTGCTTTGCTGTCTGTTGTAACTCAGTACAGTTGTGTGAAAACGCTGGAGCAGGGAGCCGGAAACGGTTATACTGCCCGGCTGTTCTTGCCTGTCAAATCCTGTTTGACGGGTTTTTCGTTTTCAGCCACCGTCTGATTGAAACCAAATCAGACTAGCGCCTAACCGCATCAGTGTGTTTGATCATGCATGTGGCTGGGGCGTTATCATTTAAAAAAAGGAAGTATCGTGGCACGTTATATCGGACCTAAAGCAAAACTTTCCCGCCGTGAAGGTACAGACCTGTTCCTGAAGAGCGCACGTCGCTCGCTGGACAGCAAGTGCAAACTGGACGTCAAGCCAGGCCAGCACGGTGTCAAATCCGGCGCCCGCACCTCGGACTACGGTAACCAACTGCGCGAAAAGCAAAAAGTCAAGCGCATGTACGGCGTGCTGGAACGTCAATTCCGCCGCTACTTCGCTGAAGCAGACCGTCGTAAAGGCAACACCGGCGAAACGCTGTTGAAGTTGCTGGAAACGCGTCTGGACAACGTTTGCTACCGCATGGGCTTTGGCTCGACCCGCGCTGAAGCGCGTCAACTGGTCAGCCACAAAGCGTTCACCGTGAACGGTATCGTTGTGAACATCGCTTCGTACGCAGTTAAAGTTGGTGACATCATCGCTGTTCGTGAAAAATCGAAAAAGCAAGTGCGTATCGTTGAAGCACTGTCGCTGGCTGAACAAGTTGGTATGCCTAGCTGGGTTTCGGTTGATGCCAAGAAAATGGAAGGTACCTTCAAGTCCCTGCCAGAGCGTAACGAAATCGCTAACGACGTCAACGAATCGCTGATCGTCGAGCTGTACTCGCGTTAATAGTAGTTAGCACCATCACCGCCCACTCGTTTTCTTTCGGGTGGGCGTTTTACTAATGCCATCAGCCTTATCGGTGTAATGAGCCGAGGGTATTGAAAAGGACATTTCATGCAAAACAGTTTGTTGAAGCCACGTATTATCGATGTTGAAGCTCTCGGTGCAGGTCACGCCAAGGTCGTGATGGAACCGTTCGAGCGCGGCTATGGCCACACATTGGGTAACGCGTTGCGCCGCGTTCTGCTGTCGTCGATGGTAGGCTACGCGCCGACCGAAGTGACGATCGCTGGCGTCGTCCACGAATATTCCTCCCTCGATGGCGTGCAAGAAGACGTCGTCGATCTGTTGCTGAACTTGAAGGGTGTGGTTTTCAAAGTCCACAACCGCGATTCGGTAACCCTGACCCTGAAAAAAGAAGGCGAAGGCGCGATCCTGGCCTCCGACATCGACCTGCCGCATGACGTCGAACTGATCAACCCTGACCACGTGATCGCCCACCTGACCGCTGGTGGCAAGCTGGACATGCAGATCAAGGTTGAAAAAGGCCGCGGCTACGTTCCTGGTAACGTGCGTCGCCTGTCGGAAGACACCAACAAGACCATCGGCCGCATCATCCTGGACGCGTCGTTCTCGCCAGTGCGCCGCGTATCGTACTTCGTTGAATCGGCCCGCGTTGAACAGCGTACCGACCTGGACAAGCTGATCATCAACATCGAAACCAACGGCGTGATCTCGCCGGAAGAAGCGATCCGCCAGTCGGCCCGCGTCCTGGTGGACCAGTTGAATGTGTTCGCTGCCCTGGAAGGCACGGAAGCCGCCGCCGAAGCGCCATCGCGCGCTCCGCTGGTCGATCCTATCCTGTTGCGTCCAGTCGACGACCTGGAGTTGACCGTGCGTTCGGCAAACTGCCTGAAAGCGGAAAACATCTACTACATCGGCGACCTGATCCAACGTTCGGAAAACGAACTGCTGAAAACGCCAAACCTGGGCCGCAAGTCCCTGAACGAAATCAAGGAAGTGCTGGCATCGCGCGGCTTGACCTTGGGCATGAAGCTGGAAAACTGGCCGCCTGCCGGCCTGGAAAAGTAATCGCAGTCCACGTAATTCGTAGTTGCAGCAAACTGCCTGGGACAGGTGTCCCAGGCTTTTATTTTGTAGTACCAAACCGGTCCGCGGCTAGTCGGGATTTCCCGCCCAGCCGATCGAAGAACTGGAATTTAAACACTCACCGAAAGGATTTATCATGCGTCACGGTCACGGCCTCCGTAAACTGAATCGTACCTCGTCCCACCGTCTGGCAATGCTGCGCAACATGACAGTATCGCTGCTGCGTCACGAAGCGATCAAAACCACCCTGCCAAAAGCAAAAGAACTGCGCCGCGTTGTCGAGCCAATTCTGACCCTGGGCAAAACCGACTCCCTGGCAAACAAGCGTCTGGCCTTCAACCGCCTGCGCGACCGTGAAATGGTCGTCAAACTGTTCGCTGAACTGGGCCCACGTTTCGCCAACCGTAACGGTGGTTATGTGCGTATCCTGAAAATGGGTTTCCGCGTCGGCGATAACGCTCCTATGGCGTTCGTTGAACTGATGGATCGTCCAGATACGACCGAAGCAGTTGAAGTTGCTGGCGAGTAATCCCAGTAGCCGCATCTGAGAAAGCCAGGCCTAGCCTGGCTTTTTTGTTTTCTGCTGCAGCTATTCTTACTGCAGTGTACTATTCTCCTTTCGCGCCGGCCCTGCAGCCACTGCACGCCCCGCGCGTCTCTTGTTGAATGGCACAGCTGATGCCGCAGAAAAAGGTCGTTCATGTCCCGTTTCCCTTCCAGCGCCGCTGCGCGCGCCGCTCCCTTACGTCAACTGCTGCTCTGGTGTGCCACTTGCCTGCTGCTGGCCATGGCCGTCTTCGGCACCGGCCAGGCCCGCGCCGACGATGAATTCCTCGATCCCGAGCTGGCTTTTAAATTTTCTGCGCGCATGCAGGATCCGTCCACCATTGCCGTCACCTATGTGATTGCCGACGGCTACTACATGTATCACGAGCGCTTCAAGTTCGAGGCCGTCGGCGCCAAGCTGGGCACGCCCGTGTATCCGAAGGGCAAGGTCAAGTTTGACGACACTTTCCAGAAGAACGTGGAAACCTTCCGCAAGACCCTGACTATTGCCATTCCCGTGGAAGCGGCAGGCGCCTTCACCCTGAAAGCGACGGGACAGGGCTGTTCCGACAAGGGCCTGTGCTATGCGCCGCAGGATGCCACGGCCCAGCTGGTGGGCGGTGGCGGTGGCCAGAGCATGGCGCCGGGCGCCGGCCTGCCGTCGAAATTCGCCTTACCGGCCGCGCCGGCAGCCGACTCGGCGGCCGTCAACGGCCCCCAGGCGCAGGCGTCGCCTGGCGTGTCCGTCATGAGCATTCCCCAGGCGGACATCACCAGCACGCCCGATCCGGTGGCGCCACCCGTGGCGGCAGCCGCCGCGGCGCCGGCGCAAAACGAGATGGGCAAGATCGAATCGGCCCTGAAGGGCGGCAAGCTGCTCGTCATCGTGCCCCTGTTCATGCTGCTGGGCCTGGGCCTGGCGTTCACGCCCTGCGTGCTGCCGATGGTGCCGATCCTGTCGTCGATCATCGTCGGCGATGGCGCCAAGGTCAGCCGTTCGCGGGGCTTGCTGCTGTCGCTGACGTACGCGCTGGGCATGGCCATCGTCTACACGGCGCTGGGCGTGGCGGCCGGCCTGGCGGGCGAAGGCCTGGCGGCCAAGCTGCAAAATCCGTGGGTGCTGGGCTTCTTTGCCCTGCTGATGGCGACGCTGTCGCTGTCGATGTTCGGCTTCTATGAATTGCAAGTGCCGGCCTTTTTGCAAGGCAAGCTGACCTCCGTGTCGAACCAGCAATCGTCGGGCCGCCTGGCGGGCGTGTTCGTCATGGGTGCCATTTCCGCCCTGATCGTGGGGCCGTGCGTGGCTGCGCCGCTGGCCGGCGCCTTGCTGTACATCAGCCAGACGCGCGACGTGGTCATCGGCGGCAGCGCCTTGTTTGCCATGGCGGTGGGCATGAGCGTGCCCCTGATCCTGGTGGGCGTCTCGGCCGGCACCCTGCTGCCGCGCGCCGGCGCCTGGATGGACGCCGTCAAGCGCTTCTTTGGCGTATTGCTGCTGGGCGTGGCCTGGTGGCTGGTGTCGCCCGTGCTGCCGGGCGCCGTGCAGATGCTGGGCTGGACAGTCCTGTTCGTCGGCTATGGCATGTATCTGCTGGTAGGCAAGAGCGGCGCGCAAAACGCGTGGGTGGCCAAGGCCTTCGGCCTCGTGTTTGCCGTGCTGGGCGTGCTGCAACTGGTCGGCGTGGCCAGCGGTGGCCGCGACCCGCTGGCGCCGCTGGCGCACCTCGGCGGCGGGCAGGTGCACGCACAGCCCTTCACGCGTGTCAAAACCGTGGCGCAGCTCGATGCGGCGCTGGCCCAGCTGAACGGCAAGCCGGCCCTGCTGGACTTTTATGCGGACTGGTGCGTGTCCTGCATCGAGATGGAAAAGCTGACCTTCGTCGACCCCACCGTGCGCGAGAAGATGGGGCAGGCCGTGCTGCTGCAAGTGGACGTGACGGCCAATGACGCGGACGACAAGGCCATGCTGAAACGTTTTCAGCTGTTCGGCCCGCCTGGCATCATCATGTTCAACCAGCAGGGGCAGGAAATCCCCCAGTCGCGCGTGATCGGCTTCCAGAATGCAGCGACGTTCCTGACCTCATTGCACAAACTCAACGGGCAGTAAGCGATCACTTGTCTCGTCAATAAGAAAAAGCCTGCATCGCAGGCTTTTTCTGTTTTTGCGCCTGGGCAGCTCGGGTAGCCCGACGCTTCCGCACGCGCCAACGATATTGTCGGATTGCGCGGCGTTGCGCCGCCAATCCGACCTATTCGGCTCAGCCCGCTTTCGGCTGCTGCATGCCGTGGTGCTCGCCGTGGTGGCCACCGCGCATGCCGCCATGCTTGCCGCCAGGCACGCTGTCGTCAAACACTTTCTTTTGCTCCGGCGTCAGCTGGGCATAGAAGGTTTTCAGCGAGGCCAAGCGGCTTTCCTGGCTGGCGATGCGTTCCTTCGACATGGCGATCCATTGTTCCATGCGTTCCGGCGCCGACAGCTTGGCCATCGCTTCGCGCTTGGCTTTCCAGTCGCCCATGGGTTTCTTCGGTGCGTTGGCGGCCGTGAACGTGGCCCAGGCCGGTTCCTGCGCGGCCGTCAGTTTCAGCTTGTCATGCAGGCGGGCCTGGTATTTGGCCATGCGTTCGGCGGGATTGCCACCGCGGTGCTGGCCGCGCTGGCCGTCGTGTTGCATCTTGGTGCTGGCGGCGGGCGCGCTGGCGGCCGCTTCCTGGGCGTGGACGGTCAGCGATGCCGCACCCATGCTCAGCACGCTCATGGCGATGATCACATTCTTACGCAAGGTTTTCATTGAGGCGTTCATCTTGATTCCTTTATAAGTGATGAGAGATGTACATGTTGCTGCACATGGAATCTATGTTGGACGCGCCATGTTTCCCCGAAGTGTCCGCTGCCAGACAGTTTGTATCTATATGTTTCTTCGACTCCCCTATATACAAGACGATACAAATGCGTTGTGCAAGCCATGGCGAAGTGGGGATAATTCGTCCTATGGAACCCACTTCTACAATTCTCATCGTCGACGACGACCGCGACATCCGCAGCTTGCTGGCGGATTACCTGGAAACGAACGCCTACCGCACCCTGGGCGCGGCGGACGGCACGGCCATGTGGAAAATCCTCGATGAAACGCGGCCCGATCTGATCGTGCTCGACTTGAACCTGCCTGGCGACGATGGCCTGACCCTGTGTCGCAAGCTGCGCGCCCAGTCGACGGTGCCGGTGATCATGTTGACGGCGCGCAATGAGCCGCTGGACCGCATCCTGGGCCTGGAAATGGGCGCCGACGATTACCTGCCGAAACCGTTCGAGCCGCGAGAGTTGCTGGCGCGCATACGCAGCGTGCTGCGCCGCAGCCATGCCATGCCGTCGAACGTGCCGTCGGACAAGGCGCAGCAAATCCGTTTTTCCGGCTGGACCCTGGACCTGACGGCGCGCCACCTGCTCAATCCCACCGGTTTGGTGATCATGCTGTCAGGCGCCGAGTTCCGCCTGCTGCGCGTGTTTCTGGAGCACCCGAACCGCGTGCTGAACCGCGACCAGCTGCTGAACCTGACGCAGGGCCGCGATGCCGACCCGTTCGACCGGTCGATCGATATCCAGATCAGCCGCTTGCGGCAAAAGCTCGGCGAAGATGCACGCTTGCCGCAAATCATCAAGACCGTGCGCAACGGCGGCTATGTGCTGGCGGGCCAGGTCAACGTGGAGCCGCACGCGTGAAGGCCTTCCTGGGCTCGATGACGGGTCGCGTCTTCATGTTCTTGCTGATCGGCATCGTCGCTTCGGCCGCGCTGACGCAATGGCTGGCCGTGGGCGAGCGCCAGCGCGCCATCGAGCAATACCGCGATTACCACGCCGTCGAGCGGGCCGAGCAGCTGGTGATGGCGGCCGACGTGGTGCCGCTGGCCTCGCGCGCGGCCTACCTGAAGGTGGCCAACAAGGGCAGCGTGCGCCTGGAGCTGCGTCCCGAGACGGAACATACGCCCGGTGCGCCGACGGAATTTTCCACCGCCCTGCAGGCCAAGCTGGGCGAAGGCTTCAAGGTCACCGCGCTGGCCGAGCGCCCGGCCGCCTGCATCGAGCCGCGCAAATCGCCGGGCATGTTTGGCGCCAAGCCATGGGGCGGCACTTGCGAGAATCTCGACGTGCGCATGCAGGACGGCCACGTGCTGCGCCTGATGGTCTTGCCGCCGCGCCAGCAGCCGCCGTTCAATGAACATAACGACTGGATGACCTTGCTGCCATTCCTGATCAGCATCGCCATCCTCGCCTATCTGGTCACGCGCATGACCATGCGTCCGCTGAAACAGCTGGCGCAGGCGGCGAAAGACCTGGGCAACGACATCAATCATCCTCCGCTGACGCTGTCGGGCGCCAGCGAGATCCGCCAGGCCAGCGCCGCCTTCAATGCCATGCAGGCGCGCATCCGCCAGCATATTTCGCAGCGCACGCAAATGCTGGCCGCCATCACGCACGATTTGCAGACACCGCTGACGCGCTTGCGCCTGCGCCTGGAAAAAGTGGCCGATACGGAATTGTATGACCGCCTGGTGGGCGACTTGTCCGCCATGCAAAGCATGGTCAAGGAAGGGCTGGACCTGGCCCGGTCGATGGACAGCACGGAAGCGATGCAGGCGCTCGATCTCGATTCGCTGCTCGACAGCGTGTGTTCCGATGCCGCCGATGCCGGCCAAAAAGTGACCCTGAATGGCCAGGCTGGCATGGCCCTGATGGCGCGTCCCATCGCCATGCGGCGCTGCCTCGTCAATCTGATTGACAATGCCGTCAAATATGGGCTGTACGCCCACGTGAGCGTCGAGCGTATCGCCGGTGCGGCGCGCATCCGCATCCGCGATGGCGGGCCCGGCATCGCGCCGGATCAGCTGGCCAAAGTCTTCGAACCGTTTTATCGCATCGAAACGTCGCGTTCGCGCGAGTCGGGCGGCACGGGCCTGGGACTGACGATTGCGCGCAATATCGCCGAGCAGCATGGTGCCACGGTCTTGCTGGCCAATCACGTGGATGGTGGACTGGAAGTCACCCTCATCGTGCCAGAATATTACGCTGGAAAGTGAGCATTTCCATGCGACAATATTGCGCTTTATGACCTTCGGCAACTACATTCAACCGGCAGCCCTGCGCTGCAACAGCGTGACAGAACAATGAAAAAGACTAGCCTGGCAATCGTGGTGGGTGCGGCCCTGTGTATCGGTGGCGGCATCTGGTATTTCAATCATCCTTCCACGGCTGGCGAGGGAGGCCAGGCAGGCAAAGGCGGCAAGGGCGGGGCGCAGGCGCCCACCACCGTCAGCGTGATCAAGCCGCTGCGCCAGGACGTGCCGATGGTGCTGCAAGCCAACGGCAGCGTGATGCCGATCAGTAGCGTCGACCTGCACCCGCAGACCACCAGCACGATTACCAAGGTGCATATCCGCGAAGGCCAGTTCGTCAAGCAGGGCGAGCTGATGTTTACGCTCGATGCCCGCAGCGAGCATGCGAATGTCGACAAGGCGCAGGCGCAAGTGCTGCGCGACCGTGCTTCGGTGCAGGACTTCGAGCGCCAGCTCAAGCGCAATCAGGACTTGTTGAGCAAGAATTTCATCGCCCAGGGCGCCGTCGATACCCTGCAAAGCCAGCTCGACGCGGCGCGCGCCCTGCTGGCCGCCGACCAGGCCGCGTTGCGCGCGGCCCAGGTCGATTCCAGCTATACGGTCCTGCGCGCGCCGCAGGGCGGCCGCGTGGGCGCCATCAATGTCTATGCGGGCAGCCTGGTGCAGCCGACCACGTCGCTGACCAGCATCACCCAGCTCGATCCGATCGACGTGAGTTTCACCTTGCCGGAAAGCAGCCTGTCGGGCTTGCTGGCGGCGCAAAAGGCGGGCGAGGTGCCCGTTACGGCGCTGCTGGCCGATGCGGGTGGCAAGCAGCTCGACGGCAAACTGAGTTTCATCGACAATGCCGTCGATCCCGCCACGGGCGTGATCAAGGTCAAGGCGCGCTTCAATAACGGCGGTACCGATTTGTGGCCTGGCCAGTACGTCAATACGCAATTGACGGTGCGCACGCTCAAGGATGCGCTGGTGATTCCGCAAAACGCCATCATCACGAATACCACGGGCATCTTCGTGTACTCGATGGAGCCCGATAACACGGCCAAGATGCGCAAGATTGCCCGCGTGTATGCATTCGGCGCGAATGCCGTCGTCACGGGCTTGAATGGCGATGAGCAAGTCATCGTCGATGGCAAGCAGAATCTGCGCCCGGGCAGCAAGGTGCGCCTGGCGGAAAAACACAAGGCTGCCGATGGCGCCGCCGCACCGCAGGGCAAGCCAGCATGAACCTGTCCGAACTGAGCATCCGGCGCCCCGTCATGGTGGTGCTGCTGTCCCTGAGCATCATCCTGGCCGGCGTGCTGGCGTATCTGCAAATTCCCGTGGCGGCCTTGCCAAGCTATAACACGCCCGTCATCAACGTCAGCGCCGACCTGGCCGGCGCGAGTCCGGAAACCATGGCCTCGTCGGTGGCCTTGCCGCTGGAAAAGCAGTTTTCCACCATTTCCGGCCTCAGCCTGATTACCTCCACGAGTACGCTGGGCAATACCTCGCTGACCCTGGAATTTGACGCCAGCATTAACGTCAATGAGGCGGCCGTCGACGTGCAGGCGGCCCTGCTGCGCGCGCAGCGCCAGTTGCCGACGGAAATGACGGACTTGCCGTCCTACCGCAAGGTCAATCCGGCCGACGCGCCCGTGCTGTTCATCCAGCTGACGTCGCCTTCGCTGAACCTGTCGGATCTCAACGATTACGCGGAAAACCTGATCGCGCCGAGCCTGTCGACCCTGCCTGGCGTGGCCCAGGTCATCGTGAATGGCCAGAAGCGTTTTGCCGTGCGCGTGCGTGCCCGCGCCGACCTGATGAATGCGCGCAACCTGACGATGGATGAACTGGCCACGGCGCTGCGCACCTCGAACACGAATTCGCCGCTGGGCATCCTTGACGGCCCCAGCCAGACGCTGACCATCCAGGGCAATCCGCAGATGATGAAGGCGGCTGACTTTGCCGAACTCATCGTCGCCACGCGCAACGGCCAGCCCGTGCGCCTGAAGGAAGTGGCGGAAGTGGAAGACAGTTTCCAATCGATCAAGGCGGCCGGCAGTTTCAATGGCGAGCGCTCGATCAGCCTGATGGTGCAGCGTCAGCCCGATGCCAACACCGTGCAAGTGGTCGATGGCGTGCGCCGTTTGCTGCCCGGCTTCAAGGAGCAACTGCCCCAGTCGATACAGATCAGCCTGGTCAATGACCGCTCGCTGTCGATCCGCGAAGCCATCCACGACGTCAATCTGACCCTGGCCCTGACGGTGGTGCTGGTGGTGCTGGTGATCTTCCTGTTCCTGCACCGCGCGGCCGCCACTTTCATTCCGGCCGTCACCATGCCCATCTCCCTGCTCGGTGCGCTGGCCCTGCTGTACTGGCTCGGCTACAGCCTCGACAACGTTTCCCTGCTGGGCATTACCCTGGCCGTGGGCCTCGTCGTCGACGATGCCATCGTGGTGCTGGAAAACATCGTGCGTCACATCGAGATGGGCAAGAAGCCCATCCGCGCGGCCCTGGACGGGGCGAAAGAGATGGGCTTTACCATCATCTCGATCTCCGTCTCGCTGGTGGCCGTGTTCATCCCCATCTTCTTCATGCCGGGCGTCATCGGCTTGCTGTTCCATGAGTTCGCCGTCGTCGTGTCGCTGGCCGTGCTGGTGTCGGCCATCGTTTCGCTGACCCTGGTGCCCATGCTGGCCAGCCGCTTCCTGCCGGCCGACTCGCGCGAACACAATGACAGCGATCCCGGCCACGGTGAAAAAAGCTTTATCGGCCGCCACTTCGAGGCGGGCTTTACGCGCTTGCGCAATGGCTATGTATTCATGCTCGACAAGGCATTGGCGCACCGCAATGTGGTCCTGGCCATTGCCGTGGGCACGTTCGCGCTGACGGTGATCCTGTACAGCACCATCCCGAAAGGCTTCTTCCCCGAGGAAGACCTGGGCCAGATCCAGGTGAATACGGAAGCGTCGGAAGATATCTCGTCCGAAGCCTTGCAGACCCTGCAAAACCGCATGGCCGACGTCATCCGTGCCGACCCCAGCGTGCAGGACGTGACCTCGTTCGTCGGCGGCGGCAATACGGGCCGCATGTTCATGGTCCTGAAGCCGCGCAGCGAGCGGCCGAAAATGCCCGTGGTGCTGGAAAACCTGCGCCGCGCCACCAGCGCCGTGCCCGGCATGGCCGTGTATTTCCGTCCCGTGCAAAACTTGCAGCTGGGCGGGCGCCAGAGCAAGAGCCGCTACCAGTACACCCTGCAAAGCGTCAGTCCCGACGCCTTGAATGACTGGGCGGAAAAATTTATTACAGGCATGCGCGCCGATCCCGCCTTCCGCGACGTCACCAGCGACTCGCAGATCAAGGGCTTGCAGGCGTCGCTGAAAATCGACCGCGACAAGGCGAATTTGCTCGGTGTGCAGATGTCGGACATCCGCACGGCCCTGTACAGCGCCTTTGGCGAGCGCCAGGTGTCGACCATTTATTCCTCGGCCGCCAGCTACTACGTGATCCTGGAAGCGGCCACGCCGGACCGCCAGTACGACGATGCGCTCACGCGCGTGTCCGTGCGCAGCAAGTCGGGCGAGCTGATCAAGCTGTCCAGTATCGCGCGCGTGGAGCGCACGATCGGCCCGACCTCCGTCAATCATCAGGGCCAGCTGCAAGCCGTGACCCTGGCGTTCAACCTGGCGCCGGACGTGCCGCTGGGCATCGCCACGGGCAAGATCGACGTGATGGCCAAGGACATGAACCTGCCGGCCTCCATCATCACGCGCTACGGCGGCGACGCGGCCGTGTTCCAGAGTTCGCAGGCGAGCCAGATCATCCTCATCATCGCCGCGCTGGCCGTGATCTATGTGCTGCTCGGTGTCTTGTACGAAAGCTATATCCACCCGCTGACCATCCTGGCCGGCCTGCCGTCGGCGGCCGTGGGCGCACTGCTGACCCTGCGCCTGTTCGGCATGGATCTCACCATGATCGCCATCATCGGTATCTTGATGCTGATCGGCATCGTCAAGAAAAACGCCATCATGATGATCGACTTCGCCCTGCATGCGCAGCGCAATGAAGGCATGAGCCCGCCCGAGGCCATCCGCCAGGCGTGCATCCTGCGCTTCCGTCCCATCATGATGACCACGGCGGCGGCCCTGATGGGCGCCTTGCCCATCGCCCTGGGCCTGGGCGCGGGCGCGGAACTGCGCCAGCCGCTGGGCCTGGCCGTGGTGGGGGGCTTGATCTTCTCGCAAGTCATCACCCTGTTCATCACGCCCGTCATCTACCTGTTCCTCGACCGGTTCAGCGGTACGGGACCGTTGACGGACGAACAACTGGTGGCGCTCGATAACAAGGCTTGAACGCGTGCCTGACCCGTGGCCGGCGCCCCGTTCCTGCGTGAACGCGGCGCCGGTTTTGTATGGGGGGTGATACATACGGTAACAACCGTCAAGAGTCGGCTCGGGTAACCTAGCTTGCGCTGCAAGGAATGTCGCTATCCTGTACGCTTCGGGTTGGAAAGGCCGAGGAAGTGTTCCCAAAAGCAAGGGACTCTGGCACTATGGCTGCCCTGTAAGATTACTTTTGTCGCTACACAGAAAGCACGATTCATTTTGCATGACACGACCCATTTGATGGCTGCCGATTCAGACATTTGTCCCACCTGCGGCCAAGTGATCCAGCCACCGCCGGCCTACGGGTCCAAGACCAGCACCATGCGCAAGGTGGCGCTGGGCGTGTCCGTCTTGCTGCACGTGCTGCTGGCCGCCTATGTGCTGTTTCGTAGCGACAAGATCGAAAAGATTCCACCGCCGAAGAAGGAAAGCGCGATGGTCTACATCGCGCCGCTGAAGGACAAGCCGCAACCGAAGCCGCAGCCGAAACCCACGCCGAAGCCGAAGGACACGAAAGTTGCCAAAGTGAAACCTCCGCCGGCGCCGAGCAAGCGCGTGGTGACGAAGGACGTGCCGCGCGACAAGCCGAAGCTGGAAACATTTACGCCGCCGCTGGTATCGAAAGTGCCATTGCCGCCGCCGCCGGCTGAAGACATGAGCTCGATGATCGAGCAGCGCCGCAAGCAGCGCGAAGCGCAAAATCCCGCGCCACCGGCCGAGGAAAGCGAAAACGACCGCGCCATGCGCGTGGCCAAGGCGAATATCGCCGGGGCCCAGGGCCGCAATTCCGGCAGCGACCGCGAGGACTCGGGCGGCGTGTTTTCCATCGTCAACCAGACCTCGTTCAGTGCCGAAGTCAAGTTCAAGGGCTGGAACGGCAACTTCAAGCGCAATTGGCTGAAACAGGAAAAAGTCGAACTGGGCAATGAACCGGATATCGAAACGGCCATCATCAAGAAGATGATCCAGCTGATCCGTGCAGAAAAACCCGGCGATTTCGTCTGGGAATCGCGGCGCCTGGGGCGCAACGTCAACCTCAGCGCCAGGGTCGAGGATACGGCCGAGCTGACCGCCTTCCTGCGCCAGGAGTTCTTTTCCGAGAAGCGTTCGGGGCCGGGACGGCGCTAAGCGGCCGGCAGGCTGATGGCAAACAAAAAGGCTGCACCGCGCGAGCGGGCAGCCTTTTTGTTTGCGGCGGAAGACAATCAGGCGGGCTTGTCTGTTCCTGCTTCCGGCTCGACGTCGTCTTCCATCTCGATCAGGTCGACCATCTGGGCGGCGCCATCTTCGCTGATGCCGGCCAGTTCCATGATCTTGTCGTTGGCTTCTTCGATGCCGACGCGTTTCAGGGCCGAGAACAGCTGCACCGTGAACGGGAAGCCGATGCCGTCTTCGTCCACGTAGCTGTCGAGCTTGGCTTTTGCCTGGCGCAGCGCGTTGACCGATTCATTGCGGTTGAGTTTATCCACCTTGGTCAGGATGCAGTGGATGGGCTTGCCCGTCGGGGCGAACCATTCCAGCATCTGGATGTCCAGGTCGGTGAACGGACGGCGCGAATCCATGATCAGGATCAAACCGGCCAACTGTTCGCGGCGCTGCACGTAGTCGCCCAGCAGGCGCTGCCAGTGCAATTTCGCCGAGCCCGATACTTCCGCGTAGCCGTAGCCCGGCAAGTCGACCAGCAGGCATTCGATCTCTTCGACGATGGTGGCATCCTTGCGGTGCTGCGCCACGTGGGCGCCGCCGATGGAGAAGTAATTGATGTGCTGGGTACGGCCAGGTGTCTTGGAGGCGAACGCCAAGCCTTTCTGATTACACAAGATGTTGATGGCGGTCGATTTACCGGCATTGGAGCGGCCGGCAAATGCGATTTCCGGCACCGTGGTATCGGGCAGGTCACGCAGTTGGTTGACGGTCGTAAAGAAGCGGGCTTGCCAGAGTTTTGACATGGGAGTAGTAAAGCAACAAAAGGGAGCGATAAGGGAGCGATAACGCCAAGAAGCTATTGTACAATAAGGGGTTGTTTATTGTTGCCGGCGTAGCAGCGATGCGGCTTGCGGCCCTGAAAATAAAGCAAAAATCCCCAGGGCGCGGCAATGTCCACCACTAATTTCTCACTGTCTCAGGGTGCCTGAATGAATCGTGCGTTTTCACCGTTTGTCCATTCCATGCTGCTCGCTTTGCTGGCCGTATCGGCAACAGCTTCCGCCGCCGAAGAAGCGAAACCTGCCGCCGCCCCGGCCGTCGCCGTCAAGGCCGATGCCGCCAAGGGCGCAACCCTGTACGCCGATGGCGATGCGGCGCGCGGCTTGCCTGCCTGCGTCTCCTGCCATGGCGCGGCCGGCAATTCGACCATTTCGGTGAATCCGAAACTGGCTGGCCAGCATGAAAGCTATATCTACAAGCAACTGGTCGATTTCACCACGCCGCAGCGCAACCAGCCCGTCATGACGACGTATGCGAAGATGCTCAGCGACGCGGACAAGAAGAATATCGCCGCCTACCTGGGCACGCAGCTGTCCAAGCCGGGCGCCGCGAAAAACAAGGACACGATCGACCTGGGCAAGAAAATCTACCGCGGCGGTATTGCTGCCAAGCACGTTGCCGCCTGTGCCAGCTGTCATGGCGCGACGGGCAATGGCATTCCCGTCCAGTATCCGCGCATCGCCGGCCAGCACCAGGATTACACGGTGGCCCAGCTGACCCAGTTCCGCAGCACCAAGGCGGACGCCCGCAAGAACAGCGTGGACATGCACACCATCGCCGCCCGCCTGTCGGATGACGAAATCGCCGCCGTTGCCGATTACATCGCCGGCCTGAAGTAAGTTTTCATAGTGGCAATGCTTTGCCACGCGCTGCAGCGCGCATGAACAAGGGCGGCCATCTGGATGGGCTGCCCTTTTTTATGGCAAGGGCCAAACAGGAGTATGCTGCCGCCTTGCGCGGAGAAATTATGTTTGCTCCATGCCTAATTTTCTTGAAGATTGCATATCCCGTATGAGTATCAACGTATGAGCACAGGCACGACCGGAATCGAGTTAAAGACCCAACGCCGCAGCCTGGCTGAATTCGTCGAGCTGGTCTCGTCGATGCGCTTTGCCATCAGTTTGCTGACCCTGATCGCCGTCGCCTCCATCATCGGCACCGTGCTCAAGCAGAACGAGCCGATGCCCAATTATGTGAACCAGTTCGGTCCGTTCTGGTTCGCCGTCTTCGACAAGCTGAGCCTGTATTCCGTGTACTCGGCCTGGTGGTTCCTGGTGATCATGGGTTTCCTCGTCGCCTCGACCTCGCTGTGCATCGTGCGCAATGCGCCAAAGATGCTCAAGGACATGCGCAGCTGGCGCGATAACGTGCGCGAGCAATCGCTGCGCAATTTCCACCACAAGGCGGAATGGCAGGCGCCGCTGCCGCGCGCCGTGCTGGCCCAGCAGATGGTGATGCGCCTGAAGGATGCCGGCTACCAGGCCAAGGTCGTGGAAAAGGAGAGCGCCACCCTGGTGGCCGCCAAGCGGGGCGCGGCGAACAAATGGGGCTATATCTTTGCCCACGGCGCCATCGTCATCATCTGCGTGGGCGGCTTGCTCGATTCGGAAATGCCGATCCGCGTGCAGCAGTGGTTCTTCGGCAAGACGCCGTTTGCCGGCAGCGGCGTGATCGCGGATATTCCTGCCCAGCACCGTCTGAGCTTGTCGAACCCGACTTTCCGCGGCAATACCATGATTCCGGAAGGCTCGTCGAGCAGCACGGCCATCATTCCCCAGGCCGATGGCGTGCTGATCCAGGATTTGCCGATCACCATCCTGCTGAAGAAATTCCACATCGATTTCTACAGCACGGGCATGCCCAAGCTGTTCGCCAGCGACGTGGTGGTCACCGACCATGCAACGGGCGAGAGCTTCCCGGCGACCATCAAGGTCAACGAGCCGCTGCTGTACAAGGGCCTGGCCCTGTACCAGTCCAGCTTTGAAGATGGCGGCAGCAAGCTCAAGCTGACGGGTTACCCGATGACGGGCAAGACGACGAAACGCTTCGATATCGGCGGCGAAGTGGGCGGCAGCACGCCGCTCGAGCGCAGCGATGGCAATTCCTACACGGTGGAATGGTCGGGTTTCCGGCCATTCAACGTGGAAAACCTCAGCGCCGGCCAGGACGTGCGCGCCGTCAGCAAGGCGGAAAGCTTCAACGAGAAATTCTCCGTCGGCCTCGACAAGCGCCTCGGTTCGGCCGCGAAGAACGCCAACAACAAGGACTTGAAGAACGTCGGCCCATCGGTGCAATACAAATTGCGCGACAAGACGGGCCAGGCGCGCGAGTACCAGAACTACATGCAGCCCGTGACGGTCGATGGCGCCACGGTGTTTCTGGCCGGCATGCGCGTCAACCCCAGCGACCCGTTCAGCTATCTGCGCATCCCTGCCGACGACAACTACGGCGTGACGGAATGGATGCGTTTGCGTGCCGCGCTGCAAGACCCGGAACTGCGCCAGCAGGCCGCCGCGCGCTATGCGGCGCGGGCCATGCCGCAGCCGGGCGCGGAAGCCTTGCGCAGCCAGTTGCAGGAATCGGCGGCGAAAAGCCTGGGCATCTTTGCCGGCAACGGGCAGGAGGGCGGTTTCCTCGCCATTTCGCGTTTCCTGGAGAAAATTCCTGCTGCCGAGCAAGAAAAAGCGGCCGATATCTTCATGAAAATCCTCAATGGCAGCCTGTGGGACCTGTGGCAGGCGGCGCGCGCCAAGGATGGCTTGAAGCCCATCGAGGCCGACGACAAGCATGGCCGCTTCCTGCAGCTGGCCACGAATGCGCTGTCCGACAGCTTCTTCTATGGCGCACCCGTGTACCTGCAACTCGATGACTTTACGGAAATCAAGGCCTCCGTGCTGCAGGTGACGCGTTCGCCGGGCAAGAGCGTGGTGTACCTGGGCTGCCTGTTCCTCGTGATCGGCGTGTTTTCCATGTTCTATATCCGCGAACGCCGCCTGTGGGTGTGGATCAAGGATGGCGCCGACGATGCCAAGGGCAGCAGCGAGGCGCTGATGGCCATGAGCACGCAGCGCAAGACGCTGGATTTTGAAAAAGAATTTGAGAACTTGAAGGCAAAGCTGCCGCAATCGGCGTAAGCTGCCCTGAGTTGGATTAGCTGAGTTTCGGCGCGCGACAGTGTGGCCGGGAATGGAGAAAATGATGGAATTGGCAAATAAACAAATTTACACGCAGGAACCGGGCTTTTTCAAGCGCCTGAGCCTGGTTGACTGGCTGTACGGCGCCGGCTTGCTGGCCGCCTCCCTGTTCGGCCTGGTCCGCTTCGGCGCATTCATGGATATCTATGAAAAGGCCATCCTGCTGGCGGCTGCGCCCACGTTTGCGTGGCTGGGCTGGTACTGGAAGCCCGTGCGCTGGCTGATTCCCGTGGCGGCCGTGCTGTCCCTGTTCGCCATCGAGCTGTACGGCGGCCACCTGGACATGGCGAACCAGAAATTTTTCCTGAAGTACATCTTGTCGAGCCAGTCCGCCATCCTGTGGATGGGGACGCTGTTCGTGCTGTCGACCCTGTTCTACTGGATCGGCCTGGTGGCCCGGTCGGAGTTCGGCTCGTCCGTCGGCTCGCTGCTGTGCTGGGCCGGCGTGGTGCTGGGCCTGACGGGCATGCTGGTGCGCTGGTACGAGTCGTACCTGATCGGCGCCGATGTGGGGCATATCCCCGTGTCGAACCTGTACGAAGTGTTCATCCTGTTCTCGCTGATCACGGCCATGTTCTACCTGTATTACGAGCAGCATTATGCGACGCGCCAGCTGGGCGCCTTCGTCATGCTGGTCATTTCGGCGGCCGTCATGTTCCTGATGTGGTACACGGTCACGCGCGACGCGGCCGAGATCCAGCCCCTGGTGCCGGCCCTGCAAAGCTGGTGGATGAAGATCCACGTGCCTGCCAACTTCATCGGCTACGGCACGTTCGCGCTGTCGGCCATGGTGGCGGCGGCCTACCTGCTCAAATCGAGCGGCTACCTGGTCGACCGTCTGCCGTCGCTGGAAGTGCTCGATGACGTGATGTACAAGGCCATTTCCGTCGGCTTCGCTTTCTTCACGGTAGCCACCATCCTGGGCGCCCTGTGGGCCGCCGAGGCGTGGGGCGGCTACTGGTCATGGGACCCGAAGGAAACGTGGGCGCTGATCGTCTGGCTCAACTATGCTGCCTGGCTGCACATGCGCCTGATGACGGGCTTGCGCGGCCGCGTCGCTTCCTGGTGGGCACTGGTGGGCTTGCTGGTAACGACGTTCGCGTTTTTGGGCGTGAATATGTTCCTTTCCGGACTCCATTCTTACGGAAAACTGTAAAAGTACCCGAGAAAAAGCCCATGGCGGCGTTGCCTTGTCTTGTCGTGCTAGGCGTACTGCCTGCGGCAAGGCGCCTTGCCCTGAACTTGTTTCGGGCACTGTAGTAACGTTTGTTTGCATGACAGAAGCGTCATGAACGGCCCGGGAAAACTGGTGTAAGGTACAAATAATCACCTTTCCCGGAGCCGCCATGTTGATCAAGCGCAGTCCCAACGGCATTGAGTTGCCGTTCTCTTCCGAAATCACGCCGCGCGCCGTGTTTGAATCGCGCCGCAGCTTCATCAAGCAAATCGCCCTGGGCTCCGTGTCCAGCGCGGCCTTGCTGGAAATGGCCAGCCGCGAAGCGTTCGCGCAAGGCACGAATCCCAAGCTGGCCGCCAAGCTCAATCCCGCCTATTCGGCGCTGGAAAAGCAGACGGCCTACAAGGATGCCACCACCTACAATAATTTCTACGAGTTCGGCACGGACAAGAGCGAGCCGGCGCAGAACGCGGGCACCCTGCGCACGCGGCCGTGGACGGTCAGCATCGAAGGCGAAGTCAAGAAGCCGATGACCCTCGATCTTGATGCCTTGCTGAAACTGGCGCCGCTGGAAGAGCGCGTGTACCGCCTGCGCTGCGTGGAAGGCTGGTCGATGGTGATCCCGTGGATCGGCTACTCGTTCTCGGAAATCATCAAGAAGGTCGAGCCGACGGGCAATGCCAAGTACGTGGAATTCGTCACCCTGGCCGACAAGAAGCAGATGCCGGGCGTGGGCAGCCGCGTGCTGCAGTGGCCGTACGTGGAAGGCTTGCGCCTCGACGAGGCGAACCACCCGCTGGCCTTGCTGACCCTGGGCATGTATGGGGAAACCTTGCCGAACCAGAATGGCGCGCCCGTGCGCATGGTGTTGCCGTGGAAGTATGGTTTCAAATCCGCCAAGTCCATCGTCAAGATCCGCTTCGTCAAGGAACAGCCGCGCACGGCCTGGAACCTGGCGGCGCCATCCGAATATGGCTTTTATTCCAACGTGAATCCGAACGTGGATCACCCGCGCTGGTCGCAGGCCACGGAGCGGCGCATCGGCGAAGACGGTTTTCTCACGCGCAAGCGCAAGACCCTGATGTACAACGGCTATAACGATGTCGCTTCGCTGTATGCGGGCATGGATCTGAAGAAATTCTTTTAAGGACACAGCATGGCCATCAATCCCACGCCCAGGCAGCTGTCGCTGCTGAAAAGCCTGATTTTCCTGCTGGCGCTGATACCGTTTGCCCGCATGGTCTGGCTGACGTACACGGGGCAACTGGTGGAGCCGCTGGAATTCATCACGCGCGGCACCGGCGACTGGACCCTGTATTTTCTGTGCATCAGCCTGGCCGTGACGCCGCTGCGCCGCTTCACGCAGTGGAACTGGCTGATCAAGCTGCGGCGCATGCTGGGCCTGTTTGCATTCTTCTACGCGGCGCTGCACTTCACGACCTTCTTATGGTTCGATCATTTCTTTGACGTGCAGGAAATGTGGAAGGATGTGCTCAAGCGCCCGTTCATCACGGTGGGTTTTATCGCTTTCGTGCTGCTGATTCCGCTGGCCGTGACGAGCACGAACGGCATGGTGAAACGCCTGGGCGGCAAGCGCTGGCAGTGGTTGCACCGGCTGATCTATGTGATCGCCCCGCTGGGCATCCTGCACTTCTGGTGGATGAAGGCAGGCAAGCATAATTTCGCGCAACCGATTCTGTTTGGCTCCATCGTCGCGCTACTGCTGGCAATGCGCGTGTATTTTGCCTGGAGCAAGCGCGCGAAAAGCGCCAGGGCGGCCGCTGCGGCCTCCCCGGTGCGCCCCGTTTAAGTGGCTGGCACGATGACCGGCGGCGGCGGCACGGGCGCCGGCTCGATCGGGCCTTTGGCTGGCGCGCCCTTGGCCGCCGGCGGCTTGGGCAGGTAGAGGGGACCGGGCTGGCCGCAGCCGGCCAGGACGCTAGAAACCACAATGGCGATGCCGATATAAAACGCTGAGGATGACTTCACGATTAGAATCACGGTTTGATTAAGATCTTTGGAGTGTAGCATGAGCGAATCGGAATTCCTGGCCCTGGCCGAAGCCACCCTGACGGACATCGAGGCGGCGCTGGACCGGCTGAACGATGCGGACGTGCTCGACGTCGAATGCAGCCGCAGCGGCAATGTGCTGGAAATCGAGTTCATCGACAACGGCACGAAAATCATCGTCAACAGCCAGGCGCCCATGCGCGAGATGTGGGTGGCGGCCCGTTCCGGCGGTTTCCATTACAAGCGCGTGGGCGACGAGTGGATCAACACGCGCGACGGCTCCGAGCTGTTCGCGGCCCTGTCGGCCATGGCCAGCGAGCAGGCAGGCGCGCCGGTGGTATTGAAATAACATCATCGCCATGCCAATAAAAAAGGGCAGCCTCTTCAGGCTGCCCTTTTTTGCATCAAACCAACTTAGAAAAGCTCATTCTTGACGGCTTCCTTGGCCTTTTCTTCCTCCGGCGTGCCGCGCGCCGCGCCTTCCAGGCTGCCCACGCCCGTGCCCGGCGGATTTTCCGCATAGTAGTACTCGTCGCCGACGAGGATCAAGCCTTCCGGCACGGCGCGTTCCTCGACGGGAATGCTCTTCAGGGCTTTCGCCATGTAGTTGACCCAGATCGGCAGAGCCAGGCCGCCGCCCGTTTCCCGGTTGCCCAGGTTGCGCGGCTGGTCGTAGCCGATCCAGGCGATGCCCACCAGCTTGGCCTGGTAACCGGCGAACCACGCATCGATGGAGTCGTTGGTGGTGCCCGTCTTGCCTGCCAGGTCAGGGCGCTTCAGGGCCATGGCCTTGTTGGCCGTGCCGAAGCGCACCACGTCGTTGAGCATGCTGTTCATCAGGAAGGCGTTGCGCTCGTCGATCACGCGGTTGGCTTCCTCGCCCGCCAGGTCCGGCTTGGCTTGCGACAGGACATTGCCATCGCTATCGGTGACCTTGGCGATCAGGTAGGGATTGATCTTGTAGCCGCCGTTGGCGAACACGGCGTACGCACCTGCCATCTGCAGCGGCGTGACGTTGCCAGCGCCCAAGGCCAGGGTCAGGTAGGGCGGATTCTTGTCCGCGTCAAAGCCGAAGCGCGTCGCGTATTCCTGGCCATACTTGGCGCCGATCTTGTGCAGGATGCGGATGGAAATCATGTTTTTCGATTTCATCAAGCCCTTGCGCATGGTCATCGGACCATCGTACTTGCTGTCGTAGTTCTTCGGTTCCCACGCCTGGCCGCCCGTCTGGCCCGCATCGAACGAGATGGGCGCATCGTTGATGATGGTGGCCGGCGACAGGCCCCGCTCCAGCGACGCGGAATAGATGAAGGGCTTGAAGGCGGAACCGGGCTGGCGCCATGCCTGCGTGACGTGGTTGAACTTGTTGCGGTTGTAATCGAAGCCGCCCACCATGGCGCGGATGGCGCCGTCCGTGGTGCTGGCCGAGACGAACGCCGATTGCACTTCCGGCATCTGCGTCAAGACCCAGTTGCCGCCTTCCTGCATGACGCGGATCACGGCGCCGCGCTTGATGCGGCGGTTCGGTGCCGCTTTTTCCGACAGCCAGGCGGAACCGAAGGTCAGGCCGGGACCGGTGATCGTGATCTCTTCGCCGGCCGAGGTGACAGCCTGCAATGATTTCGGCGACGCCTGCAGTACCATGGCGGCGATGATGTCGTCGCTGTCCGGGTGGTCGGCCAGTTCCGTTTCGATGGCGTCATCCGCTTCGGCCTTGGTTTTCGGAATCTCGATATACGCTTCCGGACCGCGGTAGCCGTGGCGTTTCTCGTAATCCATCACGCCCTTGCGCAAGGCGATGTACGCGGCGTCCTGGTCGGCCTTGGTGATGGTGGTGTAGACGTTCAGGCCGCGCGTGTAGGTATCTTCCTTGAATTGCTCGTAGACCAGCTGGCGCGCCATTTCCGACACGTACTCCGCGTGCACGCCGAAGGCGCTGCTGTCGGTTTTCACTTTCAGCTCTTCATTTTTCGCTTCTTCGTACTGCGCCGGCGTGATGTAACCCAGCTGCGCCATGCGCTGCAGGATGTATTGCTGGCGCATGCGCGCGCGCTTCGGATTGACGACGGGATTGTAGGCCGATGGCGCCTTCGGCAAGCCGGCCAGCATGGCCGCTTCGGCCACGGTCAGGTCCTGGATATTCTTGCCAAAATAGATTTGCGCGGCCGAAGCGAAGCCGTAGGCGCGCTGACCCAGATAAATCTGGTTCATATACACTTCCAGGATCTGGTCCTTGCTGAGGTTTTTCTCGATCTTCCAGGCCAATAACACTTCATAGGCCTTGCGCTTCAGCGTCTGCTCGCTGGACAGGAAGAAGTTGCGCGCCACCTGCTGCGTGATGGTCGACGCGCCTTGCTTGGCGCCGCCCGTCAGGTTGTGCAGGGCCGCGCGGGTGATGCCCAGATAATCCACGCCGCCGTGTTCATAGAAGCGGTCATCCTCGATGGCCAGCACGGCTTTCTTCATGACATCGGGAATATCCTTGATGTGCACCATGTTGCGGCGCTCTTCACCAAACTCGCCGATCAGCACGCTGTCAGAAGTGAAAATGCGCAGCGGCATCTTCGGCTTGTAATCGGTCAGGGTATCGAGCGCCGGCAGGTTCGGATACGCCATGGCCAGGCCGAATACCACCAGCAGCACGCCGACGACGCCCAGGCCCAGGAACGATACCAGGGCCATCAGCAGAAAGCGTTTGGGTTTGCTGCCCTTCTTGGGCGGTTTCGAGCCAGCGTTGCCGGCGGAGGATGAAGATGTCATGCGTGTCGTGTCTTTCAGTGAATTTATGCCGCCCAATTATAAGCGAGCTTGCCGGGGCGGCCGCGCGCCGTGGCGCTTGCCCGGAGGCATATGGAAACTTGTCGCTACTCTATATAAGCGCGTATTGGCCTGCTGGCAACCAGGATTTGGTAACAATTATTCTGCGCCAGATCACGGCCGGGCCAGATAGCCGCCATCCGCCGCAGGCACAGGCGGGAAATCCATTTACAAGCCCTCACTGCCGGGGCTAGGATTTTGGATGGCAGCGGCCATCCCACGGTGACCTTTCTTCATGAAAAACATGTCCATGCGTCGTCTTCTTGGCAGGGGCTTGCTCGGCGTTGACATAGGGCAAGATGCCGTGCGCGTCATCGAACTGGTCCGCCGGCGGGGCAGCTTGTCTTGCCGGCACTGCGGCAGCGCCCCGCTGGCACCGGGAATAATTCTTGAAGGAAATATCGAGGATCTGCCGGGCCTGGCCGCCGCGCTGCGCCAGGCTTGCCGCGACAGTGGCAGCGAGTGTCTCCGGGTGGCCCTGGCCATGCCGGCCACGGCCCTGATCACGCACGCGATCCGCCTGCCTGCCGGATTGTCCGAAGAACAGCTGGAAATCCTGGTGGAACTGGAAGCGGCGCAATACATGCCGTTTGCCCTGGAAGATGCCAATCTGGATTTTTTCATCCTGGGGCCGGCGCCGGCGCTGGCCGGCCAGGGCGGGCAGGAAATCGACGTGCTGCTGGTGGCGGCACGGCGCGCCAGCGTGCAGCGCCGTCTCGATGCGGCCAAGGCGGCCGGTTTGCTGGCCGTCGTCATGGATAGCGAGGCGCTGGCCTTGCAAGCGGCCATGGCGCAGGGCGGCTGGCAAACCCTGCCCGATGGCGGCGCGGCATACCAGCTGGCATGGGGCCTGGCCTTGCACAGGTTTGCCCGATGACGCCGGCAACACGCGTGCTGTACATCAACCTCCTGCCTTACCGGCAGGCGGCACGGCGGCGTCGCGTGCAGGCACTGCTGTGGCTGCTGGCCGGTGGTGCCTTGCTGGGCATGCTGCTGGCCCTGCTCGCGGCGCTGTGGCTGCAGTTGCGGCTCGATGGCATCGCGCAGCGCCAGGATGGCTGGCGTCATGCCTCACAGCAATTGGAGGGCGTGCTGGCTGGCGGCGGGCGCCTGCGGGACGAGACGGCGTCCTTGCTGGCGCGCCGGCAGGCGATTGCAGGACTGCAAGAGCAGCGCAATGGCGCAGTGCTCTTGCTGGCTGTCCTGGCGCGGGCGATGCCGCCCGGCGTGGCCTTGCGCAGCGTGCGGCAGGAAGCGGCGACGGTGCGCTTGCAGGGACATGCCGCGGCACAGGACAAGGTTGCGGCACTGCTGCTGGCGCTGGCAGAAGCGGCGCCGCGGTCGAAGCCGGAATTGCTGGAAGTGCGCGGCGCAGCGGACGGCGCCGTCGATTGGACGCTGCGGCTGGCAGCGCCAGTGTCGCTCGCATCGGCGCCACCGCAGACACGGGAGGGGAGCGAGCATGTCGCATCTGACTAAAGCATCGCTGTGGCCGCTGCCGGCGCGCCTCGCCAGCGCCGCCTTGGCCACGGCGCTGGTGGCGGCGCTGCTGCACTTCGCCTGGCTCGATGGGCTGCTGGCCGCCGTGCAAGCGGCCCAGGGGGAGGAAAACCGTCTGCACAGCGCATATCTGCAGGCCGGGGCGCGGGCAGGGCAGGTGCCGCATTGGCGCCAACAGCGGGACCTGGCTGGCGCCGAGCTGGCCCGGCTGGAGCAGCAGTTGGCCCATCCCGAACAGATGGCGGTGCTGCTGGCCGATATCAACGCGGCAGGCCAGGCGCGCGGCGTGCAATTTACCCTGTTCAAGCCCGGCGCGCCCCGGCCGCTGGTCCATGTCGTGGCCTTGCCGATCGCCGTGCAGCTGCGCGGCGCCTATCACGCCATGGGAGAACTGATGGCCGACCTGGCACGTTTGCCGCACATCGTCACCGTGCATGAGCTGGCGCTGACGGCGGGCAAGGATGGCATGCTGACGCTGGACGCCGTGCTGCACGCCTATCGCTGGCCGGATGCGCAGGAAAGGTTGGCACTGGAGCGCATGCCGCCGATGCTGGCATCAGGCCGGCAGGCGCCGCCCCCTTGGCAAACGCTGCCTGTTTTTGCGCCGCGCGCGTATGAGGGGGCCGGCTTGCCAGACCCCTTCGCCCCGTCGTTGCAGGCGCCGGCGGCGCGCGGCGGCGTGGCGGGGCCGGATCTGCGCCGTCCCCGTGAGCCGCTGGAAAGCGTGGCCATGCCTGCCTTGAGCATGGTGGGCAGCGTGCGCCTGGCGGGTCGCCTGAGCGCGCTGCTGCTGGCGGGGCAGCGCGTGCACCGGGTGGAAGTGGGCCAGCACCTGGGGCAGGATCACGGCGTGGTGACGGAGATCAGCGAACAGGCCGTGCAGTACCGCGAACTGCTGCGCGAGGCGGACGGTCCCTGGCGCGAACGGCGCGGCAGCCTGGGCTTGCAAGTGGCCGGTGCTGCGGCGGCAGTTGCCAGGGCCAGCCTGCCCGAGGCGGCGCCATGACGGCGCGCCGCCTGCTCATGGCGGTGGTCTTGTGCCTGCACCTTGGCAGCTTTGCCCAGGACGCCGTGGTGCTGGTGACGGCGCCGCGCTTGTATGCTGGCGAGAAAATTTCCGTGGATTTCCAGAACGTGGGCGTGCGCGCGGCCCTGCACATATTGGCGGACGCATCGGGACAGAACATCGTCGCCAGCGACAGCGTGGCCGGCAACGTCACCTTGCGCCTGCGCGACCTGCCGTGGGACCAGGCGCTCGATGTCGTGCTGCAAGCGAAGGGCCTGGACATGCGGCGCAATGGCAACGTGCTGTGGATCGCGCCGCGCGAGGAAATCCTCGCGCGCGAAAAACTCGAGCTGGAGCAGCGCGCGCAGATCGCGGAACTCGAACCGCTGCAATCGGCCATCTTCCAGCTCAACTATCAGAAGGCCGAAGCGTTCCGCACCGTGTTCGGCCTCGATGCGGGCGAGGGGCGCAGCCGGCTGCTGTCGCGCCGTGGCAGCGTGCTGATCGAGCCGCGCACGAACCAGCTGTTCGTCACCGACGTGCCGGCGCGCCTGGAGCAGATCCGTTTGCTGATCGCCAGGACGGATATCGCTACGCGGCAAGTCATGATCGAGGCGCGCATCGTCGAAGCGAACGATGGCTTCAGCCGCAACCTGGGCGCGCGCCTGGGCTTTTCCGACCAGCGCCTGGCGGCAGGCCAGGTGCCCGGTTTTTCGCTGGGCGGCAGCGGGCGGCGCGCGGCCGTGGGCGGCAGCTACCAGGGCGTGGGCGAGGCGACGGGACAAACGGTGGCTGGTGCCGGCGCCTTCGTGCCGAACACGCAATTCGTCAACTTGCCGGCCGCCGGCATCAATGGCGTGCAGCCGGCCAGCTTTGCCCTGAGCCTGTTTTCGGCGGCGGCCAACCGTTTTCTGAACCTGGAATTGTCCGCGCTGGAAGCCGATGGCAAGGGCAAGATCATTTCCAGCCCCCGCGTGGTGACGGCTGACAAGGTGCTGGCGCTGATCGAGCAGGGCATTGAACTGCCGTACCAGGTGGCCACCAGCAGCGGCGCCACCTCGATCACGTTCCGCAAGGCGAATTTGCGCCTGGAAGTAACGCCCCAGATCACGCCGGACGGCAACGTGGTGCTGGAGGTGGATGTCAACAAGGATAGCGTGGGCCAGGAAACACGCTCCGGCTTTGCTATCGATACCAAGCACGTGCGTACGCAAGTGATGGTGGAAGACGGCGGCACGGTGGTGCTGGGCGGCATATATCAGCAGTCCGAACGGGGCACGGACAGCAAGGTGCCCGTGTTGGGCGACATCCCCGTGCTGGGATTTTTTTTCCGCAGCACGGGCCGCAGTCAAGAAAAAACGGAACTGATGGTATTCATTACACCGAAAATAGTGGCAGATCGGCCAGCAACACGTTAATGTCACATCTTTACGTTTAAGTAACAATGCAGACGAAAGCGGACTGATGGCGACTATGCGGAATGTATCCTGGAGTAATACTTATTGGAGTAGGGTATCGAATTGGCTGGTATTGCTGGCGCTGGGCGCCTTGCTGGCCGCCTGTGGCGGCGGCGGCGGCGATCCGACCATCGATGGCGGCAGCAGTGGCGGCACGACGGGCGGGGTGCCGGCTACGGTCAGTGTCAGCTTGCTCAATGCGAATGGCCAGGCCAGCAATACCGTCAGCGCCAGCGCGCCCTTGACCGTCCGGGCGCAAGTGCTGGACAAAAATGGCGCCGGCGTGGCCAATGCCCTGGTAACGTTCGCAGTGGATAGCACGCTGGCCGTGCTGGCGCCCGCTACCGCCTTGACCGATGCGAAGGGGGGTGCCAGCGTGACCATGCGTCCCGCCAGTAATGCGGCCAGCGGCGCGGGCAAGGTGACGGCCAGCGTGACCACTGCCGCAGCCACGGTCAGCGGTGAGGCCAACTACCAGATTTCCTCCAGCATAGCGTCGAAAGCCAGCATCGGCGTCGCCCTGCAGACTGCCTCGGGCAGTGCCAGCAACGCACTGTCGAGTTCCGCTCCATTGACGGCGGTGGCCATCGTCAAGGACCAGGATGGCAATCCCTTGCCGGATGCCCTGGTGGTGTTTGCAACGGACAATGCCCTGGCTACCTTGTCGCCTTCCGCCGGCACGACCTTGAGCGATGCCAAGGGCGAGGCGCGCGTGATCCTGCGGCCCGTCAGCCTTGCCGTGGGCGGCGCGGGCACCCTGACGGCGGCCGTTGTGATGAATGGCACAACCTCGACCAGTGCCATCAACTATGTCGTAGGCGCAACAACCCTGACATTTGGCAATATTGCCTTTGAAGCGCCATCACTGGAGGCGTATGGTTCGACCCAGGTATCGCTGGATGTGTTGTCTGGCAGCGTGAAATATACGGACCAGAGCCTGGCCGTAAACTTCACCTCTTCCTGCGTCACGGCCGGCAAGGCTACCTTTGCGCCCGTGGTGCAAACGGCCAACGGCAGCGCGCGCGCCGTCTACCGCGATCTCGGTTGCGGCGTCAACGATGTGATCACCGCCACTGCCAGCGGCGTGTCGGGCAGCCGCAGCGCGGTGCTGCCGATCGCCGCGCCACAGGCCGCCTCGGTCCAGTTCTATTCGGCCATTCCTGCTGACAAGTCCATCGTCATCAAGGGCGAAGGTGGCCTCTTGCGCAGTGAAACGGCCACCTTGAAATTCCGTGTTTTCGATACTTTCAATAATCCCTTGCCGGGCTTGAAGGTGTCGTTTTCGAAAGCCGATCCGAATGCGGAAGTCGATCTTAATCCTGTGTCGGGCACTACCGATGCGAATGGCGAAGTGACCACCAGCGTCAGTTCCCGCGCTACCCCTTTGTCTTTCCGCATCCGGGCCACGCTCGACGGCAAGGGCGTGTCGACCTTGTCGGATTCCATCGTTGTGTCGACGGGCACGCCGGTGCAGAAGGCGTTTTCGCTGTCCATCAGCGACAGCAACGTCGAAGGACTGGATGTCGACGCCAACGGCAGCGCGGCCTCGGCATCCGTGACCGTGGCCATGGGCGACAAGTTCGGCAATCCCGTTGCCGATGGCACGCCCGTTGCCTTCCAGAGCAACGTGGGCGTGGTGGGCAGCGCAAGCAAGGGCGGCTGCAATTCCGTCAACGGCGCGTGCACGGTCGATTTCCGTGCGCAGCAACCACGCGTGCCCACGCCGAACACGCCAGCCACCGTCTGCAACGGCCCGCTGGGCAGCAGTGACAGCACCCGCGCCGGCGTGGGCACCATCTGCGCCAGCACCAGCGACGGCAGCGCCACCCCCATTTTTGCCAAAATCAATTTCTTTATCAGTGGCAGCCGTCCGGCGACGACCATCCTGGACGGCAACAGGGTTCTGACTACGGGCAATGATGTTAACGACCTGGGCAACGTGAGCTGGAACGTCCCCAAGGTATTTACGCTGCAGGTCAATGACGTCAACAATAATCCCATGCCTAGCGGTACGACGGTGGAAGTGGCCAATATCGTGCGTGCCACGAATGGCGGGGTTTCGCCAGCGACCGTGCAAAAGACGTTCCCAAGCGCTTCCAGCCTGCCGCCCATGTATCAGGGCACCAGCCATCTGGTCACTGTCACCAGCCCGGCAGGCCAGGAGTGCACTCCTGGCGTGGCGACATTCAATGTCAATATCACCACGCCACATTTACTAACTACCAGCTATCCGTTTAAACTGACGTTCACATGCCAATAATGGAGTCACAGGGCGACAGTGGCAAGACAGGGTTGTCGCCTGAGTGAAATGCAAATAGTGTCCGAAATTTCCAACAGTAATATTTTTCTTGTCGGCCTCATGGGCGCAGGCAAAACCACGATCGGGCGCATCCTGGCCCGCAAGCTGGGCTTGCGCTTTGTCGATTCCGACCACGAAATCGAGGCACGCACGGGTGCGACCATCCCGTGGATCTTTGAAATCGAGGGCGAGGCCAGCTTTCGCCGGCGCGAGGCCGAAGTCATCCGCGACCTGAGCGCCCAGGAAGGCATCGTCATGGCCACGGGCGGCGGCGCCATCCTCAATGCCGACAGCCGCGCCTACCTGAAGGAGCGGGGCACGGTGGTCTACCTGCGCGCCAGCGTCAGCAACATCCTCACGCGCACCAGCCATGACAAGAACCGCCCCCTGCTGCAGACGGCCGACCCGCGCAGGAAGCTGGAGGAGTTGACGGCGCAGCGCGAGCCCCATTACCTGGAAGTGGCCGACATTGTGATCGACACGGGCCGTCCTAACGTACAATCGATGGTTCAGACTATCCTGATGCAGCTGGCCAGCCTCGAATGCGAGGCGTCGCCCAACTGCGTCATTCATGCAGAGCCTTCGATGAACGAGCAATCCAAAATGTTGTTGAGCGTAGACCTCGACGAACGCAGTTATCCCATCGCCATCGGTCCCGGCCTGCTGGCCGACGCCGATGCGCTGCTGCGCCATATCAGCGGCCACAAGGTGGCCATCGTCACCAATACCACCGTGGCCCCCCTGTACCTGGGCCGCCTGCAGGCGGCGCTGGCCAGCGATGGCCGCGAAGTGATCAGCATCGTCCTGCCGGACGGCGAAGAATATAAAAACTGGGCCAGCCTGATGCAGATCTTCGACGCGCTGCTGGCCAATAAATGCGACCGCAAGACCACCCTGGTGGCGCTGGGCGGCGGCGTGATCGGCGACCTGACCGGCTACGCGGCGGCCAGCTACATGCGCGGCATCGGCTTCGTGCAGGTGCCCACCACCCTGCTGGCGCAGGTCGATTCCTCCGTCGGCGGCAAGACGGGCATCAACCACCCGCTGGGCAAGAACATGATCGGCGCCTTCTACCAGCCGCGCGCCGTGATCGCCGATACCTCCACCCTGGAAACCCTGCCGGCGCGCGAACTGTCGGCCGGCCTGGCCGAAGTGATCAAGCATGGCGCCATCATCGATGCGGCGTTTTTCGACTGGATCGAGGCGAACATGGCCAAGCTGATGGCGCGCGACAAGGGCGCCCTGGCGTATGCGATCGCCCGCTCGTGCGAGATCAAGGCCGACGTGGTGCGCCAGGACGAGCGCGAAGGCGGCCTGCGCGCCATCCTGAACTTCGGCCACACCTTCGGCCACGCCATCGAGGCGGGCCTGGGCTACGGCCACTGGCTGCACGGCGAAGCCGTCGGCTGCGGCATGGTGATGGCGGCCGACCTATCCTGCCGCATGGGCTATATCGACCAGGCGGCCGTGGAGCGCGTGCGCGCGCTGGTCGGCGCCGCCGGCCTGCCCGTCAAGGCGCCGGACCTGGGTGTGGCGCGCTGGCTGGAACTGATGGAAGTGGACAAAAAAAACGAGGGCGGCGCCATCAAGTTCATCCTGTTGAAACCCCTGGGCAGCCCGTGCATCACGGCCGCGCCGCACGAACTGGTGCTGGCCACGCTGGCCGCCGGAGTGCAGTAACATGCTGCCCGAAGACTTCCTCGCCCCGTACGCGGCCCATTCGGCGCAGGGGCAGGGACGTCGCTTTGCCGAGGCGCCGCACGCCTCGCGCAGCCAGTTCCAGCGCGACCGCGACCGCATCATCCACTCCTCGGCCTTCCGCCGCCTCGAGTACAAGACCCAGGTGTTCCTCAACCACGAGGGAGATCTGTTCCGCACGCGTTTGACGCACAGCCTGGAAGTGGCGCAGGTGGGCCGCTCCATCGCGCGCAACCTGCGCCTCAATGAAGACCTGGTGGAAGCCATCGCGCTGGCGCACGACCTGGGCCACACGCCGTTCGGCCACGTGGGCCAGGACGTGCTCAACGAGTGCATGCGCGAGCATGGCGGCTTCGAGCACAACCTGCAAAGCCTGCGCGTGGTCGACACCCTGGAAGAGCACTACGGCGCCTTCGATGGCTTGAACCTGATGTTCGAGACGCGCGAAGGCATCCTGAAACACTGTTCGCTGGCGCATGCGCGCGAACTGGGTCCCGTGGCGCAGCGCTTCATCGACCGCACGCAGCCGACCCTGGAAGCGCAGCTGACCAACCTGGCCGACGAAATCGCCTACAACAGCCACGATATCGACGACGGCCTGCGCTCCGGCCTGATCACCATCGCCCAGCTGGAAGAGGTGGAATTCTTCGGCCGCCTGTGGCGCGACGTGCAGCAGGCCTTCCCTGGCCTGTCGGGCCGGCGCGCCATCTACGAAACCCTGCGCCGCCTGATCACGGCCCTGGCCGACGATTTGATCGTCACCTCGACGCAGCTGATCGCTGACGCCGCCCCGCGCGACGTCAGCGAAGTGCGCGCCAGCGCCCCGCTGATCCGTTTTTCGGACGCCATGCGCAAGGATGCGACGGACTTGAAGCGCTTCCTGCGCGCCAACCTGTACCGCCACTACCAAGTCAACCGCATGCGCGTGAAGGCCAGCCGCATCGTGCGCGAACTGTACGACAGCTTCATGGCCGAACCGGCGCTGCTGCCGCCCGACTATCAGCTTATTGGCGATGACAGGGATGGCGACGATGTGACAAAGCAGGCGCGCAAGATCGCCGACTACATCGCCGGCATGACGGACCGCTACGCGATCCGCGAGCACCGCCGGCTGTATTCGCTCGACGAGCTGTAACCGTTACGGTGAATCCGACATGGCCGCGTGATGCCGTCGGCTTACGCCGTGCCGGCTGACCCGACCTGCCGCTGCAGACGCGCATGCGGGTTCTGACGTCGGTCGGATTAGGCGGCAGGCCGTCATCCGGCAATATCGTAGGCGCGGGCGGCGGCCCCGCCAATCCGGCCTACTCCGCCTTGTCGATCCTGTCAATCGGCATCATCATCTAGCTTCCCACCCGATCACCCCAATACCCTGGCCGCACCTTCTTTTCTATCATGGCAGCAAGTCAACAAGGGCTTGCCGCCCATCGTCAAGGAGAGTGCCATGATTGAATCGCGCCGCAGTTTCTTGCGCGCCTTGCCCGCCATTACCGTCGGCGCGGCCATTGCGCCGCTGCCCGGCAGGACCGCCGTGGCGGCCAGCAAGGGCGAGGGCGGCCAGCGCTGGGCGATGGTGGTCGATGTGCAAAAATGCATCGGCTGCCAGGCGTGCACCGTCTCCTGCATCATGGAAAACGCCGCGCCGGAAAACAGCTTTCGCACCGTCGTTTCCACCTATGAAGTCAAGGAAGAAAACCGCTGCGGCACCTACATGCTGCCGCGCCTGTGCAACCACTGCGCCAACCCTCCCTGCATACCCGTCTGTCCCGTGGGCGCCACCTTCCAGCGCAAGGATGGCGTCGTCGTCGTCGATGGCGACCGCTGCGTGGGCTGCGCCTACTGCGTGCAGGCTTGCCCCTACGACGCGCGCTTCATCAACCACGAGACGGGCAAGGCCGACAAATGCACGTTCTGCGCGCACCGCGTCGACGAAGGCTTGCTGCCGGCCTGCGTGGAAACCTGCGTGGGCGGCGCGCGCATCTTCGGCGACCTGAATGACCCGCACAGCGTCGTGCACCAGCTGCTGACCGAGAACAAGGTGAAGGTGCTCAAACCCGAGCAGGGCACCCAGCCCCACGTGTTTTACCTGGGACTCGATACGCGCTTCGCCGGCCACGTCGAGGGCGAAGGGACACTTTGGCAACCGAGCAAACACGGAAAATAAATCATGGACAGCCACATCACCGAGATTCTCAACGTCACGCGCGAAGCGGCATGGCTGCCGTGGGCGGTGCAGTATTTTTTCCTCATCGGCCTCAGTTACGGCAGCTTCATGCTGACCCTGCCGTACTTCGTCTTTGGCCGCAAGGCGTATGAACGCCTGGGACGCATCGCGCTGCTGGCTGCCCTCGTCTGCGGCATGACGGCGCCCGTGGCGCTGCTGGCCGACCTGCACGGGCCGGGCCGCTTCTACCACTTCTATATGTATTTCCAGCCGCAGTCGTGGATGTCGTGGGGTTCGTTCTTCATTCCCCTCTACCTGGGCTGTCTGATGCTGTACGCGTGGCTGGCGCTGCGCGTGGACTTCGCCGCGCGGGGGCAGGGCCAGGACCGCCTGGCCTTCGCCTACCGCCTGCTGGGGCGCGGTGGCGCCGCGTCGCTGCGCGCCATCCGCGTCGCCGCCGCCGGCACCCTGCTGGCCGCCTTTGTCGTGGGCCTGTACACGGGCATGGAAGTGATGGTGGTGCGCGCCAGGCCCCTGTGGTATACGCCGTTCCTGCCGGCGCAATTCGCCGCCACGGCTTTCGTCGGTGCCGTGGGCCTGGCGCTGCTGTTCAACCGCTTTCTACCGGGCCGCGACCAGGCCCTGGAAGTGTCGCTGAACCGCGCGCTGGCGCTGTCGCTGGCGCTGGTGCTGGCACTGGGCGGCGGCTGGCTGTTCGTCAGTCTCTCCGGCGTGAGCGCCAGCCACAGCATGGCCTTTACGCAGGTGGCCGGCATGTCGCAATGGCAGCTCACGGCCGTGTGGGCCGTGCTGTCGGCCATCGTGCCGATGGCGCTGGCCATCTGGCGTCCGGCCACGAGTGGCCTGGCCAATGGCCTGATCGCGCTGCACAGTGCCTGGATGATGCGCTGGACGATTTTCATCGGCGGCCAGACGATCCCGAAAACGGGCGCGGGCCTGTACGACTACCACCTGCCGATGGGGAACGACGGCTTGATGGGGATTATCGGCACGGCCGGCCTGTGGATCGCGCTGCTGTTGCTGATGCTGGAATTTTTGCCATGGGCGGGACGCGTCGTCGCTACGCGCAGCCGTCCCGCCATGGCCACGCACTGAGGAGTTGAAAATGAACGAACGCACCCATAACGACGACCGCAACGGCATCCCGGAAGACGAGAACGAGAAGCGCCGCAGGCTGCTGCGCTACGGCGCCATCGGCGGCGGCCTGGCCGCCTTTGCCGCCAGCTTTTCCACCACGGCGGGACGCATGGTCGACCACGCGCTGGGCAAGGACAAGCCCGTGCAGCGGCTGCATGGCAATTCCCTCGCGCCCGAGTTTTCCGTCGACACGGCCACGGGAAAACTGACCGTCAATCCGGACCAGCAAGTGAGCTACACCATGTGCATGGGCTGCACCACGTTTTGCGGCGTGCGCGTGCGCCTGGATAAAAAAAGCGGCAAGGTGCTGCGCGTGGCGGGCAACCCGTACAGCCCCATGTCGGCCGATCCCGCGCTGCCTTACCAGACGTCGATACGCGACAGTTTTGTGTCGCTGTCGCGCTTCCAGGAGCAGGGACTGAAGGGCCGCTCGACGGCTTGCGGCCGCGGCAACGGCGTGCTGGAACAGATGGAGTCGCCGTTCCGCGTGCTGGCGCCCATGAAGCGCGCGGGGCCGCGCGGCGGCGGCCAGTGGGAGCCGATCGCTTTCGACCAGCTGGTGAAGGAGGTGACGGAAGGCGGCGACCTGTTTGGCGAGGGCCACGTGCAGGGCTTGCGCGCCTTGCGCGAGCTGGAAAAACCGATCGATGCGGCGCAGCCGGAACTGGGCCCGCAAGTGAACCAGGTGGGCCTGATGTGCAGCACCGACGATGGACGCCTGGCGTTCGGCACGCGCTTTTTCAAGCAGTCGTACGGTAGTTTGAACCTGGTCAACCACGGTTCGTATTGCGGTGGCGCCTACCGCAGCGGCTCGGGCGCCATGTTCGGCGACATGAAGAAAATGCCGCACGCGAAAGTGGATCTGGAAAACACGGAATTCTGCATGTTCGTCGGCACGGCGCCCGGCAACGCGGGCAACCCGTTCAAGCGCCAGGGCACCCTGATCGCCAAGGCCCGCTCGGGCAAGCGCGATTTCAGCTACGTCGTCGTCGATCCCGTGCTGACGAATGCGGACAGCCTGGCGGCGGGCGACCGCAGCCGCTGGGTACCGATCAAGCCGGGCATGGATGGCGCGCTGGCCATGGCGATGATACGCTGGATCATCGAGCACGAACGCTATGACCGCCACTTCCTCGCGCAGCCGAACCTGAAGGTGGCGGAAGCGGCGGGCGAAGCCGCCTGGTGCAATGCCACGCATCTGATCATCAACGAGAAGGGCCATCCGCGCGACGGCCGCTACCTGCGCGCGTCCGATATCGGCGCGGTGGAACTGCCGGAAGAAGAGCGCTACAAGGATGGCGACGCCTTCTGCGTGATCGACGCCGCCACCCAAGCCATCGTGCCGCACAGCGCCGCCAAGGGCGAGGCGCGCCTGTTCTTCGACGGCCCGCTGGACGTGGCGGGCGCGCCGCTGCACCTGAAGACGGCCATGACGATGCTCAACGAGGAAGCGCAGCGCCACAGCATGGATGAATACGCAGCGGCCTGCGGCATTTCACGCGACATCATCGAAGGCCTGGCGCAGGAGCTCACCAGCCATGGCAAGCGGGCGGCCGTCAATGCGCACGGCGGCATGATGTCGGGCGCGGGCTTTTATAACGCGTATGCGCTGGTCATGCTCAATACCCTGATCGGCAATTTGAACCGCAAGGGCGGCACCCTCGTCAACGGCGGCAGCTTCAAGGATGCGGGCCCCGGTCCGCGCTACAACCTTGAAAGTTTCGACGGCGAGATCAAGCCGGCCGGCATGCCGATCGGGCGCAATGTGCCCTATGAAAAAACCTCGGAATTCAAGCTGAAGAAGGAAGCGGGCAAGGCGTATCCGGCCAGGGCGCCGTGGTATCCGAACGCGCCCGCGCTGGCAACCGAGTGGCTCACCGGCGCCATGAATGGCTACCCCTACACCCTGAAGGCGCTGATCCTGTGGAGCTGCAACCCCGTGTACGGCATCACGGGCTTGCGCGCGCAGATCGGCAAGGAGCTGGCCGATCCGAAGAAGATTCCCCTGATCGTCGCCATCGATCCCTTCATCAATGAAAGCTCGGCCTTTGCCGACTATCTGCTGCCCGATACCCTGCTGTATGAAAGCTGGGGCTGGGCCGGCGCCTGGGGCGGCATGCCCGTCAAAATGAGCACGGCGCGCTGGCCCGTGGTCGAGCCGCGCGTGCAGAAGACGCCGGACGGCCAGACCATCTGCATGGAATCGTTCTTCATCGCGCTGGCGAAGACGATGGACTTGCCCGGCTTCGGCCATGATGCCTTGCAGGACATGGATGGCCAGCGCTTCCCCCTGCAGCGGGCGGAAGACTGGTACTTGCGCGGCGGCGCCAACATCGCCTGGCAGGGCAAGACGGCCGTGCCCGAGGCCAGCGACGACGACATCGCGCTGTCCGGCGTGGCCCGCATCCGCCCCGAACTGGAACGCACCCTGAAGCCGGAAGAGTGGCGCAAGGTGGCCTTCATGCTGGCGCGGGGAGGGCGCTACCAGAGCTATGGCGAGATGTTCGGCCTGCGCCTGCCGCCACCGGCCAATGCCAAGGCGCCGGTGGCCCCGGCGCCGGTCGCCGACGAGGCGCCGTATCCGCAGGACTGGTCCACGCACCGCTACCTCAAGCCCATGATGCTGTACAACGAGGGCCTGGGCGTGAGCAAGCATAGCCTGAGCGGCAAGCGTTTCCCCGGCACGCCCGCCTGGCGGGTGGCGGCGTTTGCCGATGGCACGCCGGTGCGCAAGACTTATCCGGTGAGCGAATGGCCGTTCGAGTTGATCAGCTTTAAGTCGGCGCTGCAAAATTCGTACAGCATCGGCGCGCGGCGCCTGCGCGGCATCCATCCGGACAACCCGGTCGCCGTGCATCCCGACGATGCGGCCCGCCTGAAGCTGGAAAATGGCGACGCGATTTATCTGGAAACGCCGGGCGGCAGGGCCCGGGCCACGGTGATGCTGCGCCACGGCGTGCAGCGGGGCGTGATCGCCGTCGAACACGGCTTCGGCCACAAGGAGCACGGCGCGCGCGCCCACCGCATCGGCAAGTCGCGCCAGCCCGACGAACCGGCCATCGGCGCGGGCATCAACCTGAACGACCTGGGCTTGACGGACCCGAGCCGCGGCGACAAGAACGTGTTTGTCGATCCCGTCTCGGGCACGTCGGTGCGGCAGGGGCTGCCGGCACGCATCGTGCGGGCTTAAATCTCGCCGCTGGCCATCAGCAGCCGGGCCACCTCGGCCGCTGAATGCAGGCCCAGTTTTTCCATCGTGTTGTGGCGGTGCACCTGCACCGTCTTGTCGCTGATCCCCAGTTCGCGGGCGATGACCTTCGAGGCCTTGCCTTCGGCCATCAGCAGCGCCACTTCGCGCTCGCGCGCCGTGAGCCTGGCCAGGGCCGACTGGGCCGTCGTCGTGCTGGCGGCGCTGCGGCTTTCTTCCACGCTGCGCGCCACGGCGCGCGTGACGGCATCCAGCAAGACCTGGTCCTTGCACGGCTTTTCCAGGAAGTCGCAGGCGCCCGCCTTCATCGTTTGCACGGCCATGGCCAGGTCGCCGTGGCCGCTGAGGAAAATCACGGGTAGCGCAATCGCATGGCGCGACAGCTCCTGCTGCAGTTCCAGTCCGCTCATCAGGGGCATGCGCACGTCGAGCAGCAGACAGCCGGGCGCATGGCCGGCATAACGCTGCAGGAAGTCGCGCGCCGATGCGAACGTCTCCACTTGCCAGCCGGCCGAATCGAACAGATAGGCGAGCGAGCGGCGCATGGCGGCGTCGTCGTCGACGACAAAGATGATCGCATCGCGTTCATTCATGGTGTGTCCTTGTTTGCTTGCATGCCAGTATCTTCGGGCAGGCGGAACCAGACCGTCAAGCCCGGCGCGTCCGCGTTCGCATGGGCCGACAGGCTGCCGCCGAACGACTCGATGATGCTTTTGCTGAGCGACATGCCCAGGCCCAGGCCTTCCGCCTTGGTGGTGAAAAACGGCTCGAACAGGCGCGCCATCTGCGCTCCTTCCAGGCCGCATCCCGCGTCGCGCACGGCCACCGTGCAGGCGCCGTTTTCGCGGTGCAGCAGCACGCCGACGGGATGCTGCGCATTGCCGTTTTCCACTTGCGCATCGAGCGCGTTTTTCAGCAGATTGAGCAGCACCTGCTGCACCTGCTGGGCATCGGCCAGCACGCGCGCGTCAAGACTGGCGCCCTCGTGGCGCCAGCTGATATGGGCTTGCGGATGGGCGGCGCGGAACAGGGCCACGGCTTGTTCGACGGCGTCGGCCAGGGCGAAGGGCGCGCTGTGCGCGGGACGCTTTTGCGCCATGGCGCGGATGTGGCGGATGATGGCGCCAGCGCGCTCGCTTTGCGTGGCGATTTCCTGCGCGCCGTCGAGCAGCGGCGCCGCATCGAGGCGGCCCGCCGCGATGCGGCGCGCCATGCCGCGCGCGAAATTGCCGATGGCCGCCAGCGGCTGGTTCAATTCGTGCGCGATGGCGCTGGCCATCTCGCCCAGGATCGCCAGGCGCGCCGTGTGGTCGAGCGTGGCCTGACGCTGGCGCGCCTGTTCTTCCAGCGCGCGCTGCTGGTGCTGGGCCGCGCGCAGCTGCTCCGTGCGGCGGCTGACCAGGTATTCCACGCGCACCGTGTGCACGGCCCAGGCGACGAGCAATGCCAGCACCAGCAGCATCCAGCCCCAGTAGCGGCGCAGCGCCGTCTCGAATGTCAGCTTGTCCAGGTAGGCGTAGGGACCGATGCGCAAGTCGCGGAACAGTTCATCGACGATCTGGTAATCGCTGGGCACCGTCCAGCTGTAGCCCTCGCTGCTGCGCGGCATGGCCAGCAGGGCTTGCGCCACTTTTTTGGCCAGGGCGGGCGGCGTCTGGCGCAGGGCCACGAAAGGCCAGTCCGGATACAGCCGCGAGGACGTGGCGCAGCGAAAACCGGGTATCGGGCGCGTGGTGATCACGCGCAGTGCGTCGGCCTGCACGTCTCCCCGCGCCACCATCTGTTCGAGCAAACAGGTGCGCACGATGCCCGCATCCATGCGCCCTGAACGCACGGCGTCGATGATCTGCTGCGACGGGAAACCGCTGTAGCGCAGGCTGGCAAAATCGCGGGCCGGATCGACGCCCGCTTCGCGCAGTTCGCGCGCGGCGATCTGGTAGCCGCCAAAGGCGTCGGGCGCCACGGCCATCACGTTCTTGCCCGCCAGGTCGGCCAGGTCGTGCAGGGGCGACGTGCTGCGCACGACGATGGCCGAGCCGATGGCCTGGCGCGGCGACTCCGTCCACGGCGATTCCAGGGTGGCGATGCGGCTGGCGCCGTCGCTGTGCTCGAGCGCCACGTAGTGGCCGCTGCTGGTGATGGCAAAGGCGATCGCTTGCGACTGCACGGCGCGCGTCAGGCCCGCCTGGTCATAGTCGGCCAGGATGAAACGGATGCCGGGGATGCTGGCCTGCAGGTGGCGCGTCACGTACGACCAGTCGCGCTGCACGGCGTCGCCGCCCTTGTAGGCGAGCACGCCAATTCTCACCTCCGGCAGCTCGGGCAGGCTATCCGCAGCGCGGGCGCCGTGCAGACACAGCGCCGCCAGCGCGAGCAGTACAAGACGCCGCACTAGAACATGCTGCGCTGCGCCGCGCGTGCATCGCCGAACAGCTCCAGCAGCAGTTTCTTGATGGGCGCCGGCAGCGGCGCGTCGGCGATTTTCGCGCCGTCATACCAGACGTGCGCCGCTTCCCCGGCCAGCGCCAGGCGCCGTGCCAGGGTGATGCGACAGGGGACGATGTGCAGCTTGTAGTGCGTGAAGACGTGCACGATGGGCAGCAATTGTTCCTGCGTTTCGATGACGCCGAACGGCGCCACGGCGCGCGCCAGCGCCTCCTGGTCGATGGCGCGCGGACGGTCCTCGCCGGCCAGCACATGGCCATCGAGTTCGGGCAGCGACAGCAGGCCGCCCCAGATGCCGGAGCCAGGGCGCTGCTCCAGCAGCACCTGGCCGTCGTCGATGATGACGAGCATGACGGCGTGTTTTTCCGGGCTGGTTTTCTTTGGCTTGCGCACTGGCAGGTCCTTGGTGCGGCCGGTGGCGTAGGCCACGCAGCGCGGCTGCAGCGGACAGCGCCCGCAATCGGGGCTGCTGCGCGTGCACAGGGTGGCGCCGAAGTCCATCAGGCCCTGCGTGTAGGCTTCGATGCCGGTCTCCGGCAGCAGCGCCTCGGCGCGGCGCCACATGGCTTCCTCGACCCGTTTTTCGCCGGGGTAGGCGTCGATGCCGAAGGTGCGGGCGAAGACGCGCTTGACGTTGCCGTCCATGATGGCCGCGCGCGTGCCGCTGGAAAACGCGGAGATGGCCGCCGCCGTCGAGCGGCCGATGCCGGGCAGGTCGGCCAGCAGGGCGGGATCGCTGGGGAAGACGCCGTCGTATTCGGCCACCACGCGCTGCGCGCACTTGTGCAGGTTGCGCGCCCGCGTGTAGTAACCGAGGCCGCTCCACTGCGCCATCACGTCTTCCACGGGCGCGCCAGCCAGGTCGCGCAGGGTGGGGAAGCGCTCGAGGAAGCGCGCGTAGTAGCCGAGGACGGCCGTCACCTGCGTCTGCTGCAGCATGATTTCGGACAGCCAGATCAAATAGGCGTCGCGCGTGTTTTGCCATGGCAGCGCGTGGCGGCCATGCTGCTGTTGCCAGGCGATGACGGTGGCGGAAAAAGTCGGGTCGACATACTCTTCAAAAGGGGCCACGCCCGGGGCGGGCGAAAGCGGGTGCAGCAGACGTTTCATGCAGGATTCCAGTATCTTGTAGCGTGTTATGGCGTGTGTGTTTTAAGTGGCGCTGGCCGCGCGCAAGGTGGCCAGCAATTGCGCCAGCCGCGCCTTGTCGCGTTCGAGCGCCGCCAGGCTGGCCTCGAAGGCGGTGATTTTCTGTTCCAGGCTGCCCGTCGCGTCGTGGATGCGCTGGATCGAGGCAAAGCGCAGTTTCAGCTGTTCCTTGTATTCGACGATCTGCGCTTCGAGCGGCGCCATGATGACCTTCAGCCAGGCGCTGGCGTCGTCATTGGCGGCGGTAAAACTGCGGCGCACGCGCGAGGCGATGGTGTCGAAGAATTTTTCCATCAGCACGACCCGGCTGGTGGTCAGCAGGGTCGCCGTGCCGAACTGCTTGTGATACACGGCTTCGATGTCGGCGATCTCCTGGCGGTAGCGGGCCAGCGAAAACGGCATCGGCAAGGCCAGTGCCAGGCCGTGTTCGGAGGCGAATTTGCGGTACATCACGTTCATCATTTCCGTGATCTCGGCCGTCTTGCCTTCCGAGCGGTCCAGGTTCTGGCCGATGCGTTCGAAGTACTGGCGCACGGCCTCGCGCAGGCCCGTGAAAAAGCGGCTGCGCTGCATGGCCGCGCGCACGCCATCGATATCGTCGCGCACGATGTCCATGCCCAGGCTCGTGTACAGCTCCGTCGACAGGCGCGTAAACACGGCGCGCGTGGCCTGCAGCTTGAACAGGCTGCTGTCGAATTCCTTCTTCTCGATATCGACGCGGCGCATCATGTGCGCGATCACGCTCTGGTTCTTGCCGCGCAGGCTGTGCAGCTCGTGCAGCTGTTCGGCGATGCCGCGCGCGCGCGCCGCCGCCTGCACCTGCTGCGCCGCTGCGATGGCATCCAGGTCGAATGCCAGCTGGTGCCGAATGATGTCCTTGCGGGCGGGGATCAGCTCCTCGAACAGGGCCGTCTCCAGCGCCTGCAGGCGGCTCTTGTCCAACAGCGCCGCGTCGCGGTTGATCTTGCCCACCAGGGCCTTTTGCGCGGAGACGGGAAAGACCTGGCCCGCGTCCAGGGTCAGGAGATGCGCCACGCTGGCCTGCTGGCGTTCGATGGCTTGCGCCACTTCGGCGTCGCCGCGCAATTCATCCCACATGCTGTCGATCTTGTTGAGCACCACCAGGCGCCCCGCGCCGGCGCCGATATGGTTGCGCCAGACTTCGATGTCGCTGCGCGTGACGCCCGTGTCGGCGGCCAGGATGAACAGCACCGCGTGCGCGTTCGGGATCAGGTTCAGGGTCAGTTCCGGTTCCGTGCCGATGGCGTTCAGGCCCGGCGTGTCGAGGATGACGAGGCCCTGTTTCAGCAGCGGATGGGGGAAGTTGATGATGGCGTGGCGCCACATGGAAATCTCCACCTGGCCCTCGTCGTCCAGCATCGAAGGCGCGTCCGCATCCCCGGCGTCGTACAGGCCGTAGCGGGCCGCTTCTTCCTGGCTGACTTTCTTGGTCAGGCTGACCTGGCGCAGCGCTTCCTGCATGTCGCCGCCCGCGTCGATGTTCAACGGCAGGACGGTCCAGGCGGCGGGCAGGTCGCGATAGTCGCTGGTCGACAGGTTCTGCGCGCGCGTCTCGATGGGCAGCAGGCGGATGGACGGCGGCCAGGCCGCGTCGTGCAGCAGCTCGGTGGGGCACATGGTGGTGCGGCCCGCGCCGGAAGGCAGGATGCGCTGGCCGTAGTCGGCAAAGAAGATGGCGTTGATCAGCTCGGATTTGCCGCGCGAAAATTCCGCCACGAAGGCAACCGATAGACGGTCGTCGGCCAGGCGGGAGGCGCAGCGCGCCAGGCGCAGCGCGGAGGCGCCGTCGACCAGGCCCGCCGCGCTGGCGGCTTGCCGGTAAGCCTGCAAGGCCGCCAGCACATCCTGGCGCCATGCGCTGTATTGTTCCAAGTCCCTGACCATCTGGCTCCCTTTGCGAGTGTCCTGCTCTTTGACCGCTATTTCTGGCAATGCACGCAGTAAAACGTGGAACGCTGTCCCTGCACGATTTGCCGGATCGGCGCGCCGCACACGCGGCATGGCTTGCCCGCGCGGTTATACGTGAAATACGTCTGCTGGAAATAGCCGGACTGGCCGTTTACGCCGATGAAGTCGCGCAGCGTGCTGCCTCCCTGCACGATGGCTTCGGCCAGCACGTCGCGGATGGCCTGCGCCAGTTTTTCATAGCGCGCCAGGCCGATGCGCCGGGCCGGCGTCTTCGGATTGATCCCCGCGCGGAACAGGCTTTCGGAACAATAGATATTGCCCACGCCGACGACGATGTCGCCCGCCATCAGCACCTGCTTGATGTTGGTGTTCTTGTTGCGCGTTTTCTCGAACAGCAGCTGGCCAGTGAAGCCGCCTTCCAGCGGTTCCGTGCCCAGGCCGCGCAGCAGCACATGGCTGTCGAGCGGGCCGTCGGCCTCGTCGTGCCACAGCACGGCGCCGAAGCGGCGCGGGTCCGTCATGCGCAGCACCTGCTGGGTGCCGTCGGCGTCTTCCACGAGCAGGTCGACATGGTCGTGCTTTTGCGCCTCCGTCCCCGGTGGCAGCACGCGCAAATGGCCGGACATGCCCAGGTGGATGATCAGGGTGCCATGGCGGAAGTGGATCAGCAGGTATTTGCCGCGCCGTCCCGTCAGGCCGATGGTTTCGCCGGACAACTGTTCGCCCAGGGCAGGGGGGAAGGGCCAGCGCAGGCCGTCGCGGCGCAGCACGACGGAGCGCACGGCGCGCCCTTCGATGTGGGGCGCGACACCGCGCCGTGTGACTTCGACTTCTGGCAATTCTGGCATAGGGCTCGAACGTGTGAACAGCGGGTAAAAAAACAGGCGGCGCGCCGGCGGATGGCTGGCCCGGACACGCTATGGCGCCACGACGTATATATTTCGTTACATACGTGAAGTACGCGATAGTCGCGTTGGGCGTAGAATCAAACTTTGCCGTTTAGCCAGGATCAGCCTTTGAAAAACGCTTTCGCCATTGTAACCTTGTCCGCCCTGATGGCTACGCATGCCATGGCGCAGACGCCTGCCGCCCCTGCCGATGGGGTAGCCAGCCCTGCCGCGGCCACGGCGCAGCCAGTGCCGGGCACCGAGTCCGGCGACGACGCCAAGGGCGAAAAGCTGCCCAAGGTCGAGTTGAGCAGCGACCTGCTGTACAAGCTGACCAAGGCGGAGATGGAATTCAAGAGCGGCCAGTGGCAGGGGCCGTACGTCACCATGATGATGGCGGCGCAGCAGACGCGCGATCCGCGCCTGGCGCGCCGCGCCTCCGAAATGGCCCTGGCGGCCAAGCAGGGCGGCGAGGCGCTGGCCGCCATCCGCCTGTGGCGCGACCTGGCGCCCGAGTCCGACGAGGCGACGCAGTTTTTCCTCGGCTTCGTCGTCCTGACGGACAAGATCGAGGAAGCGGAACCGATTTTCGCCGAACGCCTGGCCAATGCGCCGCCGGGTGCACGCGGCGTGGCCCTGTTCCAGATGCAGCAGATCCTCTCGCGCGCCAATGACAAGCTGTATGCGTACGCCATGCTCACGCGCCTGGTCGAGCCTTACCTGGACATGTTCGAAGCGCACCTGGTGCTGGCGCAGGGCGCCCTGTCGCTGGGCGAGCGCGAGCGCGCCATCGGCGAAGCGAACAAGGCGCTGGCCATCAAGCCGAACTCCGAGTTGGCCGCGCTGACCCTGGCCCAGGTGACGGGCGAGACCGAGGCGGCGGGCAAGGTGCTGGCCACTTTCCTGCAAAAGAATCCCGATGCCGTCGAAGTGCGCGGCGCGTATGCCCGGTTGCTGGTGGAACAAAAACAGCTGGAAGCGGCGCGTGATCAATTCCTGCTGCTGCTGAAAAGCCAGCCCGATAACGTGGGCGGCCTGTATGCACTCGGCATCGTGGCGCTGCAACTGGAAGACACCAAGGGCGCGGAGCAGTACTTCAAGCGCTTCCTGGCCGTGCTGGAAAAATCCCCGGGCGACGCGCGTGATCCGTACAAGGCCCTGATGATCCTGTCGCAAATCGCCGAGACGCGTGGCGACATGGCCGGTGCCATCGCCTGGCTGGACAAGGTCGACAACAGCGCTTCGGCAGGCTATTTCGATGCGCGCCTGCGCCGTGCCCAGCTGATCGCCCGTGGCGGCAATCTCGATGCGGCGCGCAAGGCGCTGACGGAAATCGAAACGGACGATCCGGCAAACCAGGCGCAGGTGCTGCTGGTCGACGCGCAATTCCTGCGCGATGCCGGCTACCTGCAAAGCGCCTACACGGTGCTGGAAAACGCCTTGCTGCGCTTCCCCGACAACCCGGAGCTGCTGTACGACTACGCGCTGCTGGCCGAGCGCCTGGACAAGATGGAGCTGATGGAGGCGAGCCTGCGCCGCGTGATGGCGCTGGCGCCCGACAACCAGCATGCGTACAACGCGCTCGGCTATTCGCTGGCGGAACGGGGCATCCGCCTGCAGGAAGCGTATGCGCTGATCGAGAAGGCGCTGCAGATGGCGCCTGGCGACCCGTTCATCATGGACAGCATGGGCTGGGTGCAGTTCCGCATGGGCAACCTGGCCGCCGCCGAAACGGCGCTGCGCCGCGCCTATGCCGTGCGCAGCGATCCGGAAATCGCCGTCCACCTGGGCGAAGTGCTGTGGCAGAAGGGCGACAAGGATGAAGCGCAGAAGCTGTGGCGCGAAGCGCAGGGCAAGGATCCGAAAAACGATGCGCTGAAAAGTACCCTGGCGCGCCTGAATGTCAGTTTGTGATTGAATTGCCAGGTAGCGTTGATTAACTAACTAAACTGCAAAACCAGCGCCGTGGCGCTGGTTTTTACTTGTGCCCATGCCAAAAAAACTTCTCCCCCTCACGCTCGTCTGCCTGGCCCTCTCGGCCTGCTCGACCCTGCCTTCCCCGTTCTCGTCCGGCTCCTCGCCGTCGGCGCAGGCCGTCGCCCCCTACCGCGAACAGGTGGAACTGACGGGCCGCCTGAACGTGGTGTACCAGAAGAATGACAAGCCGGAATCGGCCACCGTCAATTTCAACTGGCAGCAGACGGCGCAGCGCACGGACGTGACCCTGTTTTCCCCCGTTGGCAGCACCCTGGCGACGATCGCCGTCACGCCGCACGAGGCCGTGCTGATGCAGAGCGGCCAGGCGCCGCGCAGCGCGCCCGATGTCGATGCGCTGAGCGCGCAGCTGCTGGGCTGGTCCCTGCCCGTGTCGGGCTTGCGCGACTGGCTGCAGGGCTATGCGGTGGGCGCCGATGGCAAGCGTTTCGTTGCCTCGCCCGCCAACGACAGCGTCACCACCAGGGATGGCTGGCGCTTGCGCTATGTGTCGTGGCAAGATGCTGCTGACAATACACCGGGCGCCTTGCCCCAACCGCGGCGTATCGATGCCGAACGCAATACGAGCGCGCAGAGCGATGCCGTGTCGCTGCGCATCGTGCTCGATCCCGCCCCATCCGCACCTGCATCCGCACCATGACACTGACGACCTTGAACAACTGCCCGGCGCCGGCCAAGCTGAATCTCTTTTTGCACGTCAACGGCCGCCGCGCCGATGGCTATCATCTGCTGCAGACGGTGTTCCAGTTGCTGGACCATGGCGATACCTTGCATTTCGCGCTGCGCGACGACACGGCCCTTCGCCGCGTGACGGAACTGGCCGGCGTGCCGGAAGCGCAGGACCTGATCATCCGCGCCGCGAAGCTGCTGCAGGCGGAAGTGCTGCGCCGCACGGGCGCCTTGCCGCGCGGCGTCGATATCGCCATCGACAAGGTGCTGCCCATGGGCGGCGGCCTCGGTGGCGGCTCGTCCGATGCGGCCACGGCGCTGATGGCGCTGAACCGGCTGTGGCAGGCGGGCTTGAGCCGCGAGGAATTGATGGCGCTGGGCCTGCCGCTGGGGGCTGATATACCGTTCTTCATCTTCGGCGAAAATGCCTTTGCCGAAGGCGTGGGCGAAGCCTTGCAGCCCGTCGCCACGCCCGACTGCTGGTATGTGGTGATCGAGCCGGGCGTGCAGGTGCCCACCGCTGCAATTTTTTGCGCGGAAGGCTTGACGAGGAATACCGAACCCGTCACAATAGCGGACTTTTCCAGGTACCTCGCAAACGGAAACGATGCGGGCGGGTTTGGAAAAAATGATTTACAGCAAGTGGCATGCAGTCTTTTCAAGCCGGTAGCAGATGCGGTAGAATGGCTGGGTGCTTACGGTGAGGCCAGGATGACTGGTTCCGGTGCTTGTGTATTCAGTGCGTTTGGCAGCAGGGAAGAAGCGGATGCGGTGCTCAGCAATGTGCCACCAGTCTGGGTCGCCTGGAAGGCAAAAGCGCTGAGTCGCCATCCGATGCTCACGATGTTGTGATGAAAAGTAAGCCGCAAAAAAAGATTTTGCTTAGCGTCAAATAGTCGGTATAATACTGGCCAACATGACGGCAAGCAGTCAGTAACGTAGGGGAATCGCCAAGCTGGTTAAGGCACTGGATTTTGATTCCAGCATGCGAAGGTTCGAATCCTTCTTCCCCTGCCACCATTTCACCGTAGTCTGTCGATGCGAAGTTGGCGTCCAGTACGGGAAAAAGCAGATAGGTCGCCACGCGGCATATTCTAAACAGTGACTGACCGGGCCTATGCCCGGTTAGTGCTTTTCAAGACTTCTATATCACCTCTTGGGACTCCCATGGCTTACGAAAACCTGATGGTTTTTACCGGCAACGCGAATCCAGCGTTGGCAGAGGGGGTCGCAAAAAACCTCGGCATCCCTCTCGGTAAAGCAAACGTTTCGAAATTCTCCGACGGCGAAGTAATGGTCGAGATTAACGAAAACGTGCGCGGCAAGGATGTTTTTGTTTTGCAATCCACCTGTGCTCCAACCAACGACAGCCTGATGGAAATCATGCTGATGGTTGATGCCTTGAAACGTGCTTCCGCTGGCCGCATCACCGCCGCGATTCCTTACTTCGGCTATGCCCGCCAAGACCGTCGTCCCCGCTCCGCGCGTGTGGCGATTTCGGCCAAGGTGGTGGCGAACATGCTGGAAGAAGCCGGCGTCGAGCGCGTCCTGATCATGGACTTGCACGCTGACCAGATTCAAGGTTTCTTCGATATCCCAGTCGACAATATCTACGCTTCGCCAATCTTGCTGGGCGACCTGCAAAAGAAAAACTACCAGGACCTGCTGGTGGTATCGCCGGACGTCGGCGGTGTGGTGCGTGCGCGCGCCCTGGCAAAACGCCTGGGCTGCGACCTGGCCATCATCGACAAGCGCCGTCCAAAGGCGAACGTGTCCGAAGTGATGAACATCATCGGCGAAGTCGAAGGCCGCAACTGCGTGATCATGGATGACATGGTCGATACGGCAGGCACCCTGACCAAGGCTGCCGAAGTGCTCAAGGAACGCGGCGCGAAAAAAGTCGTGGCGTATTGCACGCACGCGGTGCTGTCCGGCCCGGCGATCGACCGTATTTCGGCCTCGCCACTCGATGAGCTGGTCGTGACCGACACGATTCCCCTGTCCGAAGCGGCCCTGGCCTGCGGCAAGATCCGTCAATTGACGTGCGCGCCGCTGCTGGCCGAGACGTTCAAGCGCATCATCAAGGGTGACTCCGTCATCTCGCTGTTCATCGACTGATACGATCAGCAGTAACAGACGTCATGCCTGCGGCGCGACCGGCTTTTTGCCTGTTGCGCCGCAGTGTTTTATTTTCGGGGTGTTTTGCACCCCATTTTCGAGGATTCCTGGTCGCGGGAATCTTCATAACACAAGGCGCAAGCCTTGTTCTTCTTGGAGTATCACATGAAAGTTATCGCATTCAAACGCGAATTGCAAGGTTCCGGAGCGAGCCGCCGCCTGCGCACTTCCGGCCAAACCCCTGGTATCGTTTACGGTGGCGCTGAAGCCCCGGTGCTGATCTCGCTGGATCACAACGCCCTGTACCACGCGCTGAAAAAAGAAGTTTTCCACTCGTCCATCCTGGACCTGGAAATCGACGGCGTTTCCCAGCAAGTTCTGCTGCGCGACTTCCAAGTCCACGCATACAAACAGCTGGTCCTGCACGCTGACTTCCAGCGCGTTGACGCTAAGCAAGCTATCCACGTGAAAGTGGCACTGCACTTCGTAAACGCTGACGTTTCCCCGGCAGTCAAACTGCACGGCGCGACCATCAGCCACGTCGCCAACGAAATCGAAGTTTCGTGCCTGCCAGGCCAACTGCCAGAATTCATCAACGTTGACCTGTCGAACATCGACGTCGGTCACTCGCTGCACGTAGGCGATCTGGTGTTGCCAGCTGGCGTGACCGCTGTCACCCACGGCGCCAACCTGACCATCGCTACCGCATCGGTACCAGCTGGCCACGTTGCTGCTGAAGCCGAAGCCGCTGCTGCTGAAGCCGACAAGAAGTAATTTTGCCGCCGCAGCAATGCGGTAAACGCAAGGAAAAACCCGCCAGGTTCGCCGCGCGGGTTTTTTTCCGCCTGTTTTCACCGATAATGCTTTCTTTTACATTGCAGACACAGCCATGCCCATACGCCTGATCGTCGGCCTCGGCAACCCGGGACCCGAATACGAACAAACCCGCCACAATGCCGGCTTCTGGCTGGTGGACAATCTTGCCAACAGCTTGCCGGGCACGCGCCTGCAGCGCGACTCGCGCTATAACGCCATGCTGGCGAAAACGTCGATCGGCGGCAAGGAAGTCTGGCTGCTCGAACCGCTGACCTTCATGAACCGTTCGGGCCAGTCCGTGGGCGCGCTGGCGCGCTTCTTCAAGATCGCCGCCGATGAAGTGCTGGTGGTGCACGACGAACTCGATCTGATGCCCGGCATCGCGCGCCTGAAGAAGGGCGGCTCGGCCGGTGGCCACAATGGCTTGAAGGACATCACGGCCGCCCTGGGCACGCAGGATTACTGGCGCTTGCGCCTGGGCATCGGCCACCCGCGCACCCTGAGCCTGCAGCAACAAGTGGCCGATTTCGTGCTGCACCGCCCGCGCCGCGAAGACCAGGAACTGATCGAGCAGGCGATCGACAAGTCGCTGCAAGTCATGCCGCTGATCGTCGAGGGCAAGTTCGAGGCGGCGACGATGAAACTGCATACGGCTTGATGGCCGCACGATGCGCGTGTTTTGGCGCAACTTGCCCATCCTGGGCTTTTGAAGCGCGCGTGACAGGGGTACAATTGACCCTTGAACTGCGGCACACGCACTATCTCCCGGAAAACGATGCGCAATCGCCGCGTTTTCCCTAACAGCATCGCAAGCACGCCGATTGGCGGCGCCATGTGCTTTGATTATTAAAGGTTTTCCATGAGTCTCCAATGCGGTATCGTCGGCTTGCCGAACGTCGGCAAGTCCACCCTGTTCAATGCACTGACGAAAGCCGGCATCCCGGCTGAAAACTATCCGTTCTGCACCATCGAGCCGAACGTCGGCGTCGTCGAAGTGCCGGACCCGCGCATGGATGCGCTGGCCGCCATCGTCAAGCCGGAGCGCATGGTCAACGCCATCGTGGAATTCGTCGACATCGCCGGCCTGGTGGCCGGTGCATCGAAGGGCGAGGGCCTGGGCAACCAGTTCCTGTCGCACATCCGCGAAACGGACGCCATCGTCAACGTCGTGCGCTGCTTCGAGGATGACAACGTCATCCACGTGGCCGGCAAGATCAATCCGCTCGACGATATCGAAGTCATCCAGACCGAACTGGCGCTGGCCGACATGGGCACCGTGGAAAAAGCCATCCACCGCGAAAGCAAGAAAGCCCGCTCGGGCGACAAGGATGCGGCCAAGCTGCTGGCCATCATGGAACGCATGATGCCTTACCTGAACGATGCGAAACCGGTGCGCGCCATGGGCCTGGACGCCGACGAAATGGAACTGATCAAGCCTTTGTGCCTGATCACGGCCAAGCCGGCCATGTTCGTTGCCAACGTGTCGGACACGGGCTTTACCAATAACCCGCTGCTGGACCAGCTGACGGAATACGCGAAATCGCAGAACGCCCCGATCGTCGCCATCTGCGCCGCGCTGGAAGCGGAAATCGCCGACCTGGACGATGCCGACAAGGGCGCTTTCCTGGCCGACATGGGCATGGAAGAGCCAGGCCTGGACCGTCTGATCCGCGCCGGCTACAAGCTGCTGGGCCTGCAAACCTACTTCACGGCTGGCGTGAAGGAAGTGCGCGCCTGGACCATCCCCGTGGGCGCCACGGCACCGCAAGCGGCAGGCGTGATCCACACCGACTTCGAACGCGGCTTCATCCGCGCGCAAACCATCGCCTATGAAGACTTCATCACCTACAAGGGCGAAGCGGGCGCCAAGGAAGCGGGCAAGATGCGCGCCGAAGGCAAGGAATACGTCGTCAAGGATGGCGACGTGCTGAACTTCCTGTTCAACGTCTAAACAACACCGCTATTGCCTACGCTGCCCCCACGCGCTGGCGCGGGGCGCTGAGAACACCCTGCAAGTCATTGATTTGCAGGGTTTTTTATTGCCCGCTTGCCAGGCGTGGCCGGCCGGACCACGCCCGCCGTGTGCGGTACTAGGGTTGCGGCCGTCCGGTTTTCTCCTGTATGATGAGAATAATTCTCATTTATATGCATGCGCCGCTTCTTGCTGGCCATCGACCACAGGAAGGTATCGTGAGCACCGCCGAGTTAGCGCTTCAGCAGCAAGTCAGCAGTCTGTACACCGACCACCATGGCTGGCTGCGGGGCTTGCTGCGCCGCAAGCTGGGCAATGCCTGCGATGCGGCCGACCTGGCGCATGATGTCTATGTGCACCTGCTGAAGACGGGGCGCTTGCCGCCGGCCGGCGAGTCGCGGCGCCACCTGACGCAGATCGCCAACGGCATGGTCATCGACCTGTACCGCCGCCGCCAGATCGAGGCGGCTTACCTGGAAGTGCTGGCCCTGGTACCCGAAGCGCTGGCGCCGTCCGAGGAAGAGCGCGCGCTGGTGGTCGAGGCGCTGGCGGAAATCGACGCCGTGCTGCACAAGCTGCCAGCCAAGGCGCGCAAGGCCTTGCTGCTGTGCAAACTCGACGGCATGAGCTACCGCGACATCGCCGCGGAACTGGACGTTTCCGTCTCGTCCGTCGAAAAATACATCGCCGCCGGCTTGCTGGCCTGCTACCAGGCCTTGCACGGCACGGGAGGCTGAACTGCGCCAGCCGGAGAACAGCGCCGAGCCGGTCATCGCGCCGGCCATCGTGCGGCGGGCGGCCGAATGGATGGCGCGCCTGTGGTCCGATGATGCCAGCGAGGACGACCAGGCTGCCTGCGCCCGCTGGCGCGCCGAACACCCGCACCATGACCTCGCCTGGCAGCGCCTGCATGCGTTCGAAGGCAAACTGCACAGCGTGCCGCGCGATGCGGCCCGGCACGCGCTGCGCGAACCGGCGCCCGCCGCCTACCTGAATCGCCGCCGCGCCTTGAAGCTGCTGGGATTGATTCTGCCGCTGGGCGGCGCGCTGTATGCGCTGCGCAACTCGGACACCTGGCAAGTGGCGACGGCCGGGCACGGCACGGCCACGGGCGAGATCCGCGACATGCTCTTGCCTGATGGCACGCGCGTGGTGCTTGCTTCCGCTTCCGCCATCGACGTGCGCTTTGATGCCCGCGAGCGCCTGCTGGTCTTGCGGGCCGGCGAAATCCTCGTGACTACGGCGCGCGATCCCGATCCGGCCCAGCGGCCTTTCCGCGTGCAAAGCCGCCACGGCACCATACAGGCCCTGGGCACGCGCTTTACTGTACGGCAAGACGAACACACGTCGCGCGTGGCCGTCTTCGACGGCGCCGTCGAGATACGCCTGGCGCATGCGCCTGACCGCGCCGTGGGCGTCGCCACGGGCTACAGTGCCATCTTCTCGGCGGACATCGTGCAGTCCGCCGCCCCCGTGCCGGCCAGCGCGGCGGCCTGGACGAAAGGCGTGCTGGTGGCCGATAACATGCGCCTCGATGACTTGCTCGCGGAACTGGCCCGCTACCGTCCCGGCCTGCTGCGCTGCGACCCGGCCGTGGCCAGCCTGAAGGTCAACGGCGTGTTCTCGCTGCGCGACACGGACCGCGCGCTGCACAACCTGGCGCTGGCCTTGCCCGTGCACATCCTGGCGCGCACGCGCTACTGGGTGACCGTCCAGGCCGCATCTTGAGACGCCGCTGAAAATTTTCCGCAGGCAGGATTGAGGGTTTCGCATTCTCGTTCGGGATATAGGGTGAGAGCCACCTTTATCCATTGACCCCATGCACGTTTTTTTCCGTTTCTCCCATGAGTAGCCCCAGCAGGCAAGCCGGTCCGATCAGCCGGATACTGCGTCCCATCCGCGCACGCCTGATCTTCGCCGCCGTGCTCGCCGCGACGGGGTCCATGCTGACCCTGGTGCCGCTGGCCGGCATCGCGCACATCGCCAGCATCGCCCTGGACCCAGCCGCTGCGCAGGCGCAGCCTGGCATCTGGACGACCATCGCCGCCAGCGTCGCCTGCCTGTTTGCCGGCATGGCGCTGCTGTCGCTGGGCGAGCTGGCCGCGCACCTGGCCGACAACCGCATCACCCACCAATTGCGCCTGCAAGCCATGCAGCGCCTGGGGCAGGTGCCGCTGGGCTGGTTCACCAGCCGCGCCTCGGGCGAGGTCAAGCAGGCGATGCAGGACGACATCCATACCCTGCACAGTCTCACGGCCCACTTCTACACGACGACGGGGCGCGCCGTGGGCGCCATCACCATTTCCGTCATCTATCTGTTCACCATGGACTGGCGCATGGCCGTGATCGCCATCCTGCCCTTTCCCGGCTTCTTCCTGTTCTTCGGCCGCGCCATGCAGGCCAGCGGCGGCAACATGGAGCAATTCGTCGCCGGCATGGGGCGCATCAACCATGCGGTGGTGGAATTCGTCAACGGCATTCCCGTGGTCAAGGCGTTTGGCGCCACGGGCCGCGCGCATGGCAGCTACCGCGCCGCCGTCGATGCGTTTGCCGATGCGTTCGCCGCGTTTACGCGCCCCCTGGTCGGCTCGATGGCGAATGCGAATGCGCTGATCGCGCCCGTCGCCGTGCTGGGCGTGGTGGTGCTCGCCGGCACGGCCTTCGTGGCCCTGGACTGGATGGCGCCCATCGATATCCTGCCGTTCGCCCTCGTGGCGCCCGGTATTTCCGCGCCCATGCTGCTGCTGCACTACCTCACGCATGACCTGAACAACGCGGCCGGGGCTGCCCAGCGCGTGCAAGCCTTGCTCGATACGCCCGTGCTGGCGCAGCCGGCGCCGCCGCAGCAGCAATTGCCAACTGGCACAGAAATCCGCCTGGAAGGCGTGGGCTATGCCTACGATGGCCAGAACAAGGTGCTGTCGGACATCAGCTTGACCCTGGCGCCAGGCACGGTGACGGCCATCGTCGGCGCGTCCGGCTCCGGCAAGTCGACCCTGGCGCGCCTGCTGCTGCGCTTTTTCGATCCCACGCAAGGCCGCATCACCCTGGGCGGCGTGGACTTGCGGCACATCGCCACGTCCGAGCTGTACCGGCGCATCGGCTTCGTGCTGCAGGAAGTGCGCCTGATCCACGCCAGCGTGCGCGAGAACATCGCGCTGGGGCGGCCATCGGCCAGCATGCACGAGGTGGAACAGGCGGCGCGCCTGGCGAACATCCATGAGCGCATCCTGGCCTTGCCGCGCGGCTACGATTCCGTGGTGGGCGAGGATGCGCAATTGTCCGGCGGCGAACGACAGCGCGTGAGCATCGCGCGCGCCGTGCTGCTCGACCCATCCGTGCTGGTCCTCGATGAAGCGACGGCGGCGGCCGATGCGGAAAACGAAGTGGCGATCCAGGACGCCCTGTCGCGCTTTGCCCGGGGCCGCACCTTGCTGGTGGTGGCCCACCGGCTCGACACCATCATGCATGCCGACCACATCGTCGTGGTCGAGCGCGGCGCCATCGTCGAGCAGGGCACGCATGCCGCGCTGCTGGCCGACAAGGGCCGCTATGCGCGCCTGTGGGCGCTGGGCGGCTATCAGGAAACCCAGACGGAAATGGAGTCCCCATGCTGAAGACATTCATTCGCTTGCTGGGCGATGACGCGCCCGTGTTCCGCCGCTACTGTGCCATGGCGCTCGCGTATGGCGTGCTCAGCGGCCTGACGATCACGGCGCTGGTGCTGGCCCTGGGCCGCTTGCTGGCTGGCGACGTGGGCGGCGCGAGCCTGTGGCTGGGCGTGCTGCTGGCCGGCCTGGTCGCCTGCTGGGCCTGGCGGCGCCAGGTGGAAAAAGCGGGCGTGCGCGTGGGCGTGACGGTCTTGCAGGGCGCGCGCCAGCGCCTCGGCGACCATGTGGCGCGCCTGCCCGTCGGCTGGTTTACGCCGGACAACACGGCAAAGCTGGGCCATGTCATTACGCAGGGCATGATGAACGTGGCGCAGCTGCCGGCCCACGTGCTCACCCCCGTGATCTGCGGCGCCGTCACGCCTTTGGTGATGGTCGCCGCACTGTTCGCGCTGCATTGGCAGCTGGGCCTCGTCGCGCTGCTGGCGCTGCCCCTGCTGGGCGGCGCCATGTGGCTGACGGCGCACCTGGGCCAGCGCGCCGACGACGCCTACCACCACCACTTCGCCCAGACCAGCCAGCGCCTGGTGGAGTTTGCGCAAGCGCAATCCGTGTTGCGCGCCTTCGGTGGCGACGCCGACGGCGGCACGCGTTTCCTGCGCCACGCCATCGACGCGCAGCGCCATGCCGGCACGCGCCTGATCTACCTGTCCGCGCTGGCGTCCGTGCTCAATGCCTGGACCGTGCAAGCCATCTTTGCCGCCTTGCTGGCCGCCGCCGCGCTGTGGCTCGCCAGTCTGCCGGGCGGGGCAGCCGGCGCGACGGACGCCATCGCCGTCATCGTGGCGCTGCTGCTGATGGTGCGCTTTGTCGACCCGCTGCAGGAAGTGGCCAGCTATGGCGAAGTGCTGCGCGGCGCGCGCGGCCCGCTCGATGCGGCGCGCGAGATTTTCGCCGTGCAGCCCTTGCCGGAAGCGGCAGTGCCGCGCGCCCCCCGCGATGGTTCCGTGGAGTTGCGCGGCGTGGCTTTCCGCTACGCGCAAGACCAGCCCGACGTATTGACGGACATGAACCTGCACTGCGCGCCGGGCAGCATGACGGCGCTGATCGGCGCCTCCGGCTCCGGCAAGACGACCCTGGTACGCCTGGTTGCCCGCTTTTTTGACGCCAGCGAAGGCACGGTGCGGGTGGGCGGCGTCGATGTGCGTGACATGTCCAGCGAGCAATTGGCCGGCCAGATCAGCCAGATTTTCCAGGACAGCTATCTGTTCCAGGGCAGCATCGCCGACAACATCCGCATCGGCAAGCCGGACGCCACCGATGCGCAGCTGCTGGAAGCGGCGCGCCAGGCAGGCGTGGCCGAGATCATCGCCCGTTTGCCGCTGGGGCTGGCCACGCCCGTGGGCGAGGGCGGCGCGCGCCTGTCCGGCGGCGAGCGCCAGCGCATTGCGATCGCCCGCGCGCTGGTCAAGGATGCGCCGATTTTGCTGGTCGACGAAGCCACCGCCGCGCTCGACGCGGAAAACCAGGCAGCCATCGCCGACGCGCTGGCGCGGCTGCGCGGCAAGCGCACGGTGATCGTCATCGCGCACCAGTTGTCGACGGTGGCCATGGCCGACCAGATCGTCGTGCTCGATGGCGGCACGATCCGCGAGCAGGGCGCGCCTGCCGCCTTGCGCGCGCAGGCTGGCCTGTATGCGCATTTCCTGGCCCAGCGCCAGGCGGCCAAGGGCTGGCGCATCGCCGCGCCCGTCCGCCAGGCGGGCATGGAGCCGGGCGTTTGACACGCGCGCGTCTGTTATTCGTCTTCTTGCTGTTGTGCGTCGCTTCGCTGCTGGTGGGCGCCAGGCAGATGGAGTGGGCACAGCTGCTGTCGCCAACGTTGTCTGCCGGCACGCAGTCCGCCGCGCAGTCTGCCGATGCCTGGCTGACCCTGACGGCAAGCCGGCTGCCGCGCCTGGCGGCGCTGGTGCTGACGGGCGTGGGGCTGTCCGTCTGCGGCGTCATCCTGCAGCACATCGTGCGCAATAAATTCGTCGAGCCGGCCACCTCGGGCGGCCTCGACGCGGCCAAGCTGGGCATCCTCGTCTCCCTGACGATGGCGCCTGCAGCGGGCACGGCGGGCAAGATGGCGTTCGCGCTGGCCTTCTGCTTCGCCGCCAGCGTCGTGTACGTGGCTTTGATCCGCCGCATCCGCTTCAAGAACACTATTTTGGTGCCCGTGATCGGCCTCGTGTATGGCGGCGTGCTGAGCGCCGTGGCCGAGTTCTATGCCTACCGCAACAACATCCTGCAAAGCATGCAGGGCTGGCTGCTGGGCGATTTTTCCCGCATCGTGCAGGGCAACTATGAAATCATTTATCTGATCCTGCCCATCGTGGCCTTCACGTATCTGTACGCGCAGCGCTTTACCGTGCTGGGCATGGGCGAGGGCCTGGCTGCCAGCCTGGGCTTGAACTATGCGGGCACGGTGGCGCTGGGCCTGATGCTGGTGGCCGTCACGGTGGCGGCCACGGTGATCACGGTGGGGGCGATCCCGTTTGTCGGCCTTGCCATCCCGAACCTGGTGGCGCTGCGCCATGGCGATAACCTGGGCCGCACCCTGCCCATCGTCGCCCTGTGCGGCGCCTCGCTGCTGCTCGCCTGCGACATCGCCGGGCGCTTGCTGATCTATCCGTTCGAAGTGCCCATCGGCCTGACGGCGGGCGGCGTGGGCGGCGTGCTGTTTCTCTTCCTGATCGTCCGGGGGCGGCGATGAGGCGCCTGGTCCGTCAGCGCACGTTGTGGCTGGCCGTGCTTGTCTTGGCGGTGGCTTTCCTCCTCATCGGCGCGAACCTGGATCTTGATTACATCATCCCCAAGCGCTTGTCGCGCCTGGCCGCCATTGCCATCGGCGGCGTCTGCGTGGCCGTCTCGTCCATCGTGTTCCAGACCATCGCCGGCAACCGCATCCTGACGCCGGCCGTCATGGGCTATGAAGCCGTGTACCTGCTGCTGCAGTCGCTGCTGATCCTCGTGATGGGCATGCACAGCCTGGTCTTGCTGGGGCAGAACGGCAATTTTGTCTTGTCGATCGCGCTGATGCTGGCGTATTCCTGGGCCATCCATTATTGGCTGTTCAAGGATGGCAGGAACAATGTGTATTTCCTGCTGCTGCTGGGCTTTGTGCTGACGATGGTGATCGGCACGTTTACCCAGTTCATCCAGCTGCGCATCAGCCCCGGTGAATTTGCGATTTTGCAGGGCTTCAGCCAGGCTTCGTTCAACAAGGCGCAGCCCGAACAGTTGCTGTATTCGGCCCTGCTGGCGGGCGCGGCCTGCGTGGCCATCGTGAAAACCTTGCCGGCGCTCGACGTGCTGGCGCTGGGACGCGAACAGGCCATGTCGCTGGGCGTCGACTACCGGCGCATGGTGCAGCTGCAGCTGGCGCTGATCGCCGTGCTGGTGGCCGTGTCGACCAGCCTGCTGGGGCCCACGGCTTTCATGGGCATCTTTGTGGCGAACACGACCTATGCCCTGGCCCGCACGGGGCGCCACCGCGTCACCTTGCCGCTGGGCTGCGCCATCGCCATTGCCATCTTCCTCGTCGCCCAGTTGCTGGTCGAACACGTTTTCAATTACCGGACCACGGTTGGCATCCTTGTCAACCTGGTGTGCGGCGCGTATTTTCTCGCCCTCATGGTCCGTACCCGGGGCACCGCATGATTCACGTCAACCAGATCGAAAAAAGCTATGGCGCCAGGCGCGTGCTGGCCAACGTCAGCGCGCAGTTTCCCAAGGGCAAAGTGACGTCCCTGATCGGCCCGAACGGCGCCGGCAAGACCACCTTGCTGATGCTCATCGCGCGCCTGCTGGAGCCGGGCGGCGGCGACATCACGGTGGGCGGGCGCAGCATCGCGCACATCAAGGTCAAGGACTATGCGCGGCAAGTGGCCACGCTGCGCCAGGCGCCCGATTTTCATTTGCGCCTGACGGTGGAAGAGCTGGTCGCCTTCGGCCGCTTCCCCTACAGCCGGGGGACCCTGACGCCCCAGGACCGGCAAGCCATCGATGACGCCATCGCCTTCTTGTCGCTGGACCATCTGCGCCTGGCGTATGTCGATGAGCTGAGCGGCGGCCAGCGCCAGATGGCCTTCCTGGCCATGACGATTGCCCAGCAGACGGACATCCTGCTGCTCGACGAGCCGCTCAATAACCTCGACATGAAACACGCCGTGCAGATCATGCGCGCGTTGCGCCGCCTGTGCGACGAACAGGGCCGCACCGTGATCCTGGTGATTCACGACATCAATTTCGCCGCCAATTATTCGGACCACATCGTCGCCATGCAGGACGGCGCCGTGCGCTTCAGTGGACCTGCGCACGAGGTCGTCACTGAAGCGCGCCTGCGCGCGCTGTACGACATCGATTTCGACATCGTGCGCAATGCGCGCGGCTGCGTCTGCAATTACTTTACCCCCACAGGAGCTTGAGATGATCTGGAACCAACCTTTCTGCGCGCTGGCCGTGCTGCTCGCCGCCACGGCCGCCCTGGCGGGCTGCAGCGACAAGGCGCCCACAGTGGCGCCGGCGCCTGCCGCCACGGCGTCACAGCAGGCATACTCTCCCATCACCATCGTGCATAAACTGGGCACGACGGTGATCGCGCAGCGCCCGCAGAGGGTGGCCGTGCTGGACATGAACGAAGTCGATTTCCTCGACCAGCTGGGCGTGCCCGTGGCCGGCATGGTGAAGGATTACGTGCCGCATTTCCTCACGCGCTACAAGGACGACGCGGGCATCCGCGACCTGGGCGCCATCGTGCAGCCGAACCTGGAACACATCCACGCGCTCAAGCCCGATCTGGTGCTGATGACCTCGATCCAGGCCAACCATTACAAGGAGCTGAGCCAGATCGCCCCCACCGTGCATTTCGACGTGGACTTCAAGAATAGCCAGAGCAAGCACATCGACGTGGTCAAGGAACACTTGCTGACCCTGGGACGCATCTTCGGCAAGGAAGATATCGCCAGCCAGAAGGCGCAGGAGCTCGACGCCAGGGTGGCCGCGGCGCGCAAGGTGACGCAGGACCGTCCTGAAACGGCGCTCATCGTGCTGCACAACAACGGCGCCTTCAGCTCGTTCGGCGTGCAATCGCGCTACGGTTTCGTCTTTGATGCGCTCGGCGTCAAGCCGGCCAGCTCGGCCATCGAGGCGGGCTTGCATGGGCAGCCGATTTCCAGCGAGTTCATCCAGCAAGCCAATCCGGACATCATCTATGTTGTGGACCGCACGGCCGTGATGGAGCACCGTCCCGTCACGACGGCCGAGCAGATGGCCAATCCGCTGCTGCGCCAGACCAATGCCTGGAAGAACGGCCGCGTCGTCTTCGTCGATGCGGATGCCTGGTACATCATGGGCGCCAGCGTGACGTCGCTCAAGATGGTGATCGACGACGTGCTCAAGGCTTACCAGTGATGTGCATTATTTTTCGTAATGATTCGTATTTGTATTGAGGGTTTCGCCTTTTCGTTCGGGAAATAGGGTGAGAACAAGCAACCATCCCACCTGAGAGGACTTCCTTATGCAAAAAATCGTAGCCAAACGCATGGCAGCGCGCCAGCTTCCCGGCTTGACCCTGAGCCGCATCGCCACCGCCGTGCAACTGGCGCTCATCACGGGCTTGACCGTGGGTGCCCTGGGCGTGGCCGCCCCGCCGGCCTACGCGCAAGCGGCGCAGGCCCGGCAGGCGTTCAGCGTGCCTGCGGGTTCCTTGGGCATGGCGCTCAACACTTTCGCGGCCGAGGCGGGCATCGAACTGACGGCCGAGGCCAGTCTGCTGCAAGGCAAGAGCAGCGCCGGCCTGTCCGGCAGCTACAGCGTGGCCGAAGGCTTTTACGAATTGCTGCGTGGCCACGGCTTGCAAGCCGTGCGTGAAGGCAATGGCAGCTACACCTTGCGCCGCGAACCGGCGCACAGCGCGGCAGCGGACGCCGCCGCGACCATGCCGGCCGTGACGGTGTGGGGCAAGGGCAATGCCGTGACGGATGCCTATGTGGGCGGGCAAGTGGCGTCCGGCGGGCGCGTGGGTTTTTTGGGCGACAAGGACTTCATGGAGACGCCCTTCAACACCATCAGCTATACGGATAAATTCATCGAGGACCGGCAGGCGCGCGACATCACCGACGTGATAGCCGCCGCCGACCCTACCGTCTTCAGCAGCGGCATGACGGGCATCATCGGCGAGAATTATTCCATTCGCGGCTTCAGCTCGAATATCGGCGACGTGGCGTTTGGCGGGCTGTACGGCATCTCGCCGTACTACCGCACGTCGCCCGAAATGTTCGAGCGCATCGAAGTGCTGAAAGGACCGTCGGCCTTGCTCAACGGCATGCCACCGGGCGGTTCGGTGGGCGGCAGCATCAACCTGGTGCCCAAGCGCGCGGGCGACGCGCCGCTGGCGCGCGTGACGGCGTCGTACATGTCCGATGCGCAATGGGGCGGCCACGTGGACCTGGGCCAGCGCTTTGGCGAGAATAAACAATTCGGCATCAGAGTCAACGGCGTCTACCGCGATGGCGACGGCGCCATCGACCACCAGAAAAAGAAGACCCGGCTCATTTCCGTGGGCCTGGACTGGCGCGGCAATGGCGCGCGCCTGTCGGCCGACCTGTATCACAGCGAGGACCGCGCGGACGGCTTGAACCGGGGCGTCAACCTGGCCCCCGGCTTGCCCGTGCCCCGTCCGCCGAAGCCGGAAACCCTGCTCAATCCCAGCTGGGCGTTCTACGATACCAAGGACAAGGGCGCCATGCTGCGCGGCGAACTGGACGTGAATAAGCAAGTCATGGCCTACGCCGCCGTGGGCACCAGCCAGGCCGATTACCAGTCCACGGGCGCGTATATGATCCAGGTGTTCAACACGGCCGGCGACTACCGCACCAACGTTGCCGACCTGGGTTTTGACGTGGAAAAGCAGTCGGCGGAAGTGGGCTTGCGGGGCAAACTGCGCACGGGCGCCATCGGCCATCAATGGGCCGTGAACGCCACGTATTATCACCACACGGACAAGCAGTACGGACGCCGCAATACCCTGGCGCAGGACTGGATCACGAATATCTACAATCCCGTCTGGGGCCCGGCCACCCGCTTCGAGGCGCCGCAGATTTCCAAGGCGGAATTGCGCCTGGCCAGCTACGGCCTGGTCGACACGCTGTCCTTTGCGCAAGATGCGGTGCAGCTGACGGTGGGCGTGCGCCGCCAGGAAGTGCTCAGCGATAACTTCAACATCAGGACGGGCGCGCGCACCTCGCGCTACGATGAAAGCGCCACCACGCCTGCCGTCGCCCTGCTGTTCAAGGCCAGCAAGACTGTCTCGCTGTACGGCAACTACATCGAAGGCTTGAGCCAGGGCGCCACGGCACCGTTGACGGCGGCCAATTCTGGCGAGGTCTTTGCGCCGTACAAATCGAAGCAGGCGGAACTGGGTTTCAAGGTGGACCTGGGCGAGTTCGCGCATACGGTCAGCGTGTATGAAATCAAGCGTCCCAGCAGCTATGTCGATCCGGTCAGCAATATCTTTTCCTTTGGCGGCGAACAGCGCAACCGCGGCGTCGACTGGGGCTTCTTCGGCTCGCCCCTGCGCGACGTGCGCCTGATGGGCGGCGTGGCCTATGTCGACCCCGTATTGAGCAAGACGGTGGGCGGCGCCAACCAGGGCAAGCAGGCCACGGGCGTGCCCAAGCTGCAGGCCAAGCTGGGCGTCGAGTGGGATGCGCCCGCCATCCCCGGCGTGACCCTGACGGCAAATGCGACGGCGGCATCGAAGCAATACATCAACGCCGACAACTCGCTGTCCGTGCCGGGGCGTACCGTATTCGACCTGGGTGCCCGCTACGCTACCCACGCGGCGGGCCGGCCGCTGACCGTGCGCGCCAGCGTGACGAACGTCGGCAACAAGGCTTACTGGGCGCTGCCGCAATGGACCAGCCTGGGCCTGGGCGCGCCGCGCACGGTCATGCTGTCGGCCACGACGGAGTTTTAAGCGGTCTGGCTGCTACTCGTCCGTCCCCCGCGCGGGCTGGCTGGCGCGGCGCCACGTCCACAGCAGGCCGATGCCGGCCGAGGTGCCGCTGTTCTGGCGCAGCAGAGGGCTGGCGTGGTTGGCGGCGCCTGCGTAATTGTCGTAGCGCAGGAAAGCAAAGGCGCGCCAGTCGCGCTGCAGCAAGTATGAACCGCCCAGGCCCAGGCGAGTCAGCATCAGCCCGCCTGTTGCCGCATAGGAGGGGCGCTGCGCGGTGGCATACGCGGGGGCCACGCCATAAAAATAGTCGTTGATGGCGGCATTGCCCAGCACGGCACCGAGGCTGGCGTCCACATGCCATGCACCGCGCTCATCCTGCAGCCGGTACGCCAGGCGCGGCTCGAAGGTGGCGCCCTGGCGGCGCAGGCCGCCGCGCGCTTCGATGACGGCGCGCAAGGGCAGTTCCAGGTGCAAGCGGCCATGCGGCGTCGGCTCGGCCAGCTTGATTCTCAGGCGCGGGCCAAATTCCACCAGGGTGCCCAGGTCCGGCATGCCGCGCCGGGCCGGCACGTCGCTGGAGCGGGCCGGCAAGGACAGGGCAAAGCCGACGTCGAAGCCGAGGCGGTCCGTATCGAGCAGGCGCGCGCCCACGCCGGCGCGGTCGGCGCGCAGCACTTTGCCCCGATAGATCAGGAAGGGCAGGGCCAGGCTGCGTGTCGAGCGTTCGCTGGCGCCCGGATAGGCGGGCGTGACGGCCGTGCCGCCAAAGATGCCCGCTTCCCATAATGGCAAGGCCGGCTCGGCGGCCCACGCGGGCACCATGCCGGCGACCAACAAGGGGGTGGCCAGCAGGATGCGGGTACTGCTCACCGGGGAACTCCGCACGGTCGAGCGGACGGCAGCGATTCCAGGTCGGCGAAGGCGCCCAGCGCCCGCGACAGGTGCCAGCCCAGTTCATTGCGCACGGCCAATGCTTGCGTCGTCTTGCCCTGGCGTTCATACAGCTCGATCAGCGCCTTGTAGCTGAGGGCGCTCGATTGTTTGCTGCGTTTCGCCAGCGCGATGGCTTCACGGAAATGGTATTCGGCTGCGTCGTAGCGGCAGGTTCCGCTGGCGGCCCGTCCCGTCTGGTGGTGCAAGCGGGCTTGCCAGGCCAGGTCGCCATGGCCCAGTTCGGCATTCTGCGCCGCGGCCGCGTAGTCGCGCATGGCTTGCGCCCAGTCGCCCTGGCTGGCCGCGGCCAGCCCGAACGCTTCCTCCTGCGCCGCCGTGCGCAGTTCCACCTGCGTCGAGCAGGCGCCCAGCGCCATGCAGAGCAGGGGTACAAGAAGACGGCGTCGCAGGGCCAGGGAGACGAATGTGCACATGGCGCCACTCTAGCGCATGCGCAGGCGCGCACGTTTGCGCGATACGCATGAATTGGGGATTTGCCCTGGCACGGATGACATATAATTTGCACACGACTTTGTTATCTCTGACACATCACCGAACAGGAGCACCATGTTTTCACGTCAATTCCATTCTTGGACACAGCTGATGCTGGCCACCGTGCTGATGGGCTTTATGGCCACCGCCCCCGCGCGCGCGCAGCAGGCGGCCGTCAAATTGCCGCATGTGGTGATCCTGGCCACGGGCGGCACCATCGCCGGCAGCGGCGCCGACAGCACCACCACCGTGGGCTATACCTCGGCCACCGTGGGCGTTGACCGCCTGATCGCCGCCGTGCCGGAACTCAAGAAAGTGGCCAACGTGACGGGCGAGCAAGTGTTCCAGATCGCCAGCGAAAGCATGGGCAACAGCCACTGGCTGACCCTGGCCAAGCGCATCAACGTGTTGCTGGCTTCGCCGGACGTCGATGGCGTGGTCGTGACGCATGGCACGGACACCATCGAAGAGACGGCGTATTTCCTGAACCTGACGGTGAAAAGCCACAAGCCCGTCGTTGTCGTGGGCGCCATGCGTCCGTCGACGGCCATTTCCGCCGACGGCCCCATCAACTTGTACAACGCCGTGATGCTGGCGGGCAGCAAGGAAGCCGTGGGCAAGGGCGTGCTGGTGGCCTTGAACGACCAGATCAACGCGGCCCGCGAAGTGACGAAAACGAATACCTCGACGACGGATACCTTCAAGTCGCCGGAACTGGGCATGCTCGGCTATATCCAGGGCAGCAAGGCGTTTTTCTACCGCCAGTCGACGCGCAAGCACACGCTGGAGTCGGAATTTGACATCAGTAAGCTCGATGCCTTGCCGCAAGTGGACATCGTGTATGGCTACGCCAACATGAACCGCGTCGGCATGGACGCCTTCATCGCCGCTGGCGCCAAGGGCATCATCCACGCGGGCGTGGGCGATGGCAGCGTGGCCGCGCAAATGAAGCCGGCCCTGGTGGAAGCGCGCCAGAAGGGCGTGCTGATCGTGCGTTCCAGCCGCGTCGGCCAGGGCATCGTGGCGCGCAATGGCGAAGCCAATGACGATGAACTCGATAGTGTCGTATCCGACACACTGAACCCGCAAAAAGCCCGTATCTTGCTGATGCTGGCCTTGACCAAGACCAACAGTACGCAAGAAATCCAGCGTATTTTCTACACGTATTGATGCTCCTCGCGCCAGGCCGGCCACGCTGGCCGCGCGAAAGCAGGGCGGAATAAAGTATGGTGATTGCTGGCGTCCATGACCGGTGCGCTGCAAGGTAGCCGGCGAGGCTGCCCGCTGCTGGCAGTGCTTGCACTGCCAGCAGCGGCGTCGTGCAGAGCATCCGGTTCTGTTCTTTATCATTTTGCAATAATTTCCCGCGACCTGCGTGGCGGATTTACGCTTGCCCGCTTTACTGCCATACTTCGCTTCTGAATAATTTCCTGGCAGAAGCAGCTTCACTGTTCTTGTCCCTTGTCCATGGCTATCCTGTCCGACATCATCCTGTACCCCATCAAATCCTGTGCCGGCATCCAGTTGCAGGAAGCGGTCCTGACGTCGTCGGGCCTGATGAGCGAGCACGTGTTTGACCGCGAATGGATGGTGGTCGATGCGCAGGGCCGCTTCCTGACGCAGCGTGAATATCCGCGCATGGCGCTGATCGTGCCGCGCATCAAGGCCACGACCCTGGAGTTGCGCGCCCCCGGCATGCTGCGCCTGGAAATCGAACTGGGCTTGCCGCATCCGCAACTGGCACCCATGCTGGACGTGCAAGTGTGGGACGACACGCTGCGTGCCTATGACTGCGATGACGTCACGGCCACCTGGTTTTCCCAGGCCATCGGCGTGCCGTGCCGTCTGGCACGCTTTCACCCGGACGTGGTGCGCGCCACCAGCAGCAAGTGGACGGACGGCGTTGCCGCCTCGACCATGTTTGCCGACGGATATCCCGTGCTGATCGCGGGCAGCGCCTCGCTTGACGATGTCAACGACAAGCTGCGCGCCGCCGGCCGCGCGGCGCTGCCGATGAACCGCTTCCGGCCCAACCTCGTCATCGGCGACATCGGCGCCTTCGAGGAAGACTATGCCGAGGCCCTGCAATTCGGCGCCACCACCCTGAAACCCGTCAAGCCGTGCTCGCGTTGCCCGATTCCGTCGGTGGACCAGGCCACGGGCGTGCCGGGACCGGACCCGCTCGACGTCATGCACGGCTACCGCGCCAAGCCCGAACTGGATGGCGCCATCTGTTTCGGCATGAACGCCATCGTCACCGCCGGCGGCGACGAGCGTATCGTGGTGGGACAGGAAATCGGTTTCGAACTGGCATTTTAAGCGCGGCGCCCGCACAGAAGGGTTTAAGGTTTCTATGAATCAAGCAATACCGCCAGAGCCAGGTCAGCCGGGGCGCGATGCCGCCGCGCCGGAGCAGCGCATTGCCAGTCTCGAAGCCGAGAACCAGGCCTTGCGCGCGCGCATGGCTTTCTTGCTGGAGCAAGTCGAACGCAACCACGACATCATGTGCCGCCACCAGGCATTCGACCTGGAAATCGTCGGCGCATCCACGTTTCCCGAGCTGATCGGCACCATCTTCCGCACCTTGCCCGTGATTTCCGACCTCGATGGCGTCACCCTGAGCCTGCTGGACGAGGACGACGATATCGTGCTGGTGATGGAAAAGCTGGGCGTCGATTTCAGCGCCTTTCCGCAGTTGCTCTTCGTGCATGAAGTGGCGCAGCTGGGCTTTGCGCCGCCGCTGCCCGCAGCCGAGGGCGAGCCGGCCTTGCCGCCGCTTCCATTGCTGGGACAGTTCGATGCGGCCGTGCATGGTCCCCGGTTTCCGCAGATCGACGCGCCCTTGCGCAGCGTGGCGCTGGTGCCCTTGCTGCGCAACAAGCGCCTGATCGGCAGCCTGAACCTGGCCAGCAGCGACGTGACGCGTTTTACGCCCGTGCTGGGCACGGATTTCATCAAGCACATGGCGTCCATCATCGCCATCTGCCTGGAAAACGTGATCAGCAATGAAATGCTGAAATACATCGGTCTCACCGATTCGCTGACGGGCGTCTACAACCGCCGCTATATCGACCGGCGCCTGCTGGAAGAGATCGCCCGCGCGCGGCGGCAGAATTATTGCATTTCATGCATGTACATCGATATCGACCACTTTAAATCGGTCAATGACACGCATGGCCACCAGGGCGGCGACGAAGTGCTGCGCGAAGTGGCCACGCGCATCCGCAAGGAATTGCGCCGTTCCGATGCGCTGGGGCGCTTCGGCGGGGAGGAATTCGTCGTGCTGCTGATCGATGCCGACCTCGACAGCGCCACGTTCGTGGCCGAGCGCATCCGCGCCAGCATCGCCGGCACCATGTTCGACTTGCCTGGCAGCGCGCAAGCGTGGGTCAGCGTGTCCATCGGCGTGGCCAGCCTGGCGGCGGATGCGGCGCTGCTGCCCATCGAAACGGTGGCGCAGCAACTGGTGGCGCACGCCGACCAGGCCCTGTACCAGGCCAAGGCGGCGGGCCGCAACCAGGTCGTCAGCTGGCAGGCGCAGGTCGGGTAATTATTTTAATAATAATGTTTCTGCTTTTGCCACGGCATCGGCCGTGCCGCGCAGCACCACCACGTCGCCGCTGGCCAGCTGTGTCTCGGGCGTGATTTCCAGGCGCCCGCGGCCGCGGCGGATGGCCGTCACAAACGCGCCGCAGCCGGCCACGTCGATCGTACTCAGAGGCAAGCCCACGCAGTGCGCATCGTCGCCCACGGTCACGGTATGCAGGCGCTCCAGTTCGGCATCGTCGCCGGCGTCGCTGCTGCCATGGAAATAGCCGCGCAGCGAGGCGTAGCGCTCCTCGCGCGCGGCCTGCACGCGATGCACCACGCGGCGCAGGGGCACGCCCATCATGATCAGCGCGTGCGAGGCGAGCATCAGGCTGCCTTCCATCAATTCCGGCACCACTTCGGCCGCGCCCGCCTTCTTCAACTGGTCGAGGTCGCTGTCGTCATGGCTGCGCACGATGACGGGCAAGGTGGGCGCCATATCATTGAGCAAGTGCAATAAGCGCAGCGCCGACGGCGTGTTCGCATACGTGATGACGACGGCGCTGGCCCGGTAGATGCCGGCCGCCACCAGGCTTTCGCGCCGCCCCGCGTCGCCATACGATACGTGCGCGCCGGCCAGCTGCGCTTCCTGCACCCGTTCCGGGTCCAGGTCCAGCGCGTGGTATTCGATTTTTTCTTCCGCCAGCAGGGTGGCCAGGCTTTGCCCGCTGCGGCCGAAGCCGGCGATCAGCACGTGTTTTTGCGAGGCCATGGTGCGCGTGGCGATCTTCGTGAGCGCCAGCGACTGCATCATCCAGTCGTTGGCGGCCAGTTTCATGACGATGGCGTCGGACTTGGCGATGAGGAAAGGCGCCACCAGCATCGACAGCACCATCGACGCCAGCACCACCTGCACGACGAACGGGTCCATCAGCTTGATGCCGCCGGCCAGGTTCAGCAGCACGAAGCCGAACTCGCCCGCCTGCGCCAGTCCCAGTCCCGTGCGCAGGGCTACGCCATTGCTCGAACCAAACAGCCGTGCCAGGCCCGCGATCAGGGCAAATTTCAGCAGCACGGGGCCGCACAGCAGCAGCAAGACCAGCCACCAGTTGTCGAGCACCACGCGGATATTGAGCAGCATGCCGACGGTGATGAAGAACAGGCCCAGCAGCACGTCGCGGAAGGGCTTGATATCCTCTTCCACCTGGTGCTTGAATTCCGTCTCGGAAATGAGCATGCCGGCCACAAATGCGCCCAGGGCCAGCGACAGCCCGGCCCGTTCCGTGATCCACGCGGCCCCCAGGGTGATGAGCAGCAGGTTGAGCATGAACAGCTCTTGCGAACGGCGCTTGGCAACGATGGTCAGCCAGCCGCGCACCATCTTCTGGCCGAGGAACAGCAGCAAAATGAGGACGACTAGCGCCTTGCCGCCGGCCCAGGCCAGGGTTTCGGCCAGGTTGTCCGAATCGCGCGTGAGGGCGGGGATGAGGATCAGCAGCGGCACCACGGCCAGGTCCTGGAACAGCAGGATGCCGATGATCTTGCGGCCGTGTTCGCTTTCCAGCTCCAGCCGCTCCGTGAGCATTTTCGAGACGATGGCCGTCGACGACATGGCCAGCGCGCCGCCCAGGGCGAACGCGGCTTGCCAGCTCAGGTGGATGTAGGCGGACAGGTAGCGCCCGACGAACCAGCCGAAGACGACGGTGGCGACGATGGTGGTGACGACCTGCGCCATGCCAAGGCCGAAGACGATGCGCCGCATGGCGAGAAACTTGGGAAGGGAAAACTCGAGCCCGATGGAAAACATCAGGAAGACGACGCCGAATTCGGCAAGGGTGTGGCTGGCCTCGTTTTCCGCCGCCAGGCCCAGCGCGTGGGGACCGATGACGATGCCGACGGCCAGGTAGCCCAGCATGGGCGGCAAATGCAACATTCTGAAAGCGACCACGCCCAGCACGGCGCTGCCGAGTAACATCAGGGTCAGTTCAAGCGAGGAAAACATGGGTTGCCCGGGGAGCTCAGGTGAAATCGTTGTTTGTTGTGACTGGCAAGTTTTTTGCTTTCCTAATTCGTTTATACTTTGGGCATGAGTGTAACCCATGAAAAAACAATGCTGAAAGCTTTTGATCGAATTGACATGCAAGCCACGGCCGAGCGCGCTGTCGCGCTGGCCCGCACCACCTTGCAGATTGAGTCCGACGCCATCGTTGCGCTGCATGCGCGCCTGGCCACGGACGACAGCGTCGGCCGCGCCGTGGCGTTGTTGCTGCAATGCAAGGGCCGTGTCGTCGTCTCCGGCATCGGCAAATCCGGCCATATCGCGCGCAAGATTGCCGCCACCCTCGCGTCCACCGGCACGCCGGCCCTGTTCGTGCATCCGGCCGAAGCGGCCCATGGCGACCTGGGCATGGTCACATCGGACGATGCCTTTATTGCCATCTCGTACTCCGGCGAATCATCGGAACTGATGGCCATCATGCCTGTCGTCAAGCGCATGGGCGGCGTGCTGATTTCCATGACGGGCAAGCCGAACTCCAGCCTGGCCCAGCTGGCCGACGTGCATCTGGATATTTCTGTTGAAAAAGAAGCCTGTCCGCTGAACCTGGCGCCGACGGCCAGCACCACCGTGACCCTGGCCCTGGGCGACGCGATTGCCGTGGCCTTGCTGGACTTGCGCGGTTTCAAGGAAGAAGATTTTGCCCGTTCGCATCCGGGCGGCGCCCTGGGCCGCCGCCTGCTGACGCACGTGCACGACGTCATGCGCAGCGGCGAACAGGTGCCGAAGGTGCCGGTGGACGCGTCGCTGCTGCAGGCGCTGGAAGAAATGACGAAGAAGGGCATGGGCATGACGGCCGTCGTCGACGCGGACAACCGTCCCGTGGGCGTGTTTACGGATGGCGACTTGCGCCGCATGTTCGAGCGCGTGCAGGATTTCACGAAAGTGGCGATCCGCGACGTCATGCATGCGCAGCCGCGCAGCATTGCGCCCGAGCGCCTGGCCGTCGATGCCGTGGCCGTGATGGAGCAGTACCGCATCAACCAGATGCTGGTGGTCGATGCCGACGGCAAGCTGGTCGGCGCCCTGCATATCCATGACCTGACGCAAGCGAAGGTGATCTGATGGACAGCGTGGCGGACAACCTGGCGCGCGCGGCCAAGGTCAAACTGATGATCTTTGATGTCGACGGCGTGCTCACCGATGGCAGCCTGCATTTCGGCCCGGACGGCGAGATGATGAAAACGTTTAATGTGTATGATGGCCTGGGCATCAAGCTGCTGCAGGAATCGGGCGTGCAGACGGCCATCATCAGCGCGCGCCGCTCGCCCATCACGGCGCGCCGCGCGCAAGACCTGGGCTTTACCCATGTGCACCAGGGCGGCCATGACAAGCTGACGCCGTTCCGCGAACTGCTGGCGCTGACGGGCTTGACGGAAGAGCAGTGCGGCTATATCGGCGACGACGTCATCGATGCCCCCATCCTGCGCCGCGTCGGCTTCGCCGTGAGCGTGCCCGGCGGGCGGCCGGAAGTGCAGGCCATGGCGCATTACGTGACGCAGGCCGGCGGCGGGCGTGGCGCGGCGCGCGAGATCTGCGAATTCCTGCTGCGCGCCCAGGACAACTATGCGCGCGTCATGGCGCCGTTCCTGGAGTGAGGCGCGCGCCTTGCCGCCAGTGTCATTGGAGAGAGTGAAGCACTATGCAAAAGCCAGGAGGCGCCCATCGCTGGCGCATCATCTTTACCGTGCTGGGCGCGGTTGTCGTCGCGCTGGGCAGCTTTTGGCTGCTCGAGGTGATGAACAAGAATGCCCAGGATATCAATGCCAGCAAGAGTGTGAACGAGCCCGACTATTTCATTACCAATTTCAGCCTGGTGCGCATGGACTTGACGGGCAAGCCCAGCTATATCGTGTCGGGCACCAAGCTCACGCATTACCCGCTTGACGATTCGTCCGATATCGACCAGCCGTTCGTGCGCAAGCTGACGCCCGACATGCCGCCGATGAACATGAACGCGGAACTGGCGCATATCGACCAGAACAATACCCGGCTGCAGCTGCACCGCCAGGTCGTGGTCGACCGCGTGGCCAGTCCGAAGGCGCAGAACCTGACCCTGAAGACGGAAGCGCTGACGGTATACCCGGATGAAGAACGGATGGAAACGGATGTCCCTGTCGACATCCTGACGGGCGCCTCGCGCATCCATGGCGTGGGCATGAAGGCGAATAACGCGACCGGCGTGGTGGAAGTGCACAATGCCCTGCGCATCGTGCTGCCGCCGAAACCACGGCCAGGTGCCGCGGCCAAATGACAGAATGAAACAAGGAAACCATAATATGAAAAACATCTTGCTGCTGACCCTATTTTCGCTGGCCGTCATGGGCACGGCGCATGCCGAAAAGGCCGATTCCGAGAAGGAAGCCGTCATCACGGCCCAGCGCGGCCAGGTCGATGACGTCAAGCAGACGCGCACCCTGACGGGCGACGTGGTGCTGGTGAAAGGCACCTTGACCATGAAGGCGGGCCGGGCCCTGATCACGGAAGATCCGCAGGGCTACCAGTTCATCACCTTCTGGGCCGATCCGGGCAAGCTGGCCACGTTCCGCCAGAAGCGCGATGGCGCGGGCGACCTGTGGGTGGAAGGCGAAGCGGAGCGCGTGGAATACGACAACAAGACGGAAGTGGTGAAACTGTTTTCCAAGGCCAAGCTGACGCGCCTGGAAGGCACGAAACCGACGGACGTGGCCAACGGCGCCTTCATTTCGTATGACAGCCGCAAGGAAGTGTTTACGATGGAAAACTCCGACAGCGGCACCAGCACCCCGGGCGCCGGCAGCGTGCGCATGGTGATCCAGCCGAAGACCAAGGCCCCAGCGGCGGAGAAGGCGCCAGCGACGCCTGCGCCAGGAAAGAAATAATGGAAAATACACGTTGCGGCAGCACCCTGATCGTTCGCGGGCTGCAGAAAACCTATGGCAAGCGGCAAGTCGTGCATGATGTGTCGCTGCAAGTCGAATGCGGCGAAGTGGTGGGCCTGCTGGGCCCCAACGGCGCCGGCAAGACCACCTCGTTCTACATGATCGTCGGCCTGGTGCCGTCCGACGGCGGCACCATCGATATCAGCGGCGTGGACATTTCCAGCCTGCCGATCCACCGCCGCGCGCAGATGGGCCTGTCCTACCTGCCGCAGGAAGCGTCCGTGTTCCGCAAGCTGACGGTGGAAGACAATATCCGCGCCGTGCTGGAAATCCAGACCGTCGAAGGGCGTCCCCTGAAGAAGGCCGAGATCGAAGAGCGCCTGGACAAGCTGCTGGCCGACTTGCAGATTGAAAAGCTGCGCGAGAACCAGGCGCTGTCCCTGTCCGGTGGCGAACGCCGCCGCGTGGAAATCGCCCGCGCGCTGGCCACCGACCCGCGCTTCGTGCTGCTCGACGAACCGTTCGCCGGCGTCGATCCGATTGCCGTGATCGAGATCCAGCGCATCGTGCGCTTCTTGAAGGAGCGCAATATCGGCGTGCTGATCACCGATCATAATGTGCGCGAGACGCTGGGTATCTGCGACCGTGCCTACATCATCAACCAGGGCTCGGTGCTGGCGTCGGGACGCCCCGACGACATCATCGCGAACGAGTCGGTACGCCGGGTCTATCTGGGCGAACACTTCCGTATGTGAGCCAATGAAACAATCATTGCAGCTGCGCACCTCGCAGCACCTGGCACTGACGCCTCAGTTGCAGCAATCGATACGCCTGTTGCAATTGTCTACCCTGGAATTGCACCAGGAACTCGAGCAACTGTTGACGGACAATCCCCTGCTCGAACGGCTCGACGATCCGCTCGACCGTTCGCTGCGGCTGCTTTCCGATGGCGCCCTCAGTTCCACGGCGGCACCGGCCGAAGCGCCGCCCCAGCCGCCGGGCCAGGACGCGCCGGTGGCGCCGGCCGAAGCCGAGACGTTTGACGGCGAGGGCGGCGACGCCCCGGCCGCCATGGATGGCGCCGACAGCGACTGGAGCGAGGCGAGCCGCGGCAAGGCGCCCGACGACGAGGATTCGCGTCCGCAGCTGGAAGCCCACCACTGCACCCTGCGCGAGCACCTGATGGAACAGATGCGCGTGACGGTGCTGGAATTGCGCGACCGCGCGCTCGTCGAACTGATCATCGATGCGCTCGACGACAATGGCTACCTGGAAGAGCCGCTCGACGACATCCTGGCGCGCCTGCCGGAAGAGCTGGAGATCGATGCCGACGAGCTGCGCACGGCCTTGTCCCTGCTGCAAAGCTTCGACCCGCCCGGCGTGGGCGCGCGCAACGCGTCCGAGTGCCTGGCGCTGCAGATCAGGCGTTTGCCGCACATCGCCATGGTGACGCGCCGCATGGCCCTCGTCATCGTGGAAAAACACCTGGCCTGGTTTGCCCAGCGCGATTTCAACAAGCTGAAAAAAGCCCTCGATTGCGACGACGAAGACTTGCGCGAGGCGCAGACGGTGATCCGCCTGTGCAACCCGCATCCGGGCGCCGTGTTTGCCTCGGACGTGTCCGATTACGTGGTGCCCGACGTCGTCGTCAAGCGCGCGCGCAGTGGCTGGCAGGTGACGCTGAACAACGACGTCATGCCGCGCCTGCGCGTCAACGCCATGTACGCCAATTTGTTGAAGCAGGGCAAGGGCGAAGGGGCCATGGGCGCACAGTTGCAGGAAGCCAAGTGGCTGATCAAAAACATGCGCCAGCGCTTCGACACCATCCTGCGCGTGGCACAGGCGATAGTAGAACGACAAAAGAATTTTTTCTCGCATGGGGCCGTTGCCATGCGTCCCCTTGTGCTCCGTGAAATAGCTGATACACTGGGTTTACACGAGAGTACTATCTCGCGGGTAACAACTCAAAAGTACATGCTGACCCCGCACGGCATGTTCGAGTTGAAATATTTCTTTGGTAGCCATGTCGCCACCGAAGCGGGGGGCGAAGCGTCATCGACGGCGATACGGGCATTGATCGTGCAACTGACAGGAGCTGAAGACCCTAAAAATCCTTTATCCGACAGTAAGATTGCGGACATGCTGGGGGAACAAGGCATGGTGATTGCGCGACGTACTGTTGCCAAATACCGGGAAGCATTGAAAATTCCGCCAGTGAGTCTGCGTAAGTGTTTGTAAGTTTTTTTCGGTTCCTCTGCGGGCCGGATACGATGGACCGCACGAACCCGAATCATCTTTAGGAGTGTGTATGAATCTCACCATCAGCGGACATCATCTTGAAGTGACACCAGCCATCCGTGAATACGTACAAGCGAAACTGGAGCGTGTGAAGCGTCATTTCGATCAAGTCATCGATATTGCCGTGATTCTGACCGTCGACAACCTCAAAGAGAAAGAAAAACGTCAAAAGGCCGAAGTCAACCTGCGTCTGAGCGGCAAGACCGTCTACGTGGAAAGCCTGGCGCAAGACCTGTATGCCGCGATCGATACCCTGATCGACAAGCTGGACCGGCAAGTGATGAAGTACAAAACCAAAGTGCAAGGGCACGGTAAAGAGGCGATCAAGCATCTGCCAGACAACTCGGATGAAGAAGTCGCCGCCGTCTAAACGGCCTGCCACTGTCAACCGGTTGTGATCAACTAAGGGCGCGCCTACCGCGCCCTTTTTTGCGCCCGTCGCCCGCGTCGGGCAGGGCCACGGGAACGCAATATTGCACCCGAAGGCGCTAGAATGTTGCCATGCCCACTACTTTCCATCCTGCCATGAGCGACTTCGTCCAGACTGCCATCCGCAACCGTACCGGCCACATCGTGCTGGACCGCCCGAAAGCCTTGAATTCCCTGTCGCTGGAGATGGTGCGGGCCCTCAGCGCCACCCTGCTGGCCTGGCGCGACGATCCGCAGGTAGACGCCGTGGTGATCCGCTCCAGCAGCGACAAGGCCCTGTGTGCGGGCGGCGACATCCGCTTCTTTTACGATGCGGGCTTGTCTACGCCGCAAGGCGGCAGCGCACTGCTGGAAGATTTTTTTACTGAAGAATATGCATTAAATCATTTAATTCATTTCTATCCAAAACCGTATATCGCCATCATGGATGGCGTGGTGATGGGCGGCGGCATGGGCGTGGCGCAAGCCGGTCCCGGCAACCAGCTGCGCATCGTGACGGGCCGCACGCGCATGGCCATGCCGGAAGTCAATATCGGCCTGTTTCCCGACGTGGGCGGCAGTTATTTCCTGTCCCGCCTGGCGGGCCAGCTGGGCTTGTACCTGGGCTTGACGGGTTTGACCATCGGCGCGGCCGATGCCTTGTACACGGGCCTGGCCGACGTGTACCTGCCTGAAGCGCAGATGCCCGCGCTGCTGGCCCTGTTCGAGACGACGCAGGGCGAAGCCTTGCCCGTCGCCATCAAGGCCCTGGCGGCCCCGTTCCAGGCGCAGGCGGGCGATTCCGCGCTGGCCGCGGCGCGCACGGCGCTGGACCGCCACTTCGGCGCCGGCAACGTGGCCGCCATCATGGCCTCGCTGGCGCAGGACGACAGCGCGTTTGCCGGCAAGGCGCTGGCGGCCATGCGCTTGCGCTCGCCGCTGATGATGTCGGTGACGCAGGAGCTGCTGCGGCGCGGCGCGCATCTGGGCGTGGCCGATTGCCTGCGCATGGAACGCACTGTGGTGCGCCACAATTTCGAACATGGCGAAGTGCTCGAAGGCGTGCGCGCGCTGGTGGTCGACAAGGACAATGCGCCGCGCTGGAATCCCGCCAGCCTGGACGAGGTCGACGCAGCCATGGTGGCGCGCTTCTTTGCGCCCGTCTGGCCGGCACAGGCGCACCCGCTGCGCGACCTGGATAGGCCCTAAGCCCGTTCGCGGTGGCGCAGCACGACTCTTTCGTTGGCGCTGAAATACTGCGTCAGCCGTTCTGCCATGTACACGGACCGGTGCTGGCCGCCCGTGCAGCCGAGCGCCACCGTCAGGTAGCTGCGGTTGTCGGACTTGAATGATGGCAACCATTTTTCGATGAAGGCGCGGATGTCGGCCAGCATTTCCAGCGCGCTGGGCTGGGCATCGAGGAAGGCGATCACGGGGGCGTCGCGTCCGTCGAGCGGGCGCAGCGCCAGGTCGTAATAGGGATTGGGCAAGGCCCTTACATCGAAGACGAAATCGGCGTCGAGCGGCACGCCCAGCTTGAAGGCGAACGATTCGAAGAACAGGGTCAGCGGCGCGCGCTCGGAGGCGACGATATCCTTGATCCAGCTGCGCAGCTTGTTGGCGCTCAGCTCCGAGGTATCGATCACATGGCCCAGCTGTTCGATGGCCGACAGGCGTTCGCGCTCTTCCGAAATGCACTCGATCAGGGTGCGGCGGCTGGCCGGATTCTGGTTCGGACGCAATTCATGCGACAGCGGATGGCTGCGCCGCGTCTCCGAAAAACGCGCCACCAGCGCATGCGTGGTGGCCGTCAGGAACATGACTTTGACATCGTGCCCCTGGTCGCGCAGCAGCGCCACATTGTGCGGCAAATTGGCCAGCGATTCGGCGCTGCGCGCATCGACGGCGACGGCCAGTTGCGGCGCGCCTTCATCGAGCAGGGTTTGCACCAGGCTGGGCAGCAAGCCTGGCGGGAGGTTGTCGACGCAGTAGTAGCCGGTATCTTCCAGCACATTGAGTGCGACGGATTTGCCGGAGCCGGATATTCCGGTAATAAGGACGATATGCATACGACGATCATACAATAAAGGCCGACGCTCTGCCTCCAAGGCAATTATCTTTACAAATTATTGCAATTCGATATGTTGTATTGCTTGGACGAACGAGGGGGCAGCATGGGGTGCGCAGAGCACTGCCGCGTCTCTGCGCAACGGCTCGCCCATGCATGGGCGAACTCCTTGGCAACATTAATCGCCACTCATGGCGAGTCGTTGGTGTAGCAGGGAATTCACGCAGCACTGCTGCGTGCCTGCGCAACGGTTCGCCCATGCATGGGCGAACTCCTTGGCAACATTAATCGCCACTCATGGCGAGTCGTTGGTGTAGCAGGGAAGTCACGCAGCATTGCTGCGTGCCTGCGCAACGGTTCGCCCATGCATGGGCGAACTCCTTGGCAACATTAATCGCCACTCATGGCGAGTCGTTGGTGTAGCAGGGAATTCACGCAGCACTGCTGCGTGCCTGCGCAACGGTTCGCCCATGCATGGGCGAACTCCTTGGCAACATTAATCGCCACTCATGGCGAGTCGTTGGTGTAGCAGGGAATTCACGCAGCACTGCTGCGTGCCTGCGTAACGGTTCGCCCATGCATGGGCGAACTCCTTGGCAACATTAATCGCCACTCATGGCGAGTCGTTGGTGAAGCAGGGAATTCACGCAGCACTGCTGCGTGCCTGCGTAACGGTTCGCCCATGCATGGGCGAACTCCTTGGCAACATTAATCGCCACTCATGGCGAGTCGTTGCCGCTCCATGAACTCCTGCAAGGTATCGATGCCGCGCAGTTGCAGGATGGTGTTGCGCACGGCCGCTTCCAGCAGCACGGCGATGTTGCGGCCGGCGGCGACGGGGATGACGACCTTGCGTACGGGCAAGCCGAGCACATCTTCCGTGGGGAACAGGAAAGGCAGGCGTTCCACTTCTTCTTCCAGCGCATTGCGGCGCACCAGGTGCACGATCAGCTTCAAACGCATCTTGCGGCGCACGGCCGTTTCGCCAAAGATGGCCTTGATGTCGAGCAAGCCCAGTCCCCGCACTTCCAGCAGGTTTTGCAGCAGGGGCGGGCAGCGGCCTTCGATCATGTTGGGCGCGATGCGCGAGAATTCGACGGCGTCGTCGGCCACCAGGCCGTGGCTGCGCGAGATCAGTTCCAGCCCCAGTTCGCTCTTGCCCAGGCCCGAATCGCCCGTGATCAGCACGCCCACGCCCAGCACGTCCATGAAGACGCCATGCATGATGATGCGCTGCGCCAGTTTTTTCGACAGGTAGACGCGCAGGAAGTCGATCACTTGCGCGGCCGGCAGCGGGGTGGAGAACAGGGGAATGTTTTGCTCGTCGCAGATGGCGAGGATGTCGGGCGGCGTTTCCAGGCCTTGCGCGATGATCAGCGCGGGCGGGCCGCCGGCGATCAGTTCGCCGATCACGTGGGTGCGCGTATTGACCTTCAGGCGCTGGTAGTAATTGATTTCCTGGTGGCCGAAGACCTGGATGCGGCCCGGGTGGATCAGGTTCAAGTGGCCCACCTGGTCGGCGGCCGACGAGACATCGCCGGAGATCAGGCGCTCGCCGCCCGGGAAGCCGGCGAACCAGCCCAGTTGCAGACTTTCACGATTATCGTCGTACAGGCGTTGGATCGTCAGCGGCGTTTGCAACATGGCAGTCTTCTTCAGGAGTGGAGGAATACCTGAAGTTTAACCCGCCGCTTGAAGACTAGGTTGCCAATTGACGATGCGCGAATGCACGGATTTCGGTTCCGGATCCGTGGCCAGTGCCGTGCGGAAAGCATCGTCAGAAAACATTTCGGCGATTTCCGAGAGGATTTCCAGATGTTGCTGCGTGACATGATCTGGAATCAGCAGGAAAAACAGCAGGTTCACGGGCTTGCCATCGGGCGACTCGAATGGAATCGGCTCGGCCAGGCGCACGAAGGCACCCAGCGGTGCTTTCAGCGTCTTGCTGCCCTTGACTCGGCCATGCGGCACGGCCACGCCGTGGCCCAGGCCTGTCGAACCCAGGCGCTCACGGGCAAACAGATTGTCCGACACGGTGGAGCGGGCGATGCCGTAGTTGTTTTCGAAGATCAGGCCGGCTTGCTCGAAAGCGCGCTTTTTGCTGGAGACTTCCAGGTCCAGGAGGACGTTTTCGAGGGATAGTATTTTGCTAAGATTAGTCATGACACTCAATGAAATGGTGCAATGCGCAGAGGGCTTGCGAGCCGAATTATAGGCCTGTTTCAGCGGCCTGTAACGCCAATTCTCAACAGTATACGCCCGCTCCGGGCGCAGTGGGCGCTACGGCCCTTGTTGCCTTCATTTTAACAAAAAAATAACACCAGGGGATATCGGCTATTTCTTGATTAAAAATGCCAGCGATACCGCTTTTTACGTCGCCGATCGCTGATTTTCCGACTTTTCAGTGTTTTTGTGATGCCACAGAGCACGATGACAACGTTGTTTTAAAACACAGTCAACATTCCTGTGGGCACTTTCGTCGCGACGTCTGCTCTTGCCGCCGCGCTTACTGGCGCGCGTTGCGCAGATTGCTGGGCAGGCCACCGGTGCTGTAGTTGCTGCGCCATGGATTGATATCGAGGCCGCCGCGGCGCGTGTAGCGCGCATACACGGACAGTTTTTGCGGCTTGCACTGACGCAAGATATCCACAAAGATGCGTTCCACGCATTGCTCGTGGAATTCATTGTGTTCGCGGAAACCGATGAGGTAGCGCAGCAGGCTTTCCTGGTCGATCTGCGGTCCCGCATACTCGATCTGCACGCTGCCCCAGTCTGGCTGGCCCGTCACCAGGCAATTCGACTTGAGCAGGTGCGAGACGAGTTTTTCTTCCACGGGCGCTTCGTCCAGCGCCGCCTTCAAGAGCAGAGGCGACGGCGTGTATTGGGTGATTTCCAGGTCCAGGCGGTCGAGCAGCACGCCGTCGAATTCGCCCATTTTCAGCTTGCCGAAATTTTCCTGCAAGGTCAGTTCCACTTGCACGGGCGCACCGAAGCCGTTGGACAAGTCCTGTTTCAGCAGGGCCAGCAGCGCTTCCGGGCTTTCCAGTCTGGTCTGGTTGAACGAATTCAGGTACAGCTTGAATGACTTCGATTCGATGATGTTGGGCGAATCGGCCGGCGCGCTGACCTTGGCGATGGCCACCTGCGGCTTGCCGCGCTGGTTCAGCCACGACAGTTCGTAGGCATTCCAGATATCGAGGCCAAAGAAGGGCAGGGTGCCGCGCAATTCCAGCTCGTCGCGCTTGCCCTGGCGCGGAATGGGAAACAGCAGTTCCGGCGCGTAATCGGTGCGGTAGGCGGAGCTTTTGCCCAGCGGGGATTGTTCGGCAAGGTCGTTGGTGGTGGTCATGGTGGCGTGGCTACAAATTCTGTGAAGGGTGAATGGTAGCCTATTTCAAGCCAACGGCAAGGACTGGGGTAGGACGGGCACGCCGGGTCCCTGCCGGTGGAATGCGTCCCGGTGGGGCGCATTCCGCATTCCGATGCCGAAGGAACCGCTCTTCTGATTACCCGAGGAACAATTTATAGACGGGATTGCTCGTCTCATCCCAATACCGGTACCCCAGCGTATCGAGGAAGCGGGCGAATTCACCCATTTCATCGGGCGGCACTTGCAGGCCGATCAGGATGCGGCCGACGTCGCCGCCCTGGCTGCGGTAATGGCACAGGGAAATATTCCAGTTCGGCGCCATGCTGTCGAGGAAGCGCATCAGCGCGCCCGGACGCTCGGGGAATTCGAAGCGGTACAGCAGCTCGTCCTGCGCCAGGCGGCTCTTGCCGCCCACCAGGTGGCGGATGTGCGACTTGGCCAGTTCGTCGTGCGTCAGGTCCAGGGTCCTGAACTCGTTTTCCTCGAAAGTCTTCGCCAGCACGCTCGACTCATGCCGGTCAGCGATCTGGATGCCGACAAACACGTGCGCTTCTTTCTCGTCGCTGATGCGGTAATTGAATTCCGTCACGTTGCGCGCGCCGATGAGCGAGCAGAAACGCTTGAAGCTGCCCCGCTGTTCGCGCATGGTGACGGCAAACACGGCTTCGCGGAATTCGCCCAGCTCGGCCCGTTCCGCGACGAAGCGCAGACGGTCGAAATTCATGTTCGCGCCGCTGGCGATGGTGATCAATGTTTCATGGTTGACGGGGTGCTTCGACAGGCTGGCCCGTTCCACATAGGCCTTGGCGCCGGCGATGGCCAGCGCGCCGGACGGCTCCAGGATGCTGCGCGTATCCGTAAATACATCCTTGATGGCGGCGCAGATGGCGTCCGTGTCGACGGTGATGATTTCATCCACATAGGCCTGCACCAAGCGGAAGGTTTCCTCGCCAGCCAGGCGCACGGCCGTGCCGTCGGCGAACAGGCCCACGTCGTTCAGCGTGACGCGCTCGCCCGCCTTCAGCGAGCGGGCCATGGCGTTCGAATCGACGCTTTGCACGCCGATGATCTTGATGTCCGGGCGAATCTGTTTCACGTAGGCGGCAATGCCGGCGATCAGGCCGCCGCCGCCGATGGGGGCGAAGATGGCGTGGATGGGACCGGCGTGCTGGCGCAGGATTTCCATGCCGATGGTGCCCTGGCCGGCGATCACGTCCGGATCGTCGAACGGGTGCACGAAGGTCAGCTTCTGCTCTTTTTCCAGGGTCAGCGCATGGTTGTAGGCATCCGTGTACGACTCGCCGTGCAGCACCACTTCCACGTTCACGCCGCCGCGTCCCTTGACCGCCTCGACCTTCACTTGCGGCGTGGTGGTGGGCATGACGATGATGGCGCGGCATCCCATGCGGGCGGCGGACAGGGCCACGCCCTGGGCATGGTTGCCGGCCGAGGCGCAAATCACGCCGCGCTTGCGGTCCGCTTCGCTGAGCTTGGACATCTTGTTGTAGGCGCCACGAATCTTGAAGCTGAACACGCTTTGCATGTCTTCGCGCTTGAAGTAAATCTGGTTGTTCAGGCGCTGCGACAGGGCAGGGGCCAGTTCCAGCGGCGTTTCGGAGGCAACGTCATAGACGCGGGCGGTCAGGATTTTCTTGAGGTAGTCGATGTTCATAGTCTGCAAGCAAGTGATTCTGGGCCAGAAAGGCTCTGGAGCGTGTCGGTCGATATCGGCGGTGCCGCGGCGGATAGCCAGGCGACAATAATGCTCTGTGGAACTGCGGGCGGGTATGCCCATGCCGGCAGGCGCGGTTTGTGCGGCGCCCAAGCTGCTCTTCATTATAATGGAGAGCCTTACCGCATCGCGAAGTGTTCAATGATCGAATCCGCAATCGCCTGGTTGCTGCAATTGATTGCAGCACCGGAAGTCGGGCTGACCTCGGTCTTTCTGATCAGCTTTATTTCCGCCACCTTGCTGCCGCTGGGCTCGGAGCCAGCCGTCTTTGCCGTCATCAAGGCCAATCCCGCGCTGTTCTGGTCCGTCATCTTTGTCGCCACCCTGGGCAATACCCTGGGCGGCGTGGTCGACTACTGGATGGGCTATCGCGCCAAGCAGGCGTTCGCCAAGGAGCGCGACACGCGCTGGTTCCGCTGGCTGGCCCGCTATGGCGCCAAGACCATGCTGCTGGCCTGGCTGCCCGTCGTGGGCGACCCCCTGTGCACCCTGGCCGGCTGGCTCAAGCTGCCGTTCTGGCCCAGCGTTGCCTACATGGCCGTCGGCAAGTGCGCGCGCTACCTGACCATGACGGCCCTGCTGCTCTACGTGCCCGATGGTTTCTGGCACTGGGTGGGCAAGTTGCTGGCCTGAACGGGGCCGTCTGCAACGCTGATTTGCCCCATTTTTGGGCAGGCTGATAGTTTGCAGCCGAGTCCGATTCTTGGCATTTTTGCGCGAAAAAGACAAATAGCCTGATTTTTTATTCATGCAAAATGTGGCTTGGCCATATTTGCTATGGTTGCACCGGCCCCGCTTAAACCTTGGGCGGCATAAGGCTGTTCCCGCATGGTGCGGCGCAATAAGATAAAATGGGCCTTTAGGGTCCAGTCCACATCGTCACCACACTCAATGAACGCTCCCGCACATATCCAAGCTTTACTGGCAGAAACGCCGAATGGTCCCGCAGCAAGCCGCCTGCGCGAAATCCCGTATAACTACACGTCGTTTTCCGATCGCGAGATCGTCATACGCCTGTTGGGAGAGGACTCCTGGCGCCTGCTCGACGAGCTGCGCGGTGCCCGTCAGACGGGCCGCTCCGCCCGCATGCTGTACGAAGTGCTGGGCGATATCTGGGTCGTGCGCCGCAACCCGTACCTGCAGGATGATTTGCTCGACAATCCGAAGCGGCGCCAGGGCTTGATCGACGCCTTGCATCACCGCCTGGCCGAAGTCGACAAGCGCCGCCTCTCCATCGATGCGGCGGGCGGCGACGCGCTGGCGGCCGGCGAAACGCCGGAAGTGGCGCAGGCGCGCAGCCATAACGTGGAATTGCTGCTGAAGGCCGCCAGCAAGGCCGTGGCCGATTTTGGCGACGAATTCCGCAAGACTTACGACTTGCGCAAGCGCACCGTCAAGGTACTGGGCCGCTACACGGAAAAGCACAATGTGCGCTTCGACGGCATGACGCGCGTCTCCCACGTGACGGATGCCACCGACTGGCGCGTGGAATACCCGTTTGTCGTGCTCACGCCCGACACGGAAGAGGAAATGGCCGGCCTCGTCAAAGGCTGTATCGAGCTGGGACTGACCATCATCCCGCGCGGCGGCGGCACCGGCTACACGGGCGGCGCGATTCCATTGACGCCGATGTCGGCCGTCATCAACACGGAAAAACTCATCACCCTGGGCGCCGTCGAAATGACGGTCTTGCCGGGATTGAGCCACGAATACGCGACCATCAATTCGGGCGCCGGCGTGATCACGAATAAAGTGTCGGAAGCGGCGGAAAAGGCCGGTTTCGTGTTTGCCGTCGACCCCACCTCGGCGCACGCCTCGTGCATCGGTGGCAACGTCGCCATGAATGCGGGCGGCAAGAAAGCCGTGCTGTGGGGCACGGCGCTGGACAACCTGGCCTCATGGCGCATGGTGGACCCGAACGGCGACTGGCTCGACGTCACGCGCCTGGACCATAACCTGGGCAAGATCCACGATATCGCGCTGGCACGTTTCCAGCTGGAATGGCGCCACCCGAGCACGCGCGATGTCACCAAGCCGAACGCGCCGTTCAAGACGGAAATCTTGGAAATTCCTGGCCGCAAGTTCCGCAAGGAAGGCCTGGGCAAGGACGTGACGGACAAATTTCTCGCCGGCTTGCCGGGCATCCAGAAAGAGGGTTGCGACGGCCTCATCACGTCGGCGCGCTGGATCTTGCACAAGATGCCGAAATTCGCCCGCACCGTTTGCCTGGAATTCTTCGGCCAGGCGCGCGATGCCATCCCGTCGATCGTGGAAATCAAGGATTACCTGGACGGCTTGCCGGCCAAGGGCGAGCAATACACCAGCATCCGCCTGGCGGGACTGGAGCATCTGGACGAGCGCTACCTGCGCGCCGTCGGCTACGCCACCAAGTCGAAACGGGGCGTGCTGCCGAAGATGGCCCTGTTTGGCGACATCGTCGGCGACGATGAAAACGCCGTCGCGCAAGCGGCGTCGGAAGTGGTGCGCATCGCCAATACCCGCGTGGGCGAAGGCTTTGTTGCCGTCAGCCCGGAAGCGCGCAAGAAATTCTGGCTCGACCGTGCCCGCACGGCGGCGATCGCCAAGCACACGAACGCGTTCAAGATCAATGAGGACGTCGTGATCCCGCTCAACCGCATGGGCGAATATACGGATGGCATCGAACGCATCAATATCGAGCTGTCGATCAAGAACAAGCTGCAGCTGGCCGAAGCCCTCAGCGACTTCTTTGCCAAGGGTAATTTGCCGATCGGCAAGAGCGACGACGCCTCGGACGACCGCGTCGACGACGCGGAAATGCTGGGCGACCGGGCTGAGCAGGCGCAGCAGCTGCTGGCGCAAGTGACGGCCCGCTGGACCTATCTGCTGGCCCAGTTGGACCGTCCTTTGGCGGATGCCAAGCACGAGCTGGCCGAACTGGGCATGGAGCGCTTGCTGCCCGTCTTCGACGCGCGCCTGGAAACCCAGCCAAACGCCACCCTGTTCGACGTAGTGCAGGACCGCACGGTGCGCATTACCTGGAAGCAAGAGATTCGCGCCCAGCTGCGCCAGATTTTCAATGGCGCCGCGTTCAAACTGATCCTCGACGAAGCGACGGCGATTCACGCGCGCATCTTGCGCAGCCGCGTGTTCGTGGCCCTGCACATGCATGCGGGCGATGGCAACGTGCACACCAACTTGCCCGTCAACTCGGACAATTACGCCATGCTGCAGGATGCCCACGAAGCCGTGGGCCGCATCATGATACTGGCCCGCTCGCTCAATGGCGTCATTTCCGGCGAACACGGCATCGGCATCACCAAGCTGGAATTCTTGACGGAAGAAGAGATCGGCGACTTCCGCAGCTACAAGCAGCGCATCGACCCGGAAGGCCGCTTCAACAAGGGGAAACTGCTGAACCTGCCAGGCATGGGCGCCGACTTGCGCAATGCCTATACGCCATCGTTCGGCCTGATGGGGCACGAGTCCTTGATCATGCAGCAAAGCGATATCGGTGCCATCGCCGACAGCGTCAAGGATTGCTTGCGCTGCGGCAAGTGCAAGCCCGTGTGCTCGACCCACGTGCCGCGCGCGAACTTGCTGTACTCGCCACGCGACAAGATCTTGGCGACCTCGTCCCTGATCGAAGCCTTCCTGTACGAAGAACAGACGCGCCGTGGCATTTCCATCAAGCACTGGGAAGAGTTCGAGGATGTGGCCGACCACTGCACGGTCTGCCATAAATGTGTCACGCCTTGCCCCGTGAATATCGACTTCGGCGACGTGTCGATGAACATGCGCAACTTGCTGCGCAAGATGGACAAGAAGAGCTTCAATCCTGGCACCAAGGCCACGATGATGTTCCTCAACGCCACCGATCCCGTGACCATCAACGCCACGCGCCAGGTCATGATCGGCTGGGGCTACAAGGCGCAGCGCCTGGGCCACGACTTGCTGAAGAAATTTGCCAAGAAGCAGACCAAGGCGCCGCCGCCATCGACGGGCAAGCCGCCCGTCAAGGCGCAGGTGATCCACTTCATCAATAAAAAGATGCCGGGCAACCTGCCGAAGAAATCGGCGCGCGCGCTGCTCGATATCGAGGACGACAAGGTCATCCCGATCATCCGCAATCCGAAGACGACCACGGCCGATACGGAAGCCGTGTTCTATTTCCCCGGTTGCGGTTCGGAGCGCCTGTTCTCGCAAGTGGGCCTGGCCACGCAAGCGATGCTGTGGGAAGTGGGCGTGCAGACGGTCTTGCCGCCGGGCTACCTGTGCTGCGGTTATCCGCAGCGGGGCGCGGGCGAGTTCGACAAGGCCGAGAAGATGATGACGGACAACCGCGTGCTGTTCCACCGCATGGCCAACACGCTCAATTACCTGGATATCAAGACGGTGCTCGTCTCGTGCGGCACGTGCTACGACCAGCTGGCGACATACCAGTTTGAAAAGATTTTCCCCGGCTGCCGCATCATGGATATCCATGAGTATCTGCTGGAAAAACAGGTCAAGCTGGAAGGCGTGAACGGCACCCGTTACATGTACCACGAGCCATGCCACAATCCGATGAAGCTGCAGGAATCGGGCAAGACCATCAACTCGTTGATCAGCACGGTGGACAACGTGAAGATCGAGAAGAATGACCGTTGCTGCGGCGAATCGGGTTCGCTGGCCGTCACGCGTCCCGACATTTCCACGCAAGTGCGTTTCCGCAAGGAAGAAGAGATGGTCAAGGGCGCCGACAAGCTGCGCGGCGACGGGTTTACCGGCGACGTCAAGATTCTCACCAGCTGCCCGTCGTGCCTGCAAGGTCTGTCGCGCTACAATGACGATTCGGGCACGACGGCCGACTACATCGTCGTCGAGATCGCCAAACACTTGCTGGGAGAAAACTGGATGCCGGATTACGTGAAACGCGCCAATGACGGCGGCATCGAACGGGTGCTGGTGTGAGTTCCACCTGCGATCTGTGCGGCTTGCTGGACGGCTACGCCAACAAGCAGGGTCTGGAGACCTTGCTGTGGCGCAGCGACCGGCTGTCCGTGGTGGCCGTCGACGACCCCGCGTATCCCGGCTTTTGCCGCGTGATCTGGAACAAGCACGTCAAGGAAATGACGGATCTCACGCCGGGCGAGCGCAACTACGTCATGGAAGTCGTGTGGCAAGTCGAACTGGCCGTGCGCGAAGTGATGCAGCCGGAAAAGGTCAACGTGGCCAGTTTCGGCAACATGACGCCGCACGTGCACTGGCACGTGATTCCCCGCTACCGCGACGATGCGCATTTTCCCAGCCCAAGCTGGGCCGTGGTGCAGCGCGAGACGGCGCCCGAGGTGCTGGCCGCGCGCCGCGCCCTGCTGCCGGCCTTGCGCGCCGCCATTATTCAACGCTTATCCGCATAAAGTATTGTCATGACTGAAAAAACAGCAACCCCGCAACCCACCGGCTTGACCGTGCACAACCAGTCGCGCGTGCTCGACGTGGCCTTCGACGATGGCAGCGAATTTGCCTTGCCGTTTGAATACCTGCGCGTGTACTCGCCATCGGCTGAAGTGCAGGGCCATGGCAAGGGCCAGGAAACCTTGCAGTTAGGAAAGCGCCTCGTCGGCATCACGGGCATCGAGCCCGTCGGCAACTACGCCGTGCAGCCCACCTTCAGCGATGGCCACAACTCCGGCCTGTACACCTGGGCCTACCTGTACAAGCTGGGCGCGGAGAAAGACAAGCTGTGGCAGGCTTACCTGGGCCAGCTGGCGGCGGCCGGCTATCCGGGCGACAGCGGCCGCGACGCCAAGGCCGACATGACGGTCAAGCAATCGTCAGGCCACGTCCACGGACCCAGCTGCGGGCACAAACATTAAGCCAAAAAAATAATGCGGTAATCTTGTCGGATTGCCGCCGCCCCGTTCGTCGTATGGATGCCCGCGCTTGCGGGCATTTTTCTTTTGGAGAAGAGACCATGGAATACCTGATCCTGATCTACGCCGATGAATCCCGCTATGACACCCTGCCGGAAGGACAGATGGCCAGCCTGATGGCCGACTTTGCCAGCTATACGCAGGCGCTGGAGGCCGCCGGCGTGCTGCGCGGCGGCGCCGAACTGGCGCCCGTGGGCAGCGCCACCTGCGTGCGCGTACAGAACGGCAAGCCTGTCATCACGGATGGGCCATTCGCGGAAACCAAGGAGCAGCTGGGCGGCTACTACCTGCTGGACTGCGCCAACCTGGACGAGGCGCTGTCCTGGGCCGGGCGTTGTCCTGCGGCATTCCTGGGCACCATCGAAGTGCGGCCCGTCACGGCGTGAGCGTGGACGGCGACGCCCTTGCGGCCGTCGAGCACGTCTTCCGCCAGGAAAAGGGCAGGGTGCTGGCGGGCCTGATGCGGCGCTTCGGCGACCCGGGCCTGGCGGAAGACGTGCTGCAGGAAGCGTGCCGCAAGGCACTGGAATGCTGGCCGCGAGCGGGCGTGCCCGACAATCCCGCCGCCTGGCTGACATCCGTGGCGCGCCATGCGGCGCTCGACCACCTGCGCCGGGCGGGCAAGAGCGTGCCGGACGCCGATGCCGTGCTGTCCCGTTTGCAGGCCGGGCCAGCAGTTGACACGCAGCCCATCGAGGACGACCGCTTGCGCCTGCTGTTCATCTGCTGCCATCCCGCGCTGGCGCCCGAAGCGCAGGTGGCGCTGGCTTTGCGCACCCTGTGCGGCTTGTCCACGGCCGAGATCGCGCGCGCCTTCGCCTTGCCGGAAGCGACCCTGTCGCAGCGCCTGCTGCGCGCCAAACGCAAGATCGCCGAGGCGCGCATCCCTTTCGAGTTGCCGCCAGCGCAAGACTGGCCGCTGCGGCTGGCGCAGGTGCTGCACGTGATTTACCTCGTCTTCAGCGAAGGCTATTGCGCCAGCGGCGGCGCGTCCTTGCTGCGCGCCGACCTGTGCGCGGAGGCGCTGCGCCTGGCGCGCCTGCTCGACAGCCTGCTGCCGGACCAGGCGGAAGTGCAGGGCTTATTGGCCTTGCTGCTGTTGCAAGCGTCGCGCGGCCCGGCCCGGCTGTCGCCGGAAGGTCACTTGCTGACCCTGGAAGAGCAGGACCGCCGCCTGTGGCAGGGCGGGCTGATTGCCGAAGGCCTGGCCGTGCTGGCGCAGGCGCTGGCAGGGCGGGCGCCCGGGCCGTATCAGTTGCAGGCCGCCATTGCCGCCTTGCACGCCAAGGCCCCCACGGCAGGGCAGACGGACTGGCGGCAAATCCATCTGCTGTATGGCGCCTTGCTGCGGCACAAGCCGGAACCGCTGGTTTTGCTCAATGCCGTGATTGCCTGCGCCATGGCGCATGGCGCCGGACACGGCCTGGCGTGGCTGGCACGCCTGGAAGCGTTGCCCGGCCTGGCCAGCTCGCACTATCTGCACGCGGCCCGGGCCGACCTGCTGCGCCGCCAGGGCGACCGCGCGGGGGCGCTGGCGGCGTATGCGCAAGCCGCCTCCCTGGCGTCGAATGCGGTCGAAAGGCAATACCTTCTCCGGCGTCACGGGGAAATGCGCCTGCCGCTTGTATAATGCACTCAAGTTCAAACAGACTGCCTACCATGACCAATACGACCCATTTCGGATACAAAACAGTTGCAGAAGACGACAAGGTGCGCGAAGTCGCCAAGGTGTTCCATTCCGTCGCTGCCAAATACGACGTGATGAACGACTTGATGTCGGGCGGGCTGCACCGTCTGTGGAAGACGTTTACGATTGCCAACGCGGGCGTGCGCCCCGGCTTCAAGGTACTCGATATCGCCGGCGGCACGGGCGACCTGTCGAAGGCCTTTGCCAAGCAGGCGGGCCCGACGGGCGAAGTGTGGCTGACCGATATCAACGAGTCGATGTTGCGCGTGGGCCGCGATCGCCTCTTGAATCGGGGCTTGCTCACCCCCACCTTGTTGTGTGATGCGGAGAAATTGCCGTTCCCGGATAACTATTTTGACCGTGTCAGCGTGGCCTTTGGCCTGCGCAACATGACGCACAAGGATGTGGCGCTGGCGGAAATGCGCCGCGTGCTGAAACCGGGCGGCAAGTTGCTGGTGCTGGAGTTTTCCAAGGTCGCCGCGCCGCTGCAAAAGCCGTACGACCTGTATTCGTTCTCGGTCTTGCCGTGGTTCGGACAGAAAATCGCGGGCGACGCGGAAAGCTATCGTTATTTGGCAGAATCGATCCGCATGCACCCGGACCAGGAAACCCTGAAGACCATGATGGAAACGGCGGGCCTGGAGCGCGTGCAGTACTACAATTTGACGGCAGGCATTGCCGCTTTGCATACCGGCATCAAGATGTAACTCATTCACCACGCCGGTGATTTTAGGAGATGGAATGAAATTGAAAAAATTTATGGTTGGCATGATGTTGGCCGCGACCACGGTATCCATGCTGGGCGAGGCGCTGGCCCGTCCCATGGGCGGTGGCCGTTCGTTTGGCCGCCAGTCGCAAAACGTGGGTCGCCAGGCGCCAGCGCCGGCACCGACGCCCGCGCCGGCTGCCACGCCACGCCAGGCACAACCAGCGCCGGCCCCTGCGCCAGCGCCTGCCGCCAAGGCGCCGAGCCGCTGGAAGGGCTTGCTGGGCGGCGCCCTGCTGGGTCTGGGCCTGGGCGCCTTGCTGTCGCACTTTGGCCTGGGCGGCGCCCTGGCCAGCATGATCAGCACCCTGCTGATGGTGGCTTTGCTGGCAGGCGCGGCCTTCTTCATCTACCGCATGGTGCGCGGCAAGCGTGCCGGCAATCCGAATGCTGGCAACGCGCCCTTCGCCGGCTTTGGCGGCAACCAGCCTGCGCCGGCCGGCAACGTGCCCGACATCGGCTCGCGCATTCCACCGCTGCCGCCGCTGCAGCCCGTCTCGTCCGGCGTAGGCCTGGATAAGCCGGTCCCGGCGGCCGCGCCATGGGGCGTGCCAGCCGACTTCGACAAGGAAGCCTTCCTGCGCCATGCGAAAAGCAACTTTATTCGCCTGCAAGCGGCTTGGGACAAGGCGGACGTCAACGACATCCGCGAATTCACGTCGCCGGAAGTGTTCGCGGAACTGCGCATGCAGATCCAGGAACGGGGCGCGCAGCCTGACTTTACGGACGTCGTCACCATCGACGCTGAATTGCTGGGCATTGAAACGAGCGTCAACGATTACCTGGCCAGCGTGAAATTTACTGGCCTGATCCGTTCGGCGCCCGGTGCCGCGGCCGAGCCGTTCGCCGAAGTGTGGAATATGTCGAAACCCGTCAGCGGCAACAGCGGCTGGGTATTGGCAGGCATTCAACAGTTGGGTTAATGATAATTGCTTCCTGAATGGCAGCTTAAGTCCACGGTCAATTCGTGGTGCTTGAGGGAATTTTCCTGCTGAACTGGTAAGATCGAAACCGCCCGCGTTGTTTTACGGGCGGTTTTTTCTTTTTAAGGGCGCACAGCGCGCAAGTACACGATGGCACCACTTTCCGATCTCTCCTTGATGACGCCCGTCATTGCGACCATCAATCACCTGCTGGCGCAGGAGCCGTGGGCGCGCCAGCAATTGGCGCTGCACGCGGGCAAGCTGGCCTGCATCGACACGGGCGCCGTGGCGCTGCGCCTGCGCGTCGACAGCGCCGGCATGCTGGAAACAGCGCCGGCGGACGTGCCCGCCAACGTCACCATCCGCGTGAAATTGTCCGACGTGCCGCTGATCCTGCAAAACCGCGAACGGGCATTTTCTTATGTGAAAATCGAAGGCGATGCCGAATTTGCCAATGCCATTTCGCAACTGAGCAAGGGCTTGCGCTGGGAAGCGGAGCACGACCTGGAAAAGGTGCTCGGCCCGATCCTGGCCACGCGCCTGGCCGCAGGCGCCCGCGATGCCGTCGCCTTCGTGCGGACAAGCCAGCAAAAGCTGGCGGAAAACGTGGCTGAATACTTCCTGGATGAACAGCCCATGCTGATCCGTCCCGCCACCTTGCAAGAGTATTCCGCTGGCGTCACGCGCGTGCGCGATGACGTCGAACGCCTGGCCAAGCGCCTTGCCAGACTGGAAAAGGCGGCCGCCGCCCTCCAGCCGCCGTCCTCCTTACCGGATTTGTCTACATGATATTGAAATTCCTGCGCCTGTTTAAAATCATCCGTGTTTCCATCAAGTACGGCCTGGATGAGATCGCAATTTCTGGTCTGCAAGTTCCCCGCACCGCCAAGCTGATCGATACCCTGATTTTCTGGCGCGACCTGTCCTCGCCGCGCGGCCTGCGCCTGCGCCTGGCGCTGGAAGAGCTGGGACCGATCTTCGTCAAGTTCGGCCAGGTGCTGTCGACGCGCCGCGACCTGATGCCGCCCGACATCGCCGAAGAACTGGCGCGCCTGCAAGACCGGGTGCCGCCGTTCGATTCCGACCTGGCCATCGCGCAGATCACCAAGTCGCTGGGCGCGCACCCGGACCAGCTGTTCGCCCGCTTCGAGCGCGAACCGGTGGCGTCCGCCTCGATCGCCCAGGTGCACTTTGCGACATTGAAAGATGGCAAGGAAGTGGCCGTGAAGGTCTTGCGCCCTGGCATGAAAAAACTGATCGACGAAGATGTGGCGCTGATGCACATCGCCGCCGGCTGGATCAGCCGCCTGTGGGCCGACAGCAAGCGCTTGAAGCCGAAGGAAGTGGTGGGCGAGTTCGACAAATACCTGCACGACGAGCTGGACCTGATGCGCGAAGCGGCCAACGCCAGCCAGCTGCGGCGCAATTTCGCCAATTCGGACTTGCTGCTGGTGCCCGAGATGTACTGGGATTACTGTTCCAGCAGCGTCATCGTGATGGAACGCATGGTCGGCATTCCCGTGTCGCAGATCGACCGCCTGGTGGCGGCCGGCGTGGACTTGCGCAAGCTGTCCAGCGATGGCGTGGAGATTTTCTTCACGCAAGTGTTCCGTGACGGCTTTTTCCATGCGGACATGCATCCGGGCAACATTCTCGTCTCCATCGCGCCCGAATCGTTCGGCCGCTACATTGCCCTGGACTTCGGCATCGTCGGCACCCTGAACGACTACGACAAGGATTATCTGTCGCAAAACTTCCTCGCCTTCTTCCGCCGCGACTACAAGCGCGTGGCCGAAGCGCATATCGAATCGGGCTGGGCGCCGAAAGATACGCGCGTCGATGAGCTGGAAGCGGCCGTGCGCGCCTGCTGCGAGCCGATCTTCGACCGTCCGCTGAAGGACATTTCCTTTGGCCAGGTGTTGCTGCGCCTGTTCCAGACTTCGCGCCGCTTCAACGTGGAAGTGCAGCCGCAACTGGTGCTGCTGCAAAAGACGCTGCTCAATATCGAAGGCCTGGGCCGCCAGCTGGACCCGGAACTGGACTTGTGGCAAACGGCCAAGCCCTACCTGGAAAAATGGATGAGCAACCAGGTGGGGCCGCAAGGTTTCATGGAACGCCTGCGCGCCGAGGCGCCCCGCTACGCGCATATCTTCCCGCAACTGCCGCGCTTGCTACACCAGGCCTTGACGGTGCAGGGCGAACCGCGCGAAAACGATGTGGAACTGCTGAAAGTATTGCTGGCAGAGCAACGCCAGACGAACCGTCTGCTGAGTTTTATCGTGTATTTCGTGGGTGCCTTCGCGCTCGGCGCGCTGGGCTTGCAAGTGTTCATGCGCTGGCATCAATTACCGCTCTAACTGGATCAGGATGTAAGTGATGGCTGACTTCCATACCCGCGACCCGCTGTCGCCCGCCTTCTGGGACGAGCGTTTCGAGAAACAATTCACGCCCTGGGACCAGGGCGGCGTGCCGTCGCGCCTGCGCAGCTTTGTGGCCGGCAGCCCGGCGCCCCTGCGCTGCCTGATTCCTGGCTGCGGCACCGCCCATGAGCTGGTTTTCATGCTGGAGCAAGGCTGGGATGCCACGGCCATCGACTTTTCGCCGGCCGCCGTGGCCGCCGCCCGGGCCCGGCTGGGCGAACGGGCAGGGCAGGTGCAAGAGGCGGATTTCTTTGCCTGGCAGCCCGCTGCGCCGCTGGACCTGATCTATGAACGGGCCTTCCTGTGCGCCATGCCACGGGCCATGTGGCCGCAGGTGGCGCAGCGCTGGGCCCAGCTGCTGGCGCCGGGCGCCATGCTGGCCGGTTACTTTTTCTTTGACGACAATGCCAAGGGGCCGCCGTTTGGTATGTCGCGTGAGAACCTGCAGGAATTGCTGGCGCCGCATTTCGATTGCCTGGCCGACGACGCCGTCGGTGATTCCATCGCCGTCTTCGCCGGCAAGGAGCGCTGGATGAGCTGGCGCCGCCGGGCGGACTGAGCCTGGCAGGCCGGGTGAGCGGGCATTTTCCGCTGGGAATGGCGGAAAAGCTTTATAATTCAGGGTTTTTGATGATTTTCTCGGAGTAGAGATGCCGATTTACGCTTACCGTTGTGACGAGTGTGGTTTTGCCAAGGATGTCTTGCAAAAGATCTCCGATCCAGTACTGACGGTGTGCCTGTCGTGCGGCAAGCCCAGTTTCAAGAAACAATTGACGGCCGCCGGTTTCCAATTGAAGGGCACGGGCTGGTACGCGACCGATTTCCGCGGCGGCACGGCGCCCACCACGGCCATTCCGACGGGCCCGGCCGACAGTGCCAAGCCAGCGCCTGCTGCCGAGAGCGCACCTGCCGCGCCCGCCGCACCGGCGCCTGCAGCCGCTGCGCCGAAAGCGGACTGACACGCGCGCCGCGCCGATCCACTCCACCGAGAAAACGATGCGTAAATATTTTATTACCGGATTGCTGATTTTAGTCCCGCTGGCCATCACCGTCTGGGTACTGAATCTGGTGATCGGCACCCTGGACCAGTCGCTGCTGCTGGTGCCGGAACGTTTCCGTCCGAACTCGCTGTTCGGCTTTGACATTCCCGGCCTGGGCACGATACTGACGATACTCATCGTTTTCCTGACGGGACTGCTGACGAATAACCTGGTCGGCAATTACGTGGTGAAACTATGGGAAAAGTTGCTGCATCGCATACCCATCGTCAATTCCCTGTATTCGAGCGTCAAGCAAGTGTCGGATACCTTGTTTTCCTCGTCGGGCAATGCTTTCCGCAAGGCAGTGCTGGTGCCATATCCGCACCAGAATTCCTGGACCATCGCTTTCCTGACCGGCGTGCCGGGCGGCGATGCGGCGAACCACCTGGTGGGAGATTACGTCAGCGTGTACGTGCCGACGACACCCAACCCCACGTCGGGCTTCTTCCTGATGATGAAGCGCAGCGATGTGGTCGAGCTGGACATGAGCGTCGATGCGGCGCTCAAGTACATCGTCTCGATGGGCGTAGTGGCGCCTGCGGAAGTTGTCGCTGTAACGGCCCCGGCAGCCAAAGAATAAAGGCAGGCGTCCCGCGGGGACGTGGCCGGATTGAACACTCACTAACCTGAACTGAGAATTTTATGTCTATGCGTACTGAATATTGCGGCCTCGTTACCGAAGCCATGCTGGGACAAACCGTCAGCCTGTGCGGCTGGGTACATCGCCGCCGCGACCACGGCAGCCTGATCTTCATCGACTTGCGCGACCGCGAAGGCCTGGTGCAAATCGTCTGCAACCCGGAACAGGCGGAGATGTTCAAGGTCGCCGAAGCCGTGCGCAATGAATTCTGCCTGCGCGTGACGGGCGTCGTGACCAGCCGTATCGACGGCACCATCAACAACAACCTGAAATCGGGCAAGATCGAAGTGGTCTGCTCGGAACTGGAAGTGCTGAACCCTTCCGTGCCCGTGCCGTTCCAGCTGGACGACGACAACCTGTCGGAAACGACGCGTCTGACGCACCGCGTGCTGGACCTGCGCCGCCCGCAAATGCAAAACAACCTGCGCCTGCGCTACAAGGTGACGATGGAAGTGCGCAAGTATCTCGACGCGCTGGGCTTCATCGACATCGAAACGCCGATGCTGACCAAGTCGACGCCAGAAGGCGCCCGCGACTATCTGGTGCCGTCGCGCGTCAACGCCGGCAGCTTCTTCGCCTTGCCGCAATCGCCACAGTTGTTCAAGCAACTGTTGATGGTCGCTAACTTCGACCGTTACTACCAGATCACCAAGTGCTTCCGCGACGAAGACTTGCGCGCTGACCGCCAGCCGGAATTCACGCAGATCGACTGCGAAACCTCGTTCCTGACGGAACAGGAAATCCGCGACCTGTTCGAAGACATGATCCGCGTCGTTTTCAAGAACACCCTGGACATCGACCTGCCGAACCCGTTCCCGGTCATGGACTTCGCCGAAGCGATGGGCCTGTACGGTTCCGACAAGCCGGACATGCGCGTCAAGCTGTCCTTCACGGACTTGACCGAAGTCATGAAAACGGTCGAGTTCAAGGTCTTCAACGGCGCCGCCAACATGCCGAACGGCCGCGTGGTTGCCTTGCGCATTCCAGGCGGCGGCAGCATGCCACGCTCGGAAATCGACGCCTACACCCAGTTCGTCGCCATCTACGGCGCCAAGGGCCTGGCGTACATCAAGGTCAACGAGAAAGCCAAGGGTCCGGAAGGCCTGCAGTCGCCGATCGTCAAGTTCCTGCCTGCCGACGTGCTGGCCACCATCCTCGAGCAGACGGGCGCGCAAGACGGCGACCTGATCTTCTTCGGTGCCGACAAGGCGAAAGTGGTCAACGACGCCATCGGCGCGCTGCGCGTGAAGATCGGCCACAGCGAATTCGGCAAGAAAGCCGGCCTGTTCGACGACGTGTGGAAGCCATTGTGGGTGGTGGACTTCCCGATGTTCGAGCACGATGAAGAAGCGGACCGCTGGACGGCGACCCACCATCCGTTCACGGCACCGAAAGACGGCCATGAAGACATGCTGGAAACCAATCCGGGCGCCTGCATCGCCAAGGCCTATGACATGGTCCTGAACGGCTGGGAACTGGGCGGCGGTTCGATCCGTATCCACCGCGAAGAAGTGCAGTCGAAAGTGTTCCGCGCATTGAAGATCGATGCCGAAGAAGCGCAGCTGAAGTTCGGCTTCCTGCTCGACGCCCTGCAATACGGCGCGCCGCCGCATGGCGGCCTGGCATTCGGCCTGGACCGTATCGTGACCATGATGACGGGTTCCGAATCGATCCGCGACGTGATCGCCTTCCCGAAGACCCAGCGCGCGCAAGATTTGCTGACCCATGCGCCGTCGGAAGTGGACGAGAAGCAACTGCGCGAACTGCACATCCGCTTGCGCAGCGCCGAGCCAAAAGTAGTGTAATGAAGCATGCGGCTGCCCAGGCAGCCGCTACCGTTTTACTTGCTGGGGCAAAAAAAGGCGCTGCGAGGCGCCTTTTTCATTCTTGATATGAGCCATAAAATTCCCGTTTCCGTGCTGGTCGTCATCCATACGGCCGATCTGGAGGTCTTGCTGATCGAGCGCGCGGGCCAGCCTGGCTTCTGGCAATCCGTGACGGGTTCCGTCGACGCCATCGACGAGCCGCTGCTGCAAACGGCCGCGCGCGAATTGTGCGAGGAAACCGGCATCGTCGCCGATGGCGAGCAGATCGTGCTGCGCGACTGGCAGCTGGCCAACTTGTACGAGATTTACCCGATCTGGCGCCACCGCTACGCGCCCGGCGTGACGCGCAACACGGAGCACGTATTCAGCGTGCAAGTGCCGCGCGACATCGCCATCACCCTGAGCCCGCGCGAACATTCGCGCTACGCGTGGCTGCCGTACCTGGCGGCGGCGGACCAGTGTTTTTCGTCTTCCAATGCGGAAGCCATCCTGCAATTGCCGGCCCTGAGCGGCCTGGCACGCACTTCCTGACTTCTTGAGAAAGCATTCCATGTTGAACTGGATTCATTTGACCACGCAGCAAAAACTGCTGGGCACCCTGGGCATCGTTTTCTGCCTGTGCTTTATCTTCCTGCTGTTCAGCTCCACTGTGCCCGGCCGCACGCCGCCGATCGGCATGCCATTGATGGCCATCGGCTGGCTGCTGCACCCGGGCGCGTTTGCCCCGGGCCGGCGCACGGTGGCGTGGCGCGGCGCGCCCTTGCTGGTGAAAATCGTCTGGGCGGCCGGCATCACGGCCCTGATCGTCAGCGTGACGGCGGGCGTGGGCCGCATGCTGGCCTGATGGCGATCGTGATTGTGGTCGTTTAGGTGCGCACGCGCACCTATGCCGGCGCCGCGCGGGGCCGGTCTGGGAGTAGAATCAATGCATGAAAATCCGCGTAGCAACTTATAATATACACAAGGGCGTCTCCTCCGTGCGGGGCTTGCCCAGGGTTCATGCATTGAAGCAGGCGATCGCCCTCTTCAATGCTGATGTTGTTTTTTTGCAAGAGGTGCAGGGCAAGCACGACCGCAATGCGGCCCGCTATGGCGCCGAGAAAAACGGCCACAAGCATTGGCCGGAAGCGTCGCAGCATGAATTCTTTGCCGGCGCCGAGCACCATTCCGCGTATGGCATGAATGCCGTGTATGACCATGGCCACCATGGCAACGCCTTGCTCAGCAAATTCCCCATCGCTTCGCAAACCAATCACGACGTGTCCGACCATGCCTACGAACAGCGCGGCATCCTGCATTGCGTGCTCAAGACGCCGCAGGCCGACGTGCATTGCTACGTGGTGCACCTGGGTTTGTTCGAATCGGGACGGGGGCGCCAGACGCAGGCGCTGATCGATGCCGTCATGGAATCGGCGCCGAATGGCGAACCCGTCATCATTGCGGGCGACTTCAACGACTGGCGCAACACGCTCAGCGACAAGCTGCGCAATGCGCTGGGCGTGGTGGAAGTGTTCGACCAGCGCGCCTCGAACTCGGCCCTGGGCGACCTCGTGCGCACCCTGGCGCGGCGCCAGACGAAGCCCCCCGTGCCCGTGCCGGCGCGTACCTTTCCCGCCGCCTTGCCGTGGTTTCGCCTGGACCGCATCTATGTGCGCGGTTTCCACGTGGAAGGGGCGCAAGTGATGCACGGCACCCTGTGGGCAAAACTGTCGGACCACGCGCCGATAGTTGCTGCTTTGAAACTCGCGTAGACTGCCGGCATGCGCACAGTCAATTTCATCGCCCACAACGACATCCGGCTGCTGTATTGCGGCACCGATTACTTCCCCGCCTTGATTGCCGCCATCGATGGCGCGCGCGCGGAAGTCTATTTCGAAACCTATATCTTTGCCGATGACGCCACGGGCACGCTGGTGCTCGATGCCCTGAAGCGTGCCGCCGCGCGCGGCGTGCTGGTGTGCATGATCACGGACTGGTTCGGCACGGGCAACCGCCGGGTCAATGCCATGCATGCGCAGCTGGAAGCGGCAGGCGTGCACCACCGCATCTTCAACCCGTGGTTCCGGCGCGGCATCACGCGCACGCACCGCAAGATCTGCGTGGCCGATGGCGAGATCGCCCTGGTGGGTGGCATCAATATCAACGACGACATGTTTTGCGACTACGACCACAACATCAGCCTGGAAGCGCCGCGCTGGGACTTCGCCGTGCAGGTGAAAGGGCCGCTGGTCGACGCCATCCACGAGGAGGTGCAGGCGCAGTGGGCGCGCTTGGGCAAGATGAACCTGGTGCGGCGCATCAAGCTGTACCGCAAGATGCGCGTGGTCAGCAAGGAGCTGGCGAAAAATCCCGTGGTGGCCGGCTTCGTCGTGCGCGACAACCTGCGCAACCGCCGCACCATCCAGCGCGCCTACCTGCAGGCGCTGGGCCAGGCGAGGAAAAGCGTGATGCTGGCCAATCCGTACTTCGCGCCCGGGCACAAGCTGCGCCGCGCGCTGGCCCAGGCGGCCCAGCGGGGCGTGGACGTGGTCTTGCTGATCGGCGTGGGCGAGTTCCGCATGCAGGATGCCGTGGCGCACTCGTTTTATCCGAAGCTGCTGGCCGCCGGCGTGAAAATCGTCGAATACCGCAAGACGCAGCTGCACGCCAAGGTGGCCGTCGTCGACGATGACTGGGCGACGGTCGGTTCGAGCAACATCGATGCGCTGAGCCTGTTCCTGAACCAGGAAGCGAACGTGGTCATCAAGGACGTGGCCTTCGCGCAAAGCTTGCGCCAGCATATCGAGCAGGGCGTGGCGGACGGCATCGTCATTCACCAGGATGATTTCAAGCACATCGGCCGCTTCCGGCGCATCGGCTATGAAGCCGCCTTCCTCGTGTACCGGCTGGTGATGCGCATTTTTTCAGTAGGCAAGTACGCATGAGCGAGATGACAACGGTAAGGCTGGACAAATGGCTGTGGGCGGCGCGCTTCTTCAAGACGCGCTCCCTGGCCAGCGAAGCCGTCGACACGGGCAAGGTAAAGGTGGGCGGCGAACGCGTGAAACCGGCGCGCAGCGTGCGCGTGGGCGACGAGCTGGCCATCGACAATGGCGCGGAAACGTGGGAAGTGGCCGTGCTGGGCCTGTCCGACAAGCGCGGCGCGGCGCCCGTGGCGCGCTTGCTGTATGCGGAAACGCCGGCCAGCATCGCCCGCCGCGAACAGCTGGCGGAGGAGCGCAAGCTGTTCCGCGAGCCGGGCAGTACCATCAAAGGGCGGCCGACCAAGCGCGACCGCCGTCAACTGAGCAAGGCCGGCGGCCTCGACTGAGGTAAACCGCGGGCGGTGCAGGCGGGGTAAATCTCGCCCTTGCCGCCCTGAAAGCATCATCCGGAACGCAGGCAAACAATGCTGCGCTGCACCAATAGAACACCGGCTCTAAAGTTCCCGTTTGACTTTTACGTGGTAGTGGATAATAGTACGAGCGTTCGGATTTTTTCGGGGCGTGCTTTTTTTTACCCGCGCTCCCATCCGCCAGATCGGCAACATCACTTTGAGAACGGACCTCTTGAATACTTCAGTCAAATTCATGCGCAAGGGCGAACTGACCCGTGCAGCCATCCTCGACGTGGCGCTGGACCTGTCCAGCCGCGACGGCCTGGAAGGCCTGACCATCGGTTTGCTTGCGGACAAAATGAACATGAGCAAGTCGGGCGTGTTTGCCCACTTTGGTTCGCGCGAAGACTTGCAGATGGAAGTGCTCAAGCTCTACCACTATCGTTTCGAGCAAGAAGTCTTTTTCCCCAGCATGAAAGAACCACGCGGCATCCAGCGCCTGCAATCGATGTTTGCGCGCTGGGTCAAGCGGGTCAGCGTGGAAATCGCTTCCGGCTGCATCTATATCAGCGGCGCCGTCGAATATGACGACCGTCCCGGTCCCATCCGCGAGGCCTTGGTGGCCATGGTGCGGGCCTGGCAGGGCGCGCTGCTGCGCTGTGTCGAGCAATCGATCGCCACGGGCGACCTGAAAGCGGATACGGACGCGCAGCAGCTGGTGTACGAGATGTATGGCCTGATCCTGGCCCTGCATCACGATGCGCGCTTCCTGCGCGTGCCGGGCAGCATCGAACGGGCGCAAGCGGGCTTTGTCCGCCTGCTGGCGTCGTACCAGAATTCAGTCACAAGCCAATAAGCCGTCAGGCAGTATCCGCAGCAACGCACACGCAGTTCACAAGTACAACACTTTAGCTAAACGCCTTCAGGAGAAAATTATGGGTCAATACGTCGCGCCAATCCGGGATATGCAATTCGTCCTGCATGAATTCCTGCAAGTGGAAGAAGAACTGAAGCAAATGCCGTCGTACGCCGACGTCGATGCCGACATCATCAACCAGGTGCTGGAAGAGGGCGGCAAGTTCACCTCCGAGGTACTGTTCCCGTTGAATCACTCCGGCGACCGCGAAGGCTGCCATCACGATCCCGTCACGAAAAACGTCACCACGCCGAAAGGCTTCAAGGAAGCCTACAAGCAGTACGTCGAAGGCGGCTGGGCGGCACTGGCCTGCGATCCGCAATACGGCGGCCAGGGCTTGCCTGTCGTGCTGAACAATTCGTTCTATGAAATGCTGAACTCGTCGAACCAGGCCTGGTCCATGTACCCTGGCCTGTCGCACGGCGCCTACGAGTGCCTGAAGGAACATGGCACCGACCACCAGAAGGAAGTCTACCTGCCGAAGCTGGTGTCGGGCGAATGGACGGGCACCATGTGCCTGACCGAACCGCACTGCGGCACCGACCTGGGCCTGCTGCGCTCGAAAGCGCTGCCGGAAGCGGACGGTTCCTGGACCATCACCGGCAACAAGATCTTCATCTCGGCCGGCGAGCACGACATGGCGGAAAACATCCTGCACCTGGTGCTGGCCCGCGTGCCGGACGCGCCGGAAGGCTCGAAAGGCATCTCGCTGTTCCTGGTGCCGAAATTCCTGCCGAACGCCGACGGCACGCCAGGCGAGCGCAACCCGATCACCTGCGGCGCCATCGAAGAAAAAATGGGCATCCACGGCAACTCGACCTGCCAGATGAATCTGGACGGCGCGAAAGGCTGGATCATCGGCCAGCCGAACAAGGGCCTCAACGCCATGTTCGTCTTCATGAACGCGGCCCGCCTGGGCGTGGGCATGCAGTCGCTGGGCCTGACGGAAATCGCCTACCAGAACGCGCTGATCTACGCCAAGGACCGCACGCAAATGCGTTCGCTGTCCGGCATCAAGAACCCGGAACTGCCGGCCGACCGCATCATCGTGCACCCTGACGTGCGCCGCATGCTGCTGACGGGCAAGGCCTACGCCGAAGGCGCGCGCGCCTTTACCTCCTACGTGGCGCTGCAGATCGACCGCGAACTGCACCACCCTGACGCCGACGTGCGCAAGGAAGCGGCCGACGAAGTGGCGCTGCTGACGCCCGTCATCAAGGCCTTCATCACCGACAACGCCTGGATCGCCACCTCGGACGCGATGCAAGTGTTCGGCGGCCACGGCTACATTGCGGAATGGGGCATGGAGCAGTATGTGCGCGACGCGCGCATCAACATGATCTACGAAGGCACCAACACGATCCAGTCGCTGGACCTCCTGGGCCGCAAGATCCTCGGCGACAACGGCGCCAAGCTGCGCAAGTTCGGCGAAAAGATCAAGGCTTTCGTCGAAGACAACGGCACCGATGAAGCGATGAGCGAATTCGTCACGCCACTGGGCGACCTGGGCGACAAAGTCACCAAGCTGACCATGGAAATCGGCATGAAGGCATTCCAGAATCCGGACGAAGTGGGCGCGGCATGCGTGCCTTACCTGCGCGTCGTCGGCCACATGATCTACAGCTACCTGTTCGCGCAGATGGCCAAGATCGCCCTCGAAAAAGAGTCCAGCGGCGACACCTTCTACACCGCCAAACTGGCTACCGCACGTTTCTACTTCGCCCGCTTGCAGCCTGAAACGGCAACCCTGATCCGTCAGGCGCGCTCCGGTTCGGCCAACCTGATGGCACTCGACGCAGACCTGTTCTAAGACTTGAGGAAAATATGACCAATTTCATCGTTAAAAAAGTAGCCGTCCTCGGCGCCGGCGTGATGGGCGCGCAGATCGCCGCCCATTGCATCAACGCGAAAGTGCCGGTCGTGCTGTTCGACCTGCCGGCCAAGGAAGGCCCGAAGAATGGCATCGTGCTGCGCGCCATCGAGAACCTGAAAAAGCTGTCGCCTGCGCCGCTGGGCAACAAGGACGACGCCGCGCTGATCCAGGTCGCCAACTACGAAGACAACCTGGACCTGCTGGCCGGTTGCGACCTGATCATCGAAGCCATTGCCGAGCGCATGGACTGGAAACATGACCTGTATCAAAAGGTTGCGCCGCATATCGCGCCGAACGCGATCTTCGCCTCGAACACTTCCGGCCTGTCGATCAACAAGCTGGCCGACGGTTTCGACGAGGCCCTGAAAGCGCACTTCTGCGGCGTGCACTTTTTCAATCCTCCACGCTATATGCACCTGGTGGAACTGATCCCGACGACGTCGACGAAGCCGGAAATCCTCGACCAGCTCGAAGCCTTCCTGACGACGACGCTGGGCAAGGGCGTCGTGCGCGCCAAGGATACGCCGAACTTCATCGCCAACCGCGTCGGCATCTTCGGCATGCTGGCGACGATGCATGAAGCGGAAAAATTCGGCCTGTCCGTGGACGTCGTCGATGACCTGACCGGCGCCAAGCTGGGCCGCGCCAAGTCGGGCACCTTCCGCACGGCGGACGTGGTCGGCCTGGACACCATGGGCCATGTGATCAAGACCATGCAGGACAACCTGGCGGACGATCCTTTCTTCAGCGTGTACAAGACGCCGGCGGTGCTGGCGTCGCTGGTCGAAAAAGGCACCCTGGGCCAGAAGAGCGGCGCGGGCTTCTACAAGAAGGTCGGCAAGGAGATCCAGCGCCTGGACTTCGCCACCGGCGACTACGTGACCGGCGGCGGCAAGGCTGCCGACATCATTGCCCGCATCCTGAAGGAAAAGGACCCGGTCAAGAAGATGAAGGCGCTGCGCGAATCGACCAACCCGCAAGGCCAGTTCCTGTGGGCGATCTTCCGCGACGCTTTCCACTACATCGCCATCCACCTGGACACCGTGGCCGACAACGCGCGCGACATCGACTTCGCCATGCGCTGGGGCTTCGGCTGGAACGTGGGTCCGTTTGAAACGTGGCAGGCATCGAACTGGCTGCAAGTGGCGAACTGGGTCAAGGAAGACATCGACGCCGGCAATGCGCTGTGCAACGCGCCTTTGCCAGCGTGGGTCTTCGAAGGTCCGGTCGCTGAAAAAGGCGGCGTGCACACGCCGGAAGGTTCGTACTCCGCCGTGTCGAACAGCTTCGTGCCCCGTTCGACCCTGTCCGTGTATGACCGCCAGCCGTTCCGCGCGCCCGTTTTTGGCACCAACTTGGGCAGCGGCGCTGCCGACCCCAAGACCGCCGGCACCACCGTCTTCGAAGACGAATCCGTGCGCGTCTGGCATACGGGCGACGACGTCCTGATCATCTCGTTCAAGACCAAGATGCACGTGATCGGCGAAGGCGTGATCAATGGCCTGAAACTGGCATTGGCCGAAGCCGAGAAAAACTTCAAGGGCCTGGTGATCTGGCACGCCGACGCGGCCGAAGGCGGTGCCTTCTCGGCCGGCGCCGACCTGCAATCGGCCCTGCCGGCATTCATGCAAGGCGGCGTGAAAGCCGTCGATCCGATCATCGCCGAACTGCAGAATACCTTCATGTCGCTGAAATACGCGAACGTGCCGGTGATCGCCGCGGTGGCTGGCCTGGCGCTGGGCGGCGGTTGCGAGCTGGCGCTGCATGCGTCGAAGCGCGTGGCGTCGATCGAGTCGTATATCGGCCTGGTGGAAGTGGGCGTGGGCCTGATTCCTGCCGGCGGCGGCCTGAAGGAAGCGGCGCAGCGCGCCTACAAGGAAGCCAAGGGCAACGACATCCTGCAATTCCTGAAAACGGGCTTCACCAATGCGGCCACCGCCAACGTGTCGAAATCGGCGCTGGAAGCGAAAAAAATGGGCTACCTGAAGGAAGACGACGTGATCGTGTTCAACGCCTACGAGCTGCTGCACGTGGCCAAGGTGGAAGCGCGCGCCATGTTCGACGCCGGCTTCCGTCCGCAACTGCCGTCGCTGATCCAGGTCACGGGCCGTTACGGCTGGGGCACCATCAAGGCGCAGCTGGTCAACATGCGCGACGGCGGCTTCATTTCGGCGCACGATTTCAAGCTGGGCGAGATGATCGCCGAGATCGTATCGGGCGGCGACGTGGACCAGGGCAGTTTCGTCAGCGAGCAGTGGCTGCTGGATATGGAACGCAAGGCATTCCTGGAGCTGTTGAACCATCCGAAAACCCAGGAACGGATCATGGGCATGATGCAAACCGGTAAACCGGTACGCAACTAAGCACAGCGTCGATGACGATCCTGTCCCTCGTTTTTCAAGTATTACTGCGCGTGAGGCCAAGCATGGTGTATGACCGTATCAAACAACAGATGATGGACACCTTGCCCTTCGTGCGGCTGCTGGGGATCAGCATCGACGAGATCGGCGCCGGCACCTCCAAGGTGTCGATGCCGGAAGATCCGAAACTGAATAATCACCTGGGCACGCAGCATGCGGGCGCCTTGTTTACCCTGGCCGAAACGGCTTCCGGCGCGGCCATGGCGGGCGGCTTCGCCGAGCTGATACTGGGCTTGCGCCCGGTGGCCAAGGAGTCGCGCATCCAGTACCAGAAGGTGGCCAGGGGCGCGACGCGCGCCGAAGGCCGGGTACCGGGCGACCTGGCTGCGCTGAAGGCGCAGCTGGCGCAGGATGGCAAGGTGGCGTTTCCCGTGGAAGTCGATATTTTCGACTCTGAAGGCACGCTGGCGGCACAGGTGACGGTGGACTGGTATTTGTCGCAGAAGCGATAGGCCTCCATCCCGGACATTCGACAGAACACGAACCTCGTTCAACATCTTTGAAAGCATAAAATGAGCAAACAACTTCAAGACGCGTACATCGTCTCTGCAACCCGCACCCCGATCGGCAAGGCGCCGCGCGGCATGTTCAAGAACACCCGCCCGGACGACCTGCTGGTGCGCGTGCTGCAATCGGCACTGGCGCAAGCGCCTGGCCTGGACCCGGCATTGATCACGGACGCCATCATCGGCTGCTCGTTCCCGGAAGCGGAACAGGGCTTCAATATCGCGCGTAACTCGGTGCTGCTGGCCGGCTTGCCGAAAACCGTGGGCGGCGTCACCGTCAACCGCTACTGCGCATCGGGCATCACGGCCATTGCCATGGCGGCCGACCGCATCCGCGTGGGCGAAGCCGACGTGATGATCGCCGGCGGCATCGAATCGATGTCGATGGTGCCGATGATGGGCCACCACCCGTCGATGAACCTGGAGATGTTCAGCGATGAAAACATCGGCATGGCTTACGGCATGGGCCTGACGGCCGAGAAAGTGGCGCAGCAATGGAAAGTGTCGCGCGAACAGCAGGACGCGTTCTCCGTCGAATCGCACCGCCGCGCCATCGCCGCGCAGCAGGCCGGTTTCTTCAAGGCGGAAACGACGCCCGTGGAAATCATCACGCGCACGCCGAACCTGGCCACCGGCCAGGTCGATGTGACGCGCCGCACGGTCGACACGGACGAAGGCGCGCGCGCCGATTCGTCGATGGAGTCGCTGGCCAAGCTGAAGCCCGTCTTCGCCGCCAAGGGTTCCGTCACGGCCGCCAACAGCTCGCAGATGTCCGACGGCGCCGGTGCGCTCCTGATCGTCAGCGAAAAAATCCTGCGCGAGCATAACCTGACCCCGCTGGCGAAATTCTCCTCGTTCGCCGTGCGCGGCGTGCCGCCGGAAATCATGGGCATCGGTCCGAAATTCGCCATTCCGGCAGCGTGCGCCGCCGCCGGCATCACGCAAGACCAGCTGGACTGGATCGAGCTGAATGAAGCGTTTGCCGCGCAGGCGCTGGCCGTCATCGGCGACCTGGGCCTGGACCCGGCCAAAGTGAACCCGATGGGCGGCGCGATCGCCCTGGGCCACCCGCTGGGCGCCACCGGCGCCATCCGCGCCGCCACGGTGATCCACGCGCTGCAGCGCACCAAGCAGAAGTACGGCATGGTCACGATGTGCGTGGGCGCCGGCATGGGCGCGGCAGGCATCTTCGAGCGCGTCTGATGACACAGGCGTCGTGACGCAAGAGGTCAGATTAGATTAGTCAAAACTTGGGCGCTGCGGGATTACCCCGGCGCCCTTTATCATTTGGAGACGACATGGATATTTTGTGCAGCACGAGCGAGGGCATCCTGACCCTGGAATTCAACCGCCTGGAACGCAAGAATGCGATCACGGGCGCCATGTACCAGATCCTGGCCGATGCGCTGGTGGCGGCCGAGACGGACGACGCCGTGCGCGCCATCCTGATCTGCGGCAAGCGCGAGATTTTCACGGCCGGCAACGACCTCGACGACTTCATGAAGACGGCGCGGCCGAGCGACGGCTCGCTCGACCATGACCGTCCCGTATTCCAGTTCATGCGCGCGCTGTACGGCAGCAGCAAGCCCGTGGTGGCGGCCGTTTCTGGCCCCGCCATCGGCATCGGCACCACCTTGCTCATGCATTGCGACCTGGTCTACGCGGCCGACAACGCCAGCTTCTCGATGCCGTTCACGCAGCTGGGCCTGTGCCCGGAATTCGGCTCCAGCCTGCTGCTCACGCAACTGGCCGGCTACCCGCGCGCGGCCGAAAAGCTGATGCTGGGCGAGTCCTTCCCCGCACAGGAAGCGCTGGAAATGGGCCTCGTGTCGAAAGTGGTGCCCCTGTACGACCTGATGACGTTCGCGCAAGGCCAGGCTGCCAAGCTGGTGGCCCTGCCGGCCGCCTCGATCCGCGCCACCAAGCGCCTGATGAAGCAAAGCCGCATGGAGCCGATGAAGGCGGCCATCGCGGACGAAAACAAGCTGTTCAGCGCCATGCTGGGCGGCGCCGAGGCGAAGGAAGCGTTTACGGCCTTCTTCCAGAAGCGCAAGCCGGATTTCAAGCAGTTCAATTAAGCGTTTGGCTGAGCGCTGGCGCGCATGCCCGCCAGGATCAGGCCGGCCGAGGCGTGCCAGCTCGTCTCCCCGGCGGGCCGGCCCGCCAGCGCATAGCCGTGCAGGAAATCGACGAGCGCATCGCGCCCGCGCAAGCGGGTTTGTTTGTCCAGCGCCAGGCCATCGACGGCCAGCTCGAACAGCGCCGCAAACCGTTCGGCCACGTCCGCTTGCGCGACCAGGCCGCGCGCCATCAGGCGCACGAAATACGGCGTGGCGCTGACCAGTTCCAGGTACAGCGCGCACAGCGCGAGCACGCGCCGCTGCGGTGCCTGGCGCCGCGTAAATGGCGGCTGGCGCGGGTCGAGCGCGGCGAAGCGTTCGGCCATCAGGGCCAGCAGCAATTCCTCTTTTCCCGCGTAATAGTGATACAGGGCCATGGCATCGACGCCCAGGTTCTGCGCCAGCGCGCGCATGGAAAAGGCTTCGCCTTGCTCTTCCAGCAGGGACAGGGCCGCCTGCAGGATGCTGGCGCTGTCCAGCGCGGGCGCGGCGCGGCGCGGGCGCCCTGGGCGGCGTTCGGGATTTTTTGCAGCTTGAGTTTTTGGCGTTTGCATGGGCATAATTCTACACCGTAGAATTAAATGAAAGCACATCCATGCAAAAAACTTCAGTCAGCGTATTTCTCGGCATTAGCATCGATGGCTGCATCGCGGGAGAAAACGGCGACCTGTCCTGGCTGGCCGAACTGGCGCCCGACCCGCCCGAGGCCACCGGCTACGCGGCCTTGATGGCGCAAATCGATACCCTGCTGATCGGCCGCACCACCTATGACGCCGTGCTGGGCTTCGAGCCGTGGCCCTATGCGGGCAAGCGCGTGGTGGTGCTCAGCCACCGCGATTTTATCCCGCGCAATGGGGAAGAGCGCCGCGAAGGCAGCGTGGCGGCGGTGCTGGCGCAGCTGGCGGCTGAAGGCTGCCGCCACGTGTATCTGGACGGCGGCGCCGTCATCCGCGCGGCCCTGCGCGAAGGCGTCGTCGACAGCCTGACCTTATCCGTGCTGCCCGTGGTGCTGGGCAGCGGCGTGCGCCTGTTCGAGGGCGGCTTGCCGCGCAGCGACTGGCGGCTGGACGCCACGCGCCAGCTGCCCAGCGGCGTGGTGCAGCTGCGCTATGGAAAGCGTTAAACCGTGGCGGCCAGCTCGACGATGAAGCCCGTGTCAAAACGGGCATTTTCCGGCGTGCCATCGGGCCGCCTGTAGCCGCACGGGTTGCAGACGACGCGGCATGCCTCGATGCGGTAGTCGAGCGAGGCGTGCATGTGGCCATGCACCCACAGGTCGGCCTGCGCCACCAGCGCATCGAGCTGCGAGGCAAAGGCGGGCGAACCCAGGTTCGTTGCGTACTGCTCTTCCACCGACAGCATCGATGGCGCCATGTGCGTGATGACCACCGTCCTGCCGTCGAAGGGCTGCGCCAGCTGCGCCGACAGCCAGGCCTTGTGGCGCGCGTGCAGCTGCGCCGTGTCGGCCGCGCACAGGAGGCGCGGCGCATCGCCGCCCGTGCGGATATGCTTGTAGTCGGGCATGTAGGCTTGCGCCGCGTTCTGGGCTTCTTCCTGGCGTTCCGCGCCGAACAGCAGGAAGTCCGTCCACAGCGTCGCGCCGAGGAAGCGCACGCCGTTCAATTCCACGGCGTCGCCGTCAAGCAGGCGGATGCTGGCCCCATGCGCATTGGCGCTGGCGCAGGCGTCGCGCATGGCGGCCTGCATGTGTTCCAGCTGATGTCCATAGCCCTCGTGGTTGCCGTGCACATACAGCACGGGCAGGGCGCCAAAGGTGCGCGCGGCCCAGGCGATGGCGTTGCTGCCCGTGTCGATGTCGCCGGCCAGGATCACCGCGTCGGGGCGGCTGGCGGCAAGGTCGATGGCGGGGGCGTCGTCACCCCAGACTTCCAGGTGCAGGTCGGACAGGATCAGCAATCGCATGGCAACAGGGCGGCTAAGTGCGCGGCAGTGGGTGGGCCTCTATCGTAGCGCATGTCGCCGCGCTGGCCTGCTTGACCGTGCACGGCTGGCGACGTTACCCTGTGGCATCGTTTACCGCCACTCACCTCTGGAGCCGCATGTCGCCATTCTTCCTTCCCAAGACCTTGTTGAGTATCGCCCTGGCCGCCGTGTCGCTGCCATCCATCGCCCAGGTGGCAGCGCCCGCCCTCGACCCCCTGACGCAGCCGATCGCTTCGCCGTACGCGGCGCAGTGGAACCGCCCGCAGCAGCCGGCGCGCATCCATGGCGACACCTATTACGTGGGCGTGGGCGGCTTGAGCGTGGCGCTGATCGATACGCGCGACGGCCTGATCCTGATCGACGGCGCGTTGCCGCAGTCGGTGGACGCCATCAAGGAGCATATCCTCGAGCTGGGCTTCCGCCTGGAAGATGTCAAATTCATCCTGAATACGGAAGCGCACTTCGACCATTCCGGCGGCATCGCCGCGCTGGCGCGCGACAGCGGCGCGCAAGTCATCGCCAGCCCCCTGGGGGCGCAGGCGCTGCGCGCGGGCAGGGTGCTCGACACGGACCCGCAAGCGGGCGAAATCGATGCCATGCCGGCCGTGCAAAACGTGCGCGAGATCGCCGATGGCGAGACCCTGCGTCTGGGTGGCGTGGCGGTGACGGCGCGCTACACGCCGGGCCATACGCCGGGCAGCACCAGCTGGACCTGGATGTCGTGCGAAGACGCGGAAGGGCACCAATGCCTGAACGTGGTGTTCGGCGCCAGCCTCACGCCGGTGGGGGCCGATCATTTCCATTTCATCGGCGATGCCGGTCATGGCGACATGACGCCAGCCTTCCGCCGCACCATGCAGGACTTTGCCCGACTGCCGTGCGACATTCTGATTTCCGCCCACCCCGACCATTCCGGCGCCGATGAAAAACTCAGGCGCTTGCTCGAAGGCGCCACGCCGAATCCCTTCATCGATGCGCAGGCTTGCCGCGACTATGCGGCCAAAAATGAAGCCAAGCTCGATGTGCGCATTGCCAAGGAAAAAGCCACGGCCGGCGAGGCCGCGGCAAAATGACAACATTGGCGCATGCACCATGAAAAACGGTTGACGCACTGCAGCATCCGGTGCAGAATCGGCATCCGCAGTGCAGATTAACCAAACTAAAGAAAGGATACCCATGTTCGAGCAGGCTGGCAGCAAGTTGTACCTCCACTAGCCCCGCGCATGACGCTCGGGGCCATCGGCAGCATTGCCGATCCCGAGCCGGTGTCCTTCTAAACCCCGGCGAGGAAACTCGCCGGGGTTTTTTGGTTTACCAGGACCCCGGCATAACGACAAGACCAAGGATTACCGTTATGCCCATTCATCAGACACTGCACGGCGCCCATGTGCCCGTGCATATCTTTACCGACGATATCGACGCGCAGGCGCTGCGCCAGCTGCAGCATATCGCCAGCCTGCCCATCGTCCATCCGCACGTGGCGGCCATGCCCGACGTGCATGCCGGCATCGGCGCCACCGTCGGCAGCGTGATTCCCACGCGCGGCGCCATCATCCCGGCCGCCGTGGGCGTCGACATCGGCTGCGGCATGAACGCCGTGCGCACCACCCTGACGGCCAGCGAGCTGCCTGACAACCTGGCGCGCCTGCGCAGCGCCATCGAAGCGGAGATTCCCGTCGGCTTCGAGCAGCACGAATGGAGCCGCGTGCAGGGCTCGCGCCATGCGCGCGCCGCGCGGCCCCTCGCCGGGCGCCTGGAGCACATCGTCGAGCGCCACACCGGCATCGCCAAGATGCTGCGCCAGTTCGAGCGCACGTGGATCTGCCAGGCGGGAACGCTGGGTGGCGGCAATCACTTCATTGAAATCTGCCTCGACGAGGAGCAGCGCGTGTGGATCATGCTGCATTCGGGCTCGCGCGGCATCGGCAACGCCATCGGCCGCTATTTCATCGCCGCCGCGCAGAAGGACATGCGGCGCCACCAGCTGCAGCTGCCGGACGCGGACCTGGCCTACCTGAGCGAAGGCTCCGCCGTGTTCGACGACTACGTGGAGGCGGTGGACTGGGCGCAGGACTACGCGCTGCTCAACCGCAGCGAAATGATGCGGCGCGTGCTCGACGTGCTGGCGAAGTTCGCGCCGCCGTTCCAGCTGGACGGGGAGGCCATCAACTGCCACCACAACTACATCGCGCGCGAAACGCATGGCCATGATGACCTGTATGTGACGCGCAAGGGCGCCATCTCGGCGCGGCAGGGGGAGCTGGGCATCATCCCCGGCAGCATGGGCGCGCGCAGCTTCATCGTGCGCGGCAAGGGCAACCCTGAATCGTTCTGTTCCTGCTCGCACGGGGCGGGCCGCAGCATGAGCCGCAGCGAGGCAAAGCGCCGTTTCAACCGCTTCGACCTGGCCGAGCAGACGGCCGGCATCGAATGCCGCAAGGATGGCGGCGTGGTCGACGAGATTCCGGCCGCGTATAAAAACATCGACGCCGTCATGGCGCACCAGAGCGACCTGGTGGAAGTGGTGCATACCCTGCGCCAGGTCGTGTGCATCAAGGGCTGACAGGAGACAATATGAAAATCAAAGTGAAAGCCACGCCCAAGCCGCGCAACCCGCTGGTGGCGGCCGCCAGGCTGCGCGGCGGCGCCGGCGCGCACCAGTCGGAGGCGTCGCCGCGCGCGGCGCGCCGGGCCGGCAAGCACCGCCTGCAGCAATGGCTGGCGGGCCGGCTGAAATCCGACGATTAGCGCGGTGGCAGTTCGACGATGAAGTTCGGATCAAAGCCGGGATTTTGCGGCGCGCCGCTGCGCGTCTTGTAGCCGCATGGGTTGGCAACGACGCGGCACGGGCCGATGCGGTAATCGCGCGAGGCGTGGATGTGGCCATGCACCCACAGGTCCGCCTGCGCCGCCAGCTCGTCCAGGCGCGACGCGTAGGCGGGCGCGCATCCTTCGCTGCCGTAGGCATCGTCGACCGATTGCAGCGATGGCGCCATGTGCGTGATCACGACTGTGCGGCCATCGAAGGGCTGGCCCAGTTCGCGCGCCAGCCAGGCCTTCTGCTGCGCGTGGAACATGGCCGTGTCGGCCGCGCGCAGCTTGCGAAAGCCCATGCCGGCCAGGCGGATGCGCTTGTAGTCGTTCATGAGGGCTTCCGCGTCGCGCATGGCCGTCTGCCGCGTGTCGTCGCCCAGCAGGCGGAAATCCGTCCACAGGGTGGCGCCCAGGAAGCGCACCTGCTTGCCCGCCGTGTCTTCCATGACGTGCGTAGTCGCATCGAGAAAATGCACGTTCGGCGTGGCCGCGCAGGCGGCGCGCAGTTCCTGGCGCACCTTGTCCAGGTGGTGGCCGTAGCCTTCATGGTTGCCGTGCACATACAGCACGGGCAGTCCGGCGAAGGCGGTGGCCGCCCAGGCGACGGCGCGGCTGCCCGTGTCGATGTCGCCGGCCAGGATGACGGCGTCGGGACGGCTGGTGGCCAGGTCGCCTTGCGGCGCGTCCTCGCGCCATAACTCGTGGTGCAGGTCCGACAATATCAATAAACGCATGCGGTTTTCCAGGCGCTGGGAGGAACCGCCATCGTACCTGAAACGCCTCACTCTTCCGGCAAGGTGGCGAAGGCGTGCGCCAGATGGTCGATCAGCAGGCGCACGGCCGGCAGCAGGCCGCGCCGCGAAGGGAAGACGGCGTGGATGATTTCGCGCTGCGGCCGCCATTGCTCCATCAGCGGCAGCAGGCTGCCGTTGGCCACCTGCTCGACGATCAGCATGGTCGGCAGCTGCACCACGCCCACGCCGGCCACGGCCGCGTCGCGCAGGGCCAGCATGTCGCCCGTGACGAAACGCGGCGCGTGGCGCAGCTGGGCGCGCGCGCCATCGGGACCGTGCAAGTCCCACTGGTAGTGCTGCTGCGGGGCGCCCAGGGCCAGGCTGGGCCAGTCGGCCAGGTCCGCTGGCGCTGCCGGCCTGGCGGCGTCGCCGAACAGCAGGGGGCTGCCCACCATGCACTGGCTGCGCTCGGCCAGCACGCGCAGCACCAGGTCGCTGTCGGGCAGCGGTGGCGGGCGCACGCGGATGGCCACGTCGATGCCCTCGGCCACCAGGTCGACGCGGCGGTTGGTCGCCTCCAGCAGCAAGGTCACCTGCGGATGTTCACGCATGAAACTGGCCAGCATGGGTGCAACCAGCGACTGCAGCAGGGCGATGGGACAGGACAGGCGCACCGTGCCGCGCGGCGCGGCGCGCGTCAGTTCGATGGCTTCCTGCGCCGCTTCCGCTTCCACCAGCATGGCCTTGCAATGCTCGTAAAACGACTGCCCCACCTCGGTGACGGAAAAGTGCCGCGTCGTGCGCTGCAGCAGGCGCACCCCAAGGCGCTCTTCGAGCAGCGCGATGCGCCGGCTCAGCCTGGATTTCGGCATGCCCAGCGCGCGCCCGGCCGGGGCGAAACCGCCATAGTCGACCACCTGCACAAAATAATACAAGTCATTCAAGTCCTGCATGCGACCTCCTTTATCGTTCCATTTTTAGAACGCTGATGGCAGATTTTACCGTCTACCGCCTTCATCGTTGCAAGCGTATTCTGTCTCCATCGCAGTTCCACTGCCAACCACATTCATACAGGAGATCGAGATGAAAGCAATTACCGGTATCTACAGCGCCCCGCGCCAGCACTGGGTTGGCGACGGTTTTCCCGTGCGCTCGATGTTTTCGTATCACGGCCATGGCAAGCAGCTGAGTCCATTCCTGCTGCTCGACTATGCCGGTCCCGCCGAGTTTGCGCCCGGCAGCCGCCCACCTGGCGTCGGTTCGCATCCGCACCGCGGTTTTGAAACCGTGACCATCGTCTACAAGGGCGAAGTGGCGCACCGCGATTCGACGGGCCAGGGCGGCGTGATCGGCCCCGGCGACGTGCAATGGATGACGGCCGGCGCCGGCATCCTGCATGAAGAGTTTCACTCGCCAGCCTTCACGCAGTCGGGCGGCACACTGGAAATGGTGCAGCTGTGGGTCAACCTGCCAGCGCAAGACAAGATGACGGCGCCCGGCTACCAGGCCATCGCCAGCGCGACGATTCCCACGGTGGCGCTGCCGGACGGCGCAGGCAGCGTGCGCGTGATCGCCGGCGACTTCGATGGCCAGCATGGCCCGGCCCGCACCTTCACGCCGATGCAGGTGTGGGACATGCGCCTGCAACAGGGCACGCTGACGCAGCTGCCTGTCACGCCAGGCTGGAGCACGGCGCTGATCGTGCTGCATGGCACGGTGCTGGTGAACGGCGAGAGCGTGGTGCGCGAGGCGCAGATGGCACTGTTCGGGCGCGATGGCGACAGCATCAGCATCGAGGCGAACAACGACGCCGTGCTGCTGCTGCTGAGCGGCGAGCCGATCGACGAGCCCATCGTCGGCCACGGCCCCTTCGTCATGAACAGCGAAGCGGAAATCGTGCAGGCGTTCGAGGATTTCAACAGCGGCCGCTTTGCCCGTATCGAGCAGTAAGCAGCTGGCACTGAGCAGCAAGCGATACCCCATGCCGCATCCCGCGGCATGGGCATACTACGGCGCCGCCGGGCGGCGCCACTTCAGGAGACCACCATGAGCACCCCCGCCAATTTCAACGGCTTGCCGCCGATGATCGATCCCGACGACGCCGTCATGCTGCTGATCGACCACCAGAGCGGCTTGTTCCAGCTGGTGCGCGACATCGAGCAGCACGTGCTGCGCGGCCACGTCACGGCGCTGGCCAAGCTGTCGCGCCTGGCCAGCATGCCGACGTTTACCACTGCGTCCGTGCCCGATGGCCCGAACGGTCCCCTGATCCCGGAAATCCACCATTTCAACCCGGACGCCGTCTACATCCCGCGCACGGGCCAGATCAACGCCTGGGACAATCCGGCCTGGGTCGAGGCGATCGAGAAGACGGGCCGCAAGACCCTGCTCATCGCCGGCACGCTCACCAGCGTATGCATGGCCTTCCCCGCCATCAGCGCACTGGCGGCCGGCTACAAGGTGTTTGCCATCATCGACGCCTCGGGCAACTGGTCGAAGATGGCCACGGACATCACCATGGCGCGCGTGACGCAGGCCGGCGCCGTGCCGATCGACACGTACGCCGTGCTGGCGGAAGTGATGAGCACCTGGAACCGCGCCGACGCGATGGAGTTTGCCGCCATCATGACCGACCATATCGTGCCGCCGTACCGCGCGCTGATCGAAAGCTATGACAAGGCGCAGGGCGTGCAGCAGCATGGCCGCGAGACGAAGCTGGACATTCTGGAAGCGGCCAGCAAGGGCTGAGCCGAGCAAGGGCGCTTACGGCGCGTCGTAGCGGGCGCGTATGGCCGCCAGCGCGCCGCGCTGTTCCAGGCGCGCGATGGCGGCGTTCAGGCGCGCCAGGTCGGCCGTGCTGGTGCTGTGCGCATTGAGCATCAGGTGCACGGGCGCGCGCAGGGCGAGGAAGGGCAGGGCGGTCAAGGCGACACCCTGCTGGCGCGCTTCATGGCGCACGGCCAGCACGTCGCCCATCAGCAGGTCGGCGCGGCCCGCATCGAGCATGCGCAAACCCTGCTGGAAGCTGCCGAAGGTATTCAGGCGGCCGTCCTTTTCCAGTGCGGGGCGGGCCGCCGCATACGGCGCGCCGTACCAGCCCACTTTCGGTGCCAGCAGGGTCGCCTTGCCGCGCGCGAACTGGGCGAAGCTGCCGATCTGGCGCACGCTGGCCGCATTGCCTGGCTTGCTGAACAGGCCGACGGCCTCGTCGCGGTAGGCGATGGAAAAGCGCGCATACGACTGTCGCTCCGACGTATCGGAGGCGGCGGGCAGCATGTCCAGCTCGCCCTTCTCGAAGAGCAGCTGGCGCCGCGCTGTCGGCAGTTCGGGCAAGGTGACGAGGGTGCAGTGCGCTTCCTTGAAGATGGCGCGCAGCAGTTCCAGGTCCAGCCCCGTGTAACTGCCCTGCGCATCGCGGTAGACATACGGCGGCCATTGTTCCAGCGCCATCGTCATGCGGCAGGCCAGGGTGGGCAGGGCGCTGCCGAGCAGCGTTGCCGCAAGCAGCACGTGGCGCAAGCGCATGGAACATCTCCGCAGTGGTTCATGGGTACTGGCTCCAATTTGCCAGAATGGCCACGAAAGTCAAGGTTTGCCTGCCTGGCTGCGCGGATCAAATGGGCTATAGTGACGGCGTGCCTTCATTCAAAGGAAACCCGCTTGACTCCCCCGCTCGAAATCGCCGCCAATGTACTGATGACCGTTTCCATCGTCCTGGCTGGCCGCAACAATATCCATTCCTGGTGGATCGGCATCGTCGGCTGCGTGCTGTTCGCCGTGCTGTTTTACCGGGTCAACCTGTACGCGGACGTGCTGCTGCAGCTGTTTTTCATCGTTACCTGCGTCTTCGGCTGGCTGCAATGGCGGCGCGGCGCGGCGGGCCAGCCCCTGCCGATCACGCGCACGGGCTGGCGCAGCCTGGCCTGGGTGGTGCCGGCCGGTATCGCCGCCGTCGTCATTTACGGCATGCTGCTGCACCGCTGGACGAATGCCTATGCGCCCTTCATCGATTCGGCGGTGTTGGTATTTAGCATCATCGCGCAGTTCCTGCTGATGGGCCGGCGCATCGAGACGTGGCCGTTCTGGCTGCTGGTCAACACCGTGGCCGTGCCCTTGTACTACAGCCGCGGCCTGCACCTGACGGCCGTGCTGTATGCGGCCTACTGGTTCAACGCGCTGCTGTCGTGGTACTGGTGGCGCGTGCAGGCCCGCCGCGCGGCCGCCGCCCCCGTGGCGGCGGGCATGGCGATCGCCGACGCCTGAGGTGGCGCATATTGTTGCTAAATATCAAGCCCTTAGATCCAAATCGTATATACATTCAATTTTAAATTCGTTCACGCCATAAAGACGCCGCGATATAGTGGAATTTCTCCGCTTACCGGTGTCTTTTATGTTGCGTTTTACCCTTTCTGCCATTTTTTCCGCCACCCGGCACCAGCTGACCATGCAATGCATGGCGCAGTGGATGCCGATGCGTGGCCGTCCACGCATCCCGTAGTTCGCTGATCTTCCCGTCTGTCGTTGTCCGCTGGCCCATCCGGTCCGCGTGCCCCCGCTCGGCCTTTTTCCCGGAAAAGGCCTTCAATCCCAATAAGAGGAAACCATGTTCAAACCACTCGCCATCAGTCTTGCCATCGCCGCCGCCTTTCCCGTCCTCGTGCACGCCGAGGAGGAAATGGCGCGCGTCAACGTGACCGGATCGAATATCCGCGTCAGCGAAAAAGAGGGCGCCAGCGCCGTGCAGGTCATCACCGCCAAGGAATTGAAAGCCAGCGGCAAGACCAGCGTCGCCGACGTGCTGCGCGCGATCTCCGCCAATAGCGGCAACAGCTACAACGAACAATATACGGGCAGCTTCTCGGCCGGCACCTCGGGCCTGTCGCTGCGCGGCATCGGTCAGAAAAATACCCTGATCCTGGTGAACGGCAAGCGCGTGGCCAGCTATGCCACGGCGCAAAACCTGCAGGAAACCTTTGTCGACCTGAACAGCCTGCCGATGGCGGCCGTGCAGCGCATCGAGGTGCTCAAGGATGGCGCCTCGTCGATCTACGGCTCCGATGCCGTGGCCGGCGTCGTCAACATCATCCTGTACAAGGAATTCACGGGCACGGACATCACGGCGCAGTGGGGCGGCTCGACGCAAGGCACGGGCCAGCATGAAAAGAGCGCGGCCCTGCAGACGGGCTTCGGCAAGCTGGAGGAGGACGGCTACAGCCTGGTCTTCTCGATCGACGCGCAGCAGCGCGACAAGCTGCAGCAAAGCGATGTGGACTGGATGCGCGATGCGGATTTCCGCAACCAGCAGCGGGGCAGCCTGGGCTGGGCCATCACCAATTACGCCGGCACCGATCCCACGCAAACCCTGGGCGGCGTGCGCGGCCCGCTGCAACTGGTTAACTATGGCGACATCACGCCGGGCAAGACGGGGCAGGTGCTGGCCTACAACCCGTCGCCCTACAAAACCCTGATTCCCGGCATCCAGCGCGTGCACACGGCCGCGCGCGCCACCGTCAAGCTGAACGCGGACACAGAAGCCTATGTCGACTTGCTGCACAGTTATTCGCGCGCCGACCAGACCTTCAGCGCGCCGCTCACGGTGAACAACGCCACGCGCGTGTGGAACAATGCCACGCAGGCGCTCGACACCATTCCCGTCGTGCTGCCCGTGGGCCACCCGAACAATCCGGGCGCGACGCCCCTGCCGTTCACGGCCACCCTGTTCGACCTGGGCCCGCGCATGAAGCAGGACCGGGTCACGTTCTACCGCGCGCTGGCGGGGCTCAAAGGCACCGTGGCGGGCTGGGACTGGGATGCGGCCGTGGGCCATTCCAGCAGCAAGCTGGAAGAGACCGTGCAGAACTTCGTGAACCGCTACGAATTCCAGAAGGTGCTGGCCGACGGCAGCTACAATTTCTTCGACCAGTCGCAAAACAGCGAGGCCGTGCGCAACCGCCTGCGCCTGTCGACCCTGCGTCCGGCCGAGTCGACGCTCGACACCGTTGATTTCTCGGCGGCGAAAGACCTGTGGCAGCTGCCGGCCGGCCCGCTGGGCTTTGCCGCCGGCGCGCAATGGCGCCGCGAAAAGATGGATTCGCAAACCTCGACGGCCGTGCTGTCGGGGACGGAACTGCGTCCGGCCATCAACATCATCAACGGTTCGCGCAGCGTGTCGGCCCTGTTTGCCGAATTCAACGTGCCCGTCGTGAAGGACCTGTCCGTCAACCTGGCGGGCCGCGCCGACCATTACAGCGATTTCGGCAATGCGTTTTCGCCGAAAGCCAGCGCCCGCTACCAGGCGGCGCCGTGGCTGCTCCTGCGCGGCACCGTGTCGCGCGGCTTCCGCGCGCCATCCCTGCCGGAAATCACGCAAAGCACGGCCGTCAGCTATGTCAGCGTGCTCGATCCGCGCGACCCGGTCACGCCCACGCAGACGCGCGGCGTGACGGCCATCACCATCGCCAATACGGCGCTGCGCCCCGAGCGCTCGAACAACCTGAACCTGGGCGTGGTGGTGTCGCCGACCAGCAGCTCGAGCATCGGCCTCGACTACTACCGCATCAGGCAGGACGGCGTGATCGGCACGGAAAGCGCCACCACCACCATCGCCAATGAAGCGACGGCGCCGCAAAAGATCACGCGCGACGCGGAGGGCCGCATCACCACCCTGTACCGCCAGTACCGCAACCAGGGACAGCGCGAAGTGTCCGGCATCGACCTGGACCTGCGCCAGCGCTTCGTCGACAAGGACTGGGGCAAGCTGACCCTGGCCGGCCAGCTGAGCCGCGTGCTGCGCTTCGCCGAGCCGCTGTCCGACGGCGCGCCGCTTACCGATGGCGCCGGCACCAATTACTTCGGCTCCATCCCGAAATGGCGCGGCGTGACGTCGGCCACCTGGGAACAGGGCAAATGGTCGTCGACCCTGACGTGGAATTACGTGGGCAGCTACGCGCAAAGCACGCACCTGGATGAATCGGTGTCCGCCTTCAGCACGTTCGACGCGACCACCAGCTGGCAAGTGACGCCGGCGGCGAACGTCACCTTCATCGTGCAGAACCTGGCCAACAAGCGCGCGCCGTGGGATTACTCGGCCTCGGGCTTCGACTATACGCAGGCCGACCCGCGCGGACGCTTCGCGTCGCTCAAGCTGAACTACAAGTTCTAATGGCCGTTTGACACCTGCTGCCCCGTCTGCTCATGCAGGCGCTGGCGGTAGGCGCTGGGCGTGACGCCCATGCGTTCGCGGAAGGCGGTGGCGAAATTGCCCGCGTTGTGGAAACCGATCAGCAGGGCGATATCCTGCACGTCGATATCGGTCTGCTGCAGCAATTCCACGCCGCGCGCGATGCGCGCTTCGCGGATGAAGGCGAACACCGTCATGCCCGTCTGCTGGCGGAACATCAGGGTCAGCTTTTCACGATAGGTGCCCACGCTGCGGGCGATCTCGGACAGGTTCGGCAGGCTGCCCAGGTTATCGAGAATGAGTTGCTTGACGGCATTGACGAAAACCAGGTCGGGATGCTTCTGCTGCTCCGCGGCCGCGGCCGGGACGGGCAGGGTACTGTTGCTTCTACGCATCAACCCCAGGTGGATATGGATGCGCGCCGCCAGTTCTTCCGGTGTAAACGGTTTGGAAATGTAGTCGACGCCGCCCACTTGCAAGCCCATGATGCGTTCCTTGGCCGCATCGGCACCGCTGAGAAAAATCACGGGAATCGGCTCCGTCTCCGGATTGGCCTTGAGCAGGCGGCAAGCCGTGTAGCCATCCATTTCAGGCATGCGCACATCGAGCAGGATCAGGTCGGGATGCGTGGCCAGCGCCAGCTGGTAGCCCTGGTAGCCATTGAAAGCGATGCTGAAACGGTAGGGCTGCTCGCTGAGCAGCTCCATCAGCATGCGCTGCTCGAACGCGGAATCGTCCACGATCAAGATGTTTTTTCTAATGGTTTCACTGGTCAATGGCATGGCATGGATGACTTAACCAAAAAGCAAGTTGTGGCTTATTATGCCTCGATTTTTCTTTTTTTTCTGCTTTTCTCGTGTTTCAAAAGATGTTTCTCCGCAAGAAGAAGCGGCAATTTTTTAGATGGCTAATAATCGAACTGTGCATTGATTTAAAGCAATGTCGATTGTAAAAAAATATGGTTTGCAATCGAAGCAAGTTGGAGTCCCAAGCGGTTCGATTCCGTAGCGATGTATATGTTGTCCTGGTTTGCGTGCCCTAGAAAACGCCGGCAATTCCGTGACTATCCTCAGTGTCCCCATAGCGGGGACCCGCTCATGATGTTTCATCATCCGGAGGTTTTATGTTACGCGTTAAATTTTCCCCTGCTCTTATCGCCGCTGGCCTTACCCTTGGCGCAGCTTCCCTCTCTGCTTCCGCCGACGCCGCCACCTATCTGAACGGCAGCGCCACATCGAATTTCGATGTCACGTTGACCATCGTGGCCAACTGCGTGATCGCGGCTGCACCGTTGAACTTCGGCTCGATTCAGGGCGTACTGAGTACTGCCGTGAACGTCAATACCACGGTGAATGTGACTTGCACCAATACCACGCCCTATAACGTGGGCCTGAGCGCGGGCACAGGTACGGGCTCGACCGGCACCACGCGCTATATGAGCGGTACTGGCTCGAATACGGGCACGGTGCAGTTCAATCTGTTCCAGGCGGCCGGCACCACGGTGTGGGGCAATACGCAGGGCACCAATACGCTTGGCGGCACCGGCTCGGGCGTGGTCCAGCCGCTGACCGTGTACGGGCAGGTCCCCGCCCAGGCGACCCCGGCGCCTGACGCCTACAAGTCGACCATTACCGCCACCGTGTATTTCTAGCAGGGCGCATATGACGGTACGCCGCTCATTTCCTGTCTGGCCCTGGCTGGCGCCGATGCTGTATCTGGTCGGCGCCGCTTCCGTGGCGGCGGCCAATCTGCAGATCTCACCTGTCACCATCAACCTGCGGGCGGAGCAGAATGCCGCCGGCATCACCTTGCAAAACCTCGGTGACAAGCCGCTGTATGGCCAGGTGCGCGTCTTTTCCTGGGACCAGGCGAATGGCGAGGAAGTGCTGCGGCCGACGCAGGAACTGGTGGCCAGCCCGCCCATCGTGGAAGTGGCGTCGAACGGGCGCCAGACGATCCGCCTGGTGCGGCGCGGCGCGGGACCGTTGGCACAGGAGCGTACCTTCCGCGTTTTGATCGACGAGGTCGCCCGCGAAGCCGATTCCGAGAGCAATGGCGTGGATATCCGCCTGCGTTATTCCGTGCCCGTCTTCGTGGCGCCCAGTGGCTTGCCTGGCAAGGAGGTCCTGGCCTGGCAGGTATTCCGCAAGGATGGCGCGTGGATGCTGCGTATCAATAATAGCGGCAATCTGCATGCGCAGATCGGCGCCACCTCGTTTGTGAATCCGGCCGGCAAGGATTACGGCATCAGCAAGGGATTGTTCGGCTATGTGCTGGCGGGGCGCATGCGCGAATGGCGCTTGCCCGTTGCCAACGATGCCGCGCTCGACGGCGTGCTGACGATTTCGGCCAACGTGAATGCAAAGGCGATCATTGCCAGGACATCGACGCCACCTTGATCAGCGCCGCCATGGCGAATGCTTGCTCAACCGGGTTACACCATGATGCGGTCACTGACATGGCAGGCCTGCTGGACGGTAGTAATGATGGCGGCCGCGTGCGGCGCCAGGGCGGACGGCGTGGCGCCTGCATCCGTCTCGGACGATGATGCCGGCCAGGCCAGTGAATCAGTGGATCTGGCGGCACCGAGAGAACTCTATCTGGAGGTTAGCGTGAATGGCGAAGCAAGCGGACTGATCTTGCGTTTTACCCAACAGGGTAAACGCTTGCGCAGCAGCGTGGACAACCTGCAGCAGCTCGGGCTGGACCCGGCGCGCCTCGGCGTGTCGGGCCAGCTTGATGTCGCGCTCGACGCTATTCCCGGCCTTGCCTATGACTATGACGCGACGCGCCAGAGCGTGTCCCTGCGCATCAGCGACAGCCTGCGCCTGCCCTACAGCATCAATGCGCATACGGCCGAGCGCGCGCCGAAGTCCAGCGTGACGCCGGGCGCCGTGCTCAACTATGAAGCCTATACGGAACTGGGGCAGACGCGCCGTTCCGCCCTGTTCAATGATTTCCGCTATTTCAATGACAGCGGCGTCTTCAGCAGCACGGGCACCCTGAACATCGGGGCAGGGCAGCACCAGTACATGCGCTTTGATACCTTCTGGAACCATGCCGATGTCGATACCCTGCAATCGTGGCAAGTGGGCGACCTGATTTCTTCCTCGCTGAGCTGGAGCCGCGCCGTGCGCATGGGGGGCTTCCAGTGGCGCAAGGATTTCCAGCTGCGGCCTGACCTGCTGACTTTCCCCGTCACCTCCGTGAATGGCACGGCGCTGGTGCCGTCATCCCTCAGCCTGTACGTGAATGGCGTGCAGCAGTATGCGGCGAGCGTGCCCAGCGGTCCTTTCGTGCTGAACCAGGTGGCCGGCATCAATGGCGCGGGACAGGCCACCGTCATCACCCGCGATGCGCTGGGCCGCAGCGTGGCGACGACCCTGCCTTTGTATGTGGATACGCGCATGCTGGCCAGCGGCTTGAGCGATTATTCGGTCGAGGCCGGCGTGCTGCGGCGCGATTACGGCCGCAGTTCCTTCGGCTACCAGCGGCGGCCCGTTGCCAGCGCCACGGGACGCTATGGCTTCAGCGACACCTTGACGCTCGAAGGCCACGGGGAAGCGGGCGCGGGCGTGCTGAATGCGGGAGGCGGCGCCCTGTTGCGCCTGGGACAGGCGGGCGTGGTGAATGGCGCCATCGCGCTCAGCAGCGGGCATGGCCGGGGCGGCCAGCTCAGCGTGGGCTACCAGTACCTGGGGCCGCGCTACAGCATCGATGCGCAAAGCACGCGCGCCAGCGCCAGCTACGGCGACCTGGCGTCCGGCGACGGCAGCCCTGTCGTGCGCGCGGCCGACCGCCTGTCGCTGACGCGGGCGCTGGCGGCCGGGCAAAGCATGAATCTCAGCTATATCGGCTATCGCACCGAGGGGGAAACCACCTCGCGCATCGTCACCCTCGGCTATTCTGCGTCGCTGTTCAGGGGCGTTTTTCTCAGCACCAGCGCCTTTCAGGACCTGAGCCAGCACCGCAACCGGGGCTTTTATATCGGCCTGAGCATGGTACTGGACGGCAATATCGCCACCAGCGCCAATACCAACCGGCAAAATGGCGTCAGCAGTCATAATTTTGGCGCACAGCGCACGGCCGACTTCGGCGGCGGCTTCGGCTGGGCCGTGCAGAGCGGCATGACCGGCAGTTCCAGCTATCGCCAGGCGCAGCTGGAATACCTGGGCAACTATGGCCGCCTGACGGCACGCGCGCAGAGTGATTCGATGAGCAACGCGGCATCGCTGGGCGCTTCCGGCGCGCTGGTGCTGATGGACGGCCATGTGGATGCGGCGCGGCAGGTGGGCAGCGGCTTCGCGCTGGTGTCGACGGGCGGCGTGGCACACATCCCCGTGCTGCACGAAAACCGCCAGATCGGCGTGACGGGCGACAGCGGCTATCTGCTGGTGCCCAACCTGAATGCCTATGGCGACAACCAGATCAGCATAGGCACGGATAGCCTCGATGTCGATGCGCGGGTGCCCGTGACGAATATCAACGTGGTGCCGCGCAGCCTGTCCGGCGTGCTGGCGTCGTTTCCCGTGGAGCGCTACAGCGCGGCCACCGTCATCGTGCAGGGCGCGGACGGCAAGCCGCTGGCGACCGGCTTGCCGGTGCTGCACGTGCAAAGCGGCAAGCGCAGCGTGGTGGGCTTTGACGGCGTTACCTTCGTCGATGACCTGGCTGCCCAGAACCAGTTGCGCATCGGCGAAGGCGACAGCCTGTGCACGGTGAATTTCCCGTACGCGCGCCCGGCCGACGGCGGCTTGCCCGTCATCGGCCCGTTGCGCTGCGCCGCCGCAGGAGCCCGCTGATGCGCCGCCTGCTGACCATGCTTGCCATCGTGCTGGGCTGCCTGCTGGCCACGGCGGCGCGCGCCGATGTCTGCTCCGTCAGCGTGAACGACGTCGATTTCGGCCAGGTGACGCCGATTTCCGGCAGCGACTATACGGTCACGGGATCGGGAACCCTGAGCTGCACCTTTTCCACCTTGAGCCTGGGGGTACTGCTGACGCCGAATGCGCGCGCGTGCCTGAACCTGGGCATCGGCAGCAATTCCCTGGCGGCCGTGCCGCGCACCCTGGGCAATGGCGCGGCCCGCATGCAGTACAACCTGTATATCGACGCGACGTATTCGCCGGCGATGATCTGGGGCGGGCCGGGCGTGACCGGCGCCACCACTTCGTTTCCGCTGCAGCTGTCGGCCGGCCTGCTGACCCTGGGCGGCACCTACACCAAGAATTTCAATTTCTACGGCAAGATTCCCGCCGGTGCCGCGCTGGCGGGCGTGCCGACGGTCAGCAACAGCAATACCGTCTATACCTCCAGCTTCAGCGGCGCCGGCACCATGACCTACGCCATGTATGGCTTGCTCAACGATCCCGGTACCTGCCTGGGCAACAGCGCCAGTTTCAGCTTCACCGTGAATGCCACGGCGATCAATAACTGCACCATCACGGCCGCGCCGATGGCATTTGCCACCGCGACGGTGCTGAACGGACCCGTGCGCAGCACCAGCGCCCTGTCGGTGCGCTGCGTAAACAACAATGCGTATCAGATCGCCTTGAATGGCGGTACGGCGGGCGCCAACGTGGCGGCGCGGAAAATGAAGAATACGACGGGGCCGGCCATGATCGGCTATGAATTATCGGGCAGCCTGGACGGTCCCATCTGGGGCGACGGCACGGCCGGCACCAGCATGGTCAGCGGCACGGGCACGGGCAGCAGCCAGCCGGTGACGATCTATGGCCGCGTGCCGGCGCAGCTGACGCCGGTTCCCGGCGACTACAAGGATACGGTGACGGCGACGATTTATTTTTAGAAGGTAATGGTGACGAGGCCGGCGCCCGACGGCGTGGCTTGCTGGTGCAGCTGATAGGGCGTGTTGTGGCGGCAGTGCACTTGCGTCGGCGCGCGCTGCGTGCTGACGGTGCAGACCTCGTGCACGACAAGGGTGGCCTGGAACGATGCGGAAGAGACGGTACCGGCGGTAGTGGTCTGGCAAACGGCGAGGGCGAACAGGGCGGGCAGTACGGCAAGCTTCAAAGGAGTCATCGTGAACGCATCTGGCGAAAAACGGGCATGGGCAGCAACGCCGCAAGGCATGGCTGACACCGTCTTTCGCACCGGGATTAGGGGAACTGAACGAGCCATGATTGTACTTGAACAAGAAAAGTGTGAGTTTGTGCGTATTTTCAGTCCGCCCTCATGGGGCGCGTGAAGCTTTCGATTTGATAGTAACTGATGTTTCTGTTTTGCAACTGAATTTTTTTCGATTGTTGTGTTGAATCAACGTGAGGAGATGGTCATGAAACATACCAACTTTAATAATTTGCCTTGCCCGATCGCTCGCAGCCTGGGCAAGGTGGGCGAATGGTGGAGCATCCTCATCCTGCGCGAAGCGTTCTATGGCAAGACGCGCTTCGATGAATTTGAAAAGAGCCTGAAGATCGCGCCCACCATCCTGACGCGCCGGCTGGCCGACCTGGTGGAAGGCGGCCTGATGACGCGCCGCCTGTATTGCGCCAAGCCGCCCCGCTACGACTATGTGCTGACCAAGTCCGGGCGCGCATTCAAGCCCGTGCTGCTGGCCTTTATCGCCTGGGGCAATGAAAACTTCGCGCCCGAAGGCGCCAGCCTCGTCATCGCCAGCCGCGACACGGGCCTGGCCGCCGACCCGGTGCTGGTCGACGCCATGACGGGCTTGCCCATCAATGACGAGTACTACGCGTTCGCGCCAGGGCCTGCCGCCAGCGACAGCATGCGCAGCATCATCCTCGACGCGGAAAAAAGCAGCGGTATCGCACCCAAGCCGAAGGCACCGGCCGCCAACCGCGGCTGGGTGGCGGAAGGCCACCTGGCCTGAGGCCCGGGGCGTGCGTGCGTCAAGTTTGGCGCAGAGCAAGACGGACGACACGGCATGGCGTTAATGTGGCGTTACGCAACACAAGTGCGGCGTACGCCCGGCTCAGCGGGCATGGCGCCATCCGTGATCCGATGTCCGTTGAAGGAGAGCTGCGATGAGTGCATTGCAACGACACGCCAGCCGCGCCGCCAGCGTGCTGGCGCTGGCCGCCCTGCTGGGCGCCTGTTCCCATGGTCCGCACCACCCGGGCGAGCATGACGTCACCCTGACGGGCGCGCAGGAAGTGCCGGCCAATACCAGCACGGCCAGCGGCAGCAGCAATATCCGCGTGGCGCCAGACCGCAGCGTCACCGGCGGCGTGCGCTACACGGGCCTGGTCGCCACCGTGGCGCATATCCATGAAGCGCCCGTCGGCGCCAATGGTCCCGTCATCGTGCCCCTGGTGCAGACGGGCGCCGGCATGTTTGCCGTGCCGGCCGGCACCCTGCTGACGCCGCCCCAGTATGCGAGCTACCAGGCCGGCAACCTGTACGTGAACGTGCACAGTGCCGCCTATCCGGCCGGCGAGATCCGCGCCCAGCTCAAGCCGAAATAAGCAGTCCCGTTTTTGCCGAAACCTCCTTGGGCCGCGCGAGCGGCCTTTTTTTGCGCCAGGAGGGTGCGCCCTGGGGAGCGCTACAATGGCGCTCCATGCTGACCGTTCTTGCCATTACCTTTCCCTTCTTCGCCCTGGTGCTGTGCGGCTACCTGGCCGTGCGGCGCACGCTGCTGCCGCTGGCCGCCATCGGCGGCTTGAACAGCTTCGTGCTGTACTTTGCGCTGCCGTGCATGCTGTATCGCTTCGGCGCGGCCACGCCCATCGCGCAGCTGCTCGACGCCAGCGTCTTCGGCGTGTATTTGCTGTGCGCCCTGATCATGGTCGGCGTCACCATGGCCATGACCCTGAGCCACCGCATCGACTGGAACAATGCCGCCTTCGGTTCGCTGGTGGCGGCGTTTCCGAACACGGGCTTCATGGGCGTGCCATTGCTGCTGACCTTGCTCGGTCCCCGTTCCTCGGGCCCCGTCATCGTCACCATCGTCGTCGACATGCTCATCACGAGCTCGCTGTGCATCGCCCTGTCGCGCATCGGCAGCGGCGGCGCGCAGGGCGGCCGGGCCGCCGTGACGAATGCCCTGAAGGGCATGGCGGGCAACCCGATGCCGTGGGCCATCGTGCTGGGCGCCTTGTCGTCGTGGCTGGAGCTGGCCTTGCCCAAGCCATTGATGCAGACGGTGGGCCTGCTGGCCGATGCCGCCTCGCCGGTGGCCCTGTTTACCATCGGCGCCGTGCTGGCCCGTTCGCAGCTGAGCACTGCCGACCCCGCGCCGCTGGGGGAATATGTGCCCGTGGCGCTGAAAAAACTGCTGCTGCACCCGCTGCTCGTGTGGGGCATGGGCCACGCCGCCATCGCCCTGGGCGCGCCGCTCGACCCGTTCGCCCTGACCTGCATGGTGCTGGTGGCTTGCCTGCCCAGCGCCAGCAACGTCATCCTGCTGTCCGAGCGCTTCGGCGCGAACACGGCGCGCATCGCCCGCATCATCCTGGTGTCGACGGCGCTGTCGTTCTTGACGTTCTCGGCGGCCGTCAGCTGGCTGGCGTGACGGTTTGTGCAATGTCGCGGGCCGCGCCTCGCGCCTCGCCCGCATCATCCTGGTGTCGACGGCGCTGTCGTTCTTGACGTTTTCGGCGGCCGTCAGCTGGCTGGCGTGACGGTTTGTGGGGTGCCGCGGGCCGCGCCGCGCGCCTTGCGCATCATCGTGAGCACAGCGCTGCGCGCATCGCCCGCATCATCCTGGTGTCGACGGCGCTGTCGTTCTTGACGTTTTCGGCGGCCGTCAGCTGGCTGGCGTGACGGTTTGTGGGGTGCCGCAGGCCGCGCCGCGCGCCTTGCGCAGCATCGTGAGCACAGCGCCGCGCGCATCGCCCACATCATCCTGGTGTCGACGGCGCTGTCGTTTTTGACGTTCTCGGCGGCCGTCAGCTGCTTGTCTTGACGTTGGCGGCGATCAGCGCGCCCAGGGCCCGGGCCGCGCCGGGTTGATGGTCCAGCGCCAGGCCGTGCGCCATGCTGGCCTGGTCCTGCATGCTGTGGTTCTGCCCCAGCTTCCATTTGCCCGTGATGCGCGCGAGGGGAATCTCGATGCCGACGATGGCTTTCAGGAGCTTGCCGATGTAATCGGCCGGCGCATCGGCCACTTGCCACGGCGCCGGCTGGCCCGCCTCATGGCGCGCCGTCAGCCGCTCCACCAGTCCCAGCAGCCACGCCGCATCGTCGATGGCGCGCAGGGGACCATGCGCATGCACGACCGCGTAACTGAAGGTGGGGACTTCCTTGCCGCTGCGCTGTTTTTCCGCATACCAGGCGGGCGTGATGTAGGCGTGCGGTCCCTGGAAAATCACCATGCAGTCACGGCCGGCGGCACGCCATAGCGGATTGGCGCGCGCCACGTGGGCGCGCAGCATGCCGAATGGGGCGTCAGGCGTGGGCGCGACGATCTCGAACGGCACATGGTCGGCGCACAGGCCATCGTCGCCGTGGCGCACCAGCGCCCCCAGCGGATGGGCCGCCATCAGGCCATGCAGCACATCGAGCCGTTCTTCGCGAAAGCTGGCGGGCGTGTACATCTAGGCCTCCTCGACGACGACATCGGCCGTCAGCGAATTGGCGATGTAGCAGCGCTCGTGCGCATCGTGGTGCAGGGCGGCCAGGGCCTCGGGCGATGGCGGCGTTCCCGCGAAGACGATGCGCGGGCGCAGCACGATGCGCGTCATGGCCAGGCGGCCCCGGGCATTCTTGCCCAGTTCGCCGACGGCCGCATCGCGGTAGTCGTCGATGATGAAGCCGCGCTGCGCCGCCAGCGACAGGAAGAACAGCATGTGGCAGCTGGACGTGGCTGCCACCAGCGCTTCTTCCGGGTCGACGTTGGCCGCGACCGACATGGGCAGCGGCACGGACAGGGGCGACGACGAGGCCGGCACCGTCAGGCCGCCGTCGAATTGCCAGGCGTGGCCACGGCTGTAGCGCTGCCCGGCGAAATCCTGGCCGTCGCGCTGCCAGGCCACGGTGGCGAAAAACTGCTGCATGAAGGCTCCAGCATGTAAGGAATCGGAGCCTCATCTTAATCCCAGTTTTGGCTATTTAAAATAGCCAATAAATGCTATCTTGAAGCTACCAATTCAAGCGTTCTCCCATGCCAGCCTCCCATATGAACCAGATCATCGCCGCCTTGCCGCTGGACCGAAGCGCAGCCGAGCCGCTGTTCCGTCAGCTGTATGGCGCCATCAAGGCGGCCATCCTGGCGGGCAGCCTGCCGCCGGGCATGCAGCTGCCGCCAACGCGCGACTTTTGCCGCCTGCTGGGCGTGTCGCGCCAGACGGTGCTCAATGCGTATGCGCAGCTGGCGGCCGAAGGCTATCTCGATGGCGCCGTCGGGCGCGGCACCTTCATCAGCGCGGCCGTGCCGCGGCCCGTGCCGCCGGCGGCCGGCGCGCCCGGCTTGCTGCGGCCCCTGTCCGCGCGCGGGCAGGGCGTGGTGACGGCCATGCGCCAGGTGGCGTTTCACCGGGGGCCGCTGCGCGCCTTCCGCGTCGGCATGCCGCGCATCGACCATTTTCCGTTCGACGTGTGGAACCGCCTGGAAGCGCGGCGCTGGCGCCGTCCCGACCACCAGTTCGGCTACAGCGATCCGGCCGGTTTCCTGCCGCTGCGCGAACTGCTGTGCGTGTACCTGAAGGCCTCGCGCGGCATTCACTGCACGCCGCAGCAGATCGTCATCACCTCCGGCTCGCAGCAGGCGCTGTTCCTGCTGTCGACCATATTGCTGGCGCCGGGCGACGCCGCCTGGATGGAGTCTCCCGGCTACCGGGGCGCCAGCGGCCCCTTGCGCGCGGCCGGCGCGCGCGTGTTTCCCGTGCCCGTCGATGCGCAGGGGCTGGACGTGGCGTACGGCGTGGCGCGCTGTCCGCAGGCGAAGCTGGCCTACGTGACGCCGTCGCACCAGATGCCGCTGGGCGTGAGCATGAGCTTGCCGCGCCGCCTGGCCTTGCTGGCCTGGGCGGCGCGCAGCAAGGCGTGGGTGGTGGAAGACGATTACGACAGCGAATACCGCTACGCGGGCGCGCCGCTGGCGTCCCTGCAAAGCCTGGACCGCGATGGCTGCGTGGTCTACGTGGGGACCCTGTCGAAGGTGCTGTTCCCGGGACTGCGCCTGGGCTACATGGTGGCGCCGCCCGCGCTGGCCGAGGCGCTGGTGCAGGCCAAGGCCGTGATGGACCGGCACACGGCCATCGTGCCGCAGATGGCGCTGGCCGATTTCATCGCCGAGGGACACTTCGGCCGGCATGTCCGCCGCACGCGCGACAGCAATGCGCAGCGGCGCGACGCGCTGGTGCGCGGCATCGCGCGCGAACTCGATGAGCAGCTCACATGCGGTCCGGCCGACAGCGGCCTGGATTTGTGCGCGTATTTTCGCGGCGGGCATGACGAGGAGGCGGTGTCGCGGGCAGGGCTGGCGCGGGGCATCGAGCTGCGCCCGCTGGGCCACTATGCCGATCCGCTGGCCGGACCGGCTTGCATCGCGCCGCCGGGTCTGCTGCTGGGCTTTGCCGCCATTCCTCCCGCGGAAATGGCGCACGGCTTGCAGGAGCTGGGACGCATCCTGCGCGGCCGATAAACTATACTGGCGCATGCCTGCACACGAAGACCACGACCATGACGAAGACCGCGACCATTACCCGCTGCTCCTGGGCCAATCCGGCCAATCCCCGCTACCTCGACTACCACGATACGGAGTGGGGCGTGCCCTGCCACGATGAGCGGCGCCTGTTCGAGATGCTGAACCTGGAAGGGGCGCAGGCTGGCCTGAGCTGGGAAACCATCCTCAACAAGCGCGAAACCTACCGCGCCGCCTTCGACGGCTGGGACGCGGAAAAGATCGCCGCGTATGGCCCGGAGAAGGTGGCGCAGCTGCTGGCGGACCCCGGCATCGTGCGCAACCGGCTGAAGGTGGCGGCGGCCATCACGAATGCGCAAGCCTATCTGCGCCTGCGGGCGGAAGGGCAAACCCTGGACGGCTTCCTGTGGGCGTACGTGGATGGCCAGCCCATCGTCAACAGCTGGCTGCCGGGCGAGTTTCCCGCCAAGACGGCCTTGTCGGACCAGCTGTCGAAAGACTTGCTCAAGCGCGGCTTCAAGTTTGTCGGTTCGACCATCATCTACGCCTACATGCAGGGCATCGGCATGGTCAATGACCACGCGCCCGCCTGTTTTTGCCGCGCGGGGCGATGATGCGCCAGGTGCTGGTCATGCTCGACACGGACTTCGACGGCGCGCGGTTTCACGCCGCCTGTGCCGCGCATGGCGGGCGCCGCCTGCATTACATCGCGCTGGCGCCGCGTCCCGTCGATGCCAGCCATCTGCCGGACGAGTGGCGCCGCCAATGGCCGCCCTGCGTGCCCGGCCTGCACCGCATGGCCTCGCGCGATGGCCTCGTCACGCTCGATGTGCTGATCGGCGAGCCGGAAGCCTGCCTGGCGCAGCTGTCGGCGCGCATCGATGAAGTGCACCTGGCGTGCGTGCCCGAAGCGGCGGCGGTGCTGGCGCGGCTGATGGCCGATGGCGGCCGGCTCGATGCCGTGCACCTGGACGAGGCGCAGCGCGCGGCGCTGCAAAAGAACGGTTTTGTGTTTGACGAGAGCCGCCTGCGCGCCGTGTTTTATGCGCGGCGGGCAGAGCAGGTGGCCAGCGCGGCGCCCGAGCGGCGCGCCATTGTCATCGGCGCAGGCGTGGCCGGCGCCGCCGCCTGCGAACGGCTGGCCGCGCGCGGCTGGAAAATGACCTTGATCGAACGCCATGCGCAGCCGGCCAGCGAAGCCTCGGGCAATCTGGCCGGCATCTTCATGCCGCAGCTGTCGAAGGACGACAACATCGCCACGCGCCTGGTGCGCGCCGCCTACCTGTACGCGCGGCGCTACTGGCAGGACCTGGGCGGCATCGGCACCGCCTTCGAGGGCGCGCAATGCGGGGTGCTGCAACTGGCGCGCGATGCCGGGCATGCGGCCGTGCAGCGGCAGATCGCCGCCAGCGGCGTGTATCCGCCGGAGTTCGCCCGCTGGCTGGCAGCGCCGCAGGCCGCCGCCATGCTGGGCGCGCCGGCGCCCGATGGCGCCTGGTGGTTCGAGCAGGGCGGCTGGGCGCGCCCATCGTCCGTATGTGCCGCCATGCTGGACGCTTGCGGCCCTTTGCTGACGCGGCGCTTTTCCAGCAGCGCCCTGCGCCTGGAACGCGTGGAAGACGAATGGCTGGTGCGCGACGCGCAGGGCGCCCTGGTCGCGGCGGCGCCTACCGTGATCCTGGCCGCCGGCACGGGCGCCGTGCACTTCGAACAGGCGGCCGGATTGCCGCTCGATGCCGTGCGGGGACAGGTCACGCATCTGCCGCCGGATTTGCTGCCGGCCGTGCCGTTTGTCGTCTGCCGCGAAGCCTACATGACGCCGGCGCATGACGGCGTCGTCTGCGTCGGCGCCACCTACGATGCCGATGACGACAACACCGTGCGCGCGGCCAGCCAGCATGAAAATATCCTCAAGATCGCCGACATCCTCGCCGTGCCCGCGTTCGCCGCGCCGCTGGCGGGACGCACGGGTTTCCGCTGCGTGGCGCCGGACCGCCTGCCGCTGGCGGGCGCCTTGCCCGATCCCGGCGTGCCGGGCCGCTGCGAGCGCCTGCGCGACGTGCCCCGCTGGCCCGGCCTGCATGGCTTGCTGGGCTACGCCTCGCGCGGCCTGATCTGGGCGCCGCTGGCGGCTGAACTGCTGGCCTGCCAGCTGGAGGGCGAGCCGCTGCCGCTGGAGACACAACTGGCCGCCGCGCTCGACCCTGCGCGATTTTTACTGCGCGAGCGCCGCCGGGCTTCCTGATTGCACCCGGAAGCGGGTTCCGGCGTCGGACCCTCAGGGGGATATGCCCCAATGGGGCATATTCCGATTCCGAAGGAACTGACCCCATATACGTTTTTCAGCTTTCCAAACTCTTTTTAATTTGTTTTCCGAACAACATAAGTTCGCTACAGTGAACGCGTGCTTGTTTTTGACGACGGAATAAAAGGTGGAATGATGGCAGCGACAGAACTGGTATTCGATTCCCGCGCCGCGCACGGCGAGGCGGCATTTGACGCGGTGCTGAATCACGCGCGCACCCAGGCGCAGGCGCAAGGCTTGCCGTATGCGGGCATCGTCAGCGCGCAGGACGCGTGGCAGCTGGTGCAGGCCGGCAAGGCCGTGCTGGTCGACGTGCGCACCAGCGAGGAGCGCACCTTCGTCGGCCACGTGCCGCGGTCGCTGCACGTGGCGTGGGCGACAGGCACTTCCATGAACCGCAACCCCCGCTTCGTGCGCGAACTGGAAGCGAAGGCGGGCGGCAAGGCGGCAGTGGTGGTGCTGCTGTGCCGCAGCGGCAAGCGCTCGGCGCTGGCCGCCGAAGCGGCCGCCAAGGCGGGCTTCACGCACGTCTTCAATATCGCCCAGGGCTTCGAGGGCGACCTCGACGAGCAGCAGCAGCGCGGCCATAGCGGCGGCTGGCGCTGGCATGCGCTGCCCTGGCTGCAAGATTAATCCACCCTTCAGGAGCACCATGAACCAGCGCGCCTTGCCTCCCGCTTCCCTTGCCGCACAGCCGCAATGGGAACTGCACCAGATCGTCGATGAATTGCGCGCCGTGCGCGAGCGCTGGCGCGACGGTTTATTGCGCCACCAGGAATGCGGCGCGCGCGAATTCCCGTCGCGCCAGCATCTGCGCGACATCGTCACCGCCCTGTGCGCGGCCCTGTTTCCCATGCGCCTGGGCCCGCTGGACCTGCAGCAGGAAAGCGAGGATTTCTTTGTCGGCCATACGCTCGACACGACCCTGACGGGCTTGCACGAACAGGTGCGGCGCGAGCTCAGCTACCACGCGCGCCAGCACGGCTTGCAGCAGACGGTGCCCGTGGAGCAGCAGGCGCTGGCCATCGTGCAGCGCTTCGCCCGCGCGCTGCCGCGCATCCGCGCGCAGCTCGACACGGACGTGGCGGCCGCCTTCCACGGCGACCCGGCCGCGCACAGCGTCGATGAAGTGCTGCTGTGCTATCCGGGCATCCTGGCCATCATCCATTACCGCCTGGCGCACACCCTGTATGCGCTGGGCGCGCCGCTGGTGGCACGCATCATCGCCGAAGTGGCCCATTCGCAGACGGGCATCGACATCCATCCGGGCGCCGTCATCGGCGCGAGCTTTTTCATCGACCACGGCACGGGCGTGGTGATCGGCGAGACGGCCATCATCGGTGAGCGGGTGCGCATCTACCAGGCCGTCACCCTGGGCGCCAAGCGCTTTCCCGCCGGCGACGACGGCGTGCTGAAAAAAGGACTGGCGCGCCATCCCATCGTGCAGGACGACGTGGTCATCTATGCGGGCGCCACGATACTGGGCAGGGTGACCATCGGCCAGGGTTCCGTCATCGGCGGCAACGTCTGGCTGACGCGTAACGTCGCCCCCGGCAGCAACATCACGCAAGCCCATAACCAGCAGGAGGCGCCAGAATTGCAGCCGCCATTGCACCCCGCTTTTGCCCACCACCCATGAGGACAGCATGTTGATCAAACAGTTTGGCCTGGCCGTGCGCCAGTTGCGCGAAGGGCATGGCTGGTCGCAGGAACGGCTGGCCGAAGCGGCCGACTTGAACCGCTCCTTCATCGGCGAAATCGAGCGGGGCGCCGCCACGCCGTCGCTGCTGACGGTGGAAAAACTGGCCGGCGCGCTGGGCATCGGCCTGGCGGGCTTGATGGCCCGTTGCGAACCGGAACTGGTGGATTAGGCTGGAGAAGGCCGCGTTGATGGCGATAGCATGTTGAGGGAAAAGAGGAGACGCTGGATACTTTATTTGTTTTTCAGATAAGCATATTCACTTTTCTCATGAGGAGCCGTTGATGGCCGAAGCAACCCCCGATAGCCAGTTTGCGCTGGGCGATAACGCCGCGCGCCAGCTGGCCAATGCAAGCAAGAGCGTCCCCCAGCTGTCCACCATCACGCCGCGCTGGCTGGTGCATTTGCTGCAATGGCTGCCCGTGGAAGCCGGTATCTACCGCCTCAACCGCGTCAGGAATCCGAAGGATGTGCGCGTGGCCTGCTCGCAGCGCGATGAGTCGGAACTGCCGCAAACCTTCGTCGACTACGAGGAGCAGCCGCGCGAGTATTTCCTCAATGCCGTCAGCACGGTGCTCGACGTGCACACGCGCGTGTCGGACCTGTACAGCAGCCCGCACGACCAGATCAAGGAGCAGCTGCGCCTGACCATCGAAACGATCAAGGAGCGCCAGGAAAGCGAATTGATCAACAATCCCGACTACGGCCTGCTGGCCAGCGTGCACGACGACCAGCGCCTCTTCACGCTGACGGGCGCGCCCACGCCGGACGACCTCGACGAGCTGCTGACGAAGGTCTGGAAGGAGCCGGGCTTCTTCCTCGCGCACCCGCTGGCCATTGCCGCCTTTGGCCGCGAGTGCACGCGCCGCGGCGTGCCGCCGCCCACCGTCAGCCTGTTCGGTTCCCAGTTCCTCACCTGGCGCGGCGTGCCGCTGGTGCCATCCGACAAACTGCCTATCGAAGACGGCAAGACGAAGATCATTCTGCTGCGCGCCGGCGAACAGCGCCAGGGCGTGATCGGCCTGTTCCAGCCTGGCCTGGCGGGCGAACAAAGCCCCGGCCTGTCCGTGCGCTTCATGGGCATCAACCGCCACGCGATTTCGTCCTACCTGATTTCGCTGTATTGCTCGCTGGCCGTGCTGACCGACGATGCGCTGGCCGTACTGGAAGACGTGGAGATCGGTAAATACCATGACTACCCGGACACCTACAAGTGATGGCGCGGCGGCCGTGCCCGCCGTCCCTTTCCTGCCTGATGAAGCGACCCTGAACCGCCTGGCGGGCGAGTTTTTCGCGCGCCTTCCCGGCCTGTCGCCCGCGTTGGACAAGTCGCCCAGCCCGGGCGGCTCGGGCAGCGTGCTCGATGCGGCGCCCCGCTACGCAAACCGCCCGCCGCCGCCGCCGGGCCCGTCGTTCGCCGCCATCGCCCCCGGCGTGGCGACGGCGCAGGTGCCGCCCGTGACGGCGCCGCTGGAAGCGCCGATGGCGCCATCTCCCGCATCGCTTCCCACGCCGCGCGCGTCTGGCCTCGCTGCGCCGTCGCCGTACTATTTTGTCGGCGGCGCGCACGGCTATCCGGCGTCGAACGGCAAGCTCGATGGCCTGGCGCAGCAGGGGCTGGGGCAGGCCGCGCCCGAGGATCTGACAGGGCGCTTTGCCGCGCCGCAGCGCGCCCCCGCGCGCCAGCTGCCCGTGGCGCCGTCAGGCAGCCAGCCCGCCTTCTATTTCCAGACCGCGCTGCCGGCGCGGCATGCAGGCCAGCAGCAGACGCCCGCGCCTTTCGACGTGCATGCCGTGCGGCGCGATTTTCCCGTGCTGGCCGAACGGGTCAACGGCAAGCCGCTGGCCTGGTTCGACAATGCGGCCACCACGCACAAGCCGCAGTCGGTGATCGACCGCGTGTCGTATTTCTATGCGCACGAGAATTCGAACATCCACCGCGCCGCGCACGCCCTGGCGGCGCGCGCCAGCGATGCGTATGAAGCGGCGCGCGCCAAGGTGGCGAATTTTCTGGGCGCCGCCTCGGCCAATGAAATCATTTTCGTGCGCGGCGCCACGGAAGGCATCAACCTGATCGCCAATACCTTTGGCCGCAAGTACATCGGCAGCGGCGACGAGATCATCGTCTCGCAGCTGGAGCACCACGCCAACATCGTGCCTTGGCAGCAGCTGGCAGCCGACAAGGGCGCGACCCTGCGCGTGATTCCCGCCGACGACAGCGGGCAGATACTGCTCGACGAATTCCGCCAGCTGCTCAACGGACGCACGAAACTGGTGTCCGTGACGCAGGTGTCGAATGCGCTGGGCACCGTGACGCCCGTGGCGCAGATCATCGCGCTGGCGCATGCGGCCGGCGTGCGCGTGCTGGTCGACGGCGCGCAAGCCGTGTCGCACCTGCGCGTGGACGTGCAGGCCCTGGGCGCCGATTTCTATGTGTTTTCGGGGCATAAAGTGTTCGGCCCGACGGGCATCGGCGCCGTGTATGGCAAGGCGGACTTGCTGGAGCAATTGCCGCCATGGCAGGGCGGCGGCAACATGATCGCCGACGTGACGTTCGAGCGCACCGTCTACCAGGGCGTGCCGAACCGCTTCGAGGCGGGCACGGGCAATATCGCCGATGCCGTGGGCCTGGGCGCAGCCATCGATTACGTGCAGCGCATCGGCCTGGACAACATCGCCGCCTACGAGCACGCGCTGCTGGACTACGCCACGCACCACTTGCAAGCCATTGCCGGCGTGCGCCTCATCGGCACGGCGCTGGACAAGGCCAGCGTGGCCTCGTTCGTGCTGGCCGGCTACGCGCCGGCGGAGGTGGGGCAGGCCCTGAACGAGGAGGGCATCGCCGTGCGTTCGGGCCACCACTGCGCCCAGCCTATCCTGCGCCGCTTCGGCGTGGAGGCGACCGTGCGGCCCTCGTTCGCCTTCTACAACACGTACGAAGAGATCGACCGCATGATCGCCGTGGTGAAACGCCTGGCGGCTGCCCGGCGCTGACGGCATTGCCGGGCCAGCGCCATGCCGTCCCTGCGCCAGCGGGGGCGGCATTGTTGCGTCAACTCACGGACTTTGCGCGCGGCTGGCAGGCGCCCGCAGGCTGGCGGTATAATTTATCCTTGGCAATATTCAAGCCGCGGCGCCGTGCCGCCGGCGCCCGAGGAGATATCCGGTGGAAGATCAACACAGCTCGCCCGAGCTTTTCCTGTTCCTGGCGTCGACCGTGCACGACATGAAAAACTCGATCAGCGTGGTCAGCGGCACGCTGGAGTCGCTGCTGGCGGCCGAGCAGGCGAAAGCGTCCCCGCAAGCGGATCCCGCCTACCTGCAGATGGCGCAGATGCTGTACCAGACCAAGCGCCTCAACGATAACCTGATTCAGCTGCTGGCCCTGTACAAGGAAGTGGGCAAGCCCGGCTATCCTTTCGACGTGCAGCCGCAGCTGGTGGGCCAGGTGATCGACCAGGTGGTGGACCAGGAAAAAATCCTGCTGGCCTCGAAGGGCATCCGCCTGGAGACGGCCTGTCCGCCGGAGCTGATCTGGACCCTCGACGAGGACCTCGTCATCGGCGTGCTGGCACATGCCATCAACAACGCCATCCGCTACACGCGCGACACGATCCGCCTGTCGGTGCGCGAGGCCGGCGGCTTGCTGGAGCTGCGCGTGGAAGACAACGGCGACGGCTATACGCAAGCCTTGCTCGACGCGGGCAGCGCGGCCATGGATGGCATGGCCGCCGGCGTGAACTTTTCCACCAACAGCACGGGCCTGGGCCTGTATTTTTCCAGCGAAGTGGCGAAGATGCACAAGCACCGGGGCAGTAGCGGCAGCATCGCCCTGGAAAACGGCGGCGCCCTGGGCGGCGGCTGCTTCATCCTGCGCCTGCCCTGAGCGAGGACGCCATGACCGACAGCCACGCCACCGCCGCCGAAGCGGGCACCACCGACTGGGCCGACAAGCATTATCTGCTGGTCGACGACTTCATCGGCATCCGCATCCTGCTGCGCGAATCGCTGCGCAACCTGGGCGCGCGCCATATCGACCAGGCCGCCAGCGGCGGCGAAGCCATGAAGCTGCTGGCCAAGACGCGCTACGACGTGGTGCTGTGCGATTACAACCTGGGCGAAGGCAAGAACGGCCAGCAAGTGCTGGAAGAGACGCGCGTGCGCAACCTGACGGCGCCGTCCAGCGTATGGCTGATGGTGTCGGCCGAGAAAAGCGTGGAATCCGTGATGGGCGCCGCCGAGCACCAGCCGGACGCCTACCTGATCAAGCCCATCACGGAAGGCGTGCTGCTCACGCGCCTGAACCGCGTCTGGCACAAGAAGCAGGTCTTCCGCGAAATCGACCAGGCATGCATGGAAAAGGATTATCTGCGCGCGGCCAAGCTGTGCGACGCGCAGATCGAGGTCAACAAGCTGCACGAGCTGGAACTGCTGCGCATGAAGGCCAGTTTGCTGCTGAAGAGCGGCGAGCCGGAAAAGGCCCGCGCCGTGTACGAAAAGGTGCTGGCCGAGCGCGACTACAGCTGGGCCAGGGCGGGGCTGGGCAAGATCCGCATGAATAACGGCGAGCATGAGGCGGCGCGGCAGATCTTCCAGGGCGTCATCGTCGAAAACAAGTATTACATCGATGCCTACGACCAGATGGCCGTCGCCTACCAGCTGATGGGCCAGCACGAGGAAGCGTGCGGCGTGCTGGAAAAGGCGGCGCGCCTGTCGCCCAATTCCGTGCCGCGCCAGCGCAACCTGGGCCAGGCTGCCTTAAAAATAGGCAATGTCAGCATGGCGGAAAAGGCTTTCCGCAAATGCATCTCCATCGGCGAATTTTCCGTCATGAAGACGCCGGACGCCTACCTGGGCCTGGCGCGCGTGTGCGGCCTCAAAAAGGATGCCAAGGAAGCGCTGCAGTGGTTGCTGCTGGCACAGCGCGAATTCTCGCCCGAGCAGATCGGCCTGCGCGCGAAGATCACGGAAGGCATGGTGCACCACGAAACGGGCGATTACCGGCGCGCGCGCAAGTGCGGCGACGAGCTCGAAGCCATGCTGGCCGAGGACCCGGCGCGGCCGGAAAAGAGTATCTGCATGGAACTGGCGACCCTGCTGTTCGCCGTCGGCGTGAAGGATGCGCCGGCCGGCCTGCTGTGCTACGTGGTGAAGAACAACCACGACAACCAGGTAGTGCAGGACGAGGTGCAAAAGATCTTCGACAAGGCGAAGATGGGCGACGAGGGCACGAGCCTGATCATCGCCTCGCGCAAGGAAGCGTCGGACTTGATGAACAAGGGCGTGCTGCTGTGGAAGACGGACAAGCTCAACGAAGCCGTCAGCTGGATGCGCACGGCGCGCGAGAAGCTGCCCAACAACCTGCGCATCCTGTTCAATTCGGCGCAAATCATCGTCTCCTTTTTGCAGCAGCGCGGCTACCAGGCGGACTTGGCGGCCGAAGCCATGGAAGTGTTGTTGTATGTAGACAAAATTGCACCAGGGCAGCAGCGCTTCGCCCAATTGATGGAACAGCTGGTGCAAATGACGCCCCCGCCCGGGCCGGAAGAGGTGGCCGTGGTGCTGGAAAAAGCGCCGCCGGCGGCGGAAAAAGGGGGAAAAGTCGTGCGCCAGCGTGCCGGATGATAAACTAGGGGCCAGCGTGGGTTCGCCTGCGCTTGAGTTGCTTTACAACAATAAGGAAGAAACTATGCGTGATGTGGTCAATGAAGTATACAAAAAAATGAAAGTCGGCGCCGTTGCCTGGGTACGCCCGGTGGCCGCCAAGGGAGACACGCTGGAAACATTCCAGTCTTCGTACGAGCACGCCAAGGCGCTGGCCGACGAAGGCCTGATCACGATCGGTGACGTTAAACGCCAGGCCGACAACCAGATCGAGGCGATCCGCATTCATCGTATCGCCTGATCATATTGCCGACTTGAGGGGCTAGGCCTTGCCTGGCGTCCTGGACTTGGGTGCCGCGCGCTTTGCCGGCGCCTTGCGCAACGGGGCCTTGGCCTTGGCTGCCGTGCCAGCTTCTGCCGGCTTGGCGGCTTTGCCGGTCGCCGGCCTGGCCGTCGCGCCAGCCGCGCCGCCGCCAAAACTGGCCGCTGCCGCACTGGCCGCGTCGGGCGACATCGCCGTCGACACGGCTTGCTTGAACTGATCTTGTAACAAATTCCACCAAGCACTTGGATTGGCCAGCTGGGCTGCCGCATGGCTGCTGGCGTCGCCGGGCGCTGCCGCTGCCGCTGCGGGGGCCGGTTCCGGCGCGGGAGCGGGTGCCGGTGCGGATTTTGCTTCGGGGGCGGGCGCCGCAGGGGCCGCCTGCTGGAAAAACGCGGATGCATACGGCACGGATTCGAACAGCGACTTGTCGCTGGCGCCCGGCTGGGTGATGGCGGCCGCTAACGATGCTCCCATCGACTTCAGGGTGGCGATGGTGCCGCGCTGTACTTCCAGCGCCTGGATACTGCCGCGCAGCATGCTGGTGTTCAGGTTCAGCCACGCCTCGACGGCCTTCAGGTCGTTGATCTTCTTGTCCAGCTCTTCCACGGACATGGTGGGCGCCGTGATGCCGGGCACGCCCATACCAGGCACGCTCATGCTGCCCCACAGGTTTTTCACGAAGTCGAGGGTATCGGTCACAACTGCTGCGCCCGGTATTTGGGGCATTTGCGGGTTTGCCATGCGAAATCTCCTGGTAGATGGATAGGCCTAGCGTAGCAGATATCAGCTTGCAACTGACGCAAGGGCACGAACATTTTCTTACATAAAACATCAGAAGTTGAGCACGGGCAAGAAGCAGGGAAGGGGGCGAAAGCGTTACACTACGCCTCATGATGCCCGCTTCCTTCTTCTCCTCACCACGTCGCCGCACCGTCGTCTGCGTCGCGGTGATTGGCGCCTTGCATTACGTGGCGCTGGAATGGCTCACTTCGCGGGCCAGCATGGTGCCGCTGGCACAGGATGGCACGCACGTGGTCAGCATGGCCTTGATCGCCGAGGCGCCCAAGCCGCCACCGCCACCGCCACCGCCCGAGCCGCCCGTGCCCAAGCCCAGGCTGCCGCCACCGCCGCCGCCGACGGCATTGCCGTCGAGCGATGCGCCCGTGCTGACGGCGCCGGCCAGCGATGCGCCGGAAGGGCCGGCCACGCCGGCAGCGCCAGCGGCGGGCGCACCCGCCATCACGGCACCGGCACCGGCCGAAGTGGCGCCGCCCGCGCCGGCGCCGGCGCCGCCGCCGCCGCCCGTGGTGGAGCAGGCGCGGCATTACAAGACGAATGCGCCCGCGTCGGCCCAGTTCGACCTGCACGTGGACCGGCGCGATGCGGACGGCACCAAGTGGCAGGGCGTGGCCGCCATGGCGTGGGATAACCGGGGCGATACCTACCAGCTGAAACTGGAGGTGGGCTTGAGCATGCTGATCACGCGCATCAACTTACTGGTGCTGACCAGCGAGGGCGTGATCGATGGCGCGGGCATCGTGCCCGTCACGGCCACGGAGAAACGCAAGGGCCGGGCACAAACGGCCACGCATTTCAACCGCGATGGCAAGGTCATCACGTTTTCGGCCACGACGTCCACGGCGCCCTGGCAGGAGGGGGCGCAGGACAAGGCCAGCGTGCCGTTCCAGCTGGCCGCCATCGGGCGCGCCGACGTCAACCAGCTGGCGGGCAATATCGATATCCTCGTCGGCGAGGAAAAGGAAGCGACCGTGTTCCGCTTCCAGCTGGTGGGCGAGGAAGAGCTGGACACGAAAATGGGCCGCCTGGTGACGTGGCATCTGCGTCGCCCGCCCAAGCCGGGCACGTATTCGTCGCAACTCGATATCTGGCTGGCGCCATCCATGCAGTGGTATCCGGTACAAATACGCAATACCGAGGCGAGCGGGGCTTTGACCACGCAAACCGTCACCAAGATCTCCGTCAATGACGCTACAGGAAAATAAATGACTACTCTGACTACCTTGAAACACTTGCTGGCCGCCGGCGTGCTGGCTGCCACCCTGACTCCCGCCATGGCCGACGCGCCCGTGGAGCATCCCGTCATCAAGCGCCCGTACAAGCTGGCGCCATCGGCTGATCTGGTGTATTCCATCAAGGCCAAGCAGCGCGGCATCGGCCTGTCCGGCGAATCCGTCAGCAACTGGCGTGTGGGCGACGGCAAGTATTCGCTGCTGGCCGAAACCAAGGCGGCCCTGTTCGGCAAGATCCTCGAGCAGCGCAGCGAAGGCACGGTCGACGATTACGGCCTGGCGCCCGCGCAGTTCGTGGAAAAGCGCTTCCGCAAGGATGCCGTCACGACCACCTTCAAGCGCGACAGCAAGACCATCGTCTTTGGCGAAGGCGATGAAACGTATCCGCTGAAAGGCGGCGAACAGGACCGCAACAGCGCCGTCTGGCAACTGGCCAGCGTGGCGCGCGCCGCGCCCGAGAAATTCGTCCCCGGCTCGGAATGGGCCTTTTTTGTCGCCGGCGCGCATGATGCCGAGCCGTGGGTCTTCAAGGTCGTCAAGGAAGAGTCCGTGACCACGGGCATGGGCGAAGTGGCCGCCATCCACCTGGTCAAGGCGCCGCCGCCGGACAAGAAGGGGCAGCAAGTGGATCTGTGGCTGGCGCCGTCGCTGGAATGGTATCCCGTGAAGGTCACGTTCGCCGATGCGGATGGCGGCGACTATGTGGAGCAAACCTTGCAGAAGATCGTCAAGAAGTAAGTGCCTGCTATCTGATTGGATGCCCATTCTCTGCATTGCCTAACCCGGCCAGCCAATGCCGGGGGCAGACCCGCAGGGGGGATGCGCCCAGTGGGCGCATCACGATTCCGCAGGAACTGGCCTGCTTTCGGCATTGGGGTTTCCGTCAATACAACACTCGGCAGCCTGGCTGCCCGCTTGCCCCCTGCCACGCGCAAAATTGCATGTCAGAACTGATATACTGACGCCCCCGCCCCGCAGCGCCGCGTTAGCCCGCAGCGCCGCCCGCTGAACACTCATCCGGAATAGAATGATTGATATAATGGCAAGTGCAGCCGTGGCTACGGATGCAAATCAGACAGAGCAAGAGCATCACGATTCCTTGCAGGCGCATTTCCAGCCGAATATTTCGGCCGACGAGATCGAGCAGGTATTCCATTTGAAGCGGGCGCAGCCCTTGCTGCAAGTGTTTACGGCCCTGTTCCACGGCGGTTTCGATGGCGTGCTAGTGCGTCTGCTGGTGTTGCGCGAGCTGGCCGCCGATGCGGCCACGTCTGCGTATACGCGCGCCGATATCAACACGAAACTGGCGTACCTGTTGCCGGAAAGCCTGGAAACCGTCTTGCTGCGCCTGCGCTCGAACCAGCTGCTGGCCTGGGATGCGCAGCAGGGCGTGTACCGCGTCACGCCCATGGCGCGCAATGTGCTGTCCGCCATCGACAGCCTGCTGGGCCTGGGCCAGACGGAAGACGAGGCCGAAATGGGCTTTTTGCTGTCGCAGGTGGCGGGCGCGCAAGCCGTCGGCGGCGTGTCGGTCGAGCAACTCCAGCATTTGCTGGGGCGCCTGGTGGACTTGACGGAAGAATTCTCCGACGCCATCGCCTCCGGTTCCGAATTCCGTTTGCGCACGGCGCAGGCGAAGTGGAACATGGCGTGCGACTGGGTCGAGAAGGGTTCCGAGATCCTCGTGGCCATCACTTCCGATGAAAACGCGGACAGCGCCACGCACAAGGCGGCGCAGGCGATCGGCCGCGCGCAGAGCAAGTTGCTGAACATGCAAGGCATGTTTTCGCGCGCCCTGAACCAGATCGAGCGCCAGCGGGTGCACCTGGGCCAGTCGGGCCTGTCGACCACGGACATCAAGCGCTGGCTGCTGCTGCATGACGACCTGGCCAGCCTGGCCGAAGGCGCCATCGACCAGCCCGTCGTGCCCCTGTTCTCCACGCCGGCCGAGATGATCGACGTGGCCGAAACGGAACTGCTGTCCGAGCGGGCGGCAGGTGTCATCAACACGGGCCTGCCCAGCGGCGAGGACGCGCCCACCACCATCAGCGACGGACCCGCCATGCAGCTTGAACTCGATGACCTCCTGGACCGCCTGTCGAATTTCGCCAGCCTGGGCAATTTCCCCAGCATCGGCGAAGAGGGGCCGAAATCCGTGCCCGTGCAGGACTCGCTGCTGCCGGCCAGCTTTGCCGTGGCTTCCTACCGCGCCTCCATGCTGCCGCTGCTGGGCGATGTGTCCGAAGCGAGCTTGCAGGGATCGACGGCCGAACTGGCCCGTTTGCCGATCACCTTTACACCGACCGACGAGATGGTCCAGCTGGCCGACCCCCACGTGGCGGCCATGTCGATCGCCTCGCTTTCACTGAATGTTTCACTTGATTTAGATGGCGCCACCTTTGATGAATGACGATTCCCAAATCCTGATTGCGCGCCTGCTCACGCATCAAACCCTGCGCCGCGACGACAAGCTCGTCAAGCGCGTGCTGTCCGACGAGCTGTTCCGCGCCGAGATCGATGCGCGATTGCTGGCCTGCGGCCTGAAACTGCTCGACAACGTGTACGCCGACCATGTCACCCTGGCCCTGACGCGCACCATCGAGCCGAAGATTTTCGGCGCCCGCGATGTGTGGCAAAACAATAATTTTGGCCTGGCCCGCGATGGCGTGGCCTTGCTGGTGGTGCTGTGGGCGCAGATCATCCTGCCCAAGCGCGAACGCCAGGAAACCCACCAGCATGCGGACGACGACCAGAACGACATGTTCGGCACGGAAAAACCGCTGCCGCGCGCGGAAGACGCGTCGATCGGCATCGCCTACAAGGCGCTGCTGGCCGACTTCGGCGACAAGCTGGGCAAGAAGACGCGCATGGACATGAACCTGGGCACCCTGGCCAAGCTGGGCTTCATCGAACGCCGCGGCGACTACATCCTGGAAGGCCCGCTGCTCGACCTGATGATGGACACGGACGTGCTGAAGGAGCGCATCATCAATGGCGCCCTGGCCGACGTGTTCAAGCGGGCGCCTGCGCGCCTGGTGGCCGTCGATCCTGATGCCGACCTGTCCGCCGACATCGGCGACCTGCCGGACGCCGGCGATGCCGGCGATGCCGCCGCGCCCGACCTCCCTCACTGAAAGTACCCATGTTTCATATCAAATCACTTGAACTGGTGCACTGGGATTACTGGCAGCGCATCAAGAATATTCCGCTCGACGCGAAGATCATCACCATCGCGGGGCAGAATGGCTCGGGCAAGACCACCTTGCTCGACGCCTTGCGCACCCTGTTCGGCCTCGATTGCTCGATGGGGCGCACCTACAAGCACTATGCGCGCCACTCGGGCCAGCAGACGGCCTGGCTGCGCGCCGTGGTCGACAACAAGAACGTGGGCAAGCAGCTGTCGAACCGCCCGTTCCGCAGTTCCGGCTTCTTCAGCGACGATGAAGTGACCCTGTTTTGCCAGATCCAGAAGAATGGCGGCGACTGGAAGCGCCAGTATCTGATGCGTCCGGGCAATGTACAGATCGAGGATATCGCCGACGCGAATGACTGGCTGGGCGTGGAAAACTACCGCAAGCGCCTGGCCAATGCGGGCCTGTCGCCCGCCATGTCGAAAGTGCTGGCGCTGGAGCAGGGCGAGACGGACAAATTGTGCGAATACGCGCCGCGCCAGCTGCTCGACCTGGTGTTCCAGGTGTTCGGCGACAAGGAAGTGCTGGACGCCTACGACGAAGCCAAGCGCCACCAGCGCGACACGGAAGTGGAGCTGAAACGTTTCGAGACGGAACTGGAAGCGTCGAAGACCAACCTGGAAGGCTTGCGCCTGCGCGTGGCCAATTACCACCAGTGGGAAGGGCTGCATAAAGAGCGCCGCAACCTGCTGGAAGAAGTGCTGCCCAGCCTGCAGTACCACGAGGCGCGCGAAAAAGCCGCCACGGCCAGCCGCCAGCTGCGCGATGCGCGCAAGCCCATGGCGCAGGCGGACCAGCAGCTGACCGATAAACGCAATGCGCTGGCGTCGCAAGCGAAGGCCCTGTCCGACGCGCAGATGAACGAGACGTTGCTGGAGCAGGAATCGATCGGCTTGCAGAGCCGCTTGTCCCTGATCAACGCCAAGCTGAAGCCGCTCGACAGCCTGCTGGAACAGAAGGACCGCTTGCAGAAGCTGGCGGCCGATTCCGGCAGCGATATCGCCGAAGTGGCGGCCCAGCTGGAACAGAAGGAAGCGCAATTGCTGCAGCAGCGCCAGCAGCGCGACGCCCTGGCGGCGCGCATCGCGGCCGAGCAGGCAACGATTGCCGCACTGCAAGGCAAGACGGCCATGCCTGAGCCGGACAATGTGCGCGGCATGCGCCGCGCGCTGCGTGACGCGGGCATTGCCCACGCCATGCTGTCGGACATCGTCGAAGTGACGGACAGCCGCTGGCAGGGCGCCGTCGAAGGCGTGCTGGGCGGCTACGCCTCGGTGGTCTTGCTGGACAAGGCCAAGGATGCGGCTGCCGCCTACCGCCTGGCGGAAAAGGAACGCTATCGCCACTTCATCGTGCCCGACCTGGTCACGGCACCTAGCGCGAAAGATGAAAGCCTGCTGGCGGTGGTGAAATTTTCCGCGCCCGTGCCCAGCTGGCTGATCGAGCAATTGTCGCGCATTTCCAGAGTTGACTCCGTCGAGGCAGGCTTCAAGCTAGGCAACCACGAGGAGTGGATCACGCCCGAGGCCTACCACCGCGAACGCCGCGGCGGCCGCTCGCTGTTCGTGGAAGCGTCGCGCTACCGCTTCGGCCAGGCTGGCCGCAGCGGCCGCCTGGAGGCGCTGCTGCGCTCGCTGCCTGGCCTGGAAGGGCAGGAAGATACCCTGACCCTGGCCATTTCGAAGCTGGCGGCCGAAGTGGGCGCCTTGAAGGCGCGCATCGCCGGCGTTGACGCGGCCAAGGAACTCAGTGCGCGCCAGGAAGAATTCGCCGAAGCGCTGCGCAACTCCAAGCCGCTCAAGGAAGAGCGACTGGAAGTGGGCGGCCGCCTGGGCGAATTGCAAAACCTGACGAAGAACGCCACCGTGGCGCGCACGCGTGCCGATACCGTGTGGCAAAACGCGCGCCTGGCCCTGTCGGAAGCGGAAGCGGGGTCGCGCCTGGGCTACAAGAAGCAAATTGAACAGCGCGCCGAGCACGCGCGCGCCTTGCTGGCCCTGCGCCGCGCCTGGCGTCATTTGCCGAAAAGCTGGCGCAGGCCGGGGCGCCGCGCGGCGCTCGTCGCCGAACACCAGAATGCGCACCAGGTCGACTTGCGCGTGGCCAGCCTGCAAAGCAGCCTGGCGCGCGACGACTGGGAGCTGGACGCCACCGTCATCGACCAGCACCACCGTTTGTCGGACCAGCTGCATGGCCGTCAGTCGGAAACGGACGAGCGTCGCTACCAGAACAACCGCGCCATCGAGGCGACGGGCAATGCGCGTGGCGCCTACATGGAACGCTTGCGCTACACCATCAAGACCTACAGCAAGAACATCAAGGAGCTGGGCGAACTGGCCGGCATCGAAGTGCATGCCGACCCCGTGCGCCTGGAAAACGACGACGTGCAGCTGTCGCAGGCGGGCTTGCACGTGCGCTTCAAGTTCGACGGCAAGGGCGTCATCGGCATGAACGATGGCGAAGCGTCGGGCGGCCAGCAGGTGATGAAGTCGCTGGTGCTCCTGATCGGCCTGCTGAAATCGGAAGATGGTTCCGGCGGCTTCGTCTTCATCGACGAACCGTTTGCCCATTTGGATATCCGCAATATTCAACTGGTCGGCGAATTCCTGAAGAACACGGAAGCGCAGTACCTGATGACGACCCCGCTGACGCACAATACGGACGTCTACGACCCGTCGGAACTGACCTTGATCACCAGTAAGAAAAAGAAGGATACGCAATGGGCGCAACCGATTTTCGTGCTGCAGCGCCGGGTCGATCCCGTGTCGGGCAAGGTGGCGTGATGCGCCCCTTGCTGCTGCCGGCCGCGCTGGCGCTGGCCTTGGCGTACCCGGTGCCTGCCATGGCCAATGACGGCATCGGCTCCGTCAGTGCCGGCGGCATCATCGTCGGCAAGACTGACGCCGTGGCCATGAAAAAGGAAGTGCTGACGGTCAGCACGGACTTGATCAAGGTCGAGTATGAGTTTCTCAACGAATCGCCCAGCGACGTGGAAGAGACCATCATCTTCCCGCTGCCCCCCTACCAGGCCGGCTACCACCAGTCGCCCACGTACTATGGCCAGCCGCGGCAGTTCTCGATCGAGGTCGACGGCAAGCGCAAGGATTACCAGACCGTGCTGGCCGCCAAGCTCGACGGCCGTGACGTGACGGCGCGCCTGGCGCAGCTGGGCCTGTCGGATGCCCAAGTCGCGTATTTCCCCTCGTTCAGCCCGTTTGAAAAAAAGGTGGCGGCCCTGACTGCCGCGCAGAAAAAAGCCATGATCGCCGAAGGCTTGCTGGCCAAGCTGTCCGAAGACGAAGAATGGGTGCCGGCCTGGTCCGTGACGGTGGTCTACCAGTGGCGGCAGAAATTCCCGGCAGGTAAAACGGTGCGCGTGCGCCACCAGTATGCGCCGTTCGTGGCGGCCGGCCCCGGTGCCTCCTACTTGGGCGAAGGCAACGACTTTGAAAAGAAATACTGTGGCGACACGGCCTTCTACAAGACGTGGAACCGGCTGGCGGCCCAGCAGGGCGAGGGCGGTTTCGTCAATGCCAAGTGGGTCTCGTATATCCTGAAGACGGGCAATACGTGGAAGAATGGCATCGAAGACTTTACCTTGAACCTGGTCAAGGGCAAGCCGGACGAACTGATCAGCCTGTGTTTCCCCGGCACGTTTACCAAGATCAATCCCACCACCTTGCAAGTCAAGCTGCGCCATTTCCGTCCGCAGCAGGATTTGAATGTCTACTTCGGCAATGTCGAGGATGGCAGCGAGAATACGGGCGAGGCGCCGGCGCTGCGCACGCACTACCTTTTGACGAAATAGAAAGACATGACCTTGCCAACAGCCGCTCTGCACCGCCGCCTGCGTATCCTGTTCCTGGGCGCGCTGCTTGCCGCGCCCGCCGCCCGGGCCGACAGCTATGCCGATTTCCAGCACGCCAGCGGCCAGCTGGAAGCGCTGATGGACAAGGCGACGCCGCAGGGCGGCTTGCCGCGCCTGGGCGACCCCGAAGTGGCGGCACTGTTTGCCCAGCTAACGGATGCCCCGCACCTGTTCCAGGCGCCCGTGGCCGCCCTGCAGGACATGGACCAGAGCGTGGCGCTGTGCGAACGGGCGACCAATCTGGGCAAGGCGTATTACACCTACGGCCTGAACCGGCCGCTGCCCTTGTCCGGCGCCGAGCTGCAACAGGCGCGCAAGGCACAGGTGACGCAGAACCTGGCCGATTACGGCGATGAAATGGCTGCCCTGTTTGCCTTCGGCGTGCATTGCCATGCGCATTTGACCGGCTTGATGGAAGCCGAGTTCCATGCTCAGCCGCCGCAGGACGTGAGCGGTGCCGAGCGCATGCGCGCCCGCGCATTCAGCAAAGGGTCGGGCACCATGTTTGCGAATGTGGTGCAGTTCGTGCAGGTGCCGTTCTGGAACGTGGCGCAGAAGAAAGTGATGCTGGCAGCGGCAGCGCAGCATGCCACGGCGAATGCCAATCTGATGGCGCCGCCCTTGCGCGAGCGCCTGCTGGGCAGCCTTGCCGACGCGGACCAGGATCTAGATCCCGCCCTGGCGCCGGCGCTGGCGACGATCCGCCAGGCGCTGGCGGTGACGACGTGTACGGGCTTGTGCCAGTACTATTGACGAGCTGGCTTGACTAGTCCGGCGTTTGCAGCGGCTTGTTGCGCTGGCGCCAGCGCACCAGTCCCCAGGCGTACACGGCGTAGTAGCCGATGACAAGCCCATAGGCGGCCATGGTCAGCGCGCTCTGGCCGAACGGCGGCGGCGGCACGGGCACGTCGAGGCGCGTGTTCAGGTAGATTTCCATGCCGCGATACAGCAATCGGGCGATGAACAGCATGGTGATGGCCAGGCCCAGGTAGCGGTGCTGGGTAAAGAAAAAATCCTTGCCGACGTGCTCGAAGCGCGTCAGCTTCAGGCCCAGCACGCCCAGCCAGCCACCGGCCAGCGCGCCTGCGCCCAGGCTGGACAGGGGCAAGAGTTCGAATTTCGTCGTCGTCGCCAGGAACAGCAGCAGGGCGGGGAAGCCGATGGCCACCGTCCAGTGGCGCCACAGCTGCGATTTCTGGCGCGCCACCAGTTTCTTCAGGCGCGAATAGATGCGCCAGACCAGCAGCGGGACCAGGAACAGCAGGGCAAGGGTAGTGGTTTCCATGTAGGCATTCAGGGACGGGGAAAACAGCGATTGTAAGCCAGATGGCGGCAAGGGCGTGGCGGGCCGATGGCAAAAGTTGCTTATTGACATTTACATGGCGTGAAAGCACTATGGCCTGTCACCCGGTACCGCCATGCGCGGCACGGTGCCGCCAGTCCTTGCTGCCCATTTATCTCCCTGGAGTGCCATGTCTACACGTTTTCCCCTGCTGCCCATCACCGTTGGCCTGATGGCGTCGTCGCCTTTGGCCATGGCGCAAGACGGTGGCTACCAGTTGCCGCCGGCACCCCTGCAAGCCATCGTCGATGCGCCGCGCGCGCCGACGCTGAGCCTGAGTCCGAAGCGCAACCTGGCCGCCGTGCTGCCCACGCCATCCTTGCCCAGCATCAGCGAAGTGGCGCAGCCGGAACTGAAGCTGGCGGGCCTGCGCATCAATCCGCGCACGTACTCGGCCAGCCGCTTCAGTTTCTATACGGGACTGGGCTTGCTCGATATCGACACGCAGCAGGAAATCAAGGTCAGCGGCTTGCCCGCCGCGCCGCGCATCGCCGACCTGGCCTGGTCGCCGGACCAGCGCTACCTGGCATTCACCCACATCGCTTTTGCCGATCCTGCCAGGGGCGAGACGGCATCGGGCGTGGAGCTGTGGCTGCTCGACGTGCAGACGAAAGCGGCGCGCAAGCTGGGCAGCGCGCCCCTGTCGACCGTATATGGCCGCGGCTTTTCCTGGCTGCCGGACAGCAAGACCCTGCTGGTGCAGCTGAAGCCGGCCAAGCTGGGCGCGGCGCCCGTGGCCAGCGGCGTGCCGACGGGACCGGCGATCCAGGACAGCGTGCCCGGTGGCGGCGTCAAGCAATTGCGCACCTATCCGGACCTGCTGAAAAACGCGCAGGACGCGCAGCTGTTCGAACACTACATCACCGTGCAGCTGGCCCTGCTGGACGTGGCGGGCAAGCAGCGCCTGGTGGGCCAGCCTGGCCAGTTCTCGCGCGCATCGGCCTCGCCCGATGGCAAGCATCTGCTGACGACGAGCATCCTGCGTCCGTATTCCTACCTCGTGCCGGCGTCCGACTTTGGCCACCGGATCGACGTGCGCGACCTGAGCGGCAAGGTGCTGCATGCGGTGGCGACCCTGCCGCTGGAGGAAGGGCTGCCGCCAGGCAACGACGCCGTTTCCGCCGGCGTGCGTGCCGTCAGCTGGCGGGTCGATGCGCCCGCCACCCTCGTCTGGGCCGAGGCGCAGGACGGCGGCGACCCGGCCAAGGCTGCCGATATCCGTGACATCGTCTACACGCAGGCGGCGCCGTTTACCAGCAAGCCGGCCGTGCTGGCCCGGCTCGGTTCGCGCTATGCGGGCGTGGCCTGGGGCCGCGGCGACCTGGCCCTGCTCAGCGAAGCGTGGTACAAGACGCGCGCCATCAAGCACTGGCGGATATACCCTGATCACGCCGCTGACCAGCCCGCCACTCCGGCCGACCTCGTGTATGCTGGATCGTTCGAAGACCGCTACAACGATCCGGGCCAGCCCGTCCTGCGCGCGGACGCGGCCGGCTTGCCGCGCCTGCTGATCGCGCTGGATCATTCCATCCTGCTCGATGGCCAGGGCGCTTCCGCCGAAGGCGACCGTCCCTTCATCGACCGCCTCGACCTGGCGACGAAAAAGAAGGAGCGGCTGTTCCAGAGCGCCGCGCCTTATTATGAAAACGTGGTGGCCGTGCTGGACGAGGAGGGCAGCCGCCTGCTGTCCACGCGCGAATCGCCGACCGAGCAGCCGAATTATTATGTGCGCAACCTGAAGCAGCAGGGCGCCGCGCAACTGACGGCCCTCACGCACTTTCCCCATCCGCTGCCGCAGCTGAAGGACGTGCAGAAAGAGCTGATCCGCTACAAGCGCGCCGACGGCATCGACCTGACGGCGACCCTGATGCTGCCGCCGAACCATGACGTGCAGCGCGACGGCCCGCTGCCGACGCTGATGTGGGCCTACCCGCAGGAATTCAAGACGGCCAGCGCCGCCAGCCAGACCAAGGGCTCGCCGTACAAATTCAATGCCGTCAGCTACTGGGGCCCGGCGGCCTTTCTATCCATGGGTTACGCCGTGCTCGACAATCCATCGTTTCCCATCGTCGGCAACGGCGAGCAGGAAGCGAACGACACGTATCTGCCGCAGCTGGTGGCCGATGCCGAGGCGGCCGTCGAGGAAGTGGTGCGCCGCGGCGTTGCCGACCGCAACCGCATCGCCATCGGCGGCCACTCGTATGGCGCCTTCATGACGGGCAACCTGCTGGCGCACACGCGGCTGTTCCGCGCCGGCATCGCCCGCAGCGGCGCCTATAACCGCACCCTCACGCCGTTCGGCTTCCAGGCGGAAGAGCGCTCGTTCTGGCAGGCGCCCGCCGTCTACCAGGCCATGTCGCCATTCAATTATGCGGACAGGATCAAGGATGCGCTGCTGCTGATCCATGGCGAGCAGGACAACAACTCGGGCACCTTCCCCATTCAGAGCGAACGCATGTTCCAGGCCGTCAAAGGCCTGGGTGGCACGGCGCGCCTGGTGATGCTGCCGAACGAAAGCCACGCTTACCGCGCGCGTGAGTCGATCATGCAGATGCTGTATGAAAGCAACAACTGGCTGGAGAAATATGTGAAGAATGCCCCGACGCCGGCCCCTGACGTCAAGCCGGCCGGCAAATAAGGGCATTGCCGGGGCCAGCGGCGCGCATCTCGTGGTATGGTCTTCCTTTGTCCGCAGGGAGGCCAGCCATGACCACGTTCGCCGTTGAAGCCCACCGCGCGCCCGACCCGGCGCCTGTCGATGAACCCATGCCGGCGCCGGAGCCGCAACAGGCGCCGGGCCACCACCCGGGGCCCGTGCACCCGGTGCCGCAGGATGATCCCGTGCCGCACCCGCACCCCAGTTAATCTCGTCAAGAAAGGCTGTTTTAGATGGCAATTGTCAAGGAAGTCTACACACGCAAAGTCAGCGGTGAAACATTCGATTATGAGCTCGACTATACCCCGGGCACCGACGTGGCCTGGATCGCGCGCGTGTACCACGACGGCGTGCTGAAGGGCTCGCCCCACGGCGCGCTGACGGCCAATGTGCTGTCCGGCCCCGCGCTGGAACAATACCTGCGCGCCTATGTCGAAGGCATGATCGAGCGGGGCCTCGACGTGGCCGAGTAAGGCCGCCTTTGCGGCAGATCAAGAAAAAGGGCGCCGCAGCGCCCTTTGTCGTTGGCGGTTAGCCATGCTGCAGCCACACAGTGACAATCCCGCTATGCAGATATCTTGGGGCGGGAACGCGGGAACACATGTCGCACACCTCCCATTGCTATTCAGCATCGACCAAAAAATTTCAGTAAAACAACAACATGACTGTTTCATATGGAATAATATCAATATTTCCATATGGAAATATTTGCGTGTAAATACTGAACATTTCGGAAGGCGGGAAACTAGTGGGATTTTTCGACAAAAAGTTATCTTTTGGGGCAATGAAAGATGCCATGACGGAAGTAGCCGCAAAGGTCGGCGATTCGATTCAGGGCGTGGATTTTGCGGGGACGGTCGCTAGTGCCAGATCAAGTGTCAGTGACACTGCGGCACTGGTCACGGAAAAGGTAAAAAGCGTGAATGTGGCGGAAACGTTGACAAGCGCGAGAGAGACGATTATCGAGGCAGGTGAGCGGACGCTGGAAGCGACACAGGTCGCTTACGAGACCGCCCGCGAAGCGGCCTCCAATGCGTATGTGTCGGCCGCCGAGGATGCGCGTAACTTTGATTATACGCAGTTGAAAAAGGTCGAGTTCTATCAGGAAACGTTCCAGCACTATAAAGACCTCAGTCAGGAAAAGGTTTTTGAATACTTTCGCAGCACGTTCGAAGTCGACAAGTCGACCATGCAGATGGTGGACGACGTGCGCCAGCGTCTTCCTGTGCCTGCCGATACCGTGGACGACATCTTCTTGCAATGCAAGAAGGAAGCAATCCGCCGCGCCGTGGCGTCGTTTGGTCTGGGCGGACTCATACACGGCATCGACCAGCATAGTGCGGACAAGTACCACAACTTGTCGGAGGCTTACTTGGATTTCAAGAACCGCTCGCCAGGCCTGGGTACGCACGAGAACTATGCGGCGATGTCCGATATCCGCGCAAAGGCGACAGCCTGCGACGGTATGCTCGCCACAGTTGAAAATGGCTATGACAAGGCTAGGCCGCTGTTTGTCAGCGACGCCGATGTTGAACATGTTATCGCCAAAAAACAGTATTTCGACGACCTCTTGATCCGTATGGGGACCACCGACGAGCAGATGATCGACGTCATTAATTCGAAGGACAATCTGGTTTTCGCAGATAGCTCGTTCAATAGCAGCCTGGGCGCAAAAGATTTGCTGGAGCACGTTGCCAAGGAAGGTCGTGACGAAGGCGATATGGTGTATGTGACAATCAAGAGAACAGGAAAAGTGGTCGCGCTGAATAAAGCGGACATCGAGGAAGCATATGCGCGCGCCAATGCGCAGCGCAACGCACACCGGCTTGATGCGGCAGTTGAGATTGGATCGACGGTGGTCAAGAGCGGGGCTGCGATGGCAGTTCAGCAGGTCGTCGGCCTGATTGTGGTCGAGACCATAGACATCTTCGTCGACGAGATCCGCGATTTTGCCGCCAAGGGCAAGTTGGTCAATGCCGATGGCTGGCTGCAGAACAATAAGGATGCAATGGAAAGGATACGGCTGCGTCTGGAACAGCGCTTTGAGGAGCGCCAAATATGGGCGCGCGCGAAAGAATTAGGGATCGAGTCTGGTGTGGCTGGCGCGCTCAGTGTCATTCCGCAGATTCTCATCTCGTTTATCGTGCGGATGCCGGCCTTCGTGCTTGCGATGATCCGCGAATCGACACTGAGCGTGGTGCGGTGCGTGCGCATTCTGGCGAGCAGCGATGCCAACAAGCTGGACAGTATCGGCATCATCTTGGCGGGCACCGCGTCTGCGGTTGTGGGTGTTTATGTCAGCCATGTCGTCAGCAAAGCCATCATGGCGGTGCCGCTACTGAAGACTTTCGACCGCCAACTGAGTGCCGTCTTGGCCGGATTGTTGGTAACGGCCGTACCGTTGACGGCGATCTACACATTCGACCAGAATAAGCGCAAATTGCAGTTCATGCTAAACAAAGCTGCCTAGTCATGCATGTACTGCAATCTGCCCAGCGCCGCTAAGCTCAGTAACGGAAACCCTAATCAAATGCCCAGGTGTACAACACGTCCAGCGCATTGTTGGTGCCCGTCTGGAACTGCAGGGTGATGCGGCGGTTCAGCTTGTAGCGCAGTTTCACCAGGCTCGTGGCCGTGCTCGTGCCCTGTTCGAACGTCAGGTAGGCGCGCGAGGACAGGCGCTTGCCGACGGTGACGACCGTGCTTTCCAGCCCCTGCGCCTGCGACAGGCCCACTTCATCGAGGCCCAGCGAATTGGCCAGCTTGCCCTGCAAGCCGCCGCCGGAGCCGCCGAAGAGGGCGCCCGCCGCCGTGGTGAGCAAGGCCATTTCATCGCCGGCCGCCGATTCCGCGCCGTGGCCGAGGATCAGCCATGCCAGCTTGTCGCTGTCCGAGACGGTGGGCGTGGAGACCAGCTTGGCCGTCGGCGCCTGGGCCGTGCCGCGCACTTCCACGCCCGCTTCCACGTTCGTTTCCGACAGGGCTTCGCCTTCCGGACGCTTGCGCACGGCCAGGATATTCAGGGACGGATTGTCGTAGGCGCCCGTGAAGGCGATCAGGCCCCGTTCGATGGCGAGTTTTTGCCCATAGGCAGCATACTGGCCGTTGGACACGCGGATGCTGCCCGTCACGCGCGGCGCGGCGCGGTTGATGACGCGCGCGCGCACGCTGCCCGCCAGGTCCGCATCGAGGCCCATGCCGCGCAGGTGGAAGGCGTTGCCCAGGTCAAATTCCAGGTCGATATTCAGGGGCAGGGATGGTGCTTCCTTGCTGCCCTTGACCTCCTTGCCCAGCACCACCACGTCGTTGCTTTGCGTGGGCGTATCCTGCGGCGCCAGTTCGATCAGGGCGCGGTTGGCCTTGAACTTGCCCTCGAAGCTGAAGCGCTTGTCGTTGCGCACCAGGGTGCTGTTGCCCGACAGGACCAGGGTGCGGTCGGGGCGCGACAGCGCCTGCAGGCGGTCGGCCATCAGTTTCAGCTCCAGGCTCGCTTCGCCATTCGCAAAGCGCACCCAGCCGTCGGCCTGCACCTTGCCGTCGCCGCCGTCAAAGCTCAGGCGCTGCAATTGCAGCTGGTCGCCGGCCAGCTTGGCTTGCAGCACGCCATTGCGCAATTTCAAGCCCTGGTCGGCCCAGTTCACCAGCAGCTTGCTGCCGTTGATGTCGCCATTCAATTGCGGCGCGCCGATGGTGCCGCTGCCGGACAGGGCCACCTTCAGGGCGCCGCCCAGTTCCAGCCCAGGCTGGCCCGTCAGCGGGGCCAGCCATGCCAGCGAATCGACATTGGTGGTGCCCGTCAGCGTGAGGGCGCTGTCGTTGCTGATGCGTCCGCCCAGCATTTGCACGGTGGCGTTGATATCGCTCTGGCCCGCGCGCGCGCCGTCCAGTTTCACGGCCAGGCGCAATTGCTGGTTGGCCACGTCGATGCGCGCATCGAGGGTGCGCAGGCCCAGCGCCAGCGGCTGTTCCACGCCCACCGTCACGTCGCCTTTTTCGCGGTAGATGTGCAGCATGCCTGCCAGGGCCGGGTCCTTCTGTTTCGCCGTCGGCACCTGCATGTCGAGCGACCATTGCGCGCCCAGGGTCAGGTCGCTGCGCGCGTTCGCCTGCAGCGACGGAATCACCTGCGCCAGGTAGGTTAGCGCCACGCCGGCCGCCTGGCCGGAACTGGTCCAGCGGGGACCGTTCTTGACGAGGCTTTGCATGGTGATGCTGCCCGCAGGCAGCTTGATGACGGTGTTGCCCACGCTGATCTGTTCAGGCTGGCCCAGGCCCGCCACGCCGCTGCCGGCTGCGCCCGCCACCTTGACGGGCACGGGCGCCTGCAGCACCAGCGCATAGCGGCCCTTGTTTTGCAGGCTGTCGATGGTGCCTGTCCAGCTGGCGCCGCTCTGGCTGCCCTTGATTTGCACGCTGGCATCGAAATCGTCATTGCGCGCCGCCAGGTTCACCGTGTGGCTGCCGCGCGTGCCGGAGGTGCTCAGGCGCGCGCTGCCCAGCTTGAAGGTGGGCGTGCTGTAGCCGGCGATCTCCAGGCTGCTGACCATGGGGTCGAGCGCGCCCTGGCCGGCGCCCACGCTGGCGCTGCCTTTGATGGATTTCAATTGCTGGTCGCCAAAGAAGGTCAGGTCACGGCCATCAAGGCTCAGCTGCGCGGCCGGCGCGTCCATCTTGCCGGAAACGGCACCCGACGCCTGCAGCACGCCGGCGAAGCGGGGACCGAGGGTGGACAGCTGCGGCGCATCGAGTTTCCACGTCAGCTTGTCGGTGGCGCCGCCCAGGGCGCCCTTCGCTTGCAGGCTGTTCGGCCCCAGGCGCAGTTCCGTATCCACGCTGTCGATGCGCTTGGCAGTGGCCGACAGCTTGGCGTAGCCGGCCAGTGGCGCGTTTTGCAGCGTCGATTCGCGCAAGCCCAGGTTCAGGGCCACTTGCCAGTCGCTCGTCAGGCGGCCGCTGCCGGTGAAATCCGCATTGACGTTGCCGTTAGGTAAGGCCGCACCGAAGGCGGCCGGGTTGATCTTTTGCAGGGAGCCCGCCACCTTCAGTGCCGCTTCCTGCTTCGGCCCCGTCAGGCCCACTTCGCCGCTGGCGTGGATTGCGCTGTCCGCCGCGGGGCGCTTGCCGCTGGCGAGGCCCAATCCCTTGGCATCGGCCACGAAGGTCGTGCGCGGCTGCTGCAAGGTGCCCTGTACCACGCCGCTGGCCAGCAGCGTGCCCAGCAAGTCACCCTGCAAGGCGGACAGTTGCCGCGCATCGACATTCCAGTTCAGCTTTTCACCGGCCCCGCCAAAGTTGCCCTTGGCCGTGACGTTGTTCTTGCCCAGCGCCAGCTGCACGTCGATGCCGCTGAAGTGGGCCGCGTCGGCCGTCAGCTTGCCCTTGCCGGACAAGGGCTGGTCGAGCAGCTTGCTGGGGCGTACGGTGAAGTCCGCATTCGCCAGCCATTGGGGTGCCACATGGCCGCTGGCGCGCACGTCGAGGTTCAGGTCCGCCACGGGGAAGGCGCCGAAGTCGGCCGGGTTCAAGCGGCTGGCGTTGGCCACGGCCTTGAATTCCTGCGCATCCTTCAGGCTGATCTGGCCCGTCGCATTCACGTTGCTTTTGCCTGCTTGCAAGGTGGCCTTGCGCAATTGCACCAGTGAATCGGCCAGGGTGGCTTCCACGTCCAGGCGCAGCTTGGCTTCGCCCAGCTTGGCGCGCAGGGTCTGCGTCTTGCCGTCGCTGTCGAGCATGATGTCGCCCGCGATTTTCGTGCTGTTGATGCTGCTGTAGATGTGCTGCAAGTCGATCTTGTCCGTGTGCAGGGTGACCTGCGCCTTGCCGATGGGCGCGTCGGCCGCATCGCGGTCCACCTTGCCGCTGCCCGTGAACTTGCCCGCGTTGCCGAAATCGATGAGGGCCGATTCCAGGGTAGTGGCCGTCAGGGTGCCGCCCAGGCGCGCCTCGAACTGGCGCAGCGGCAGTTTTTGCTGGTCGATGGGACCGGGCGTGGCGTGGTTGAGGATCGCCAGCTTGCCCGACACGCTTTGCGCCGAGGGCCGCGTATCGATGGCGGCGTCCAGTTCCAGGCTCAGGTCGGCCTGCGGCAGGGTCGCGTCAAACTTGCCTGGATTGATGTTGCGGCCACGGATGCTGGCCGAACGCAGGATCATGATGGGGTCGAACGGCGCCAGCGCCAGTTGCGCGTCGGCCGTGGCGGCGCCCGCGCTGCCCTTGGCCGTGACGTTGAGCAGGTTCAGGTCGCCGCCCAGCTGCAGAGTCAAGGCGGCAGGTTTTTCGCCGGCCGGTGGCGTCACCTGCGTCAGGCCCGCCTTGCCCGCCAGCTTGAATGGCTGCGTGGCGGCAATCGTTGCGCTGGCCGTGGCCTGGCCGAAGGGCGTCAGGGCCGAGGCGTCCTGCAGTTGCCATTGCGTCTTGTCGCCCGACAGGGTGAAGTGGATTTTTTCAAATACCGTGTTGCCGCCAGGGCTGATCAAAGTGACCTTGTCCAGGCGCGCATCGCTGATGCCCACCTTGAACGGCGACGCCAGGCTGGCGGGCATGCTCGATGGTTCATCGGACGGGGCCAGGCTTTCCACGGCCAGGCTGGCCACGTGCAGTTCGCTGATGGCAATGCCTTCCGAGAAGAACTGGAAGGGCGACCAGTTGATGTCGATGTTGTCGGCCGTGATGTGCTGCGTCTTGCTGCGGTAGCTGACGTGGCCCAGGTGCATGCGGTTGTACAGCGAGCCGGACACGCCCGTCACTTCGATCTCGCCGCCGCTGGCGCTGGAAATTTTTTGCACCAGCAATTGCAAGGTCGATTCGCGGCCCAGGAACCAGAAGGCGGCGCCCAGCAGCACGGCCAGGCTGGCGACGGCGATCAGCAGGTAGCGCAGCCAGCGGCGCGGTGGTTTCGCCGGCGGCGCCGGTGGCGGCGCGGCGGCGTTGGGGGACTCGGTAGTAATATCGGACATCAGAAAGTGAATCCCAGAGAGAAGTGCAGACGGAATTTGTGAACGGCATGGCCATATGCCACGTCGACGTTGATGGGGCCGACGGGGCTCTTGTAGCGTCCGCCCAGGCCATAGCCGGATTTCGGCGTCATCGCCGCCTTGACCGTGTCGGCCGAGTTACCCGCGTCATAGAAGGCGGCGATCGCCCATTTCGGCTTGAACCAGTACTGGTATTCGGCGCTGCCGGTGAGCATGTAGCGTCCGCCGACGGTGGCGTCGCCTTCCTTCACGCCCAGTTCCTGGTAGCCATAGCCGCGCACCGACTGGTCGCCGCCCGCGCGGAACAGGTAGACGGCGGGCACGCCGCGTTTTTCCTTCGAGCCCAGCGCGCCCATTTCGCCGCGCAGGATCAGCTCGCCTTTTTCGCCCAGCGGACGGTAATACACCATCTTGCCGGCCACGCGCACGAAGCGCTCGTCCGTCAGCACGGGCAGCAGCGCGCCGCCCACTTGCGCATTGATGACATAGCCCTTGGTGGGGAAGAGCAGGCTGTCGAGGTCGCGCTTGGTGATGGCGTAGGTCAGCGGCAAGCTCTTGCTGCGCGTCTGTTCCAGGCCCACGACGGTCTTGTCTTCGCTGAGGAACTCGAACGTCAGGCTGCGCTCCAGATTGGTGCCGCCCCAGTTGCGTTTCACCGAGACGGTCGAGACGGCCGTGATTTCATTTGAAATGTCGCTGCGCTCGAACGAGGCGCCCGCGCTGTCGTTGTAGCCGCGCGCCGTCGTCGGGAAATAGAAGTTGGCGTGCGCCGCCTGTTTCTTCGTTTCCATGGTGATGGCGCTCTTGAAGCGCGTGCCCCACACGTTCAGGTTGTCATAGTTGAGCTGGGCACGATTCCCCGTATTCGTACTGAAACCGAGACCGGCGCTGACGTTTTGCTGCTTGTTTTCCGTCACGCGCACCACCAGCGGCAGCTGCGGCGCGGGACCCCGGTTGACGGGCTTGGCCACGGGGGCGGCGCCTTCCGTTTCCGCCGCCTGGCTTTCCTGGCCCGCCTCGATCTGTTCGCTGAGGATGCTGCTCATGTCGGCGCTCACTTCCACGCTGGCAAAATACCCCGTGTCCTGCAGGCGCGCCTGGAACGATTGCAGCGCCGATTCGCTGTAGTAGTCGCCCGGGCTGATCTTGTCCAGGTTGCGGATGATGCTTTCATCGTAGCGTTTCAAGCCTTCGATGCGCAGTTCGCCAAAGCGCAGCTCGGGGCCGCTGTCGAGCACCACCAGCAGGGATACCTTGTGCGTTTCCGGGTTGACCACGGCTTGCGTATCGACCAGCTGGGCGCGCGGGTAGCGCGTCTGCACCACTTCGCGCAGCAGGGCGCGCTTGGCCGATTCCCATTCGGCCTGGCGGAACACGCTGCCCGTCTTCAGGGCCCAGTTGCGCTTCAGCGCTTCCGTGTCGTAGGGCTCGCTGGCGGCCAGTGGCGGCGTGGGGTCGAAGCCGCGCAATTCCAGCTCGACCTTGTCGACCGTCACCGGTTCGCCCGGTTCGACGTCGACGATGACGACGGGCCTGGCGCCCGTCGTATCGACGCGCACGGTGACGGTGGGCGTGTAGTAGCCGGCCGTGGCCACGAGGTTCTTGGCCTGCTCCGGCGTATCGCGCACGAGGCGCTGCAATTGTTCGCGGTCCATGCGCGGATTGCCGCGGAAGCGTTCCAGGTCCAGGTTCTTTTCAAGCAACTCATCGAGGTCGCCCGGCGCGTTCACCTTGACCTCGTATTGCAGCGGGGCCGGTGCCGCTTCCGTGCCGGCAGGGCTGTCCGCGGCGGCGTCTTGCGTGGCTTCTTGGGCGTTGGCGTGGGCGATGGGGAAGACCAGGATGGCACTGCCGGCGGCGGCCAGTGTCAGTTGACCCATTACTTTTACCACCACTTGTGCCAAAATTCGTGGTCGTAGCGCCTTGCCGGCGGCTGTGTGCCGTATAGGTCGTGCAGAAAACATGGTGCTCCAGATGAGTAAATGCTGACTGCATGTTACCGGAATAGGTAAATTGATGGCGGACGAATAAGTATTATTAGCGCACAGAATCTCGTTTCCCAGCGCACTCAACAACAGAATAAAACTGAAAAGAAAGAAATTATGCTAGCAACTGATACTGCACTGGTGCTCTTTAGCGGGGGGCAAGATTCCACCACCTGCCTGGCCTGGGCCCTGAAGCACTATAGCCGCGTGGAAACGATTGGCTTTGACTATGGCCAGCGCCATGCGATCGAGTTGACGGTGCGTCCCGGCGTGCTGGAACAGATGCGCCGCCAGTCGCCCGAGTGGGACAGCCGCCTCGGCCCTGACCACATGATAGACCTGTCGCTGATTTCCGCCATTTCCGACACGGCGATGACGCAGAACGTCGAGATCGTCATGCAGGAAAACGGTTTGCCGAACACCTTCGTGCCGGGACGCAACTTGCTCTTCATGACGGTGGCTGCCACCGTCGCCTACCGCCGCGGCCTGACGGTGCTGGTGGGCGGCATGTGCGAGACGGATTTCTCCGGCTATCCGGATTGCCGCGACGACACGATGAAGGCGCTGCAAGTGGCCTTGAACCTGGGCATGAACACGCGCTTGAAACTGGAAACGCCGCTGATGTGGCTGGACAAGGCGCAAAGCTGGGACCTGGCGGAAGACCTGGGCGGCCAGCCGCTGGTCGACCTGATCCGCAGCGGCACGCATACCTGCTACCTGGGCGAGCGGGGCGAACTGCACGACTGGGGCTATGGCTGCGGCACTTGTCCGGCTTGCGCCCTGCGCGCCAATGGCTACCAGCAGTACGCTGCGCGCAAGGCCGTGAAACCGGCTGCCAACTAGGCAGTTTGCGCCGTTTCTTCAAGCGGCGCGGCAGGGTGCGGGGCCATGCTGTGGTTTTTGCCACAGGAGCATCCTGCCATGAAATCCCTCTTTGCCGCGCTGTACGGCCCCGTCTTCTGGGCCGGCTTCATCGGCGCCGCCGCCGTGCTGGTGGCGTCCTGCCACTATGCTCTCTGGGTTCTGCCGCCGCTGTTGCTGCTGGCCCTGCTTGCTTCTTTTCTGGCCGAGCGCTACCTGCCGTATGACGGTGCGTGGAACCACGCGCATGGCGACGGCGCGCGCGACATCGCGCACGCGCTCGTCAATGAAACGCTGTACCTGCTGGGCCTGGCCATTTTCCCTCTGCTGGCGGGACGCCTGGCGCTGGGGCCGTTCTGGCCCGTCCAGCTGCCGTTCTGGGGCCAGCTGCTGCTGCCCGTCGTCATTGCCGACTGCGGCATCACCCTCGTGCATTACCTGAGTCACCGTTATTATTTTCTGTGGAAACTGCATGCCGTGCACCATAGCGTGCAGCGCCTGTATGGCTTCAATGGCTGGATGAAGCATCCCTTGCATTTGCTGCTGGAAGCGGCGGGCGGCATGCTGCCCTTGCTGCTGCTGGGCATACCGGAGCACGTCATGGGCGTGCTGGCGTTTGCCGTGGCCATCCAGCTGCTGTTGCAGCATGCGAATGTCGATATGCGCATGGGACCGCTGCGCCACGTGTTTGCCTGGGCGCCCCTGCACCGTTTCCACCACATGAAGTACGGCACGGCCGGCGACGTCAACTTCGGCCTGTTCTTTACGTGCTGGGACCGCATGCTGGGCACGCGCTTCGACGCGCCCCGCTACCGCATGACGGGCGATGACCTGGGCATCGGCAGCCGTCCCGACTACCCCGTCGGATACGGGGCGCAATTGCGCGAACCGTTCCGCGCGGAAGAGGGCGTGCGCGCGCCCGAGCCGCCGGCCGGCTTGCGCGCGCCCGTCAATCGATCAGCTCGACAGTGAGCTGGCGCAGGCTGCGGTCGGCGCGCACGCCGAACAGGCTGCGCATGGTGCGCGAGAAATGCGCGGCATCGGCAAAGCCGGCGCCGTGGGCGGCATCCGTCAAGGTGCTGCCGAGCAAAATGAAACGGATGGCCAGGCGCAGGCGGCGCCACAGCACCAGGCGGCGCACGGGCAGCCCGAGCCGGGCGCTGAACAATCGCTCCAGCTGGCTCAGCGACAAATGCGCCGCCCCGGCCACGGCCAGCGCGCTGACCTTGCCGGAGAGTAAAGCGTCGAGCTGGTCCAGCGCCCGCTGCAGGCGCGCGTCGGGCAGGGGCAGCACAGGCTGGGCTTGCAGTGCGGCGGCCAAGGTGTCCGGCGCGGGGGCGGGTAGGCTGTCCAGCGCCGCCAGCAGGCCCGCCGCGCCGAAGCGCTGCGGTTCCGCATAGATGGTCAGCATGGACGCGGGCGCCGCCAGGATGGCATGCGGGCGCAGGCTCTCGACGAGCAGGCGCCGCGCCGTGTGGACGGCGCCGTCCAGCTCCACCGTGAACGGGGCGCCCGTGCTCAGCATCAGCTGGTGCGCATAGTGGGCATGGCGGGCGGTGGCGCCGGCTGCCCCATGCAAGATGGCAAAGTCCGGCGCCAGCCATAAGCTGCCCTGCCAGTGGTCGTCGTGCAAGCGATGCTCCTGTTTTCTGCAATCAATCGCCAGTACTGTAGCGCATGGTGTTCAGACCGGCTGGCGCCGCGGCGCCGCTTTGCCATTGATAGCCGTTTGTGCGCCCGGCGCCGGTGGCATTCCCGCCGCGTCGTACCCGATGCCGTGGGTGGTGTCCGTGAAGAACAGGGGCCCGGCACCCCGGCGCCAGTCTAGGCGTGGCCAGCGGCCGTTGCCAGCAAGCGTCGGCGGGGGAAGGCGGCGGAGAAGGCATTGTCAAGGCGCAAGGAAGGGCAGCAGAAGGAATCGCAATTATAAATGAGAATCATTATCAGTTATCCTGGCGTCGAATTTGTGCTGGGAAAACTCAGTTGCGGCTTTGCAAGTTGTGGTCTTTTTGACACACAATTGAGCGTTGCAAGGCCCTGCGCTGTAACGTACTATCATTCTCATCGACTACCGATGGTAGTCGTGCAGCCCGCTGCCAGCCTGCGGCCCGGAAGTAGTTTGATGAGCCCGTCATGCATACACGCGCGTCCCCGTCGTGGTTTTCCAGGCCAGTGTCGCACTGGGTGGGACCACGCCTGTGTGCGGCGCTGGTGCTGGCCCTGTGTCTGGGGCTGACGTATGGCGCCTGGCGCAACGTCGAGGATGCCAGCGAGCAGCAAGTGCAAGCTGATTTCGATTTTCGCGTGCGGGAACTGGTAGGCAGCATCGTCAGCCGCATGCAGACGTATATCCAGGTGCTGCACGGGGTGCAGGGCCTGTATGCCAGCTCGCAGGATGTGACGCGGGGCGAATTCCACGCGTATCTGGCGGCGCAGCAGGTGGACCGGCATTTTCCCGGCATCCATGGCATCGGCTACCTGCCGCTGCTGCCCGGCAGCGCGCGCGCGCGGCACGAGGCGCAGGTGCGCGCGCAAGGCTATCCCGACTACACCATCCGCCCGCCCGGCCAGCGCCAGTGGCACGCGCCCATTACCTATCTGGAACCGTTGAGCGACAGCAACCTGCTGGCGTTCGGCTATGACATCTGGTCCGAGCCCGTGCGCCGCGCCGCGCTGGAGCAGGCGCGCGACACGGGCCAGGCCGCCATGACGGGCAAGATCCGCCTGGTGCAGGACGGTGGCAGCGGCGATGCGTATGGCTTCCTGGTGGTGCTGCCCGTGTATGACAATGCGCTGCCGCATGCCAGCGTGGAGCAGCGCCGCGCCGCGCTGCGGGCCTGGGTCTTCGCGCCATTCCGCATGGGCGACCTGATGGCTGGCGTGGGGGGCGAGGCGTCGCGCCAGCTGGACCTGGAAATCTACGACGGCGCGCAGCTGGCCGATACGGCGCTGATGTATGACAGCTTGCCGGGCACGCAGTCGGCCGGGGCGTCGGCCGTCCTGGCGTCGCAGCAGACGATCCGCATCGCCGGCCATGCCTGGACCTTGCGTGTGCGCGCCATGCCGGGCTTCGATGGCGAATTGCTGGCGCGGCCGCGGGCCGTGGCCTGGACGGGACTGCTGGTCAGCCTGGCCTTGGCCCTGGCGGCGTGGCTGCTGGCGTCCAGCCGCGCCCGCGCGCACGGGGCGCTGGCGCGCGCCAGCGAACTGGCCGGCCAGCTGGAGCAGGGGCAGGCGAGCGTGCTGGCCATGGCCGAGGCGGCGCAGCGCAGCCAGGCCATGCTGCGCAACATCCTCGATTCCACCATCGACGGCATTTTGGTGGACAACATCGATGGCCGCATCTTTACCTCGAACCGGCGCTTCCGCGACCTGTGGCAAGTGCCCGACGCGCTCGACTGGCAAGCCGATGGCGAGGCGCTGGTGCGCCATGTGGCAAGCCAGCTCGAACAGTCGGCGCCATTCCTGGTGGCGCGCGCCCACGCGCCGCAGGGCCACCGCGAGCGGCGCGACGTGCTGCACCTGCGCGATGGCCGGGTGATCGAGCAATATGTGCGCAGCATGCAGCTGGGCAATGAGCAGGCGCGGCTGTGGACCTTCCGCGATATCAGCGAGCGCAGCCAGATGGAACGGCGCGAGCACACGCGGCGGCAAGTGCTGGAAATGCTGGCCACGGGCGCGCCGCTGGAACGCGTGCTGGAAAGCGTGGTGCTCAGTGTGCAGGCCGACCATCCCGCCATGCTGTGCAGCATCTTGCTGCTCGACGAACAGCGCCACCGCCTGGTGCTGGGCGCGGCGCCGGGCCTGCCCGCGTTTTTCAATTTGTCCAGCCACGGCCATGACCTCGATACCCTGCAGGGCGTGCACGGCATCGCGGCGCAAGCGTTGCGCAGCGGCCAGCGCGTGATCGTCGCCGACCTGCATGCCGATGCGGGCGCGCAGGGCACGATGGAACTGGCTTGGCGGGCCCAGCTGCAGTCGTGCTGGGCCGAGCCCGTGCGTGGCGGCTCGGGCAAGCTGCTGGGCGTGTTGATGGCCTACCACCGCCAGCCCACCTTGCCCGGCGCGGCGCACCTGGCGCGCCTGGGCGAGGCGGCGCACCTGGCGGGCATGGCCATCGAACAGGCGCAGGTGGCGCTGGCGCTGCGCGCCGGCGAAGCCCGCTTCCGCAGCCTGTACGACTACGCGCCCGTGGCCTTGTGGGAACAGGACTGGTCGGCCGTGCGCGCCGCGCTCGATACCCTGGAACAGGCTGGCGTGGGCGACCTGGCCGAATGGTTGCAAACGCACCCGGAGGAATTGAAAGGGCTGGCGGCCAAGGTGCGCATCATCGACGCGAATGGCGCCGCGCTGGCGCAGGTACGCGCCACGGACGACGACCAGCGCCGTGGCGCCCTGGGCCTGGCGCAGAATTTCGACGACAGCGCCTTGCCCCGTTTTGGCGATGCCTTGCTGGCGCTGGCCGGCGGCGCCCATCTGTACGAATGCGAGAGCAGCTTCGTGCGCCTCGATGGCGCGGCGCGGCAAAATGAACTGAGCTTGCTGGTGATGCCGGGCCATGCGGACAGTCTCGACTTCCTCATGGTGTCATCGCTCGATATTACCGAGCGCAAGCGCATGAATGCGGAACTGCTGCAGCTGGCCACCACGGATTTTCTGACGGGCTTGCCGAACCGGCGCCAGTTCATGGCGTCGCTGGAAAATGAGCATGCGCGGCTGCAACGCGAACTGGCCAGCTGTGCCACCGTGCTGATGCTCGATATCGATCACTTCAAGCGCGTCAATGACGAACATGGCCACGCCGTCGGCGATGCCGTGCTGCGCCACCTGGGAGCGCTGATGTGCCAGGCCTTGCGCAAGGTCGACGTGCCGGGCCGCGTGGGCGGCGAGGAATTCGCCATCTTGCTGCCAGGGACGGATCTGGGCGCGGCCGCCATCTTTGCCGAGCGCTTGCGCCGCCGCGTGGCGGAAAGTTCGCTGACCATCGATGGCGGCATCGTGATCACCGTTACGGTAAGCATCGGCATGGCCGCCATGGCCGGCACCGATGCCGATTGCGACGCCGTGCTGGCGCGCGCGGACGAGGCGCTGTACCGTGCCAAGCGCGGCGGGCGCAACCGCATCGAACAGAACGAGGGCGGCGGCGACGGCGTGCTCAGCAAGTTCATGGCGCAGTGATTACAGGCTGTGCCGGCGTGCCTGCGCCAGCTTGCGGTTGCGGCCGACCAGCAGCCAGACGATGGCGATGGGGATCAGCAACGGCAGCAGCACGGGCGTGCTGAGGGCCAGCACCAGCACCACGCAGAACGCCACCACGGCGAGCAGCACCACGCCCACGCCGGCCAGCAGCACCCCCGCGACGACGGCGGCGCATACCAGCACGAGTGCCGCGATCAGCACGCCGCCACTGGCAAAGACCAGGCCGAACAGCCACTCCAGCGGACCATCGACGTCACTGCCGTTGAACTGCATGTGCATGTCCGTGGCGCCGATCTTGTCGAGGAACAGGCAGGCCAGCATGAGGATGAGGACGAAGGTGAGCAATTTTTTCATGGTAAGCCTCTGAGTGTGGGTGTCGGGGTCTTGCATGATCACACTGTAGCGGCGTGCCTGGCCCGTCGCCAGCGGCGTGCGACAGGCGGTCATTTTCACGGTATGGAAGGTCTTGAGAGGAGGGAAACGCTTATTTGGAACAAGATTTCTTTTCTTGTAATACGCGCAAGCCGTCCTATACTGAACACCTCAGTCTCGCAAGGAGGGCAACATGCTTTTGTTTGCAGATACCGGGGATCAATCGCTATCCCCTTCCCACCATCGAACCACGCGCCAGCGTAGCGCCCCGCAGTCTTGTGCCGAGCCCGTTGGCGCGCCATCGGCGATCCCGCCGATCATCATCAATCCTTTCAACTACCATGCGCCGCTGCCGGCCATCGACCCGCGCTGGGTGCCGCCTGGTCCGCCGCTGACCTGGCCCAACCGGCCCGCCATGTCCCTGTGCTGAAGAATCGGCGCCGGCAGCGTCGGCCAGCCTGGCAGTGAAAAAGCCCGCAGCGCGGGCTTTTGCCGGTGTGTGGCTGATCAGGATTGTTTGCGGCGCAGCATGAAGCCCAGCAAGCCCAGGCCGGCCAGCAGCATGGCATAGGTTTCCGGTTCCGGCACGGCGGCGATGTAGGCGTGGTTGTCGCTTTCAAAGGCATCCTGGCCCGGCGAGTGGAAGGCCACCGAGGTGAATTTCGCCCCTTCGCCAGCCCATGCGTTCACGTACAGGCCAACCGATTGATCACCGTTGGCGCTGACGCCGCCCAGGGTGGCAATTTGCGATCCCGTCAAGGTGACCGTGCTGTGATCGCCCATGGTGAAGACGACGCTGTTATACGTGTCTGGCGAACCCATGTAGAAGCCAAAATAGCTGAGGCCGCCACTGAAGGTCGCCATGCCGGGCGTGATCTGGCCATTCGTCACGCCGACGGAATAGAAGGCCGTCATGTCGTTCGGTGGCTGCGCCGCGTAGGCGGGATGGCCGCTGGTAAACACGGACCCCGTATAGTTGCTTGGCAGTAGGCCGTCGTTGAAGTTGATCGTCGTTGCGCCGGCCACGGACGTGACGAGGCCTTCACCGGCCAGTGCCGTGCCGCCCGTGGTGAACGTGGGGACGGCGCTGGCCGTACCGGCGGCAACAGTCAACGTGGCCAAGGCCAGGGTAGTCAAGAGTTTCATATTTAATCCCTCTGATTGGTATGGTTGTACGCAGCTTTTTTTACAGCGAGGACGTTATTGCCTGGCGTGCGGATGCTATGCGGCGTACTGGGTCGAGGGGCGTCGCGGGCAGATAAGTTTCTTGATGCCAAGCATTGCTAAATGCAATATTTGAAATATAAAAAACACAATTCAGATTGCAAATTAATAATAGGTTTACTTGAGCAATATCAAAGCCCGATCGCTAGAGTAAAGCTACTAATTTGATACCTTGCCTTATTGCCCGGATCGGCTATGGCAGCGGCCGCTTTCGCATGCGCCAGGGCGGCACGGACGGGCGTTTTCGACTATCATGCTAGCCCCGACCTTCCACCACGAGCACCGCCATGAGTACCGATTTCCCCGACTTTTCCGACGCAGCAGCCGAGCAGGACAACGACGCGCCGATCCAGGAGCCACGCCTGTGGGTGGGCAATGGCTGGACGGCGCGGGTGATCAAGAATGAGGAAGATGAAGGATGGGCCGTGGCCATGATCAAGGATGGCGAACCGGAGCCGGCGCTGGTGGGCCCGTGGACCATGGGCCGCGACAAGAAAAACCCGAAACCGCTCGACGTCAACGCCTTCAATACGCTGGTCAAGACGGCTTCCGAAGTGCTGCGCCGCCACGAGCAGCAGCTGCACGCGCAGCTGCACAAGAACCTGTTCGTCGCCACCGATGAGGGGCAAATCAAGGTGATGTTCGACATCGTGCCCGACGAAGACCACCCGTATGCCGAACTGAGCGCTTACGATGCGGACGGTGAGCAGATCGCCAAGGTGCGTACCTCGGCCGCGTTCAAGTTCAATGCCACGGCGGCGGCCAACTGGATCGAAGGCGGCTACCGCCGGCCAGGCTAGCAAAATCTACTGCGCGGCACGCTTTGCGGCCTCCGATGCGCGCTGTACTTGATTGAGTACAGCTGCGCGTCTCAGCCGTAAATCGAAGCCGCTCGCTACGATTTTGCTACGCCTGGCTCCATGACTACACCGCCGCGCCTGCGGGCGCGGCGTGCATTTCCTCTTCCTCCTGCCTGCGGTAGGCCAGCCGGTACAAGAGCGGCAGCACCAGCAGGGTCAGGGCCGTGGACGACAGGATGCCGCCGATCACCACGGTGGCCAGCGGACGCTGCACTTCGGCGCCCGTGCCTGTGGCGATGGCCATCGGCACGAAACCCAGCGAAGCCACCAGCGCCGTCATCAGCACGGGCCGCAGGCGCGTGATGGCGCCTAGGCGTATCGCCTCCTGCAGGGGCATGCCCTGTTCGCGCAGCTGGCGGATGTAGGCGATCATCACCAGGCCGTTCAGCACGGCCACGCCGGACAGGGCGATGAAGCCGACGGCCGCCGAGATCGACATGGGGATGTCGCGCAGCCACAGGGCGATGATGCCGCCCGTCAAGGCGAACGGAATGCCGCTGAACACCAGTACCCCATCCTTCACATTGCCGAACATGGCAAACAGCAAGACAAAAACGAGGGCCAGGGCCACGGGCACCACCAGCTGCAGGCGCTTGGTGGCCGACTGCAATTGCTCGAACTGGCCGCCCCAGCTGGTCCAGTAGCCGGGGGGAATGGCCACCTGCGCCTGCAACTGCTGCGTGGCGTCCGCCACGAAGGAACCGATGTCGCGCCCGCGCACGTTGGCACTGATGACGATGCGGCGCTTGCCATCTTCGCGGCTGATCTGGTTCGGCCCCGGCGCCACTTGCAGGCTGGCTACTTCACCGAGCGGGATGAAGCGCGCGCGGCCTTCCGTGCCCGCTCCCTGGGGCAGGGCGATGGGCAGGCGCTTCAATTGCTCCAGGTCGCTGCGCAGGCTGTCGGGCAGGCGCACGACGATGTCGAAGCGGCGGTCGCCCTGGAACAGGGTGCCCGCTTCCTGTCCGCCGATGGCCGTGGCGATCGCCGACTGCACGTCGGCAATGTTGAGGCCATAGCGGGCCGTCTGCTCGCGGTCGATCTGCACCGTCAGCATGGGCAAGCCCGTCGTCTGTTCGACCTTCACTTCCGTGGCGCCGGAGATCTTGCCCAGCACGCCGGCGATCTTCGCCGCCGTGCTGTCGAGCACGGCCATGTCGTCGCCGAACAGTTTCACGGCCACGTCGCTGCGCACGCCGGAAATCAGTTCATTGAAACGCAGCTGGATCGGCTGCGAGAACTCGTAGTTGTTACCCGGCAAGCTGGTGGCCGTCGCTTCGATTTCCGCCAGCAATTGCTCGCGCGACTTCTTCGGCTGCGGCCATTCCTTGCGGGGCTTGAGCATGATGTAGCCGTCGGAAATATTCGGCGGCATGGGATCGGACGCGATCTCGGCAGTTCCCGTGCGGGCGAAGACGCGGGCGATCTCCGGGTGGTTGTCCATCAGCTTGCGCTCCAGCTGCTGCTGCATGGCCAGCGACTGGCTCAGGCTGGTGCCGGGGATGCGCAGGGCCTGGATGGCGATGTCGCCCTCGTTCAGGCTGGGCACGAATTCGCTGCCCATGCGCGTGGCCAGCAAGCCCGACAGCAGCACGGCCACCGCCGCGCCAACCAGCACGACGGGCGTGTTGCGCATCACCTTGTCCAGCAGCGGCGCATACCAGCGCTTGGCCGCACGCATGATGGCATTTTCCTTTTCCGCCACCTTGTCGCCGATAAACAGGGCCACGGCGGCGGGAATGAAGGTGATCGACAGCAGCATGGCGCCCAGCAGGGCGATCACCACCGTCAAGGCCATCGGCGTAAACATGCGGCCTTCCACGCCCGTCAGCGCGAAGATGGGCAGGTACACCACCATGATGATCAGCTGGCCGTACAGCAATGGCCGGCGGGCTTCTTGCGATGCGGCAAACACTTCGTGCAAGCGTTCCTGCAGGGACAAGGGCCGTCCCAGCTTTTGCTGCGCATGGGCCAGGCGGCGCACGCAGTTTTCCACGATGACGACGGCGCCATCGATGATGATGCCGAAGTCCAGCGCCCCCAAACTCATCAGGTTGGCGCTCACATGGTATTGCACCATGCCCGTAAACGTGAACAGCATGGCCAGCGGTATCACCATGGCCGTGATGACGGCCGCGCGGATATTGCCGAGGAACAGGAAGAGGATGGCGATCACCAGCACGGCCCCTTCCAGCAGGTTTTTCTTCACCGTATTGATGGCCTTGTCGACGAGCACCGTGCGGTCATACACGGTGACGGCGTGCACGCCTGTCGGCAGGCTGCGGTTGATCTCCACCATCTTTTTATCCACGGCTTGCGAGACGGCGCGGCTGTTCTGGCCGATCAGCATGAAGACGGTGCCCAGCACCACTTCGCGGCCGTTTTCCGTGGCCGCGCCCGTGCGCAGTTCGCGCCCGATCAGCACGTCCGCCACGTCGCGGATGCGGATGGCCACGCCCTGCACATTGGCGACGATGATGTTGCCGATATCGTCTTTCGACGCCACCTGGCCCGGCGCGCGGATCAGCAGCTGCTCGCCCTGTTTTTCGATATAGCCGGCGCCCACGTTGCCATTGTTGCGTTCGAGCGCCGTTACCACGTCCTGCAGGCTGATGCCGTAGGCGGCCAGTTTTTCCGGATACGGCGCCACCTGGTATTGCTTGGCGTAGCCGCCGATGGCATTGATCTCCGTCACGCCCGTGACATTGCGCAACTGCGGCTTGATGATCCAGTCCTGGATTTCGCGCAGGTCCGTCGGCGTGTACGGCGTGCCATCCGGCTTTTTCGCGCCGTCCTGCGTTTCCACCGTCCACAGGTAAATTTCGCCGAGGCCCGTGGAGACGGGCCCCATCTTGGGCGTGATGCCGGCCGGCAGGCTTTCCTTGGCTTCCTGCAAGCGCTCGTTGATCATCTGGCGGGCAAAATAGATGTCCGTGCCATCCTTGAAGATCACGGTAACCTGCGACAGGCCATAGCGCGACAGCGAGCGCGTCTGTTCCAGGTTCGGCAAGCCGGCCATGGCCGTCTCGATGGGGAAGGTGACGCGCTGCTCGGTTTCCAGCGGCGAATAGCCGGCGGACTGGGTATTGATTTGCACCTGCACATTGGTGATGTCGGGCACGGCGTCGATGGGCAGCTTCTGGTAATTGTAAATGCCCAGGCCGGCGATAAAGGCGACGGCCAGCATCACCAGCCAGCGCTGGTCGATGGCAAAGCGGATCAAGCGTTCAAACATGATGGTGTCCTTTGTTTCACGTGATCAGTGTTCGTGGCCGGCGGCATCCTTGCCCAGCTCCGATTTCAGGACAAAACTGCCTTGCGCGGCGTACGGCGCGCCGGCGGGCAGGCCCTGCCTGATCTCCGTCCATTTGCCGTCGCTGCGTCCCGGCAGCACCGGCGTGGCCTGGTAGCCATCCTTGACTTGCACGAAGACGACGGGCTTGTCTTCCACCGTCTGGATGGCCGTGCTTTGCACGGTAACGGGCGCGTCCGCTTCGCCCGACACCACTTCGACCGTGACGAACAGGCCCGGGCGCCACGCCATGTCGGGGTTCGCCAGGCTGATGCGGGCCTTGGCCGTGCGCGTCTGTTCGCCCAGCAAGGCGCCCACATAGGTGATCGTGCCCTTCGCGCTGGCAACAAAAGCGCTGGCTTTCACCTCCGCCTTGCCTCCCATGCGCACGGTGGCCAGGTCTTTCGCCGGCACGGCGATTTCCGCCCACACGGTCGACAGGTCGGAAATGACGAAGATGTTCGCGTCTTCCTTCACGGCTTCGCCCAGCGCGATGTGTTTTTCCAGCACCATGCCGTCGAACGGCGCGCGGATCTCATAGCGGTTCAGGGGGCCCTTGGCCGCGCCCGTGGCGCCCAGCGCGCTGAGCTTTTGCTGCGCGTTCTGCACGGCAATCTCCGCTTCGCGCCACGTTTGCTGCGCCTGCAGGTAATCCTGTTCGGCGGAGATTTTCTCGCGCCACAGTTTTTCTTCACGTTCGTACGTGGAACGGGCCAGCGACAGTCTGCGCTGCGCCGACAGCAGTTCGCTGCGCTGCTCGGACAGGTCCGTGCTGGCGATGACGGCCAGCACTTGCCCCTTCTTCACCAGCTGGCCCAGGTCCGCCTGCACGGCTTCCACCACGCCGGCCAGGCGCGGTACGACGTGGGCCGTGCGGTCCTCGTTGAAACGGATTTCGCCGGGCAGGGCGACGGTGGTCTTGATGCGGCCCGGCGCGGCCGTGGCGATGACGACGCCGGCCGCGCGGCTTTGCGCGGCCGTCAGTTCCAGCCTGCCTTCCACTGCCGCGTGGCCGTGTGCGTCTTTCTTTTCAGCATGCGCTTCCGCCTTGGCGGCAGGGGGCGGGGCGCTGGCGGATGTGCCCGTGCCGAGGATCAGGCTGGCCAGCACGAGGCCGGCGGCGGCGATGCCAGCGATGGCGATGCCCTGTTTTTTGTTGAGTGTGATGTGCATGTCGGTATTCCTTACAGGGAAGCGGGGGCGCCCAGCAGGCGCTCGATCTCGGCGGCGGCCTGGTGCGCTTCGGTGAGGGCGCGCAGGTATTGGTTTTTGGCTTGCAGCAAGGTGCGCTGGGCATCGAGCACGTCGAGGAAGGCGAACTTGCCAAACTCGAAGCCCTTGCTGGCCGCGTCGTAGGCGCTCTGGGCGCCAGGCAAGATGTCGCGGCGCAAACTTTCCACGTCGAGCCGCGCCGTGGCCAGGCGTTCGCTGGCGGCGGCAACCCTGGTCTGCACGTCGATGCGGGCGGCGGCCAGCTCGTCGCTGGCCTTGTCGCTGCGGCGCAGGGCATCGAGCTTGTTGCCCGCATTGCGGTCGAACAGGGGCAGCGGCAAGGCAAGGCCGACGATGGCCTGGTTGCGTCCCAGTTCTTCCGAGCGCTTCATGCCGATGCTCACGGTGACGTCGGGCGTGGCGCGCCGCTGTTCCACATCCAGCAGGGCTTGCCGCTGCGCCAGCGCGCTGCTTGCCTGGCGCACGACCGGCGCTTGCGGCAGGCGCGCCGCCAGCTCGCTGCCTGGCGGCAGTTCCGGCAGGGTTTCCAGGCGTCCCTCGGCGACGGTAAAGCGGGGCGTGGCGTTGCCCCACAGGGCGGCCAGGCGCTGGCGGGCGCTGGCCAGGGCGCTGCGCGCCAGGTTCAGTTCCAGGCGCACGCTGGCTTCGGCCACGCGGGCCCGCGTTTCCTCGACGGGGGAGGCCTTGCCGGCCGTCACCCGGCGCGCCGTGATATCGCTGGCGCGCGCGGCCAGCGCCTGCGCGCTGTCGGCCAGGCGCAAGCCTTCCTGCGCCGCCAGCACCTCGACAAACGCGGTGGTCACCTGCGCGCGGGTCTCGGCTTGCTGCAGGGCCAGGCCTGCCTGCGCCACGTCTTCGCCACGCTGGGCGGCGGCTGTGCGGGCGCCGCGCTTGCCGCCCAGTTCAATGAGCTGGTTGAGCTGCACGGTGGTGCTGCGCGTGGCGCGGCGCGTGTCTTCCAGCACGGTTTGCAGTTCCGGATTGGGCAGGGCGCGCGCCTGCTGCACGCTGCCGCCCTGCGCCGCCAGTTCGTGGCGGGCGGCCGACAGGGTGGCGTTGCCGCCCTCGGCCAGGGCCTGCGCGGCGGGCAGGGTCAGGGGCGCGGCAGCTTCCGCGCTAGATTGGGCGTGGCCAAGGTTGCCGGCCAGCAGGCCAGCGGAGAGTAACAATAGATAGAGGGATCGGTACATCGAATTCTCCAAAAAAACGGAAAAGAATTCGACGGGACGCGCAGGCTTGCGCCCGGATTATTTCAAGGCGCGCGTTGCGATTTTACAAAAGGGGACGTCCCGTCGGCCTAGATGGCCGACGACCAGTCGGGGCGCTTGGGCGCGTCCGGGATGTGCGAAGCGTAAAAGAACGGGGCAGTGTCGGCGATCACGGCGGCCGTGTCGACGACGGGCAGGCTGGAGCCGGCCGGCAGCCACGCGTGGCCGATGCCATGGCAGACGTTGCAGTCGCTGTGCGGCTGGCCTTTTTTTTGCTGGTCGGCCACTTTCTTGTCGGCCACGGGTTTCTTGTCCGCATCCGCCTTGTGCTGGTGGCTGTGGTGGCCCAGGTGCTGCGCCGCCTTGCCTTCTTCATGCAGGCAATACGCGCTCGCCGCGGCCCAGGACATCTGGAGCGGAAGCACGAACAGCAGCAAAATGAGGAGGAATCGGCGCATGGTGACGGCTATTGTACAGAAAGAAGGAACGCCGTGCCGCGCTTAGCGGGGCTGGGCGCGCCACGCCTTCAGCTGTGCGGCGATGGCCTTGCCCTGGAACATCTGTGGCTCGGAATGCTCTTCCGCTTCCATGCCGCCTTCGCGGAAATCGGCCGCTTCGCGCGCCTGCACCAGTATCCTGGCTTGCTCGAAGGCGTCGGCAAAGCCCGCGCTCTTTGGCAGCGCTTCCTTGAAATAGGCTTCGCTGAAATAAGTAAAATCGTTCTGGTCGTCGCAGCCGAACGAGGTGCGGTCGCTGCGCGCGGCCGTGATGATGAGGGTGTTGTCATCTTTCAATGGCGCAATGAAACCGCCCGCATAGCAGGCGGAAACGACGATGACTTTCCAGCGGATGCCGCTGTGCTTGAGCATGGACGCCAGCTCCTGCGCTGGCAAGCTGTGCAGATCCATGCCGTTTTGCGCCAGCGCCAGTTCATGTTCGGGCGAACCGTGGCTGGTGAGGAACAGGAACAGGATGTCGTTCTGCTTGTCCATTTTCCCGCCCAGGGCGTCGAGGCTGGCGCGCAGGCTGGTCAAGGTCGCCATCGGCTGCTGCGCCACCGTGTTGCGGCTGTTGACGAGCATCAAGGAGCGGCCCACGGTACCGTAATCGCGGTCGAACTGGCGCTGCACGAAGGCCGTTTCGCGGTGAAATACTTCCTGCGCGCCATCGCCGGCCACGCCCAGCAGGTACAGATTGATTTTTTTCGCCGGGTCGCGGGGCGCGATGCGCGCCAGGGCCTGGTCCAGCAAGGTACGCTGGTTGTACAGGGCCAGTTCGATGTTGTCGCGTGTGAGCTTGTCGGCGGCCGGGTCGTCCAGCTGGCCTTCCGTCCAGTTGCCGCTGTCCTCTTTCCGGCCGTCCGCCTGCGCCACGGCGTAGCGCAGCACGCCCTTGCCGTCGAACTGGCCATTCTTGAAACTGCCCCGGTATTCATCGCCCTCGGCCGTGCGCAGCACGCCTTCGCCCTCGAACTTCCAGTCTTTCAGTGCGCCTTCGTAATGGATGCCGTCGCTGGTGCTGACTTTCGCCTTGCCCAGCACTTGCCCCTGGACGAATTCGCCTTCGAAGACGGTGCCGTCCGTGTCGGTCAGCTTGCCGGCGCCGTGCGGGCGCCAGTGTTTGAAATGACCTTCGAAGGTGGCGCCATCGGCGCCCTGGAAGCGGCCTTCGCCTTCGAAGCTGCCCTTGACGAAGCTGCCCTCGTACAGCTCGCCCTTGGGCGAGGTGTAGCGGCCATGGCCGTCGAAGGCGCCCTGGCGGAAGGCGCCCACGTATTCCACGCCCGAGGCCTGGCGCAGCGTGCCCTGGCCGGAAAACACGCCGCGCGCGAAGCCGCCGGCATAAAACGCGCCGCTCGCATACTCGAGGCGGCCCTGGCCATGCATCTTGCCGTCGACCAGGGGGCCGAAGTAGCGCCCGCCATCGGCCGTCTCCGCCGCCGGCGCCTTGGCCGGCGCGGCGCACAGCGGCGGCATGCCCAGCGCGGCAAAGGCCAGCAGGGCGGCGAGGGTGTAGGGACGAAGGGTGGCGCGGAGCGTGGCGGTCATGAGGACGGTCTGGTCTGTAGGAAGGGGCCTAGTCTGCCACTGTATCGCCGAGGTGGCAAATGTGTGCGTGGCGCGTGGTGTCATGCCTCAAGGCAAGAATTGTGCATTTAATGCCGTGCCAAGGCGGGACTGAACTGATAATATTGATTTTCAGAACATATTTAGAAGGCACTTGTCACTCCATGGAAAGCCGTCTCAGCCGTCTGGAAGCCGTCCAGACCGTGTTGCTGGAAATCGGCCAGCGCGCCAGTACCTGCAGCGATATCAGTGCATTCCTGCAAGCCGTGCACGCGGCGCTGGGGCGCATCATGTATGCGGCGAATTTTTATGTCGCACTCAGCGACCGCGACGACGGCCTCGTGCGCTTTCCGTATTTTGTCGACGAATTCGACGCCTCGCCCGACCCGGAAGCGGGCGTGCGCCTGGCCAGCGCGGCGCAGTCGCCCACGGCATGGGTCATCGTCAACCGCAAGCAGCTGGTGATGACGGCCGACGACGACGCCATGCGCGCCATCGGCGGCGGCGCCTGGGGCGGCGGCACGGCGGCCGAGCACTGGATCGGCTGCCCGCTGCTGGACCCGCAGCACCAGGTGCTGGGCGCCATCGTCATCCAGAGCTATGACGCCGAGCACCGTTTCAGCCTGGAAGACCAGGCCCTGTTCGCGCTGATCGCCACGCACGTGTCGAGCGCCCTGCAGGGCATGCAAAGCATGGACCGCCTGGAAAAGGCGGTGCAGGAGCGCACGGCCCTGCTGGCGCACGAGGTGGCCGAGCGGCGCCGCGCGGAAAACCTGCAGCATGCGCTGTACGAAATCGCCAACCTGTCGGCGCAGGCGGCCGACGCGACGACCCTGTACGCGCGTTTGCACGCCATCATCAGCGAGCTGGTGACGGCGAAAAATTTCCTCATCGCCCTGTATCACCCGGAAAACAAGGACATCACGATCCCGTACTTTGTCGATGAAAAGGATGCGCAGGCGCCCGTGAAACGCTTTCATTACGGCATCGGCATGAGCTCGTATGTGCTGGCGCGCCGCCAGGCCTGCCTGCTCGATGCGGACAGCTATGCGGCGCTGGTGGCCAGCGGCGAGATGGACGAGCCGCTGGGCAATACCGGCATCGCCAGCTGGATGGGCGCGCCCATGCTGCTGGGCGAGCGCAAATACGGCGTGATCATCGTGCAAAGCTATGACACGTCCGTCGTGTATGGCCAGGCGGAACTGGACGTGCTGGCATTCATGGCCAGTCATGTGGCCGTGGCGATGGCGCGCATCCAGGCTGACAGCGCCATGCGCAAGGCCAAGGAAACGCTGGAAGAGCAGAACGCGGCCCTGAACAGCGCCTTGAGCGCGCTGCAGGAAGCGCAGTCGGAACTGGTGCGCCAGGAAAAACTGGCCTCGCTGGGACGCCTGGTGGCGGGCGTGGCGCATGAAATCAACACGCCGCTGGGCATCTGCGTGACGGCTACCAGCCATCTGGTGCAGGAATTGAAACTCACGCGCGAAGACCTGGAAGGCGGCCGGCTCGACGAAGACGGCTTGCAGCAGTTCTTCGACATCATCGACCAGACCCTGCGCATCATGACGACGAATACGCAGCGCGCCGCGGCGCTGGTGCGCAGCTTCAAGCAGGTGGCCGTGGACCAGTCCTCGGACGAGCTGCGCAGCTTTAACTTGCGCAAGTATCTCGATGAAGTCCTGCTCTCGCTGCAGCCCAAGCTGAAGGGCAAGCCCATCAAGGTGGACATCGACTGCGCGCCGGACGTGCAGCTGCGCAGCTATCCCGGCGCCGTCTCGCAGATCGTCACCAACATGGTCGTCAACTCACTGGTGCACGGCTTTGCCGAAGGCGAACCGGGCAAGATCAAGCTGTCTGCGCGGACGGCCGGCGAGATGCTGGAACTCGATTACAGCGACGACGGCATGGGCATGGACAGTGCCACCCTGGGCCAGCTGTTCGACCCCTTCTTCACGACCAAGCGCGGGTCCGGCGGCAGCGGCCTGGGCGCGCATATCCTGTATAACCTGGTGACGGGACCGCTGGGCGGCACGGTGAAGGTGGTCAGTGCGCCGGGCATGGGGTTGCATTACAAGATACGCTTTCCGCTGGAGCCGAAGAGCACCTGAGAAAACGTCCATGGCTGCGTTGCTTGGTCTTGCCGTGCTGGTTCGCACTGTCTGCGACCGCGCGCCTTGCCCTGAACGTTTTTCAGGCGCTCTTGCGGCGCGGGTTCGCAGAATGAAAACGACGGCCGTGAATATCAGTCGCGTAGGCCGGATCAGGCCTGAAGGGTCGTCATCCGACGCCACCACAAGCCACGTCAACGATGTTGTCGGATTACGCGCTTGCGCGCTAATCCTACCTACGCCGCTGCGTCGCTGCGCCTTGCCCTCGACATTTTTCAGGCCCGCTTGGCCCGCAATGCCCGTGTTGGCGGCCTGGGCCGAAGTGTGTTTTGCTGGTAGCCGCGTAATCCGACGTACGCATGCTAATCCGGGAAACGCTGATTCAGCGCCAGCGCCTCGTCCAGGTTCGCAATCAGCAACTCCACATACTGCGGGTCGAGGTGGCTGCCGCTCACTTCGCGCAGATAGCCCACCACGCGCTCCAGGGGCCAGGCGTCCTTGTAGCAGCGCTTGTGCATGAGGGCGTCGAAGACGTCGGCGACGGCGGCGATGCGCGCGTATTTGTGGATGTTTTCACCCACCAGGCCTTGCGGATAGCCGCTGCCATCGTATTTTTCATGGTGCTGGTGGGCGATCACGGCCGCCGCCTTCAGCAGCGGGCGCTGCGAGCCGTCGAGGATGGACATGCCCACCGTCGGGTGCTGCTTCATGATTTCCCACTCGGCCGCGTCGAGCTTGCCCGGTTTCAGCAGCACGGCGTCGGGCGTGGAAATCTTGCCGATGTCGTGCATGGGCGCCGCGTGGCGCAGCACCATGGTTTCTTCCTCGGACATGCCGGACGCCTGCGCCAGCAGCTGGCACACTTCGGCCATGCGGCGCACGTGGTTGCCGCCTTCGTGCGAGCGCGATTCGACCACGTCGCCCAGGCGCAGGATCAGCTCGGCTTGCGTATCGGTGATTTCCTGCGTCAGCAGGATGTTGTCGAAGGCGATGGCCACGCCCGAGCAGAATACTTCCAGCAATTGCGCGTCGAGGTCGGAAATCTCCTCCACGCCTTTCAAGACCAGCAGGGAGGCCTTGCCGCTGCTGTTCGGGAAATAGCCGACATAGGTGTCGCCGTGCAGGCGCGAAATTTTATTGCTCTTGGCATGGTCCAGCTGCGACAGCAGGGCAGGGCTGAGGATGCCGTCGTCCGTGTCGCCGATCTGCGCGAGGATTTCATAATCCTGTTCACCCGAGATGGCGCTGGCGCCGCGCAGGCGCAGCAGCATGCTCGTTTCCAGGCGCAGCAGGGCGACCACTTGCTGCAGCAGGCCGCTGGCGAAGTCGCGCAGGTTGCGCTGCTTGAAAATGTGCGCGGAAGCGGCGATGACGCGCTCCAGGCCCTCGCGGTAATGCAGCTGGGCCAGGCGTGCCTCTTCTACCTTCATGATGTCGCGGTAGGCGCGCAGGGCGGCGAAGGTGGTGGTAAACAGCTTGGTGCGGTCGAGTTCCGTCTTTTCCTTGTAGTCGTTGATGTCGTAGTTGACGATCACGCGCTCTTCCGGCGCCTGGCCCGGCTGGCCCGTGCGCAGCACGATGCGCGTGAACTGGTTGCCCAGGTCTTCGCGCATCCAGCGCGCCACCTCCAGGCCGCTGTCTTCGCGCTCCATCACCACGTCGAGGAACACCAGGGCGATGCCGGACTCGCGCGCCAGCACCTGCTTGGCTTCGGCGCCGCTGTAGGCATGCACGAAACTGAGCGCGCGGCCTTCCAGGCGGAAACGGCTCAGCGTCAGTTTGGTGATGTCATGGATGTCGGGTTCATCATCGACGAGCAGGACTTTCCACGGGGGTAACTTGGGCGATGCTGAAGACAAAAATGACATAAGGGCGAGTTCCGCTAAAAGGCATAACTGACGCAATGCTAAGACGCCCGCGCCAGGAATTCCTGTGCGCGACTAACGGCGTTGCGCGTTTTTCCGGCGCAGTTTGTCGATTGTAGACCGACAGCCAAGTATTAACAATAAGCAATAATAATTGACGTAATTCATGCAACAGGCATGTCAAGAAATACTTTAAATTGCCGGGGAGCGTCTCTATGTATACTTTATCGCTTAGGCAACTATATTTTCAAGACAATACTTTGTTTTAAATAATATTGCTAATGAATCTGCAAAAAAAATGCGGGATTCTGGCCTGGGAAGCGGCGGGGAAAGAAAGTAACAAGGTATGAATTTCGCTTCCCAAGCGGGTACTTGCCGTTATATTGAAGGGATATCAGGGGGCTTGTGCGCCCACCTTGTTCATGAAAGGACGAACATCATGCAAAAATCAACGCGGGCCCTGCTGGGGGCCCTGGCCTTCCTGGCCAGCACCGCCGCCTGGGCGGGAACGGAGGTGCGTTTCGATAAACCCGAGCGCTTTACGGATCTGCCGTTCGACCAGCGTGAGCGCGAACAAGTACTCAAGGACTTGAGCCAGCATTTCGAGAAACTGGGGGCGTCGCTCAAGCCCGAGCAAACCTTGAAAATCGATGTCACCGATGTGGACCTGGCAGGGCGCGAAGAGCCGCGCATGCATGGTGCGAATGCCTTGCGCGTGCTGAACGGGCGCGCCGACTGGCCGCGCATGAGCTTGCACTACGTGCTGGAGCAGGATGGCAAGGTGATCAGTAGCGGCGACGCCGAGTTGTCCGACATGTCGTACATGAGCCGCATCAACCGCTATGCCGGCGATACGCGCTTGCGCTATGAGAAGCTGATGATCGACGACTGGTTTGCGAAGACCTTCGGCACGCAGGCGAAACGCCAGGGGCGCAAATAAGTCGGTCACGGCAGTGTCGTGCGGCGACATGTGTTGTATTGCGCTCCAGAAATTTTCTCTTCAGGCTATATTGAAACCAGGCACTGCAATGAATGGCATTGCGGTCACTGCCTGCGGGCCAGTCTTTCTGAAAGGGATGAATATGCGTATTTCTAAGGCGACGAAAACATGGGTCGCGGCGTTGGCGCTGCTTGCCAGCAGCAGCGCCTGGGCCGGCGTGCAAGTCAATTTCAGCAAGCCCGACGATTACACGGACATGCCGTTCAGCTCGCGCGACCGCGAGCAGATCCTGGCGGGCCTGGCGGAGCATTTCCAGTTGCTGGGCAAGGGTTTGCGGCCGGGGCAGGATTTGAAGATCGAGATCACGGACATCGACCTGGCTGGCCGCGAAGATCCGATGCGCCGTGGCGCCATGGACGTGCGCATCATGGATGGCCGCACGGACTGGCCACGCATGCGCCTGCGCTACCAGCTGGAGCAGCATGGCAAGGTGATTGCCAGCGGCAACGCGGCACTGTCCGATATGTCGTACTTGCAGCGCATTAACCGCTATTCCAGCAGCGACGCGCTGCGCTATGAAAAAAAGATGATCGATGACTGGTTTGAAAATACCTTCGGCGTCAAGCCGACGGGCCGCAGCAAGCCCGTCATGACCTTGCAGCAGCAGGTGCAGCGCCGTTAATCAGCGTGCATCATTCCCGCAAATAAGCCTGTTCGATGCGTTCCAGCTGGCCGGTGTGGCGCAGCGCCAGCAAGGCGGCATTCATCTGTTCGATGAAGTCCGCCTTGTAGGCCGGCGTGCTGCGCGCGCTGTAGGCGATATACGTCGCTTCGGACGACAGCTCCAGCACCTCGCGCAAATGAAAGCCGTAACGTTCGAGCTCGCCGTGCAGCTGGCGCGCCGTGTGGCGCGCCGCGCCGCGGTCGCTGGCGTAGCAATCGATGCGCCGCAAGGCCAGTTTCTTCAGATTGGCTTCGTTGCCCTTGGCCGCTTCCAGGTGCAGCAGGCCTTGGCGCGCCGGCGCCATCAATTTTTCCGACAGCAGGAAACCCGTGTTGACGCCGATGGTCAGGCCGGCAAAGTCGCCGGGAAAATGCGTGCGCGCCGTGCGCATGACGGCGTCATGGCAGAACAGCACCACCGATTCGCGATACAGCATGGCGGAATACGGCTGTACGTACGGCCGTTCCGTCTTGCGTCCGGGTGGGAACAGGCCGAAGACCCGGCCTTTCTCCAGCGCATCGAGTCCCCGTTTCCAGGGGCGCGGCTGCAAGACGAGGCGGTAGGCGGGCATCTTCACTGCGGCGGCGCGCAGGATATCGACGTACATGCCCTTGAAGACGCCGTTTTCCACGTAGCTGTAGGGCGCATAGTCGTCGTCGCCGTACAGGATGACGGTGTGCGGCGCCCCCCAGGCGCACGGTAGCGCGCCCAGCAGCGCCAGGCCGAGGCACAGTCTTGCCCTTATCGATGATCGCATGCCGCTCCAGAATCAATTGTCTTCCTGGCAAGCATACAGCATGGCGGCACGGCGCCCCGCTTAATCGATCCAGTTTACCTGTGGGAACTTGCTGCCGAAATCTTCCGGCATGGGCACGACCTGGCTGCGCTTGTAGTTGAAAAACACAAAGCCGGACTTGGCCATCGCGATCAGGGTATTGTCGCGGGGACGCGTGATGCGGAAGGTGATGTCGCCGCCATACTTGTTGAAATCCATGACGCCCACTTCGAACAGCAGCTGGTCGCGCGCATGCGCTTCGGCGCGGTACGTGGTGGCCAGGTCGGTAACGATGATGCCGGTGCCGTCCGCTTCGATATCGCGCACGCCGAACTCGAACAGGAAGCGCGCACGGGCCTCGGAAATCATGGAAATCATGGAATCGTTGCCGAGATGGTTGCCGGCATTGATGTCCGTCGTGCGTACCGTCAGTTGCGAGGAATAGCAGTACTGGTCTTCAGGAAATTCGAGTTTCAAACGGGCCATGGTGTTCTCTTGAGCTGGGGCGCAGGGCGCGGCGGAAAAAAACCAATTCTAGCCGGTTCCCCGCGCCCCGTCGAAAAACGCCGCTCAGGCGTGCGCGGCCAGGACTGCGTGCGCACGCCCATGCGCGCCCGTTTAGCCCGTTTACTTGCGTACAATCCGGTAGACCTTGCCCGTGCCGCTCAGCATGTACAGTTCGTTTTGCGCATCCTGGCCGAAGGACAGGATATTGCCCACGTTCGTGATGCCCCAGTCCGTTACGGCGGAAGCGGCGCCATTGCTGTAGCTGAAACTCTTTAGCCAGCCGCTGCAGTAGTCGGAATACAGGTACTGGCCCGCCAGTTCCGGCAAGGCCGTGCCCCGGTACACATAGCCGCCCGTGATGGAGCAGCCGCCCGCGCTGTCGTGGCCATAGTCGATGACGGGCAGCACCAGCCCTGCCTGGTTGCAGCTGGCGCTGTTGTAGCACTGCGTGCCTTCCATGATGTTCCAGCCATAGTTGTTGCCCGCCTGGCCCACGGGGCGCACATCGACTTCTTCCCGGTTATCCTGGCCCACGTCGGCGATGTACAGCAGCTGGGCCGGCACGTCGAAGGCGTAGCGCCACGGATTGCGCAAGCCATAGGCCCAGATTTCGGCGCGCGCGCCCGCCGTGCCGGCGAAGGGATTGCCTGCAGGAATGGCGTAAGGCTGGGCCACCGTGCTGGCATTCACGTCCAGGCGCAGCAGTTTTCCCAGCAGCACATTGGTGTTTTGTGCGTTGCCGGGCGGATCGCCCGCGCTGCCGCCGTCGCCCGTGCCCGCATACAGGTAGCCGTCCGGGCCAAAGCTGAGCAGGCCGCCATAGTGGTTGCTGAACGTGGGATGCGCGATCGTCAGAATCGTCAGCGCGGACAGGGCATCGGCCACGTTGGCGTTGCCGGCCGACACTTGCCGCCGCTCGATGACGATATCGCCAGCCAGGTTGGTGTAATAAATGAAGAAATAGCCATTGCTGGCGTATTGCGGATGGAAGGCCAGCGACAGCAGGCCCCGCTCGCCGCTGGTGGTGGTGAGCGTGCTGATGTCGAGGAAGGGCGTGGCCAGCAAGCTGCCATTCTGCACCACGCGGACGCGCCCGGCGCGCTCAAGGATGAACAGACGGCTGTCGCCCGGCGGCGCCGTCAGGAAGATGGGCGCGCTCAGGCCGGACGCCACCTCCTGCAGGGCCAGGGCCAGCGGCGCGCTGGCCGCATAGGCGACGCTGGCGCTGGCCGTGGCGCCGGCGCTGACCTGCACCTGCTGCGTCGCGGGCGTGGGCGCCAGGCTGCCCGTGCCATACGCGACGCTGGCGGCGCTGACGGCATACGCGCCGGGCGCCAGGCCATCCAGGGTGGTCGACGCCGTGAGTGCCTTGCTGTACGAGGCGGGACCCGTGACCGTGACGGCGGCCACCACGCCGGCCGGCAAGCCGCCGATGGTCACCGTCAAGCTGCCCGTCGTGGCTGGGGGCGGCGGATGATGGTCGTGGCCGCCGCCGCAGGCGGCAAGCAGGCCCAGGCAGCATGCCAGCAGCCAGGCCATCCAGGTGTGGGGAAGGGGGCGAAATAGCTTGCGCATGTCAGTCTCCTGCGGGAACGACGAATGGCGGGGCGGGGGTGAATCAATCTAGCTCAATGCGAATGGCCTGCTGCCAAGCATGCGCGTACTGGTGCCGGCAAGATTGAGCTGGCACAAGCGCACATCGCACTGGCGCAGCATACGCCCCGCGGATGCGGCGCTTCCGTGCGCTGCTGCACGCTGCGGCGGCTTCGGACAAATGCGCCGCGTTTTCAGACAAGCGCGGGGCCTGCCGCGCCATCTTGCCCGCCGGCACCCGATAATGGCGCGTCTGAAACCGAGCAGGAGTACCTCACATGAAAACCAAAGCCGCGATTGCATGGAAGGCGGGCGCCCCGCTGACGATCGAAGAAGTCGACCTGGCCGGCCCGCGCGCCGGCGAAGTGCTGGTCGAGCTGAAAGCCACGGGCATTTGCCACACGGATTACTACACCTTGTCGGGCGCCGACCCGGAAGGCCTGTTCCCCGCCATCCTCGGCCATGAAGGCGCCGGCGTCGTCGTCGACGTGGGCCCGGGCGTGACGACCCTGAAAAAGGATGACCACGTCATCCCCCTGTACACGCCGGAATGCCGGCAATGCAAGTTCTGCCTGTCGCAAAAGACGAATCTGTGCCAGGCCATCCGCTCGACCCAGGGCCGCGGCCTGATGCCGGACGCCACCAGCCGTTTCTCGCTGAACGGCCAGCCGCTGTTCCACTACATGGGCACGTCCACCTTCTCGAACTATATCGTGGTGCCGGAAATCGCCCTGGCGAAGATCCGCGAAGACGCGCCGTTCGACAAGGTCTGCTACATCGGCTGCGGCGTGACGACGGGCGTGGGCGCCGTGCTGTTCTCGGCCAAGGTCGAGGCGG
>NZ_CDXDQE010000013.1:0-216318 GCF_978021625.1 Janthinobacterium foliorum | reverse complement strand
CAGGACCGTGAAACAACTTTGCGCCGATGATAGTGCTGCAACCAGTGTGAAAGTAGGTTATCGTCAGGCTTGTTATTCGCAGTAAGAGAAAAACCCGTCAAGCAATTGACGGGTTTTTTTTCGTCTGCTGCTTTCGTGATGCGGCCCCCAGGCAAAGGCGGGGGGCAGTCACTGCGTGAGCGGGATGTCCCCCGCCGGAAGGCCGGGGTCAGACCCGCGTGCCAACGTCAAAGTCATCGCCAACGGGCGAGGGGGGGCTGACCCCGCCTGTCAGGATCTGACCCCGGCGGTGCATCGACTGCCGCGACAGGCGAAAAAAAGGCAGCGCTGCGCACTGCCTTTGTCATGTAACGTCGCTTAACTTCCCCGATACGTCGAATACGACCACGGCGACACCACCAGCGGCACATGGTAATTTTCATCCGTATGCGCGATGCCGAAGGACAGGGTCACCAGGTCGATGAAGCGGGGCGAGGGCAGTTCCACGCCCTGAGCGGCGAAATAATCACCGGCATTGAATACCAGCTCATATTGGCCCGCTTTCATGCTGTCGCCTTCCAGCAAGGGTGAACTGCAGCGGCCATCGCTGTTGGTCATATCCATCTTCAATAAGACTTTTCCTTCCGGCGCGACCGAAAACAGGGCCACCTTGACGCCGGCTCCCGGCTTGCCGTGGGCGATATCGAGTACGTGCGTGCTGAGTTTTCCCATTTGCTATCCTGTATATAGGGTGAGTGAATGTGCTTATCCTGCAAATCATATACCGATGGCGGCATCGGGCTATATGATTGGGCATATAGACACACATTGTCCTCCTATAGGCGAGCCACCGCATGAGCAATTACGACCATTATCCACGCGACTTGATCGGCTATGGCCGCACGCCGCCGCATCCGCACTGGCCGGGCAAGGCCCGCATTGCGCTGCAATTCGTCCTCAATTACGAAGAGGGCGCTGAAAACAGCGTATTGCATGGCGATCCCGCGTCGGAGACGTTTTTATCGGAAATGATCGGCGCCGCCGCTTTTCCCGCCCGCCACCTGAGCATGGAATCGATTTATGAGTACGGTTCGCGCGCGGGGCTGTGGCGCTTGCTGCGCATGTTCGAGGAACGGCGCCTGCCATTGACGGTCTTTGGCGTCTCGATGGCCTTGAAGCGCAATCCGGAAGCGGTGGCCGCGTTCCAGGAACTGGGCCATGAAATCGCCTGTCACGGTTTGCGCTGGATTTCCTATCAAAACATGGATGAGGCGACGGAACGTGAACACATGCGTGTAGCCGTGCAGATCATCCGCGAATTGACGGGGGCCGCCCCGCAAGGCTGGTACACCGGGCGCGATTCGCCAAATACGCGCAAACTGGTGGTGGAACATGGCGGTTTCCGCTACGACGCCGATTATTATGGCGACGACCTGCCCTTCTGGGAAAAGGTCGCATGCACGGACGCTTCCGGCGCCAGCGCCGTGCAGCCGCAGCTGATCGTGCCGTATACCCTGGACACGAACGACATGCGTTTTGCCGCCATGCAAGGTTTTAATTCGGGCACGCAGTTCTTTGATTATCTGAAGGATGCATTCGATGTGTTGTATGCGGAAGGCGATCCGGATGGCTTGAACCAGCCGAAGATGCTGTCCGTGGGCTTGCATTGCCGGCTGGTGGGCCGCCCTGGCCGCGCAGCCGCCCTGGCGCGCTTTCTTGACTACGTACAGGGCCACGAACAGGTGTGGATCACGCGCCGCATCGATATCGCCGAGCACTGGCATGCGACGCATCCGTTCCAGGGATAAGTTTATTGATATAGGATGATAAGTAAAATCAGTCTTTGCATATAGTTGTCCTGTGTGCCGGTGTTAATCTTCTCCACTGGGACTATTCCGAGGCCAGCATGTCAGAACCGATTCGCTTTTATTACCGTGGCGCCGTGCAGGAAGTGCACAATGCCGCCCCCACGCAGACTGTGTTGCAGCACCTGCGCGAGGATCTGCATTGCACGGGCACCAAGGAAGGCTGCGCCGAAGGCGACTGCGGTGCCTGCACGGTGGTCATCGGCAGCCTGGTGGATGGCCAGGTCGAGATGAAGGCCGTCAACGCCTGCATCCAGCTCACGCCCACCCTTGATGGCAAGGCCCTGTTTTCCGTGGAAGACTTGCAGCAGCCCGACGGCGCCCTGCACCCGGTGCAGCAGGCGATGGTCGAGTGGCACGGTTCCCAGTGCGGCTTCTGCACGCCCGGTTTCGTCATGTCGCTGTGGGGCATGTACCTGGAGAAGAATGGCGCGACCCCCACGCGCTGCGAAATCGACGATACCCTGTCGGGCAACCTGTGCCGCTGCACGGGCTATCGCCCTATCATCGATGCGGCCAAACGCATGGGCGAATTGCCGCATGTAAGCTTTGACCGTGACGCCTTGCAGACGCAATTGCAGGCGCTGCAGCGCGGCAGCCTGCTGAGCTACGAACATGGCGGCCAGCGCTTCCATGCGCCGCGCACATTGGACGAACTGGTGGCGCTGCGCGCGGCATATCCGCAAGCTTGCCTGCTGGCCGGTTCCACCGACATCGGCCTGTGGGTCACCAAACAATTGCGCGACCTGGGAGATATCATTTATCTGGGCAACGTCGCCGTGCTGAAAAACATCGCCATTGTTGACGGCAAGCTGCAGATTGGCGCTGGCGCCAGCCTGAACGCTGCCTATGGCGCGCTGTGCCAGCATTATCCCGATGAACTGTCGGAACTGTGGCAGCGCTTCGCTTCCTTGCCGATCCGTAACGCGGGCACCCTGGGCGGCAATGTGGCGAATGGCTCGCCGATCGGCGACTCGATGCCGTGGCTGATCGCACTGGGCAGCGAGATCGTGCTGCGCGGCCCTGCCGGTCAGCGCAGCATGCCCTTGGAAAACTTCTACCTGGGCTACCAAAAAAAAGATCTGCAGCCCGGCGAATTCGTCGAAGCCGTGCGCGTGCCCTTGCCCCGTGCCGGCGTGCATTTCCGCACGTATAAACTGGCCAAGCGCTTTGACCAGGATATCTCGGCCGTGTGCGCCGCGTTTGCCTTTGAGCTGGACGGCGAACGCATCGTCGATGCGCGTATCGCCTTTGGCGGCATGGCGGCCACGCCGCAGCGGGCGGCGCAGACGGAAGCGTTCCTGCGCGGGCAAGCCTGGACGGAGGACAATCTCGTTATCGCCATGCGCTTGCTGGCCGACGATTACGCGCCGCTGTCGGACATGCGCGCCTCGAACACTTACCGCATGACGACGGCGCAAAACCTGCTGCGCCGCTTCTGGCTGGAAACTCGCCCCGGCGCGCCCTTGCTGCGCACCGCCGTCAACGCCTACGCTTGCCGCGCCTGAAAGGACCCGCATGAACCATCCTGTCACGCCCGAACTGCAAGCGGCCGCCTGGGCCGCCGTGGGCAAGTCCAGCCCGCATGAATCGGCCCAGTTGCATGTGCTGGGACAAGCCACGTACACGGACGACATTGCGGAACTGCAGGGCACCCTGCACGCGGCCCTGGGCCTGTCGCAAAAGCCCCATGCACGCATCACGGCCATGGACCTGTCCGCCGTGCGCGCCGCTCTTGGCGTCGTTGCCGTCTATACGGCGCAGGATATTCCCGGCACCAATGATTGCGGCCCCATCATCCATGACGATCCCATCCTCGCTTCTGACTTGGTGCAATACGTGGGCCAGCCCATCTTCATCGTGGTGGCCGATACGCACGACCGCGCGCGCCGCGCCGCGCGCCTGGCGCACGTGACGTATGAAGAGCTGCCGGCGATCATGACGCCGCAGGCAGCCAAGGCGGCGCAATCGTACGTGCTGCCACCGATGCGCCTGGCGCGTGGCGACTATCAAGCCGCGTTCGAGAAGGCGCCGCATGTGGTCAAGGGCCAGTTATATGTGGGCGGGCAGGAACAGTTTTATCTGGAAGGGCAGATTTCCTACGCGATTCCGAAGGAAGCGCAGGGCATGCTGGTGCTGTGTTCGACCCAGCATCCGAGCGAGATGCAGCACGTGGTGGCGCATGCGCTGGGCGTGCATTCGCATAACATCACTGTCGAATGCCGGCGCATGGGCGGCGGCTTTGGCGGCAAGGAGTCGCAATCGGCCCTGTGGGCGGCGGCCTCGGCCATTGCTGCATCGAAACTGAAACGCCCCGTGAAGCTGCGCGCCGACCGCGACGATGACATGCTGGTGACGGGCAAGCGCCACTGTTTTTATTATGAGTACGAGGTGGGCTACGACGCCGATGGCAAGATTCTCGCCGCCAAGGTCGACATGACCACGCGCGCCGGGTACTCGGCGGACCTGTCCGGCCCCGTCGCCACGCGCGCCGTCTGTCATTTCGACAACACCTATTATTTGTCCGATGTGGATATCCGTGCCGCCTGCGGCAAGACGAATACGCAGTCGAACACGGCGTTCCGTGGCTTTGGCGGGCCGCAGGGCGCCATCGCCATCGAATACGTGATCGATGAAATCGCCCGCCACCTGCAGCGCGATGCGCTCGATATCCGCCTGCTCAATTTTTATGGCCGCAACGATGGCGAAGGGCGCAACGTCACGCCCTACGGGCAGAAGATCGTCGACAACGTGATCCACGAACTCGTTGCCGAACTGGAAGAGAGCAGCGACTACCGCGCGCGCCGCCGCGCCATCGATGCCTACAACGAGGCCAGCCCTGTCCTGAAGAAGGGCTTGGCGTTTACGCCATTAAAATTTGGCATCGCCTTCAACGTCACGCATCTGAACCAGGCCGGCGCGCTCGTGCACGTGTACGTGGATGGCTCCGTGCTGGTCAACCATGGCGGCACGGAAATGGGGCAAGGCATCAATACCAAGGTGATGCAGGTGGTGGCGCACGAACTGGGCCTGGACCTGGACAGCGTGCGCGCCACGGCCACGGACACCAGCAAGGTGGCGAATACCTCGGCCACGGCGGCCTCCACGGGCGCCGACCTGAACGGCAAGGCGGCGCAGGATGCGGCGCGGCAGATCCGTGAACGCCTGGCCGCTTATGCGGTCAAACTGTACGGCGGCGAGGACGGCTCCGTGCGCTTCGTTAACAACCATATCCACGTGCATGGCCATGTCGTGCCGTTTGCCGAGCTGGTGCAAAAGGCGTATTTGGCGCGCGTGCAACTATGGTCGGACGGTTTTTATGCCACGCCCGGTTTGTCATGGGATGCGAAGACGATGACGGGCCATCCGTTTTCGTATTACGCGTATGGCGCGGCCGTGGCCGAAGTGGTGGTCGATACCCTGACGGGCGAATGGAAGCTGCTGCGCGCCGATGCCTTGTACGATGCGGGCCAGTCGCTCAATCCCGCCATCGACCTGGGCCAGGTGGAAGGCGCGTTTATCCAGGGCATGGGCTGGCTGACGACGGAACAGCTGTGGTGGAACGCCGCGGGCAAGCTGATGACGCATGCGCCCTCGACGTACAAAATTCCCGGCATCTCCGATTGCCCGGAAGATTTTCGCGTCAAGTTGTTCCGGAACCGTAATGTGGAGGACAGCATCCACCGCTCGAAAGCCGTGGGCGAGCCGCCGTTGCTGTTGCCGTTTTCCGTCTTCTTCGCCATTCGAGACGCCATTTCCAGCGTTGGCAGCCATGCCGTGCAGCCGCCGCTGAACGCACCCGCCACCAGCGAGGAAATCCTCAAGGCGGTGATGGCCGTGCAAGCGGCGGCTGCGGTCGCATAGGAGAATATGATGAGCGACTGGCTGACAGCGATGGACGACGACAGGCAGGCTTCCGTGCTGGTGACGGTTGCGCTGGTGGAAGGCTCCGGGCCGCGCGAGGCGGGGGCCAAGATGCGCGTCACCACGCTCGGCCAGGTTGACACCATCGGTGGCGGCCACCTTGAATTGCGCGCCGTGGAAATTGCCAAGACCATGCTGGTCACGGGCAATACCCAGGCGCGCCTGGAGCGCTTTGCCTTGGGCCCCAGCCTGGGCCAATGCTGCGGCGGTGTCGTGCACCTGGCGTTCGAACCCGTCGATGCCAGCCTGACGGCGGTGCTGTCCGCCTTGCGCGAACGCCGTCAGCAAGACAGCTGGCGGCTGACGGCGCTCGATGGCGGTGCCGCCTCGGTGCTGTTCGATGCGGCGGGCAAGCTGGTCGCCGGCACGGGGGAACAGGCGCCCGATACGTTTTCACGCGAACGTGGCACGCATGTGGCGCAAGGCATGGACGGACGGCGCTGGCTGGTCGACCCCTGCCTGGCGCCGCGCGCCCACCTGACCCTGTTTGGCGCCGGTCACGTGGGCGCCGCCATCGTGCGGGCGCTGGCCCATTTGCCCTGCAATGTGACCTGGGTCGATGAACGCGAAGACATGTTTCTCGCCCACATGCCCGATAATGTGCGCATCGCCGCCACGGACACCCCCGAAGAGTTTGTCGCCATGGCGCCGCCGGGTGGCAGTTTCCTCGTCATGACGCACAGCCATGCGCTGGATCAGCGCTTGACGGAAGCCATCATGGGGCGCGAGGATGCGGGCTGGTTTGGCTTGATCGGTTCGCAAACCAAGCGCAAGCAGTTCGAGCACCGGCTGCAGGCGCGCGGCGTGCCGGACGAGCGTATCGCCGCCATGGTGTGTCCGATCGGCATGCCCGGCATCCGCAGCAAGGTGCCGGCCGTGATTGCCGCCTCTGTTGCCTGTCAATTACTCATGGTGTGGGAGGAAGCCGCCAGCGCGGCCCTGGCCGCACCGCTGCGGCTGGTATCTGCCAGTGCGCCGCCGCGCCGCAAGAGCCGCGCGGCCATTCATCCCTTATAGAAAGAAGTCATGCCGATAGTTCCCGCCACATTGCAAGCTTACCGTGCCAGCTTGCTGCACTTCCACGCCGATCCTGCTTTCAGCGAGCAGGCGCACGCCTGGCATGCGGATGGCTTGCTGATCGTTGCCGATGGCCAGGTCGTGGCGGCCGGCGATTATGCGCAGCTGCTGCCGACTTTGCCTCCAGTAACGGAGGTCGTTGATTACAGCGGCAAGCTGATCGTGCCCGGCTTTATCGATACGCACCTGCATTTCCCGCAGACGGAAATGATCGCTTCGCCCGCACCCGGTTTGCTGCCGTGGCTGGAAACGTATACCTTTCCCACGGAGCGCGCGTTTGAGGATCCCGTCCACGCGCGCAACGTGGCCGAATTCTTCCTCGATGAACTGCTGCGCTGCGGCACCACCACGGCCATGGTATATGGCAGCGTGCATCCGCAATCGGTCGATGCCTTCTTTGGCGCCAGCGAGGCGCGCGGCTTGCGCATGGTGGCGGGCAAGGTCATGATGGACCGCAACTGCCCTGAATTCCTGCGCGATACGGCCGAGTCGGGGGCGCGCGACAGCGAAGAACTGATCCGGCGCTGGCACAAGCACGGCCGTTCGCTGTATGCGATCACGCCCCGCTTCGTGCCCACCTCAACGAATGAACAGATGCACCTGGCGGGCGAGCTGGCGCGCGCCTATCCGGATACGTATCTGCAGACGCACGTATCGGAAAATGCGGATGAATGTCGCTGGGTGCGTGAACTGCACCCGCAGGCGCGCAGCTACCTCGACGTGTATGACCAGTACGGCATGCTGCGTCCCCGTGCCATGTTTGGCCACTGCATCTGGCTCGACGAGCGCGACCGCGCACGCATGGCGGAGACCGCCTCTGCGGCGGCCATCTGCCCGACGTCGAATCTCTTCCTTGGCAGCGGACTATTCGATTTTGAGCGGGCCGATGCGGCGCAAGTGCTGATCTCGCTGGCCACCGACGTGGGGGGCGGCACTTCGTTCTCGATGTTGCAAACCATGAACGAAGCCTATAAAGTAGCACGCTTGAAAGGCAGCTACCTGCCCGCCTTGCGCATGTTTTACCTAGCCACGTTGGGTGCCGCGCGGGCCATGCAACTGGAAGGCGTCCTGGGCAATTTCACGGCTGGCACGGAAGCGGACTTTATCGTGCTCGACAAGAAGTCGACACCGCTGCTGGCGCGCCGCACGGCGGGCTGTCACAGCCTTGAGGAATTGCTGTTTGCCTTTGCTTTGCTGGGCGACGACCGTGCCGTGGCCGCCACCTATTCGGGCGGACGCTGCGTGCATGTGCGGGGGGCTGACCTTCCCGTTGTTTAACATGAATCACCCTGAGCGAGAACGCGAATGCAAAAGAAACTCACCGGCCTGGCGCTTGGCGCCGCGCTGACACTGGCCGGAACGGCCCATGCCGCCAGCCCATCGTCGAATGAAGCGGCCACCGCGCGCCATTTTGCCGCGTTGGTTGCGGGCGCCCAGCCCAGGACTGCCGAGCTGAGTCTGTTCTTTTCCATGATGCCCAAGGGCGGTGACTTGCATCATCATTACTCGGGCGCCATCTACGCAGAGCAATTCCTCGACTGGGTCGACAAGGAAAACTATTGCGTCAACAAGACGACCTACCGCATCGAAAGCAACAAGGATGTCGTGGCGGCCGAGCGCGCCAAGCCGGCCGCACAGCGCGCCTGCCTGTCGTCCACGGAAGTGTTTGCCGATGCGGGCCTGTACGCGGAATTGCTGCAGCGCTGGTCGACCAAGGATTTCTATAACCACGGCGCCATCCAGACGCCGCCGGATCGTACCTTCTTCGATACCTTCGGCTACTTCGGCCCCGTCGCCTCGACCAACACGGCCGATGGCCTGAAAACCCTCAAGCAGCGCGCCATCGCGGAAAACCTGAGCTATATCGAAACGATTTTCGAACTGTCGCCATTCGTGCAAAACACGCAGTTCGACCAGCAAGTGCTGGCGCCAGGCTTGCAGCCGGCCGCCTTGCAAGCCCTGCTGGCCAACTGGACGGGCAGCCTGGAGCAGGATGCCAGCTTCCAGAAAAGCATCACCGCTTATAACGACAACGTGAACAGCAGCAGCGCCGGCATCGACGACGCCAACTTCACCATGCGCTACCAGGCGTATGTGCTGCGCTTCCTGTCGCCATCGCAAGTGTTTTCCTCGATGGTGGCGGCGTTCAAGGCGGCCAGCCTGAATCCGCTGGTGGTGGGCGTCAACATCGTGGGCCAGGAAAGCGTGAATGTCTCCATGCGCGATTACAGCCTGCACATGGAAATGTTCAAATTCCTGAAGGCGAAATATCCGAACGTCAAGATTGCCCTGCACGCGGGCGAACTGGCGCTGGGCATGGTGCCGCCGGAAGGCATGGCCTTCCACATCGCCGAAGCCGTCGATGTGGCCGGTGCCGACCGTATCGGCCACGGCATGGATATCGCCTATGAACACAAGGCGCTGGCCACCATGGAAAAGATGCGCGAGCGGGGCATTCCCGTGGAAGTGAACCTGACCAGCAATGATTACATCCTCGGCATCAAAGGCCAGGCCCATCCGATCACATTGTATCGCAAGTACGGCGTGCCATTCGTCATCTCGACGGACGATGCGGGCGTGTCGCGCAATACCTTGTCGAACGAATACGTGCTGTTTGCCAGCCAGTACAAGACCGATTATGCGGAATTGAAAAAGCTGTCGTATAACAGCCTGCGCTATTCCTTCCTGGCTGAGGCAGATAAACAACGTTTGTTGAAAGCACTCGATGCGCGTTTTGCCCGCTTTGAGGCACAGATCGCTGCCGCCGACAAGGCGGGAAAAAGAAGCAAACCGTAAGTCTCAGCGTTGTCGAAACTGATACTTCCATAACGGCCGGGTTCTCCGGCCGTTTCTTTTTCTCCCCCCAATTTCCATGCTGTTTTTCTGTTAATTTTGTGGCAGCCATGCGACACAATTAACGACAGATGCGCGACTTTGCGCAATTTGATGGATGAATCAAATTCAAGGACATATTGCTCATTTATAATCTCGCGCCATAAGCCCGGACGCTGTCAGCACGATATTCATCCAGCCGGTTCCCCACGCTATTTATATTTTAAATATATAAATATGTAAAAAAAAACGTATTTGTCATCCATTTTTTGATGATGCATAGTGGGATGAGCGTGATGTTAAAAAGTCACAATTCGTATGGCGGATAGCGTATGAAGATGGGTATTAGCAGTAAATAACGGTGAGATGCAGAGTGAAACAAACAGTCGCGTAGCCAAATGACGACATTCCTCCGTATCTTGCCGCCGTGTCACAGTCTTGAAATATTTAACAATTACACTCGCGGCTTGCCATGTTGGCCGGTTCAGCATGTCGGGTGAATGACACAGGTGCTAGCGCCCTGGGTTGTACAGACAGGAAACATTGTTTTCTGTCGTCATTGCTTGAATGTTCCATGGCGGTGATGTGTGGAAAGGCGTTTGTGAAGGTCTTTGTCAGGACCGCAGCCAGTCCAGCCGGCGTAACAGTTGCAGCATCGTAAAGAGGAAATGTTGTGTTTGTGTTGCTGTGCGGCGCAGCCGGGCAGTGAGGCAATCCAGGATTTTCAAAAAATAATAGTCTTTTCTGGGGTTAAAGATGATCAATCACAAGCGACTTCGGCTAACGCAAATCGCGTTAAGCCTGTCTATTGCACTGGCGGCGGCACCATCGTTCGCACAGAACACCACGTCCGCCATCAGTGGACGTATCTCGGCCAATGACGGCAAGCCTGCAGCTGGCGCACAAGTCAATATCGTTCACGTTGAGTCTGGTTCGGCCAGCAACGTCACCACCGATGCCGAAGGCCGTTATGTTGCACGTGGCTTGCGCGCAGGCGGTCCTTACACGATCACCATCACCAAAAATGGTCAAGTGGAAAAACGCGAAGGCGTGTTCATCCAACTGGCGGAAACGGCCAGCGTCGACGCCACCTTGGGCGCGCAGATGCAAGTGGTGAACGTCAGCACCAATGCCATCCGCAATCAGGTATTTAACCGCAACAACATGGGCGCCGGTACCAATATCAGCCCAACCGAGCTGGCAACCCAGGCGTCGATTTCGCGCAGCCTGCAAGATTACGCCCGTGCCGACCCGCGCCTGTCGCAAACCGACAAGGAACGCGGCGAAATTTCCGTTGCCGGCCAGAACTCGCGCTACAACTCGATGACGATTGACGGCGTAGCCGTGAACGATACCTTCGGTCTGGAAGCATCCGGTACCGCGACCGGCAAGCAACCGATTTCGATCGAAGCGATCCAGTCCGTGCAAGTGAACGTCGCCAACTATGACGTCACGCAAAAAGGCTACACTGGCGCCAACATCAACGCCGTGACCAAGTCCGGCACCAACAAGGTCAAGGGCAGCGTTTACTATGTTTTCCGCAATGACACCACTGCTGGCGACCGCTACAACGACACGACCGGCGAATACTACGCGCCACCAAAATCGAAAGACACCACCAAGGGCATCACCCTGGGCGGCCCGCTGATCGAAGACAAACTGTTCTTGTTTGCCAACTACGAAGAAACCAAGAGCTCGCGCGGCGCGCCAGCCTTCGGTCCGATCGGCAGCGCGCAGACCAACGTGGCGATCACCCAATCGGCCATCGATGGCGCCATCGCCATTGCCAAAGATAAATATGGTATCGATATCGGCAGCTCGGCCATTCCTAGCGGTTCGGAATTCACGGCCAAGGAAAAGCTGCTGAAACTGGACTGGAATTTGACCGACACGCAACGCATGATGTTGCGTTACGCTAAGACCGAACAGTCCGAGCCAATCTACACGGGCTTCTCGCCGACGGGTTTGTCGTTGAGCTCGTACTGGTACAACCAGGAAAAGAGCCTGGAAACCCTGGTTGGCCAATGGACGGCCGAGTGGACGCCAACGTTCTCGACCGAAGTGAAAGTGTCGTCGCGCGAATATGACAGCGTGCCGAAAAACAATTCTTACTTGCCATCCATGGGCATCCAGTTCACGGGGGCCTTGCCTGCGGGCGCGCCAGCTGGCCTGGCTACCGGTAACCGTTTCCTGAACTTCGGTACCGAGCAAAGCCGTCAAATGAACGTGCTTGGCACGAAGACCAAGGATTTCTACGCTGCCGGTACGTGGGCGCTGGGCGATCATGAAGTCAAGTTCGGCACCGACTACAGCAAGAACGATGTCTACAATGCATTTTTGCAAAACGTTAACGGTAACTACACGTTTGGTTGTATCAACAACGTGGAGTACTCGTTCCTGAAGCCGGATATTGGTACTACGAATAAATACACATTCAACTGTACGGGAGCCGCTGCAGCGTTGCAACAGCAAGCCGTGCTGGAAAACTTCAGCCGTGGCCGTCCAAGCTCGTACAGCTACCAGACGCCACAGCCAGGGCGTTCGCTGGCCGACGCTACCGCTACGTTCTCGCTGAAAAACATCGGCCTGTTCGTGCAAGATACCTGGGATGTCAGCAAGCAGCTGACCATCAGCGCCGGCTTGCGTATCGATGGCACGCGCATCGGTGAAAAGCCGATTTACAATCCAACCGCAGCCTTGCCTATGGTGGCGCGCACCACGCAGTACGGTCGTCAAACCGGCGGTTTCGGTGTCGACAATTCGCGCACCATCGATGGCGAAAACCTGTACCAGCCGCGCGTCGGCTTCAACTACAAGTTTGATTCGGCGCGTCCGACGCAACTGCGCGGCGGCTTCGGCTTGTTCCAGGGCGCGGCAGCCAGTGTCTGGCTGGGTAATCCTTACCAGAATACCGGCATGGTCATGCAAAACATTACCTGCTCGTCTTCGGCTGGTACTTGCCTGAACACGGATGGTTTCTTCAATCCTGATCCGACCAAGCAGCCGACCAGCATTGGCCCTGTTATTCCGGCAATGAAGGTCGATCTGCTGAGCCCAAGCCTGGCACAACCTTCCGTATGGAAAGCCAACTTGGCCTTCGAACACGAGTTGCCATGGATGGGTCTGATTGTTGGCGCTGAGTACCTGCGTCTGCAAACGAAGAACTCGATTTACTACCAAGAGCTGAACATGGGTGCCCCGACCAATTTTGGTAGCGATGGCCGTCCCCTTTACTATGGCGAAAATGCGTATAAATCGACGTGCTGGAATGCCACGGGCAGCTTGATTGGTGGTGCTTCTTGCAGCGCCTTGACCAAAGCGGGTTCCAACGAGAAATTTGGCCAGGTGCTGATGGCAACGAACACCGACAAAGGCGCTTCGAACGTGCTGACCCTGTCGCTGCGTAGCCCGCTGCGCGAAGGCCTGTCGTGGGGTTCGTCGTACACCTACAGCGATGCCACGGAAGTGTCGCCGCTGACGTCGTCGACGTCGAGCTCGAACTGGGGTGGCCGTGCTATCTTCAATCCGAACGAAAACGTCGCGTCGAACTCGAACTACATGGTCAAGGACCGCTTTACGGCTAACGTCAACTGGCAAAAACGCTTCTTCGGCGAATACAAGACCACGTTCGGTCTGTTCTATGAAGGCCGTAGCGGCAAGCCATACAGCTGGACCATCAACAATGACTTGAACGGTGATGGTCTGGCCGGCAATGACTTGATGTACATTCCTAGCGCACCAGGTTCGGGCGAAGTGGTCTTCGCTGGCGCCACGGCAGCGGCAAAGGCTGCCAACGAGGCAGCGTTCTGGAAAGTTGTCAACGCGAATGGCGACCTGCGCAAAGCCAAGGGCGGCGTGATTGGCCGTAACGAAAGCTTTGCACCATGGACCAACAGCTTCGACGTGCGTCTGAGCCAGGAAGTGCCGGGCTTCTTCAAGGGTAACAAAGGTATCTTCACCTTCGACATCCTGAACGTCGGTAACATGATCAACCGCAAATGGGGCCGTATCAATGAAGTGGCCTTCCAATCGGCCGGCGGTCAAGTGCGCAGCTTCGTGGACTACGTGGGTATGGAAAACGGCAAGTACGTTTACAACACCCGCCCTGTGGTGGAAAGCCTGGAAACGCGTCAAGCCAAAGGCGAGTCGCAATGGGCACTGCAAGCGACGGTCAAGTACGAGTTCTAATCTCGTAATTGCTTCGTAGCTTGGCAAACTAAAAAACGGCTGGTGGCGACACCAGCCGTTTTTTTTATAGGCAAGATGGTTTACCCTTTCTCTTTTTTACATATTGATTCCATGGCTCACTTCCTACGCACTCCGGTCGCCAGCGCGGCCCTGATCCTGACCCTGTCCGGCTGCAGCCATTTCGCTGCCGCGCCACAGGCTGCACGCAGCGGCCCGATTGAAGTGAACCTGGTTGCCCTGAACGATTTTCACGGCAATCTCGACCGCAGCAAATTCAGCTACACCAGCGTCACCGACCCGGTGCGCCAGACAGTGCAGGCGGGCGGCATCGATACCTTGTCCGGCGCCTTGGCGGCCTGGCGCAAGGAAGACGCGCAATTGATTTTTGTCGGCAATGGCGACCTGGTCGGCGCCAGCCCCGCCATGTCGGCCCTGTGGGCGGACGAGCCGAGCATCGTGGCCATGAACATGCTGGGCATGAAGGCCAGTTCCGTCGGCAACCATGAATTTGACCAGGGCAAGGCGGAATTGCTGCGCCAGCAGCGCGGCGGCTGCGAGTCCTCGCGCGCCGACAAGGCGTGCAAATTCAGCCCCGACTTCAAGGGCGCCAGCTATGCCTATCTGGCGGCCAACGTGGTCGACACGCAGACGGGCAAGTCCCTGCTGCCGGCCTACCGCATCGAAGAAGCGCATGGCGTCAAGGTGGGCCTGATCGGCGCCGTGCTGAAAGATACGCCGTCCGTGGTGACGGCCGCCGGCATCGCCGGCCTGCAGTTCGGCGATGAAGCCGACGCCATCAACGCCACCTTGCCGCAATTGCGCGCGCAGGGCGTGGGCGTGTTCGTCGTGCTGCTGCACCAGGGCGGCGAGACCAAGGAAGCCGTCGACCAGCCCGATTGCAGCCATCTGAAAGGCGAAGTGGTCGACGTGGTGAAACGCCTCGATCCGGCCATTCAATTGGTCATCAGCGGCCACTCGCACCAGGGCTATCTGTGCCGTGTCGATGGCCGCCTGGTAACGCAGGCACAGATGGGCGGGCACATGCTGACGCGCATCAAGCTCAAGGTCGATCCCGTCAAGCATGCCGTGATGGATGCCAGCGCGCGCAACGTCGTCATGCTGCCGGGCCAGTATGAACCGGACCCGGCCGTGGCTGCCTACCTGGAATCCGTGAAGCAGCGCAGCGCGGCCGAATTGTCGCGTCCGGTGGCCGTCATCGCCGTGCCCAATGTGGGGCGCAGCACCAAGGGCAGCGGCGCCTCCCCGCTGGGCGACCTGGTGGCCGACAGCACCCTGTTCGGCGCGCGCGCCGCCGGTGCGCAAATCGGCCTGATGAACAATGGCGGCATCCGCAAGGACCTGGAGGCGGGCGCCGACCTCATGACGAACGTGGGCCAGAACCAGGCCGTGGTGCCATTTGGTAATACCCTGATCGTCGTCAGCCTGTCTGGCGCGCAGATCCGCACCTTGCTCGAGCAGCAATGGCCGGGTGAAGCAGCGGAAGAGGGCAATCTGCTGCAGGTCTCCGAAGGCTTTGCTTATCGCTGGGACAGCACGCGGCCACAAGGCCAGCGCGTGCTGCCGGATAGCATCATGCTCAATGGCAAGGCCATTGAAGATAATCAACAATACCGTGTCGCCGCCAACAGTTTCCTGGCCGGTGGCGGCGACCGCTTCACCGTGCTGGCAGCCGGCACGCGCCGCCTGGACACGGGCGTGCGCGACATCGATGCCTTCAGCGATTACCTGATCGCCCGCGCGCGTGCCGGCAAGCCGGCCGGCAGTGCTACGTCCGCCGGCCGCATCGTGCGCGTCAAATAATTTTTACAAGGAAAAACCATGCGTCGTTTATTTGTTTCCGTTCTTCTCTCCAGCCTGTTCGCGGGCAGCGCCCACGCCGACTTCACGATTCCCGGCTACGAGCTGGTGCACACCTCGCCCGTGGAAACCACCTTGACCAATCCCGACCTGCGCGAGCCTGTTGCCGTGTGGACGGAGCTGTTCGATGCGGCAAAAAAAGAGATCGTCATCGCCCAGTTCTATGCCGTCAGCAAACCGGGCACGGCCTTTGAAAAAGTGCTGGCCAGCCTGACGGCGGCCGGCCAGCGCGGCGTAAAAATCCGCTTCCTGCTGGACCAGAAGGGCGTGGGCCTGTCGGAAGCGTCCACCATCGCCCAGATCAAGGCCATACCGAACCTGGACTTGCGCCTCATCGATTTCAATAAAGTCACGGGCAACGGCATCGTGCACGCGAAATACCTGGCCGTCGATGGCCAGGCGGCGTATATCGGCAGCCAGAATTTCGACTGGCGCTCTTTCGAGCACATCCATGAGACGGGTTTGAAGATCACGGAACCCGCCATGGTCAGCCAGGTGCAGGCCATCTTCGAGCAGGATTGGCAAGCGCAGGCGCTGACGTCGCAAGGCAGCCGCGCCACGGTGCTCAACAGCAAAGTGGTGCCGGCCAATTATGCGCAAAACGCCTTCCTGCTGGCCAGCCCGAATGCCTACAATCCTGCCGGCGTGGGCGACTCGGAAACGGGCTTGCCCGCCTTGCTGGCGCAAGCGCAAAGCGAGGTGCGCATCCAGCTGCTCGATTACGCCCCCCTGTCGTATGGCCCGAACCGCACGCGTCCGTACTACGCCGTGATCGACAACGCCGTGCGCGCAGCGGCCCAGCGCGGCGTGAAAATCAAGCTGATGGTGTCCGCCTGGAACACGGAAGCGCCCGCCATTGCCTACCTGAAAAGCCTGGCCCTGGTGCCGAACGTGGAAATCCGCATCGTCACCTTGCCAGCGGCATCGACGGGCTTCATTCCCTTCGCGCGCGTGATCCACAGCAAGACCATGAGCATCGACGGCAAGCTGGCCTGGGTCGGCACGAGCAACTGGGCTGGCGGCTATTTCGACCTGTCGCGCAACCTGGAAGTGGTGCTGCGCAACGATGCCATGGCGCAGCGTATCGCAGCCTTGCATGAACAGACGTGGAGCTCCGCGTACGCGCAGCCGATCGACATCAACAAGCAGTATCCGAAGCCGGCGAAAGCCACGCCGCAAGGCAAGGAGTAAGGGTGAGTACATCGATGAAAAAACTGTTGGGCGTGCTGGCGCTGGGCACCGCTTTTGCTTCCGGCAATGCGCTGGCCTGGGGCAATGACGGTCACCGCGCCGTCGGTGCCATCGCCGATCAATTGCTCAAGGGCAGCGCTGCCCAGGCGCGTATCGACAAGCTGCTGCTGCCCGGCGAAAGCCTGGAAAAGATCGCCAACTGGCCCGATTGCGTGAAGGGCACGTATTGCGGTCCGCAATCGCCTGAAATGCTGACCTATGTGGCGGCCAATCCGAAGCATGGCGAATACCATTACACGAACGTGCCGTTCCAGAGCGCGCATTACCACGACCATGGCGTGGGCACGGCCGACGACGATATCGTGCAAACGCTCAAGCAGGCGATCCTGGTGTTGCAGGGCAATGCTGATGCGGCCGGCAATCCGCACGGCTTCAGCCAGCGCGAAGCCTTGATCCTGATCACGCACCTGGTGGGCGATATCCACCAGCCGCTGCATGTGGGCAATGCCTTTGTCGGCAAGGATGGACAGTTCTTCGTGCCCGCCACGCAGGCGCAGATCGACGACGTCAGCATTTTCAATGCGCGTGGCGGCAACGACCTGCTGCTCGACGATGCGAAGATGACGGCCTTGTCGGACGCCGTGATTCCTGCTGCGCTGCCGACGGAGGAAGGAGTGGCCAGGGCGCCGGCGTATCCGAAGTCGCCCACCAAGCCCTTGCATTCCTACTGGGATACGACCGTGGTCGACTACGCCATGCGCCGCCTGAGCACGCGCACGCCGCAGCAGTTCGCCAAGACCGTGATCGCCAGCGCGCCTGAGGTAAACGGCAACAGCGGGGACCCCGTCACGTGGCCGTATCAATGGGCCGATGCCTCGCTGGCGGCTTCGAAGCTTGCCTTCACGGATGTGGTGGCGGGACCGGCCACCCAGCAGACCAGCCGCAAGGGCGATGTGTACAAGGTCTGGGCCTTGACGGTGCCGGACAATTATCCCGTGCCCAGCTCGGCGCTGGCGAAGCAGCAATTGATCGAGGCGGGCTATCACCTGGCAGCCGTGCTGCAGGCAATCTGGCCGCAGTAAGATGACAAAGAGAAAGCGGCCTGCGGGCCGCTTTTTTTATGCCAGGATCACATTGATGTCCAGCTCGCGGTAAGGCGCCACCAGCGCATCATCTGTTGTCCGGGTCACTACAATGTCGCTGACCTGGTCCAGGGGCACGATCTGGAACGGCGAAGCCGTATTGAACTTTTCCGGCGAGGCCAATACCACGGTGCGGGCGGCAGCGTCGCTGAATGCCCGCTTCACGCACGCTTCTTCGTAATCGCCCGTCGTGATGCCCGCTTGCGGATGCAGGCTGGACACGCCCATGAAATACAGGTCGGCGCGGATGCGGCCGATGGCTTCCACGGTGGCCGCGCCCACGCCCACGATCGAGTGCTTGTACAGGCGCCCGCCCAGCATCAGCACCTCGATCAGCGGATGCTGTACCAGCTCGACGGCAATCGACGGGCTGTGCGTGACGACGGTGGCCTGCAGCTCGCGTGGCAACTGGCGTGCCAGCTGCACGGCCGTGGTGCCGCCATCGATGAAGACCACTTGCCCCGTTTGTATCAGGGCGCCCGCCGCGCGGCCGATGGCCGGCTTGGCTTCCAGGGAAATCTGCTCGCGGCCGGCAAACGGCACCAGGGCGGGCGAGCGGGCCAGCAAGGGCAGGGCGCCGCCATGCACGCGTTCCAGCAGGCCGTCTTTCGCCAGCTCGCGCAGGTCGCGGCGTATGGTGTCTTCCGATAATCCCAAGGCGTCGCTGACGGCCTTGGCGACGAGTTGTCCTTCGCGCTGCAGCAAGTCCAGCAGGTATTGTTTGCGTTGCTGAGTGAGCATGATTTTTCTTGTATTTTCTTGATATTGCACGAGTTTGCATGATAAAGTCGGTGAAGGCAAGCGTAGGTAGACACAAGGAGACACGATGCGCGAAGAAAATACGCAGCAGGAGCGGGTACGCATCCACGGCGTGCAGACCCTGTCGCAAGACTGGTATCTGCTGCAAAAGACCACGTTCGATTACCTGCGCCGCGATGGCCAGTGGCAGACGCAAACGCGGGAAACCTATGACCGCGGCGACGGCGCCACCATCCTGCTCTACAACAAAGTCAAACGCACGGTGATCCTGATCCGCCAGTTCCGTTTCCCCACCTATCGCGAAGGCCACGACGGTTTCCTCATCGAGGCGGCGGCCGGCCTGCTGGAAGAGGCCAGCGCGGAGCAACGCATCCGCGCCGAGGTGGAGGAAGAAACGGGGTACACCGTGGGCGATGTGCACAAGGTATTCGAAGCCTTCATGAGTCCCGGCTCGGTGACGGAGCGCCTGCATTTCTTTGTCGCCGAATACGATCCATCCAGCCGCATCAGCGACGGTGGCGGCCTGGCGCAGGAGGGCGAGGATATCGAGGTGCTGGAGTTGCCGCTGGCACAGGCCATGCGCATGGTGGCCGATGGCCGCATCTGCGACGGCAAGACCATCATGCTGTTGCAGCATGCGCAGTTGCACTTGATGCCGCCAGCGCAAGAGATGCGGCAGGGCATGCAGATTCTCGTGGCCGGCCCTTACCGTTCAGGCACGGGCGACGATCCCGCCCGGATGGCGGCGAACGTGGCGGCCATGCAAGCCGTCTGCCTGCCCCTGTATGCCAAGGGACACATGCCCGTGCTCGGTGAATGGCTGGCCTTGCCCATGCTGGCGCTGGCCGGTTCCACCCGGGTGGGTGATCGTGTGTACGAAGAACTGTTCCACGCGCATGCGGTGCGCCTGCTCAGCCATTGCGATGCCGTGCTGCGCATCGGCGGTGCTTCGGCGGGGGCGGACCAGATGGTGGCCGTGGCGCGCAGCCTGGGTCTCGCCGTCTTTTTCTCGCCGGACGAGATTGCTCAGGCGTAAAAAAAGCGAAGCCCGCGGGCTGCGCTTTTTTATCATTTGATAGTGAGCCTGAAAAGTGCCCAGGGCTAGGCGTCTTGCCGCATGTACGATGAGGCAAGGCACCGACGCCACGGATATTTTCTCGGGTGCTCCTAGCGCGATTTGACGAACGGGATACCGATGGCTTTGGGCGCGATGGATTTCGCCATCAGGCCCGCCAGCACGATCACGGTCACCACGTACGGCACCATCTGGATCAGCGAGCCGGGGATGCGGCCCACGACCGGCAAGTCCACGCCTTCGATCTGGATCTGGATGGCGGCGAAGAAGCCGAACATCAAACAGCCCAGGAAGGTATAGACGGGGCGCCAGTTGCCGAACACCATGGCCGTCAGGGCCAGGTAGCCGGCGCCGGCCGACATGTCGCGCAGGAAGAAGCCGCTTTGCACGATGGCCAGGTAGGCGCCCGAGAACGAGCACAGGATGCCGGCCACCAGCATGGCCATGTAGCGCGTCGCTTCCACGCTCACGCCGGCCGAGTCGGCAGCATGCGGGTTTTCGCCGCAGGCGCGCAGGCGCAGGCCGAAGCGCGTGTGGTACAGCAGCCAGTGCACGAGCGGGATCAGCAGGAAGGCCACGTAGACGAGGATGGAATGACCGCCGATCAGGTGGGCATACACCCAGCCGATGAAGGGAATATGCTCCACGTACTGCGTGCCCGGCAGGACGACGTCGAACAGGCGCGCCGATCCCAGGTCGGGCGTGCGGCCGCCTTGCTGGAAGAAGAATTGCGCCAGCACGAACGTCAGTCCGCTCATGGCGATGTTGATGGCCATGCCGGCCACCAGCTGGTTGCCCTTTTGCGTGATGCTGACGTACGCCTGCAGCAGGGCCAGGGCGACGCATACCAGCATGCCGGCCGCCATGCCGTAATACGGGTTTTGCGTCGTGTAGGCCACGGCGGCGGAAGCGAAGGCGCTGGCCAGGATCTTGCCTTCCAGGCCGATGTCGATCATGCCGCTGCGTTCGGCGAACAGGCCGGCCATGGCGGCGAAGATCAGGACCGGCGCATTGCGCACGGTCGATACCAGGATGCTGGCGAAATGAAAGTCGTCGAGTGTCATGGTTTAGCCTTTGGTGCGCTTGAGCAGGGCGGAAATGGCCGGTGCGTAGAAGTTTTCCATCGCGCCGCAGAACAGGATGATCAAGCCCTGGATGAAGATGAAGGTTTCCGTCGGAATATTCGGTTTTTCCAGCGACAAGTCGAAGCCGCCCTGGATCAGCGCGCCGAACAGCACGGCCGAGAGGAAGATGCCGACCGGATGCTGACGGCCCATCAGGGCGATGGCGATGCCGATGAAGCCGGCACCGCCGACGAAGTTGAGCGACAGATAATGCGTCGACCCCATGATGGAATTGACGGAACCCAAGCCCGCCAGCGCGCCCGAGATCAGCATGACGATGATGATCATCTTGCTGATCGACACGCCCGCATAGTGGGCCGCATGCTTGTTCAAGCCCGTGGCGCGCAGCTTGAAGCCCCACGACGAGCGCCAGACCATCACGCCGTAGATCACCAGCGCGGCGATCGCCAAAATAAAACTGATGTTCAGCGGCGTGTCGCCCAAGGATGGGAACCAGGTGGAGAGGCGCGGCATTTCGCCGCTTTCCGCAAACACGCGGCTGGCCGTGTTCTGCTCGCCTGGCGGGATCAGGTATTTGACGATCACGAAGTTCATCAGGCTGGCGGCGATGAAGTTGAACATGATGGTGGTGACGACGATATGGCTGCCGCGCTTGGCTTGCAGGTAGCCGGGCAGGAAGCCCCACAGGGCGCCGAACAGGGCCGCGCCGATCATGGCAGCGGGGATCAGCAGCCAGGCGGGCAGGGTCTGGTCGAAGGCCAGCATGGCCACCGTCAGGCCCAGGCCGCCAATATACATCTGGCCTTCGGAACCGATATTGAACAGGCCGGCCTGCATCGCCACGGAAACCGACAGGCCCGTGAAAATGAAGGTGCTGGCGTAGAACAGGGTGTAGCTCAGGCCTTCCGGATTGAGGATGGCGCTGTTGACGAGGATGCCCAGCGATTCGCCCGGATCTTCGCCCAGCATATAAATCACCAGGGCCGCGACCAGCATGGCCGACAGCAGGTTTAACATGGGCATGACAAAGGCTGTCGCCCAGCGTGGCAAGTCGTTATTCATGATTTATGCATTCCCCCCATCAGCAGACCGATGCGGGTGGTATCGAATTCTTCAATTTTCAGTTCGCCGGTGATGCGTCCGCCGCACATGACGAGAATGCGGTCGGCCAGCGCCCGCACTTCTTCCAGTTCGACGGACACCAGCAGGATCGCCACGCCCGCGTCGCGCAGGGCCAGCAATTGCGTATGGATGCTTTCGATGGTGCCGATATCGACGCCGCGCGTGGGCTGGCCCACCAGCATCAGTTTTGGCTGCGCCAGCACTTCGCGCGCGATCACCACCTTTTGCTGGTTACCGCCCGACAGCAGGCCGATGCGCAGGTCCGGATTGGCCGGGCGCACGTCGAAGGTCTTCAGCAGTTCCGCGCAGCGCGCGCCGATGGCCTTGAAGTTGAACAGGCCCCAGCGGTTTTTCAGGCGGTCCTGGTAGCCGAGGATGGTGTTCTGCATGACGGAGAAATTCTTCACCACGCCATCGCGCAGGCGGTCTTCCGGAATGTGGGCGATGCCCAGTTCGCGGAAGGCCAGCGGCAAGCCGTCGGCATCGTGGCGCTTGGCAAACGGCAAGTCCTTGTCCAGGAAGCGCAGCGTGCCCGCCGTGGGCAAGCGCATGCCGGACAGGATTTCCAGCAGTTCGCTCTGGCCATTGCCCGAAACGCCCGCGATGGCGACGATCTCGCCGGCGCGCAGTTTGAAACCTATATCGGCCAGCAATTTGACCTGCTGCTCGTCGGCCAGTTGCAGGCCGTCCACTTCCAGCACCGTGGCGCCCGGATTGTACGGCGCGCGCGGAAGATGGCTCTGGATGGGGCGCCCGACCATCATGTTGGCCAGCTCCTCCTTCGAGGTGCCGGCTGTTGCCACGGCACCCACCACCGTGCCGCCGCGCATGACGGTGACGTTGTCGGTGATTTCCAGGATCTCCTGCAGCTTGTGCGTGATCAGGATGATGGTCTTGCCCTGTTCCTTGAACAGGCGCAGGATTTCAAACAGCGAAGCCGTTTCCTGCGCCGTCAGCACGGCCGTCGGCTCGTCGAGGATCAGGATATTGGCGCTGCGGTAAATCTGCTTGAGGATTTCCACGCGCTGCTGCGCGCCGACGGACAGGTCCTCGATCTTCGCCAGCGGATCGACGTCGAGGCGGTAGCGGGCGCAGATGTCGCGCAGCTGGGCTTCCGCTTCGGCGCGGTGGCTGGCCAAACGAAAACCGCCTTCCGTGCCCAGCATGATATTGTCGAGGACGGTGAAGTTCTCGACCAGCATGAAATGCTGGTGCACCATGCCAATGCCGAGGTTGATCGCCTCCTGGCTGTTGCGGATCGGCTGTACTTTTCCGTCGAGCAGGATTTCTCCGCCGTCGGCACGGTAGTACCCGTACAGGATGCTCATCAAGGTCGACTTGCCGGCGCCGTTTTCCCCCACCAGGCCATGGATACTGCCCTTGGCGATGGAGAAGCTGACGTCGGCGTTCGCCTTCACATGTCCAAATTGCTTGGAAATGCTGCGAAATTCTACTGCTGGCTGCATAGGTTCATAACTGGATAGTTTCATGGAAACGCGCCGCGCGGAGACAGGCCCCGGCGGCGCGCTAAAAGATACGGAGAAAAATTAAACCGGGCAGCTGCTGCCGACGCGGTAATCGATCACTTTGATCTTGCCATCGATAATGTCCTTACGCGCACCCAACACGCGCTTTTCGATTTCCGGCGTGATCAGCTTGCGGTTGTTGGCGTCGAGCGCCCAGTCCACGCCGCCTTCTTTCAAGCCTTTATAGCTGACGCCGCCCTTCCAGGTGCCGTTCTTGACTTCCATGAAGCTGTCGTAAACCGTGTTGTCGACGCGCTTGACCATCGAGGTCAGGATGCTGCCTGGATACAGGTGGTTCTGGTTCGAATCGACGCCGATGGCCAGCTTGCCTTTTTCCTTGGCCATCTGCAGGGTGCCCATGCCGCTGCCGCCGGCAACGGCGAAGACGACATCGACGCCGCGCTCGAATTGCGAGCGGGCCAGTTCGCCACCCTTGGCCGGGTCATTCCAGGCGCCGGACGTGGTGCCGACCATGTTTTGCGTGATTTCCGCCTTCGGATTGACGGCCTTGACGCCTTGCGCGTAGCCGCAGGCGAAGTTGCGGATCAGGGGAATATCGATGCCGCCGATGAAGCCGACCTTCTTGCTCTTGCTGGCCATGGCCGCAGCCACGCCCACCAGGTAGGAGCCTTCTTCTTCCTTGAAGACGACGGAATTGACGTTGCTGCCGGCGGCCTGGCCGTCGATCAGCACGAATTTCACGTTCGGGAATTCCTTGGCGACCTTTTGCACGGCTTGCGTTTGCGCAAAGCCGATGGCGGCGATCATGTCGAGTTTCTTGCGGGCCAGGCCGCGCATGACTTGCTCAGCCTGCGTATCGCTCGAGGCCTGTACTTCGATGAAGGAAATGCCCGTGTCTTTTTTGAAGCGCGATGCGCCTTCGAAAGCGGATTGATTGAACGACTTGTCGAACTTGCCGCCCGCGTCATACACGACACCCAGTTTTGGGGTAGCCGCGGACGCTTGAGCAGTCAGAAATACGGCTGCGATCGTCAAACTAAATTGTGTAAGTTTCATGAATTGGCTCCTGGAAGATCGATATTGTATATTTTTTATAGGTGAAACATATAATTTGGGGTCGATTTAGCCTGTTTTTCATGCACGAGGTGATAATTCCTTATCAACATTGCACCGTATTGCACAAGATCATTGCTGGGCTTGTATGCTTTTGCGGCGACAGTGTGATGCTCGTGCAACAGTTGAGCCCCGTCTCTTTTATAGTTACAACATCGAATGGGGCGGCCGGAGCGGGCTGGGATGCGCCGTCAGCGGACGGGCAAGGCAAGCACGGAACCGGCGCCGCGATGGGCGTCCGAATCACTATGCATCATGCCAGATATGTATGACAAATACGTTTTTGTTTAACTATTTATATGAAAGCCATATAAATAACCGTATCAAGCCGTGGGGGGATTCAGGATATTCAGGAAAGCCCGCACGACAGGGGCGTCGTCGAGCGTGGTGTAGCTGATATACAGGTTGGCCGACGGCGGATTGGTCTTGATCGGCAGGAACACTACGCCGGGCCAGCCGATGCGGCTCGTCGTTTCCGGCACCAGGGTCACGCCCAGGCCGGCGCCCACCATGGCCAGCAGGGTTTGCGGTTCGCTTGCTTCCTGGAAGATCACCGGTTCGAAACCGGCATTGATGCAGCATTGCACCAGGTAGCGGGGAAATGCGGATTTATCCAGGTTCAGGGTGAGCATGGGCTCATGGGCGATGTCGATCAGCTCGATGGCCGTGTTTTTCGCCAGCGGATGGTGTTCATTGACGGCCACGCAGACGTTTTCGCGGAAGCACAGTTCCTGGCGCAGATTGTCGTGGCGCAAGTCGTCGTCGTTGAGTTTGGGTTCGCGCCAGAAGCCCACGTCGATCTGCTTGGCGCGCAGCGCTTCGTATTGCACCGTGGGACCGAATTCGTGGATGGTCCAGCTGACGCGGGGAAATTTCGTCTGGAATTCCTCCAGCAGGCTGGGGATGGGACCCCACATGGCCGAGCCGACGATGCCCACGCGTAAACGGCCCACCTCGCCACGGTCGATCTGGCGGATGGTGTCGATGGTCATGCGCATCTTGGCCAGCAGGTCGGCCGCTTCATTCATCAGCGCCTTGCCTGCCACGGTCAGCTCGAAGGTGCGCGTGGTGCGCGCAAACAGGCGTACGCCCAGTTCGCTTTCCAGTTTCATGATCTGCTGGCTCAGGGGCGGCTGCGAGATATGCAGGCGCTCGGCGGCGCGGCTGAAGCTTTTCTCCTCGGCGACGGCAAGAAAATACTTTAACTGTTTCAGATCGATGGACATGCTTTCCTTGGCGTTGCGCGGTGCTTGGCGATGGAACGGCGCGCGCACCGGCAAGGCGCGCGCGCTTTCTTTACAGCACTCCTATTATCGTGCCAGCACTGCCTGCATGGCAATGGCCAGTGCCGTGCCGACTTGCGCATTGTGCTTGACGAGGGCGATATTCGTCGCCAGGCTGCGGCCATCCGTCAGCTGTTTGATGCGCGACAGCAGGAATGGCGTGACTTGCTTGCCCTTCACGCCGCCCGCGTCCGCCTCCTGCAGGGCCTGCGTGGTGATCGCATCGATTTCTTCCTTCGGCATGGCTTGCGCGGCGGGCACGGGGTTGCTGACGACCACGCCGCCTTTCAAGCCCAGCTGCCACTTGGTGCCGATGAAGGCCGCCTGTTCCGCGGGTGTATCCAGGCGGAAATCGGCCTTGAAGCCGCTTTCGCGCGTGAAGAAGGCGGGAAAGCCTTCCTGCCCCACGCTGATGACGGGCACGCCATGCGTTTCCAGGTATTCCAGGGTCAGGCCGATGTCGAGGATGGATTTCACGCCTGCGCAGACGACGGCCACCGAGGTGTGCGCCAGTTCCTGCAAGTCGGCGGAAATATCGAAGCTCGTTTCCGCGCCCCGGTGCACGCCGCCGATGCCGCCCGTGACGAACACGGCGATGCCAGCCAGTTCCGCGCAGATCATGGTGGCGGCCACGGTGGTGGCGCCCAGCTTGCCTTGCGACAGCACGAACGGCAGGTCGCGGCGGCTGACCTTCATGGCGTCGGGCGAGGTGCCCAGCAATTCCAGCTGCTCGGGCGACAGGCCCACGCAGATCTTGCCATCGATGATGGCGATGGTGGCCGGCACGGCGCCGCCGTCACGGATGATCTGTTCCACTTCGCGCGCCATTTCCACGTTTTGCGGATACGGCATGCCGTGCGAAATGATGGTCGATTCCAGCGCCACGATGGCCTTGCCGGCGGCGCGCGCGTCGAGGACTTCTTGCGAGAACGAGAGGAAGTTATTGAGTTGAGTCATGCTTCAATCCTGTTGAAAGAGGGTAGGTGGGGGCGGCGCTAGGTCGGCGTCGTCGATATCGTCGAGTGCGCCGGCAGAAATCAGCGGCGACACGGTGGCATCGGATTCGAGGGTCATGGCAGCGAGCTTCAAGCCGCGCCGGCAAGCCAGCTTCAGGTCGCTGCTGTCGTGGTACAGCGACCAGCAGACGGCGGCGGAAAACGCGTCGCCGGCGCCCGTCACGTCGACGGCATGCACTTCGCGCGCGGCCAGATGCTCGATCGGGGCGTCCAGCGTGTCGCCATCGGTGAAGTACACGCCTTCGCCGCCGCAGGTGACGATCACCTGGCGCGCGCCCTGGCGCTGTACTTCGCGGCAGGCGGCGCGCACATCAAACGCCGTGGGCAGGGCGCGCGCCACGCGCGTTTCCAGCTCGCCCCGGTTGAGGATCAGCAGGCGCAGGCCCGCCAGGTCCTGCGGCAGGTGCGCCATCTTCGGCTGCGAGACGGCGATGATGACCAGCGGCGCGGCCAGGCTGCTGCCCTGGCCGGCGTCCTGGCGCGCATCAGCCAGCAGTGCCTGCACGCTATCGTGGCCCAGGTTCAGGTCGCACACGGTCAGGGCGGCGGCGGCGCGTTGCGGCTGGCGGCTGTGCAGGAAAGCGGGCGTCAGTTGTTCATACAGCTGCATGTTGGCCATGGCCAGCAGCATTTCGCCATGTTCGTCCAGCACGGCCGTGTAGGTGCCGCTGCTGGTATTGCTCAAATGCAAGCTGCCGCGCATGTCGATGCCGGCCTCTTCCGCATGCGTTTGCAGGGCGTGGCCGGCCGCGTCGTCGCCCAGCGCCGTCAGCAAGGCGACGGGCAGCGACAAGCGGGCCAGGTTTTCCGCGATATTGCGGCCCACGCCGCCAAATACCTCTTCCGAGCGCACGGGATTGGACGTGCCCATCTGTAAGGTGGCCAGGGTGCGCATCTTGCGGTCCAGGTTGGCGGCGCCGATGCACAGGACGGGACGGCTGTCGGGCAGCACATAGGCGCGTCCCAGCAGGCGACGTTCACGGATCAGTCCGGCGATATGGCCGGCGACGGCCGAGCGCGACAAGCCCAGTTCGCTCGCCAGGTCTTGCTGCGAGATGAAGGGGTTGTTGCGGATCAGCGTATATAACTGGTCTTTTTTATTGATATCGGTCACAAGGTTTTCGCTGAGGGTTGAACATTTGTTTGCGACTGTAAACATTTGTCTTGCTTGTGTCAAGAGGGTGTCAAGTTCAGGCCCGGCGTGCGCGGCGTCATGCGTGCCGGCCATGGAATCCATACATTTTCCGGGCATTGCGGGGAATTGGCGGCGGCTGGCGGGCAAGGGCTTGCCTGGACTATAATATCGGCCATTTATATTTGAATTGTATAAATGGGCAAGAAAAATGGTATTTGCCATACATATTCCGTTTGATGCATAGTGGCGGCCAATAGCAGCCATACGCATTTCGATATACCCGTAGCACCATGCATACCCGATGCCTGGGCCGCAGCATCTTGCCTTGTACTGCCGAGCAGGCAGCAACCATCATCATTAGTCAATCAGAGGATAACCATGTCGAACAACGCCCCTTTCCACGCCGCCGAAATCATCCGTGCCCGCGCTCCTGAAAATTTCAAGCCGCGCGTGGCGATGATCCTCGGTTCCGGCCTGGGCGTATTGGCCGAGCAGATGACGGACGCCGTCAGCATCAGCTTTGACGAATTGCCGGGCTTTCCGATCAGCACCGTGCATGGCCATGCGGGCGAGCTGGTAGTGGGCACCCTGTCGGGCGTCGCCGTCGTCTGCATGAAGGGCCGCGGCCACTTCTATGAAGGCTATGGCATGGGCGTCATGACGAGCGCCATCCGCACCTTGAAACTGCTGGGCTGCGAAATGCTGTTCGTCACCAACGCCGCCGGTTCGCTGCGTCCTGAAGTGGACGCTGGCAGCCTGGTCGCCATCAGCGACCATATCAACCTGCTGCCAGGCACGCCGATGGTCGGCCCGAACGACGACCGCTTCGGCCCGCGCTTCTTCAGCATGGCCAATGCCTACGATGCGGACCTGCGCAAGCTGGTCAAGGAAACGGCCGCGTCGAACGGCATCACCCTGCATGAAGGCGTGTTCGTCGCCTACCCGGGCCCGAACTTCGAGACGGCCGCCGAGATCCGCATGATGGCCCGCCTGGGCGCCGACACGGTCGGCATGTCGGTGGTGCCGGAAGTGGTGTCGGCCCGTCATTGCGACCTGAAAGTGGTGGGCGTGTCCGTCATCACCAACCTGGCAGAAGGCATGTCGCCATTCGCCCTGTCGCACGAACAAACCCTGAAGTACGCGGCCATCGGCGCGAAAGACCTGGTCAAGCTGATCCTGGCTTTCCTGGCCACCGTCTCGGCCACGCCGCAAGCCTGAGCACCTTCTTGACGCAGCAGCGGCGCGCCAGGCACTGGCGCTGCCGCGCGGCAGGCCGGAAAAATCCGGCCTACACTGTCCGCATCACCTTTGCATCACTCCATAAAGCGAGCCTTATCATGTCACGCGCATTTATCCTCCTGCTTGATTCCTTCGGCCTTGGCGCGACGCCAGACGCCGCCAAGTATGGCGACGCAGGTGCCAATACCTTTGGCCATATTGCCAGCACTGTCGCCAAAAGCGGCAAGACCTTGAAACTCCCGAACATGGAACGCCTGGGCCTGGGCGCCGCCGCCCACCTGGCCAGCGGCGAATGGGCCACCGGCTTCGACCAGCGCGATGGTTTCACGGGCGCCTACGGCGCGGCGCGCGAGCGCTCCACCGGCAAGGACACGCAGAGCGGCCACTGGGAAATCGCCGGCGTGCCCGTCGAATTCGACTGGGGCTACTTCCCCCGCACCACGCCGTCGTTCCCGGCCGACCTGACCGACAAGCTGAAAGCCATGTCGGGCGTGCCGGGCTTCCTCGGCGACTGCCATGCCTCGGGCACGGACATCATCAACAAGCATGGCGATGAACACGTCGCCACCGGCAAGCTGATTATCTATACCTCGGGCGACTCGGTGATGCAGATCGCCGCGCACGAAGAATCGTTCGGCCTCGAACGCCTGTACGCAGTGTGCGAAATGGCCTTCAAGCTGGTCGAGCCGTACAACATCGGCCGCGTCATCGCCCGCCCGTTCACGGGCAGCAACGGCAATTACACGCGCACCTCCAACCGCCACGACTACGCCGTCGCGCCACCTGCGCCCACCCTGCTCGACCACGTCAAGAATGCGGGCGGCGAAGTCGTCGGCCTGGGCAAGATCAGCGACATTTTCGCCACCCAGGGCATCTCGCGCGTCGTCAAGGGCGTCGACAACATGGCGCTGTTCGAAGCGCTGTTGAAGACGGCCGATGAAGTGCAGGACAAGTCGCTCACTTTTGTGAACTTCGTCGATTTCGACCAGGCTTTCGGCCACCGCCGCAACGTCGAGGGCTATGCCGACGCGCTGCGCGAAATGGATGCGCGCCTGCCGGAATTCATGGCCAAGCTGAAGGAAGGCGACCTGGTCGTGATCACCGCCGACCATGGCTGCGACCCTACCTGGCACGGCTCCGACCACACCCGCGAACACATTCCGATGATCTTCTTCGGTCCCGGCGTCGCCCCGCGCGCACTGGGTATTTCCGAGACGTTCTCCGATATTGGCCAAACCCTCGCCAAGCACCTTGGCGTACCACCACTTGCTAATGGAACCAGCTTGTTATGACACTCATGCACCCCGACTTCAAGCGTAACGAAGCCATCGGCCTCGACCTGGGCTGGATCAACCAGATCCGCGTCAACCGCGCCGCGACGGACCGCCGCGCTGCCAGCCTGGCGAACCGCCGCACGGTGAAAAAAGAATACCAGGCCGCCTGGCTGGTGAAAGCCATCCAGATGATCGACCTGACCACCCTGGGCGGCGACGATACGCCGGGCCGCGTCGAGCGCCTGTGCATGAAGGCCATGCGCCCGCTGCGCGCCGACCTGATGGCCGCGCTGGGCCTGACCGACTTGAGCACTGGCGCCGTGTGCGTGTACCACGAGATGATCGCCCCAGCCGTGAAAGTCATCCAGGGCCGTTTGCCCATCGCCGCCGTGTCGACGGGTTTCCCGGCCGGCCTGACGAGCATGGAAACGAAGCTGCGCGAGATCGAACTGTCGGTCGCCGCCGGCGCTTCCGAGATCGACATCGTCATCACGCGCCAGCACGTTTTGAACGGCAACTGGCAAGTGCTGTACGACGAAATGCTGGCTTACCGCAAGGCGTGCGGCGAAGCGCACGTGAAGGCGATTCTCGCCACGGGCGACTTGCTGACCCTGGAAAACGTGGCCAAGGCCTCGTGGGTGTGCATGATGGCCGGCGCCGATTTCATCAAGACTTCCACCGGCAAGGAGGGCGTGAACGCCACCATTCCCGTGGCCCTGACGATGGTGCGCACGATCCGCGAGTACCACGAGCAGACGGGTTTCCAGGTGGGCTTCAAGCCGGCCGGCGGCGTCAGCTCGGCCAAGAGCGCGCTGCAATACCTGACCCTGATGAAGGAAGAACTGGGCAACGAATGGCTGCAGCCGCACCTGTTCCGCATCGGCGCTTCCAGCCTGCTGACCGACATCGAGCGCCAGCTCGAGCACTACGTCACCGGCAGCTACTCGGCCAATCATCGTCACGCACAACCTTAAAGAACAATCGTCATGCCTACAATTAACGAGATTCTCACTACTATGGACTACGGCCCTGCTCCCGAAAGTCAAAAAGAAGCACAGGCGTGGCTGGACGGCCACCAGCGCAAATTCGGCCTGTTCATCGACAATGCCTGGAGCGAGCCGGCCGAGCTGTTCGCCTCGACCAATCCTGCCGACGGCACGCAGCTGGCCGAACTGACGCAAGCCACTGACGCGGACGTGGAACGCGCCGTGGCAGCGGCACGCCGCGCGCAGCCCGTGTGGCAGGGCATGGGCGGCCATGGCCGCGCCAAAGTCATGTACGCGCTGGCCCGTTTGCTGCAAAAGCATGCGCGCCTGTTCGCCGTGCTGGAAACCCTGGACAACGGCAAGACCATCCGCGAAACGCGCGATATCGACCTGCCGCTGGCCGCGCGCCACTTCTACCACCACGCGGGATGGGCGCAGCTGCAGTCGGAAGAATTCGCCGACTACCGCGCCGTGGGCGTGGTGGGGCAGATCGTGCCGTGGAATTTCCCCCTGCTGATGCTGTCGTGGAAAATCGCCCCGGCCCTGGCGGCCGGTAACACGGTGGTCTTCAAGCCGGCCGAATTCACCTCGCTTACCGCCATGCTGTTCGCCGAACTGTGCGTGCAGGCGGGCGTGCCGGCCGGCGTGGTCAACATCGTCACCGGCGACGGCCGCGTGGGCTCGGCCATCGTCAACCATCCTGGCGTCGACAAGATCGCCTTTACGGGGTCGACGGAAGTGGGCCGTCTGATCCGCGAGGCGACGGCAGGCAGCGGCAAGAAGCTGTCTCTCGAATTGGGCGGCAAGTCGCCATTCATCGTCTTTGAAGACGCGGACCTGGACGGCGCCGTGGAAGGCCTGGTCGATTCGATCTGGTTCAACCAGGGCCAAGTGTGCTGCGCCGGTTCGCGCCTGCTGGTGCAGGAATCGATCCAGGAGCGCTTCCTGAACAAGGTGCGCGCGCGCATGGAAAACCTGCGTCTGGGCTCGCCCCTGGATAAATCGATGGACGTGGGCGCGCTGGTCGACCCCGTGCAGCGCCAGCGCATCGCCGCGCTGGTCGCTTCGGCCAAGGCCGAAGGCTGCGACGTGTGGCAACCGGCGTGCGAACTGCCTGCCGACGGCTCGTGGTTCCCGCCGACCCTGATCACGGGCGCGTCCACTTCCGCCGCCGTGGCGCAGGCTGAAATCTTCGGCCCCGTGCTGGTGGCCATGAGCTTCCGCACGCCGCCAGAAGCGGTGCAGCTGGCGAACAACACGGTGTACGGCCTGGCCGCCAGCGTGTGGACGGAGTCGATCAGCCTGGCGCTGGACATCGCGCCCGCCATCAAGGCCGGCGTGGTGTGGATCAACAGCGCCAACCAGTTCGACGCGGCGTGCGGCTTCGGCGGCTACCGCGAATCGGGCTTCGGCCGTGAAGGCGGACGCGAAGGCATGTTGGAATACATGACGGCCCTGGCCGAAGACGCGCGCCCGGCCCTGCCGGTGGTGGAAGCGAAAGCCAAGGGCAATGCGAAGCCGGCAGCCGCCGATCCCTTCGCCATCGACCGCACGGCCAAGATGTACATCGGCGGCAAGCAGGCGCGCCCTGACAGCGCCTACAGCGCCCCCGTGTTTGGCGCGAACGGCGCCCTGCTGGCCGAAGTGGGCGTGGGCAGCCGCAAGGACATCCGCAACGCCGTCGAGGCGGCGCACAAGGCGTCCGGCTGGACCGGCGCCACGGCGCACAACCGCGCGCAAGTGCTGTACTACATCGCCGAGAACCTGGCAGCGCGCGCCGACGAATTCGCCGCCCGCATCGCCGCCATGACGGGCAGCAAAAACCCGGAGAAGGAAGTGCAGGCATCGATCGAACGCCTGTTCTACTATGCCGCCTGGGCCGACAAGTACGACGGCCTGGCGCACCAGCCGCCCACCAAGGGCATCACCGTGGCGCTCAATGAAGCCGTTGGCGTGATCGGCATCGTCTGCCCGAACGAAGCACCCTTGCTGGGCTTCATTTCGCTGGTGGCGCCGGCCATCGCGCTGGGCAACCGCGTGGTGGTGGTGCCGTCGGAAGCGCATCCGCTCTCCGCGCTGGACCTGTACCAGGTGTTCGACACGTCCGACCTGCCTGGCGGCGTCGTCAACATCATCAGCGGCAACGCCGATGAACTGGCACGCACCCTGGCCACGCACGCCGACATCGACGCCGTCTGGCGCCATGACGGTTCGGCGGAAGGCTGCGCGGAAGTCGAGCGCCTGTCGGCCGGCACCCTGAAGCGCACCTGGGTCGGCGGCGCCAAGGGCCGCGACTGGTACAGCGCGGCCCAAAGCGGCGGCCGCGCCGTGCTGGCGCATGCGTCGCAAGTGAAAAACGTGTGGATTCCTTACGGCGTCTGATGGACAACTAGCGTTGCAAAGCTGGGGTCAGCGCCGCAGGCACTGACCCCAGATCTCATTATTGGAGCTATTCCATGTTTTTAACCCAAGAAATCATCCGCAAGAAGCGCGACAAGGGCGTGCTGAGCGCCGAGGAAATCCAGTTTTTCGTGCGCGGCATCACTGACGGCAGCGTCAGCGAAGGCCAGATCGCGGCGCTGGGCATGGCTGTCTATTTCAACGACATGAACATGGATGAACGCGTGGCGTTCACCCTGGCCATGCGTGATTCCGGCCACGTGCTGGACTGGCGTACGCTGAACCTGCCGGGCCCCGTCGTCGACAAGCATTCGACGGGCGGCGTGGGCGACGTGGTCTCGCTGCTGCTGGGCCCCATGGTGGCCGCGTGCGGCGGCTACGTGCCGATGATCTCGGGCCGCGGCCTGGGCCACACGGGCGGCACGCTGGACAAGTTCGATGCCATTCCCGGCTACTGCACGGTGCCGGACAATGAACTGTTCCGCAAGGTGGTACAGGAGATCGGCGTGGCCATCATCGGCCAGACGGCGCAACTGGCGCCGGCCGACAAGCGTTTCTACAGCATCCGCGACGTCACCGCCACGGTGGAGTCGGTGGCCATGATCACCGGCTCCATCCTGTCGAAGAAGCTGTCGGCCGGCCTGGACGCGCTGGTGATGGACGTGAAAGTGGGCACCGGCGCCTTCATGCCGACCTACGACAAATCGGTGGAGCTGGCCGAGAGCATCGTCGCCGTGGGCAATGGCGCGGGCATGCAGACGTCGGCCATTTTGACGGACATGAACGAATCGCTGGCGCCGTACGCCGGCAATGCGCTGGAAGTGCGCGGCGCCATGGATTACCTGACGGGCCGCTCGCGTCCCGCGCGTCTGCACGAAGTGACCCTGGCGCTGTGCGCCGAGATGCTGGTGCTGGGCGGCCTGGCCGCCACCGAGGAAGAGGCGCGCGCCAAGCTGGTGGCGGTCCTCGATTCGGGCGAAGCGGCCGAGCGCTTCTCGCGCATGGTGTCCGCCCTGGGCGGCCCGGCCGACCTGGTCGACAACCCGGACAAGCACCTGGAACAGGCACCGTTCGTCGTGCCGGCGCCGGCCTTGTCCGCCGGCTATGCCAATGTGCGCGATTGCCGCGCCATCGGCCTGGCCGTCGTCGCCCTCGGTGGCGGGCGCCGCCGTCCGACGGACAGCATCGATTTTGCCGTCGGCCTGACGGACCTGGTGGGACTGGGCGAGCAGGTGGCCGTCGGCCAGCCGCTGGCCATGGTGCACGCGCGCACGGAAGCGGCGGCGCAGCAAGCCGTCAAGGAAATCCAGGATGCGTATGCCATCAGCGCCGTGGCGTTGGCGGCCAATCCGGTGATTTACCGTACCATTCGACCGTAGTCGACAACTGGGGTCAGAACCCCGTTTGCGATAGCGCTGAACTATGTGTCAGCGGTGTTGAGGGTCTGACCCCGGCCTTAATGATTTCAAAGGTATTGCAGAAAAAATGAACAACCAAGAACTGATCGCTGAAGCCAATGCAGGGCGCGAACTGGCGTACGCGCCATACTCGCGCTTTAAAGTGGGCGCGGCGCTGCTGTGCAAGGATGGCCGCGTCTTCCGTGGCTGTAATGTGGAAAACGCCGCCTATGGCCTGTGCAACTGTGCCGAGCGCACGGCATTCTTCAGCGCCGTCGCGCATGGCTGCAAGCCGGGCGACTTCGCCAGGCTGGCTGTCACGGGCGACACGGCCGAACCGATCTCGCCATGCGGCGCCTGCCGCCAGGTGATCTTCGAGATGGGCGGCGCCGACCTGCCGGTGATCCTGACGAACCTGAAGAACGACATCATGGAAGTGACGGCGGGCTGGCTGCTGCCGCACGGCTTCGGCAATTCCGACCTGGACATGAAGTAACAGGATCCGCTTGAACAAGACGATTGACATTCAGGCCGCTGTGGCGATAGCCGCGGCCGAAGCGCTGGCGGCCAAGACGCAAGGCACGTTCGGCGTGGGCGGCGTGCTGCTCGATGGGGCCGGCAATGTGCTGCAATCGATGCACAACAACGTCGTGCGCCAGGGCCTGGTGTTCGATCCCACCGCGCATGGCGAACGCCAGCTGGTGGACTGGTATTTTGCCGAACGGGCCAAGGGCACACCCTTGCCGCCGCCCGGCGAGCTGACCATCGTCACTTCGCTCGACCCGTGCTGCATGTGCACGGGCGCGATTTTGGCCGCCGGCTTCAACGTCGTGGCGGCCGCTCCCGACGCCAAGGCAGGCATCAACTACGATGGCGCCGCCATCTTCACGGCCTTGCCGGCGCCGCTGCGGGCGCAGGCGGGGCGCAGCTTCTGCTATCCGGCCGTGCGCGGCGCCACCGACTATGCGCGCGTGCCCTCCGGCGCCGCGCCCAAGTCTTTTTTCATCGGCAAAAGCATCCACGAAGCCACGCAGGCCCTGTGTTCGCTGGTGTTCGAATCGACGTCGGCGCAGGTGATGCAGCTGCTGAACGCCGGCGACGACGAGCAGCGGCGCGACCCTGCCACCTTGCCGTTCGAGCATCCCGTGGTGCGCGCCTTGCGCCGGCGTTATCCCGATGCCCTCACTTACCGCTGCGCGCCGCATGCGCCTGATGCGGGCCTGGCGCCGTTCCTGCAGGCGGCCATGGAACAGGACCTGCGCGATGGCGGGCAGGGCGATGCGGCTGCCTTGCTCGATTCCTTCGGCAACCTGCTGCTGTGCATGCCGGGAAAAGTGGCGCAATCGGCCATCCGCACGCCGTTCATGGAATGCACGCGCCAGTACGCCCAGCTGCGCTATGAGTTGATGGCGAACGCGGCGCCGGCGCTGCAGGACGAGATCAAACGCTATCTGTGCCACCCCAAGCACGGCACCTTCGTGCTGGCCATCGGCCCGGACGACAGCGCCGCCAGTTTCATGACCCTGGGCGCCTATGGCTCCACGATGGAAGGGGCGCTGCCGGAAAATAATCCCGCACAATTCCAGTATGTGCGTCCGGCCATGGACGAAGACGCGCTGCTGGCGCTGTGCGACGCCATGCCGCCCCTGTACCGCAAGCTGATCCGCATCCGGCCGCGCAAGGTGGCGAGCCAGGCGTTGATCGACGCACTCGCTTAGGCGTCGTCGTCCGGCAGGTTTTGCAGTAAAAAGTCGCGCACGTTTTCACCGGCGACGCGGCGGATCTGCGCTTCCGACAGGCCCGCGTCGAGCAGCGCCTGCGTCAGGCGCGGCAGCCCGGCCGCGTCGATGGCGGTGGTGACGGCGCCATCGAAATCCGAGCCATAGGCCACGTGCTGCGCGCCGACCAGCTTGACCGTGTAGACGATGGCGCGCGCGATCGACGCCACGTCCTTGCCGCAGACGGCCGTGTTCCAGAAGCCGATGCCCACCAGGCCGCCCTGGGCGGCGATGCGTTTCAGCTGTGCGTCGCTGAGATTGCGGCCATTGGCGCAGGTGCCGCGCACGCCCGTGTGCGACACCATCACGGGGCGTTTCGCCAGGCTCAAGACGTCGTCGATGGTGGCCGGCGAGGCGTGCGCCAGGTCGACGATCATCCTGCGCTGCTCCATGGCGCGCAGCCATTGCCTGCCCAGCGGCGTCAAGCCGCCTTTTTTCAAGCCGTGCTGGGAGCCGGAGATTTCCGTGTCGAAGAAATGCGTGGGCGCGGCCATGCGGAAGCCGGCCCGGTACAAGGTGTCGAGGTTGTCCAGCTTGCCTTCCAGCGCATGCGCGCCTTCCAGCGTCAGCCAGCCGGCCAGCAGGCGCTGATCGGTGTCGCGCGCGGCGATGAAGCTGCGCAGCTGCGCGCGGCTGCCGATGACGCGCATCTTGCCATCGCTCCTGGCCGCTTGCTGGCGCAGTTCGTCGGCCTGGTAAGTGGCGCGCGCCAGCAGGCTGTTCCAGGTGGCCGGCGGCAAGCCTTGCGCCACGACCAAGGCCGTGATGTTGTCCGTGTCGCTGCCATTGCGCTCGATATTCATCTTGCGCGGCGTCTTGGTGACGACGGAAAAGGCTTGCAGCGCCACGTTGGCCCGCTGCAGGCGGGGGAAGTCGACGTGGCCGCGCTGGCTGTCGCGGTTCAGGTCGCGCTGCCACAGCAGGCTGTCCGCGTGCAGGTCGGCGATCCACAGGCTCTGGTGCAGGGCCACGCTGGCCGCCGATGCTGCCTTGCCGGAAGGGGGATGGGTGCGGTTGAGATGTTCGTCAACGAGGACGGGAGCGGACAGGAAGCCGCCAGCCAGCACGAAGCTGGCGGCGGCGATGGTACTGATGATCATTGTTCTCCGTTTCACCATGGGTCGTAGGTGCCCAGGCTCCAAATGTGGCCTTCCGGATCGCGGCAAGTAAAGCCGCGTCCGCCGTAATCTTCATCCTTGATGTCGAGCACGATCTCGGCACCCGCTTCGCGCGCCTGGCGGTAGACGGCGTCGGCGTCGCTGACGACCAGGTAGCAGCTTTGCGTGTTGGCATTGCCGATTTCGCCTGGCTGCTTCATCAGGCGGCCATACTCGCCATCGACCACGGAGCCAAGCATGATCATGCCGTTGCCATAGCTGAGCTGGGCATGGGCGATGCCGCCGTCGCTGTCGGGGACGACCAGCTGTTGTTCAAAACCGAATGCCTTGCATAGCCAGTCGATGGCCGCTGGCGCATCGCGGTAGCGCAGGCAGGGAATGGTGGTGGCCCTCGTGGCTTTTGCTGTCGTGGTCATATGGAAACTCCTGTAGGGGAATGGAGTAGTTTCGATCGTGAATGCTGCATTGCGTTCACCATGACGGGTATTGACGGCAAGGGTATTGATACCTGTCATGGCCGCGCTTCACTATATGCCACTCCCGTCCGCCCTACAAGCGCGTCACGCCTGGGGCGGCTGTTCCGGCTGCGCCGTTTTTTTGTCCCAGCTGAAGCCGCCCGCATTGCCGGCCCATTTCAGCAGCAGGAAGATGACGAACAGCGTGAGGGCCAGTGGCAGGATGGTGATGACGAAGGCCAGGCCGATGGCGCAAGCGAGCAGCATGGGCCAGGACATGGCCGCCAGGGCATCGAGGCCCTGGCGCGCATAGCCGCACAGCTCGTTCCAGAAGGCGGAAAAGGATGTGCTGCCGGGTGCCGAATTGATGTCTTTCATGCTGCTCTCCTGTCGTCGTTGAGTGCCGTTGCCGTCATGATGGCCTGGCGATGAAGCAACTATAGCCAGGCATGTTCCTGCCTGCAGCCTGTCTGCGACGAATGGCATGTTGGGCGGCACGAACGACGATCTGCGGCGACAGGCCGTTACTCGAAGACTTTCAGCTTGAGCTGGAAGCTGAGGGCGCCATACAGCCGGTCCTTGTACGACGGCACGATGGCGATATTCACGCCCACGCGCTGGTATTCATAGCTGATGGTGGGCACCAGGGCGGGAAACCAGCCGCCGTCGCGCATCTTCGGATAACCATTGAAGCCACCAACGACGGCGCCCACGCGAAACGGTCCCATCTGGATGGGCTGGTAATACACGCCCAGGTAGTTCGAGTACCCGCGGTCGCTATTGTAGAAGCGGCCGGCCGTGGCCGAGGCAACAGTGGAAAAACGGTACTCGGCGCCCAGGCCCGGGTTGCTGTCGTTCAAGCCCTTGTCGCGCTGGAAATGGTACGAATAAAAGCCCGCGTTGAGCCACGTTTCGCTGAGCGGCTGGTTCTCGATCATGTTGAACACATCGGCTTGCGCGCCGCAGGCATATGCCAGCATCAGTGCGCCTAGGGACAATCGTTTCATGCGTGCTTCATCCTTATGATGTCGTAATCTGTGGTCCGGCCTGGTCTGGCGCTGCCGCGATCGTAGCACTTGTCGGCCAGGTTGCTAAGCAATATTGAAAACCTTGAACAGGCGGCTGTTTACCCCTCTGTTGCATGCGTAAGCCTGACGTCAGCGGCGTTTCCCGGGCAACGCTCTGATAATGATTTCCATTAAGCAACTATGTTTTCATAATTGTTACAAAAGTTGTTGGCTAGCGACATCTTAAATCCGATGAATATGATATTCTGGCGTCAAGTTAATTTTCTTTTTGGAAATAAAAATGTCAACCGTGCCAAAATTGCCACTCCTCCTCGTTCTGTCGACCGTGTTCGCCGCCGGCGCCGCGCAAGCCGGTGTTGTCGATCTGGGGATCGGTGGCGCCAATTTGTATTCCCTGAGCAACTTCAGCGCGTCCGGCAGCGATGTCGAAGGCGGCGTGCTGGTCGCCGGCAATCTCAATGCATCGAGCTATTCGATCAATGACAAGAACAAGGACGCCTATGTTGCGCATGGCAATTCCGGCTATGCGCTGGTGGTCGGCGGCAACCTGAACTACAGCTCCGGTTCGATCAAGAACGGCAATTACTATGTGGGCGGCAGCACGACGACGAGCAGCGTGGGCCTGAACACGGCGACCAAGACGACGACGTCGCCCGTGTCGTTCGCCTCGACCTCGGCGCAGCTGAAAAATACCTCGACCTCGCTGGCGAAAGTGGCATCCACGGGCAGCAGCTCCGTGGCCTACGGCGGCATGACCCTGAAGGGCGGCACGGGCAACGTGCAAGTGTTCGACCTGACTTCCGCGGCCCTGGGCTCGGTGAACAACTTCAAGTTCAGCAACCTGCACACGAACGACACGCTGATCCTCAACATCAGCGGCACGGACGTGACCTTGAGCGGCGGCTATGATGGTTTTAAGAATTACAATGTCCTGTACAACTTCTACGAAGCGAAGAACCTGACCTTGAGTAACGTTGGCCTGTACGGCAGCGTACTGGCGCCGCTGGCGAACCTGGCTGGCGGTGGTGGCCAGATCAACGGCAACGTGGTGGTGGGCAACTGGGCGTCGAACATCCAGGTCAACGCCAATCATTATTTCAACGCCACCAACGTGGCCGGTTATGTCTCGGCCGTGCCGGAACCGGAAACCTATGCGATGCTGCTGGCCGGCCTGGGCCTGGTCGGCTTCATGGCACGCCGCCGCAAGAACAAGGCGGCAGCGTAAGCCGTCGCCTCCTTCGGAAAACCGCCTGTCAGGGCGGTTTTTTTTCGTCTGCCGGCGGCATGGAGACGGCCGCCAGCACCATGTGCGTGATGAGGGTTTCCGCCTCTTCGTAATCCTTGCGCGTGAGCTGTTTGCGCTCCAGCACCAGGATCATCTGCGCTGAAAAATCCGCGTACGATTGCGTCATGGCCCAGATGGTGAACATCAGGTGCGTGGCGTTGACGGGGGCGATCTTGCCGGCCGTGATCCAGGCCTCGAAGACGGCGATATCCTTGCGCAGCAGGGGCACGACCCTGTCGCGTATCTGCGCGCCGTACAGCGGCGCCCCGTTGATCACTTCCAGCGCGTACACGCGCGACGCCCACGGCTGTTCGCGCGAAAAGCGCAGCTTGGCGCCGATATACGCGCGCAGCACGTCGCCCGGCTCGTCATGCCCGCTGGCCAGCATGTCCATGCGCGCCAGCCAGTCGTCGAGCACGTCGTCGAGCACGCGCTGGTACAGCAGCTGCTTGGACGGGAAGTAGTACATCAGGTTCTGCTTCGACAGGCCGGCCCGCTCGGCGATGGTGGCGATCGATGCGCCCTCGTAGCCGTTTTCCGCGAACACGCGCACCGCCTGTTCGAGGATGTCCGCCTCCAGGCGGTCGCGGTTCTGCAGGCGCCGGCCGCCGGCGTTTTTCACGGGAAGGGCAGGGGATTTGTCGCTGGCCATGGCGGGTTCTCTAGCGTGGACGGATCGATTGCAGGAAGGCTTGCAGCACGGGTGTATCGGTGTAGGCCACGTTGAAGCGGAACCACACCGTCTCGGGCGCGCGCAGCGTGAAAAATTCGTTGGGCGACAGCAGGATTCCCGCCTTCAAGGCCATGTCGGCGATGATTTTCCCGTTCCATTCCGGCGTCTGGATATCGGGCCAGCCGGCGCTGACGAACATGCCGCCGCGCGGACGCGCCACGGGCGCCATGCCGGCCTGCGCCAGGCAGTCGATGCTGCGTTCGCGGGCCGCATCGAGCTGCGCCACCAGGCGCTCGACCATCCGCTTGTAGGGCCGCGCGGACACGGCGTGGTAGACGGCGCGCTCGTTGATTTCCGACGTCGTCAGCCCCGCCAGCATTTTGACGCGCACCAGTTCGGCCACCAGCGACGGCGAGGCGCAAATCGATCCCACGCGCAGCACGGGCGACAGGGTCTTGGAAAAGCTGCCCACGCGGATCACGCGGCGCAAGCCATCCATGGCCGCCAGCGATGCCTCGCCGCGCGCCGCCAGTTCGCGGTAGATATCGTCTTCCACCAGCCAGAAATCGAATTGCTCGGCCAGTGCCAGCAAGCGGTGCGTTTGCGCCTGGTTCAAGGACGTGCCCAGCGGATTTTGCAGTACCGTGTTGACGAACATGAGCTTGGGCTGCGTGCGCGCCGCTTCCAGCGCCAGCGCCTCGAGATCGAGGCCCGCCTCGCCGCGCGCAATGCCGACGGGGATGCAGCCATGGTGGCGTATCAGCGACTGCAAATTGCTGTAGCCGGGATCTTCCACCAGCACCGTGTCGCCCGGCTTGGTCAGGCTGCGCAGGATCAGGTCAAATGCATGCGTGGCGCCATGCGTCAGCAGGACCTGGTCCGGCTCGACCTGGAACAGCTCTTCCGACAGGTGTGCGGCCAGGTGCTGGCGCAGCGACGGGAAGCCGAGCGGGTGGCCATAGCCGCGCAGGCGGCTGGCGGGAATGCGCATGGCCTGGCGCACGGCGTCGAGCACCGTCGCCTCGCCATACATCTCGGGCGGCAGCCAGCCCGCGCCCACGGGCAGCGCTTCCGACACGCCCGAATACAGGTCAGGCGTGAGGGCGTCGATGGCCGTGGGACTGGCGTGCATGGCGGTTTGTGGCGATGCGGCGATATCGTGGCGCGCGACAAAATAGCCGGAACCGCGCCGCGACGACAGCAAACCGAGGTTGACCAGGCGGTCGTATGATTCGACGACGGTAAACGTCGACACGCCATTGCTGCGGGCGAACTGGCGCACGGAAGGCATGCGCGTGCCGATGCGCAGGGCGCGGCTGCCGACCATGACGCTGATGGCGATCACGATCTGCTCGACCAGGCCGCCCTTCTTCTGGCGGTCGATGTCCAGCACGGGCCAGCCGCTGGCTTGCTCGGGAGCATCGTCTGTGCTGTCGCTGTGCTTCACGGTGGCTCCTTATGCTGCCTTGCACAAAACTGTAGTGGTTTTTTGACCTGTACGGTTGGGATACTTTGCCGTTTGTGTATCTGTGCCATTGGGGATGGCCTGTCTATTATTACATCAGCTTTTTGCCAACTGGTAAATTATTTTACGCTTCGTCAAAAACGATCTTGGCGCCGCGGCAGCCCATCCCAAGGAGAAGGTCATGAACGAAACAAGGCCGGAATCGATGTCGGCATTCTGGATGCCGTTTACGAACAATCGTGATTTCAAGGCCCATCCGCGCTTGCTGGTATCGGCCGAAGGCATGTATTACAAGGACGTCGATGGCAACGCCATCCTCGATGGCACGGCCGGCCTGTGGTGCGTGCCGTGCGGCCATGCGCAGCCGAAGATCGTCGGTGCCATCCGCGAAATGGTGGGCCAGCTGGACTTCGCGCCCACCTTCCAGATGGGCCATCCAGCCGCCTTCGACCTGGCGGAAAAACTGATGGACTACACGGGCCATAAATTCGGCCACGTCTTCTATACCAACTCCGGTTCCGAGGCGGTGGACACGGCCCTGAAAATCGCGCTGGCCTATCACCGGGCGCGCGGCGAGGGGGCGCGCACGCGCCTGATCGGCCGCGAACGCGGCTATCACGGCGTGGGCTTCGGCGGCATTTCCGTGGGCGGCATCGGCGGCAACCGCAAGACCTTCGGCCCGCTGCTGCCGGGCGTGGACCATTTGCCGCACACGCATAACCTCGACAAGAATGCCTACACGGTGGGCGAACCGGAATACGGCACGCACCTGGCCGATGAACTGGAGCGCATCGTTGCCCTGCATGACGCCTCCACCATTGCCGCCGTCATCGTCGAACCCGTGGCCGGTTCCACGGGCGTGCTGATTCCGCCGAAAGGCTATCTGAAACGCTTGCGCGACCTGTGCACCAAGCACGGCATCCTGCTGATCTTCGATGAAGTCATCACGGGTTTCGGCCGCATGACCACGCCGTTCGCGGCCGACTATTTCGACGTCGAGCCGGACCTGATGACGACGGCCAAGGGCCTGACCAATGGCATGGTGCCGATGGGCGCCGTGTTCAGCAAACAGTACATCCACGATGCTTTCATGGATGCGCCGGCCGGCATCGAATTGTTCCACGGCTACACGTATTCCGGCCACCCGCTGGCTTGCGCCGCCTCGCTGGCGACCCTGCAGGTATTCGAGGAGCAGGACATCCTGGGCCACGCCAAAGCGATGCAGGCATATTGGAGCGACGCCGTGCACTCGCTGAAAGGCTTGCCGCACGTGATAGACCTGCGCAGCATCGGCCTGATCGCCGGCATCGAGCTCGACCCCGTCGCGGGCAAGCCGGGCACGCGCGCCTTCAACGCCTTCAAGCAGGCCTTTGCCGATGGCGTGCTGATACGCACGACGGGTGACATCATCGCCCTGTCGCCGCCGCTGGTACTGGAAAAACAGCATGTCGACGAGCTGTTTGGCAAGCTGGCCAAGGTATTGAAAAATCTCGACTAAGGAACACCATGAACGATCTCGACACCATCACCCACTACATCAACGGCGCCCAGGTCGACACCAGCAGCGGCCGCTACGGCGACGTCTACAACCCCGCCTTGGGCGAGCCGGTCGCCCGCGTGGCGCTCGGCACCAGCGCAGAAGTCGATGCGGCCGTGCAGGCGGCGGCCGCCGCCTTTCCCTCGTGGTCGGCCACGCCGCCATTGACGCGCGCCAGGGTCCTGTTCCGCTACCTGCAGCTGTGCCAGCAGCACACGGACGACTTTGCCGCCATGCTCACGCGCGAGCATGGCAAGACCTTCGCCGACGCGCAGGGCGAAGTGGCGCGCGGCATCGAGATGGTGGAATTCGCCGTCGGCATCCCGCAGCTGTTGAAGGGCGAATTCACGGACCAGATTTCGCGCGGCATCGACGCCTGGTCCATGCGCCAGGCGCTAGGCGTGGTGGCCGGCATCACGCCGTTCAATTTTCCCGTGATGGTGCCGATGTGGATGTTCCCCGTCGCCATCGCCTGCGGCAATACCTTCGTATTAAAACCATCCGAACGCGATCCCTCCGCCTCCCTGCTGCACGCGAAATTGCTGAAGGATGCGGGCCTGCCGGACGGCGTCTTCAACGTGGTGCAGGGCGACAAGGTGACGGTGGACGCCTTGCTCGACCATCCCGTGGTGCAGGCCATCAGCTTCGTCGGCTCCACCCCGATCGCCGAATACATCTATGCGCGCGGCAGCGCCAGCGGCAAGCGCGTGCAGGCGCTGGGCGGCGCGAAGAACCACATGGTGGTGATGCCCGACGCCGACATGGACATGACGGTCGACGCGTTGATCGGCGCGGCCTACGGTTCGGCGGGCGAGCGCTGCATGGCCATTTCCGTGGTGGTGGCGGTGGGCGACGCGGGCGACAAATTGATCGATGCACTGGCAACGCGCACGGCCGCACTGAAAGTGCGCGACGGCATGGCCGATGGCGCGGAAATGGGGCCGGTGGTGTCCGGCGCGGCCAAGCAGCGTATTGAAAAGCTGATCGGAGAGGGCGTGGAGCAGGGCGCCACCCTGGTCGTCGATGGCCGCAACCACGTGGTGGCCGGACGCGAAAACGGCTTCTTCGTCGGCGGAACCCTGTTCGACCACGTGACGCCCGACATGAGCATCTACAAGGAAGAAATTTTCGGCCCCGTGCTGTGCGTGATGCGCTCGCCCGACGTGGTGCATGCGGTGAACCTGATCAACGCCAACGAGTATGGCAATGGCGTGGCCATCTACACGCGCGACGGCGGCGTGGCGCGCGAATTCGTGCGCCAGATCCAGGTCGGCATGGTGGGCGTCAACGTGCCCTTGCCCGTGCCGATGGCCTTCAACAGTTTCGGAGGCTGGAAGCGCAGCCTGTTCGGCGACCACCACGCCTACGGTCCCGAAGGCGTGCGTTTCTATACGCGCCACAAGGCCGTGATGCAGCGCTGGCCGAATACCGCCAGCGCTGGTGTGGAATTTGCTTTTCCCCAGATGAAGTAAAGGTTTCAAATCACAAGCCGGCCGCATATAACAAGAGGAATACGCGATGATCGAGTCTTTGAACTATTTGCCGCATCCCGCCCTGCCCAACGAAGAACTGGCAGGCCACTTCACGGACCTGGCGCCACCCCTGAGCGCGCGCCAGGCTGCCATCGAAAGCGCCCGCTGCCTGTACTGCTACGACGCGCCGTGCAGCCGCATCTGCCCGTCGGAAATCGACGTGGCCAGCTTCATCCGCAACATCCACGACAAGAATATCAACGGCGCCGCCGCCGGCATCCTGAAGCAGAATATCCTGGGCGGCAGCTGCGCCCGCGTCTGCCCGACGGAAATCCTGTGCGAAGACGTCTGCGTGCGCAACCACGACGCGGAAGGCCAGCCCGTGAAAATCGGCCTGCTGCAGCGCCATGCCGTCGACCACATGCACTTTGCCAGCCACCCGTTCCAGCGCGCCGCATCTACCGGCAAGACGATCGCCGTCGTCGGCGCGGGACCGGCCGGCCTGTCGTGCGCGCACCGCCTGGCCATGCTGGGGCACGACGTGGTGATCTTTGAAAAGGAAGGCAAGGCGGGCGGCCTGAATGAATACGGCATCGCCAAGTACAAGCTGACGGACGATTTCGCGCAAAAGGAAATCACGTTCCTGCTCGGCATAGGCGGCATTGAAATACGATGTCGCCAGGTGCTGGGCGAGAACCTGCACCTGCGCGACCTGCACGCGCAGTACGACGCCGTGTTTCTGGGCCTGGGACTGGGCGCCAGCCGCAAGCTGGGCCTGACGGGCGAGGATGCGCCGGGCCTGCTGGCCGCCGTCGACTATATCGCCGCCCTGCGCCAGGCGGACGACCTGGCCGCGCTGCCCGTGCCGAAACGCGCCATCGTCATCGGCGCCGGCAATACGGCCATCGACATGGCCGTGCAAATCCAGCGCCTGGGCGCCGAGGAAGTCACCCTGGTGTACCGGCGCGGTTTCGACGCCATGACGGCCACCCGCCATGAACAGGAGATCGCCAAGGCCAACCAGGTGCGCATGCTGACGTGGGCCCAGCCGCAGCATGTGCTGCTCGATGGCGCGGGCAAGGTGGCCGGCATGCGCTTCGAGAAGACGTCCATGCAAGGCACGCGCCTGGCAGGCACGGGCGAGACGCTCGACGTGGCGGCCGACGCCATCTTCAAGGCCATCGGCCAGAGTCTCGATAGCGAGGTGCTGCATGACCCGATGGCGTCGCTCCTGAAGCGCGAGGGCGACAAGATCGCCGTCGATGGGGGCTTTCGCACGGTGCTGCCGGGGATTTACGCGGGCGGCGACTGCGTGGCGCCGGGGCAGGACTTGACGGTGCAAGCCGTCCAGCATGGCAAGCTGGCCGCGCTGGCCATCCATGCCGATTTACTGACCAAACTGGAGGCTGCATAATGGCTGATCTCAGCATCGAATTTTGCGGCATCAAGTCGCCAAACCCCTTCTGGCTGGCCTCCGCGCCGCCCACCGACAAGGCCTATAACGTCGTGCGCGCCTTCGAGGCGGGGTGGGGCGGCGTGGTGTGGAAAACGCTGGGTGAAGACCCGGCCGCCGTCAACGTCTCGTCGCGCTATTCCGCCCTGTATGGCAAGAACCGCGAAGTGGTGGGTTTTAATAACATCGAGCTGATCACCGACCGTTCGCTGGCGATCAACCTGCGCGAAATCACGCAGGTGAAAAAAGACTGGCCCGACCGCGCCATCGTCGTCTCGCTGATGCTGCCGTGCGAAGAGCACTACTGGGCCGACATCCTGCCCAAGGTCGAGGCGACGGGGGCGGACGGCATCGAGCTCAATTTCGGCTGCCCGCACGGCATGCCGGAGCGGGGCATGGGCGCCGCCGTGGGCCAGGTGCCCGAGTATGTGCAGATGGTCACCGCCTGGTGCAAGAAGCACAGCCGCCTGCCCGTCATCGTCAAGCTCACGCCGAACATCACCGACGTGCGCATGCCGGCGCGCGCGGCCAAGGCGGGCGGCGCCGATGCCGTCTCGCTGATCAACACCATCAATTCCATCACTTCGCTGGACCTGGACCGCATGGTGGCCCTGCCCATCGTGGGCGGCGCCAGCACGCACGGCGGCTATTGCGGCGCGGCCGTGAAACCCATCGCGCTCAACATGGTGGCGGAAATCGCCCGCGATCCGCAGACCCGGGGCTTGCCCATTTCCGGCATCGGCGGCATCGGCAACTGGCGCGACGCGGCCGAATTCATCGCCCTGGGCGCCGGCTGCGTGCAGGTGTGCACGGCCGCCATGCTGCATGGTTTCCGCATCGTCGAAGAGATGAAGGATGGCCTGTCGCGCTGGATGGACGAGAAGGGCTATGAACGCATCAGCGACTTCTCCGGCAAGGCCGTGGCCAACACGACGGACTGGAAATACCTGGACATGAACTACCAGGTCATCGCACACATCAACCAGGACGACTGCATCAAGTGCGGCAAGTGCTACGTGGCCTGCGAAGACACCTCGCACCAGGCGATTGCGCAGCTGATCGACGCCGCCGGCACGCGCAGCTATGAAGTCATCAAGGACGAATGCGTGGGCTGCAACCTGTGCGAAATCACCTGTCCGGTGCAGGGCTGCATCACGATGGTGCCGCAGACCACGGGCAAGCCGTACATGAACTGGACGCAGGATCCCAGGAATCCCCGCGCGTTGGCGGAGACGGCATAGGGCACGGTTATTGCGTGTGTTTATTTTATAAACAGCGGCGCGTCTTTGCAGTAAGCTAGATTACGTAACAGCCGAGCCGTTTCCACATTGCCGTATCCCTGGCGCCTTCGCGCGCCAGCGGTCTCACCGATGGAGCCACCCTGTGAACCACGACTACTCAGGCAACACGCAACTCTGGAATGAAGACCTGGCGCCCACCACGGCGGCGCAGCGCACCTGGCGCTGGTATCACTTCGCCGCGCTGTGGGTCGGCATGGTGATGTGCATACCCGCCTATACCCTGTCGGCCAGCCTGATCGACAGCGGCATGTCCGGCTACCAGGCCGTGCTTACGGTCTTTCTCGCCAACGCCATCGTGCTCCTGCCCATGCTGCTGATCGGCCATGCGGGCACCAAGTACGGCATCCCGTACGCGGTGCTGGCGCGCGCCTCGTTCGGCACCATGGGCGCCCGCCTGCCGGCGCTGATGCGCGCCATCGTCGCCTGCGGCTGGTATGGCATCCAGACCTGGTTCGGCGGCCAGATGATCTACACCCTGATGGGCGTGCTGATAGGGCATGAACTGGGCGGCGAGAAGATCGCGGGCCTGGGCATCAACGGCAGCCAGCTGCTGTGCTTCCTGGCTTTCTGGGCCATCCAGTTCTATTACATCCTGCACGGCATGGAATCGATCCGCAAGCTGGAAACCTACACGGCACCCCTGAAAATCCTCATCTGCTTCGTGCTGCTGTACTGGGTGCACAGCAAGGCTGGCGGCGTGAGCGCGCTGCTGGACCAGCCGTCGCAATTCATCCCCGGCGGTAAAAAGGCGGGCCAGTTCTGGAGCGTCTTCTGGCCGTCGCTGACCGCCATGGTGGGTTTCTGGGCCACGCTGGCGCTGAACATTCCCGATTTCACGCGCTTTGCCAAGACGCAGCGCGACCAGGTGATCGGCCAGTCGATCGGCTTGCCCGTGCCCATGGGATTGCTCGCCATGCTGGCCGTCATCGTCACGGCAGGCTCCGTCGTCATGTATGGCAAGGCCATCTGGGATCCCGTTGACCTGGCCAGCCGCATGACGGGCGCCGCCGTGCTGATCGCCCTGATCATCCTGCTGATCGACACCGTCAGCGTCAACCTGGCCGCCAACCTGGTAGGTCCGGCGTACGATTTTTCCTCGCTGGCGCCGAAGCAGATTTCGTACAAGATGGGCGGCTACATCACGGCCTTCATCGCCATCGTGATGATGCCGTGGAAGGTGCTCGAATCGACGCAGGGCTACATTTTTACCTGGCTGATCGGCTACTCGGCCCTGCTGGGTCCCATCGCCGGCATCCTCATCGTCGACTATTACTTCGTGCGCAAGACGCAGCTCGACGTCAGGCAGCTGTACCGCGACGACGGCGCCTACTCGTATGGCAATGGCTGGAACATGGCGGCGCTGATCGCCTTCGTCATCGCCGTGCTGCCGAACATCCCGGGCTTCTTGAACGCGGCCTTTCCCACGGCGTTTCCCGACGTGGCCGAAGGCTTTAAAACGGTCTACACCTACGCCTGGTTCGTGGGCGTGGCCATCGCCGCCGTCGTCTACGGCGTCATGATGAAGGGCAAGGTGGCGGCGCACGTGCAGCAGGCGCCGCAATCCTGATCTTCCCGCATAAAAAGGAGACAAGATGACTACACTGATACGTGGCGGCACCGTCGTCAACGCCGACCGCGCCTTCCGCGCCGATGTGCTGATCGAGGGCGACAGCATCGCCGCCGTCGGCGAGAACCTTGTGGCACCCGCCGGCGCCACCGTGATCGATGCGGGCGGCCAGTACGTGATGCCGGGCGGGATCGACACGCACACGCACATGAACTTGCCCTTCATGGGCACCGTGACGTCCGACGATTTTTTCACGGGCACGGCGGCGGGGCTGGCGGGCGGCACCACCACCATCATGGACTTCGTCATCCCCGCGCCGAAGCAGTCGCTGATCGAGGCCTATCACCAGTGGCGCGAGTGGTCGGCCAAGGCGGCCGGCGACTACACCTTCCACGTGGCGATCACCTGGTGGAGCGAGCAGGTGCATGAAGAGATGGGCACCCTCGTGCGCGAGCATGGCGTGAACAGCTTCAAGCACTTCATGGCGTATAAAAACGCCATCATGGCCGACGATGAAACCCTGGTCAAAAGCTTTACCCGCTCGCTGGAGCTGGGGGCGCTGCCCACCGTGCATGCGGAAAACGGCGAGCTGGTTTTTCAGTTGCAGCAAGCCTTGCTCAAGAAGGGCATCACGGGGCCGCAGGCGCATCCCTTGTCGAGGCCGCCGGCCGTGGAAGCGGAAGCGGCCAACCGGGCCATCGCCATCGCCAATGTCCTCAATACTCCCGTGTACATCGTGCACGTCTCCTGCGCCGAGTCGCTGGACGCCATCACGCGGGCGCGCGCAAATGGCCAGCGCGTGTATGGCGAGGCGCTGGCGGGCCACCTGGTGATCGACGACAGCGTCTACCAGAGCGATGATTTCGATTACGTGGCGGGCCACGTCATGAGCCCGCCGTTCCGCGGCAAGCATCACCAGGCAGCGCTGTGGCATGGCCTGCAAAGCGGCAACCTGCACACGACGGCCACCGATCACTGCACCTTTTGCGCGGAGCAGAAGGCGGCGGGCAAGGATGACTTCACGCGCATCCCGAACGGCTGCGGCGGCGTCGAGGAACGCATGGCCGTGGTGTGGGATGCGGGCGTCAATTCCGGCATGCTGACGCCGTCCGAATTCGTCAAGGTGTCGTCGACGAATGCGGCGCAGATCTTCAATATGTATCCGCGCAAGGGCGTCATCGCCGCAGGCAGCGACGCCGACATCGTGCTGTGGGACCCGCAGGGCACGCGCACCATTTCCGCCGCCACGCAGTTCGCCAAGGGAGGCTTCAATGTCTTCGAAGGACGCACCGTGCGCGGCATTCCCAGCACCACGATTGCCGCCGGCAAGGTGGTGTTCCACAAGGGCGAGCTGATGGCCGTCGAGGGTGCGGGACGCTATATCGGGCGTCCGGCGTTTTCCGCCACCACCGCATGAAGTCAGGAGACAGTAATGGATGATCTACGGGATGATCTGCGCATCAATGGCGCGCGATTGTGGGCAGCCCTGATGGAGCTGGCGCGAATCGGCGCGACAGCAAAAGGCGGCGTCAAGCGCCTGGCCCTGACGGACCTGGACAAGCAGGGGCGCGACCTGGTGGTGGGCTGGGGCAGGGAAGCGGGCATGAGCATCACCATCGACCAGATCGGCAATGTCTTCATGCGCCGCGACGGCACGGACAATAGCCTGCCGCCCGTGATGACAGGCAGCCATATCGACACGCAGCCCACGGGCGGCAAGTTCGATGGCAATTACGGCGTGCTGGCGGGCCTGGAAGTGGTGCGCACCCTGAACGACCTGAAAATCAAGACGCGGGCGCCCATCGAGGTGGCCTTCTGGACCAACGAGGAAGGTTCGCGCTTCGTGCCCGTGATGATGGGCTCGGGCGTGTTCTGCGGCGCCTTTTCGCTCGAAACCGCGTACGCGGCCAAGGATACGGAAGGCAAAACGGTGGGCGAGGAACTGGCGCGCATCGGATACAAAGGCGAGCAGGTGCCGGGCGAGCATCCCATCGGCGCCTACTTCGAGACGCACATCGAACAGGGCCCGGTGCTGGAAGACGCGGACAAGATCATCGGCGTGGTGCCGGCCGTGATGGGCCTGTCGTGGTATGACTGCGTGGTGACGGGCATGGAAGCGCATGCGGGCCCCACGCCCATGGGATTGCGCAAGGATGCGCTGCAGGTGGCCACCGCCATCATGCAGGAGGTGGTGGCGATTGCCAACCGCTACCCGCCATACGGGCGCGGCACGGTGGGCATGGTGCAGGTGTTCCCGAACAGCCGCAATGTGATACCCGGCGAAGTCAAGTTCAGCATCGACCTGCGCAATGTGAACGACGAGCTGCTCAACACCATGCACGGCGAAATCACGGCCTTCATCGACGCCACGCGGGAAAAGACAGGGCTGGGCATTTCGCTGGAGAGAGTCTCCTATTACCCGCCATGCCCGTTCCATCCCGACTGCGTGGGCGCCGTGCGCAATGCCACGGAAAAGCTGGGCTACTCCGTGATGGACGTGGTGTCCGGCGCCGGCCATGACGCCATCTATGCGGCCCGGCTGGCGCCGGCCGGCATGATCTTCGTGCCGTGCAAGGACGGCATCAGCCACAATGAAATCGAGGACGCCAAGCCCGAACACCTGGAAGCGGGCTGCAACGTGCTGCTGCACGCGATGCTGGAGCGGGCCGTCGCCGTGTAGCCGCGCCGGCCCGGGCCCGCCTCAGGGCTTGGGCTGGAAGTGGCGCAAAAATGCCAGCAGCGCGCGCGCCGCGATGTCGGCGTCGTCCGCCGTCATGGTTTCCAGCGGGTTGTGGCTGATGCCGCCATTGCCGCAGCGGACAAACAGCATGGCCACGTCGGTGATGGCGGCCATGGCCATGGCGTCGTGGCCGGCGCCCGACAGCAGCGCGTACGGCGCGATGCCGACCGACTCCACGGCCTGCGCCAGTTGCGCCATCAGCCACGGTGCGCAGGGCGCGGCGCTGATCGACAGCAGCAATTCGAGCTGATAGTCGATCTGGCGCCGCGCGCAGATGGCGGCGATGCCATCGAGAATATCGTCGACGGCCGCCTGGCGCACGGCGTCGCTGGCGGCGCGGATATCGAGCGACAGGGCGCAGGCGCCGGCGATCACGTTGACGGAGCCATTGGGCACGTGCAGCTGGCCCACGGTGCCCACCAGCGCCTCGCCCTGGTTGCAGCGCTGTTCCACCAGCAGGATGATTTCGGCGGCCGCGCTGGCCGCGTCCTTGCGCATGGTCATGGGCGTGGTGCCGGCGTGGCTGGCCACGCCGCCGAGGCTCACCAAATAGCGCGAGCTGCCGGCAATCGCCGTGACGATGCCCAGTGGCAGGTCGCGTTCCAGCAGCACGGGACCCTGCTCGATATGCACTTCCACATAGCCCAGCAAATCGGCCGGATCGCGCGCGATGGCGGCGATGGCGGTCGCTTCGTGGCCGGCGGCGGCCAGCGCCTCGCGCATGCTCGTGCCGTCCGCATCCACCTGCTCCAGCAGCGCCACGTCGAACCTGCCCGTGACGGCCGTGCTGCCCAGGAAGGTGCTCTTGAAACGCACGCCTTCTTCCTCGGCGAAGCCGACGATCTCGAAGTGAAATGGCAGTTTTTCCCCCCGTTCATGCAGGTGGCGCACGACGGCGATCGGCAGCACGATGCCCAGGCGGCCATCGTACTTGCCGCCATTGCGCACCGTGTCGTAGTGCGATCCTGTCATCAATGTCTTTGCGCCCGGCGTGTCGGACAGGTAGCGCCCCACCACGTTGCCGACGGCGTCGATATGCACCTGCATGCCCGCGTCGAGCATCCATGCGGCCAGCTGTGCGGCCGTTTTCCGGTGCGCCGGCGTCAGGTAGGCGCAGGTCAGGTTGTAATCCGAGTCGCTCCAGCCGGCCAGCGTTTCGGCCTGCTGCATGATGGCCGGGCCGAAATCGAGGCGCACGTCGAACAGGTCGTTCAGGCGCAGCTCGGCGATGCGCTTGATCTGCCGCAGCGACTCGGCCAGTTCGTCGGCGCGGCGGTTTTTCAGGCGCCGCGCAAAGGTGGCGATGATGTCCTGGCGCGTCAAGCCTTCGCCCGTCGGTCCCTTGACGGCGAGGATGAAGGGAAAGCCGAACTTGGCGTTGTAGTCGCTGTTCAGGCGCTGCAGGGTGGCAAATTCGTCGGCGCTGCACAGGTTCAGGCCGGACTTGGCCTGTTCGCGCGTCGATTCCGCCGTCAGCTGCCCGGCGATGGCGGCCTTGCCGGCCAGTTCGGGGTGGGCGCGGATGAGCCCCAATTGTTCTTCCGGCGAAGCGAGGGCCAGCACGCGCTGCAGTTCCGTCTTCAGCGCCGTCAGGCTGGCAAACGGCATGGCGGCGGCGGCCCGCTGGGCGATCCAGGGCGAGTGTTCATAGATGCCATGCAGCCGTGCGATAAAGTCGGCCGGGCTGCCGGCGTTCAGGTCTGAAAGGGTGGTCATGGTTTTCCGATCATGCAAGCGGTGATGATAGCGCCCCGTTCTGGCGTCCATTATATGCGCGCGCTGATAGCGCCTATCGCTGCACCAGCGCCTTGGCCGCCGCGCTGACCTGGTCGCGCAGCCATTTGTGCTCGGGCGCCTGGTGCACGCGCTGGTGCCACAACTGGTAAAAGCGCATCGGCGGGAATTTCAATGGCACGGTATACGTCTTCAAGGCCAGGGTCTTTTCATAGAAGCGCATGAATTGCCGGCCTGTCGTCAGCACCAGGTCCGTCTGCGTCAGCATGTACGGAATCAGGCCGAAGTACGCCGATTCCACCACCACGTTGCGCTGCAGGTTTTGCCGTTCCAGGAAGGAGTCGATCACGCCGTGATAGCCGGGCATCATCTGCGACGGCGCCACGTGGGGCAGGCTCAGATAGTCGTCCAGGGTCATGGCGTCGCTGGCCGTGCGGCGCGCATAGGCGTTTTCCGCATGCATGGCGCAGATGATCGGGTCCTCGAACAATTTCGAGATGTGCAAGTGGGCGGGCGGCTCGTCCCAGTTGGCGATCACCAGGTCCAGGCCGCCGTCGGACAATTGGCGGATATGGTCGATGCCCGGCCCCAGGCTGTGCAGCACCACGCGGCTTTTCGGCGAGCCGCGGCGCAGCAGCGCCACCACGTTGGGCAGGAACTGGCTGTCCAGGTAGTCGGGCGCGGCGATGTGGAAGGTGCGCGCCTCTTCCTGCGCCACGAAGGGCGTCTTCTTGACGAACAGGCTTTCCGTCTGGTCGAGGATGCGCTTGGCCGGATTGAGCAGGCTTTCGCCATGCTGCGTGGGCACCATGCCGCGCGCGCCGCGCACCAGCAGCGGATCGCCCGTCAGCTCCCGCAGCTTGCGCAGGGAGGCGGAAATCGAGGGCTGCGGCTGGTTCAGTTTCAGCGCCACGCGCGAGACATTTTTTTCCACCAGCAGCAGGTAGAGGATGCGGATCAGGTGCAAATCAAGGTGTTGCGGCAGGCTGGACATGGGGCAGTGGCTCTGTTGTATATCGAATTGAATATGTCAAATATACGATATTTTTCATGTGACGGGCGGTAAATCCGTTTATCTTGTGTAGATTGGCACGAATATTGGTTCGGTCTGACTAGAGGAAATTTATGGAAGTATTTGCCTACCTGATTCCGTACGGCCTTGAATGGCTGAACCTGATCGTCCGCTGGCTGCACGTCATCACGGGCATCGCCTGGATCGGTGCTTCCTTTTATTTTGTCTGGCTCGACAACTCCATACGCCCGCCTGCTCCCGGTTCCGAACTGGCGAAGAAGGGCGTGTCGGGCGAGCTGTGGGCCGTGCATGGCGGCGGCTTTTATCATCCGCAAAAATACCTGGTGGCCCCGGCCGAATTGCCGAAGGAACTGCACTGGTTCAAATGGGAAGCGTATTCCACCTGGCTGTCCGGCTTTGCCCTGCTGACCATCGCCTACTACTTCAACGCGCAAGCCATGATGATCGACAAATCCGTGGCGGACATTTCCAGCGGCCAGGCCGTCGGCATCGGCATCGCCACCCTCGTCATCGGCTGGACCGTGTACGATTTGCTGTGCCGCTCGAAGCTGGCGCAATATGAACTGTGGTTCGGCGTGACGGTGTTCGCCTTGATCGTCGGCGCCGCCTATGTGCTGACGCACCTGCTCAGCGGACGGGCCGCCTACATCCACGTGGGCGCCATGATCGGCACCATCATGGTGGCCAATGTGCTGATGCTGATCATTCCAGGCCAGCGCAAGATGGTTGAAGCCATGGCCGCCGGCAAGCTGCCCGACCCCAGGCACGGCCTGAAAGCCAAACAGCGCAGCGTGCATAACAATTACTTTACCTTGCCGGTGCTGTTCATCATGATCAGCAATCACTATGCGATGACTTACCGCAACGATCACGCCTGGCTGGTGCTGGCGCTGATCATGGCGGCCGGCGTCTTCATCCGCCACTTCTTCAACCTGCGCCACAAGGGCCGCGTCGAGTGGCGCTATCCGGCCCTCGGCGTGGCCTTGCTGGTGGCCGTGGCGGTGGCCATCGCGCCGAAAGCGCCCGTGACCGTGGCGGCCGCGCCGGCCGTGGATTCGGCCGCGCAGTTCAAGGCCGTGCATGCCATCATCGCCCAGCGCTGTGCCACCTGCCATTCGGCCCGGCCCACGCAGCCGGGCTTCGCCACGGCGCCGGCCGGCATGATGCTGGATAATGAAACGGAAATCCGCCAGCACGTGGCGCAAATTTACAAGCAGGCCATCGAACTCAAGGCCATGCCGATCGGGAACCTGACCAACATGACGGACGCCGAGCGCAGTGAGCTGGGCGTCTGGCTGCAACAGACCATGCAAGGAACAAAATGACGACGCACGCAGAACAGATTACGGCCTGGATCGACAGCCATTTCGACGAGGAAGTCGAATTTCTACAGAAAGTGGTGCAGCAGCCGACGGACACGCCACCCGGCAATAACGCGCCCCATGCGGACCTGGTGGCGCAGCTGCTGCAGGCGTATGGCTGGCACGCGGAAAAGCACGCGGTTCCGGCGGACCAGGTGGCAGCGTACGGCATGCAGAGCATCACCAACCTGATCGTGCGCCGCCCGTATGCGGCCGGCGGGCCGACAGTGGCCCTGAATGCCCACGGCGACGTGGTGCCGCCCGGCGACAACTGGACATATCCGCCGTACGGCGGGCAGATCGACAACGGCTATATGTACGGCCGCGCGACGGCCGTCTCGAAAGGCGACTTCGCCACCTATGTGTTTGCCGCGCGCGCGCTCGAAGCGCTGGGCATTCCACTGCAAGGCCAGCTGGAACTGCATTTTACGTACGACGAGGAATTCGGCGGCCTGCTGGGGCCGGGCTGGCTGCTGGAACAGCAGCTGACCAAGCCCGATTTCGTCATCGCGGCCGGTTTCAGCTACGGCATCGTCACGGCGCACAACGCCTGCCTGCAGCTGGAAATCACCGTGCATGGCAAGGCTGGCCACGGCTCCATGCCGGAAACGGGGCATGATGCGCTGCAGGCGGCCAACAAGATCCTCAACGCCATCTACGGCCAGTTGCCCGAGCTGAAAAAGATCAAATCGACAGTGGCCGGCATCGACTCGCCCACCATGCTGGTGGGGCGCATCGACGGCGGCACGAATACCAATGTGGTGCCGGGAAAAGTCGTCATGAAGATGGACCGCCGCATGATCCCGGAAGAAGACCCGGTGGCGGTGGAGGCGCAGGTGCGCGCCCTGATCGAGGACGCCGTGCGGGGCGAGCCGGGCATCCGCATCGAGATCCGCCGCCTGCTGCTGTCGCATGCGCTGCGTCCCTTGCCCGGTTCCGAGCAGCTGGTGGACAGCCTGCAAAAGAACGCGCAAGCCGTCCTCGGCGAAAGCATCCCCGCCGTCGGCACGCCCCTGTATGCGGATGCGCGCCTGTATGGCGAGCGGGGCATCCCGGCCGTGCTGTATGGCGCCGGCCCGCGCACGGTGCCCGAGTCGAATGCGAAGAAGGCCGACGAGCGCCTGGCGCTGGACGACTTGCGCAAGGCCAGCAAGATCGTTGCCCTGACCTTGCTGGACTTCCTGGCGCAGAAATAGGGCAGGCCGCTTTGGCTTACAATGGGGCGACCTCGCCATCCGTGAAGATGAACCCCGTTGATTGAAGAGCCAAATTGAATACCCGTTTTCTCGAAGCGTTTGTCTGGGCCGCGCGGCTGGGCAGCTTCCGCACGGCCGCCGACAAGCTGCACATCACGCAGGCGGCCATCTCCAACCGCATCGCCTCGCTGGAGCAGGACTTCGGCACGCGCCTGTTCGACCGCGACGCGCGTGAAATCCGCCTGACCTTCGCCGGGCGCAATCTGCTCGTGTACGCCGAGCGCATGCTGGAACTGTGCCGCGACATGTACGCGGCCAATTCCTCGCCCGCCCATATCACGGGCGAGGTGCGCATTGGCGTCATCGAAACCATCGTGCATACGTGGCTCATTCCCTTCCTGCAGCGCGTGCAGGAACGCTATCCGGGCATCGAGATCCAGCTGACGTCAGAATCGACGCGCCGCCTGCACGAACAGCTGCAGCAGGGAGAGCTCGATATCGCGCTGCAGACGGACATGCTGACGGGCGACCATATCCGCAGCACGGGCAGCGGCGCCATCGCCATGGGCTGGGCCGGGCGCGCGGCCGACTGGGCCGGCACGGGCACGCCATTCACGGTGGCGCAACTGGCGCAGCATCCGATCATCACCATGAACCGGGGGTCGCAGCCGCATTCCGCGCTGAAAGCGCTGTGCCAGGACGAGGGCGTGCAGCTGGGCAGGGTGCACTGCGTCAGCTCGATCTCGGCCATCGTGCGCCTGGTGAAAGCGGGTTTCGGCATCGCCGTGCTGCCGCTGGCGCCCCTGCGCGAGGAAATCGAGCTGGGCAACATCGCCCTGATTCCGTGCACCAGCAGCCTGGCGCCGCAGCGCATCGTCATCAGCTACAGCGAAGACCTCACCACGGAAGCGATCCAGCTGGTGGCCATGCTGGCATGCGAGGAGGCGGCCAGGTTCACCTTGGCGCTGGGTGAGGAATATGGGGCGGGGTGATGTCGGCTTACGCTGGCGCTAAGCCGACCTACGATGCCGTGGTCGAGGTAAGTCGCGCAGGCCGGATGAGCGCCCAGGCGCGTCATCCGACAGCATTCCTGCTGACAGCGTTCCCGACCCACAAGAAAAACTTATCAGTCGCGTTCAGAATAACCCGTTTGCCAAGGAATGGCGTGCCACCTATTCTGGGTTGGCACACCACCCATAACGCAGAACGGAACCATCATGACGACGTCCCCCACCTTGCCCGGCATCCTGTTTGTCTGGACCAGCGCCGACCCGGAACACGAACTCGATTTCAACCGCTGGTATGACCGCGAGCACGTGGAAGAGCGCGTGCGCATTCCCGGCTTCGTCAGCGGCACGCGCTACCAGAGCGTGCGCGGTCCCCGCAAATACCTGGGCCTGTACCGCACCGTTTCGCTCGACGCCTTCCAGACGCCCAATTACTTCAAGGCCTTCGGCCAGCAGACGCCATGGTCGGTGACGAACTTGCAGCGCATGCTTGATCCCATGCGCCGCGTCTGCGCCATCGAGGCGGAAACGGGCATGGGCACGGGCGCCTGGCTGGCCGTGCTGCGCCTGGGCGCATCAGCCATCGGCCAGGATGCCGCAGCGAAGGCTGGCATGGCGGCGCTGGGCGAAAAACTGCTGCGTGCCGATGGCGTGATTGCCACGCGCCTGCTGACGCCCGACGAGAAACTGTCCGGCCCCCTGCCGGCGGAGCGGAAGGAAGGCCGCGTGCTCGATCCGATCTTCCTGATCGACGCTTCGTCGGAAAGCGCCGCCGTGGCGGCCGCCAGCGAAGCGAGCGCGGCGCTGGGCCTCGATGGCGCCGAGGCGGCCATCCTGCAGCTGTCCTGGCAATTGCGCGAGGCCGACCTGCAGGCCGCCTGACACGGCCGCGCGCATCTTGCCGGCACCGATAACACGAGACACGGGCGACGGCGCAGGGCAAAGCATCCTGCGCCGCGCCTGCAATAAAACTGACGAGAGAGGTAGGCTATGACCACACACACCACGGCGCACGGCACCGCACAGGGACGCACGGACGCCAGCACGCATGCGGGGGCACCGGGCGCACAGCCCAGGACGGGCCGCCTGGCCACGGCCAGCATGGTCGGCACGACCCTGGAATGGTATGACTTCACCGTCTACAACACCATGGCCGCGCTGATTTTCAACCATCTGTTCTTTCCTTCATTCGACCCGCTGACGGGCACCATCCTGGCTTTTTCCACGTATGCGGTAGGCTATATCTCGCGCCCGATCGGCGGCGTGATCTTCGGCCACCTGGGCGACAAGCTGGGACGCCGCTGGGTGCTGGTGGTGACCCTGATGCTGATGGGCCTGACGACGGGCCTGATGGGCCTCTTGCCCACCTACGCCACGGCCGGCATCTGGAGTCCCGTCCTGCTGGTGGCGCTGCGCTTCGTGCAGGGCATCGCGCTGGGCGGCGAATGGGCGGGCGCCGTGCTGATCTCCGTCGAACACGGGGCAGCGGACAAGCGGGGCCGCAACGCTTCGTGGACGCAGGTGGGGCCGTCCTTCGGCACCTTGCTGGCGACGGGCTGCATCGGCCTGATCACGTATCTGCTGCCGCATGACGCCTTCATGGACTGGGGCTGGCGCATGCCGTTCATCGCCAGCCTGCTGCTGGTGGCCTTTGGCATGTGGATACGCAGCGGCATCGATGAAACCCCGCTGTTCAAGGAACTCGACAAAAAAGACGCGAAGGCGGAAGCGCCGATCGGCGACGTGCTGCGCGTCTATTGGCGCCGTCTGCTGATCGCCGGCGGCGTGCGCATCGGCTCGGACGTGCTGTATGCGCTGGTGGTGGTGTTTACCCTGACCTACGTGACGACGGTGCTGCACCTGTCGTCGACCCTGGCGCTGACCGTCATCATGCTCGGCACGGCCTGCAATGCGCTGGCGGTACCCGTGTTCGGCGCGCTGTCGGACAGGATCGGCCGCCGGCCCGTGTATGCGCTGGGCGCCGTGCTGGGCCTCGTGTGGGCGTTTGCCTTCTTTACCTTGCTCGACACGGCCAGCCCTGCCGCCATCGTCACGGCCGTCGTCGTTGGCCTGGTTATCCACGCCATCATGTACGGCCCGCAGGCGGCCTTCGTCATCGAGCAGTTTCCCACCAAGGTGCGCTATGCGGGTTCCTCGCTGGCGTACACCCTGGCCGGCGTCATCGGCGGCGGTTTCGCGCCGCTCGTCATCGCCAGCCTGTACCGCTCGTACAACAGCACCATGGCCGTCTCGCTGTACGTGGCGGCGGCTCTGCTGATCACCGGCGCCGCCGTTTTCGCGGCCAGAGAAACGGGCCGCGGCCCATTGGAAGAGTAATACATACCATGACTACCCATACCTTCAACCTGGCCGGGCACGGCCCCGTCACCTTCGACATCGACAACCTCATCATCGCCGGCTGGACGGGCCGCGACATGGCCATGGTGGAGCACCATATCGCCGAACTGGAAGCCATCGGCGTGGCGCGCCCGAAAAGCGTGCCGACCTTTTACCGCGTGGCGGCGGCGCTGCTGTCCAGCGATGCGGCCATCGAAGTGCCGGGCAGCGATTCGTCCGGCGAGGCGGAATTCGTGCTGTTTTCCACCGAGTACGGCCTGCTGGTGGGCATCGGTTCCGACCATACGGACCGCAAGGTGGAAAGCTATGGCGTGACGGTGTCGAAGCAGATGTGCGGCAAGCCCGTGGGCGATACCCTGTGGCGCTATGCCGACGTGGCCGGCCACTGGGACCAGCTGCAGATGCGTTCCTGGCGCGAACGGGCCGGCGTGCCGGCGCTGTACCAGGACGGTCCCGTGACGCGCATGCTGTCGCCGGAAGACCTGATACAGCGCTACACGGGGCAGGCCAGCCTGCCCGTGGGCAGCGCCATGTTCTGCGGCACGCAGCCTATCATCGGCGAGATGGGCCACGGCGACGCTTTCGAGCTGGAGCTGTATGATCCTGCCTTGCAGCGCCGCCTGCAGCACCGCTATGCCGTGCAAACCCTGCCCGTGGAAGGATAAGGCAATGAACAAGACGATCCGTGAACTGGCCGCCGACCTGGCCGCCGGCCGCATCACCAGCGTGGAACTGACGCAGCGCATGCTGGCGCGCGCCGAAGCGCACCGGGCACAGGGCGGCCATGCCTATGTCAGCCTCGATGGCGAACAGGCGCTGGCCGAGGCCCGCGCCAGCGACGCGGCGCGCGCCGCCGGCTGGCTGCCGTCGCCGCTGGCGGGCATTCCCCTGTCCATCAAGGACCTGTTCGACGTCAAGGGACAAACCAGCAGCGCAGCCTCGCTGGCGCTGGCCGAGGCACCGCCCGCCACCGCCGATGCCGGCGCCGTGGCGCGCCTGCGCGCGGCCGGCGCCGTCCTGCTGGGACGCACCAACATGAGCGAATTTGCCTTTTCCGGCCTGGGCTTGAATCCCCATTACGGCACGCCGCGCAATCCGCTGGACCGCGACAGGGTGGCGGGCGGCTCCACCTCGGGCGGCGCCGTCACGGTGGCGCTGGAGATGGCGGCCGGCGCGCTGGGCACGGACACGGGCGGCTCGATCCGCATCCCGTCCGCCTTTTGCGGCCTGACCGGCTTCAAGCCGACGGCGGCCAGCGTTACGCTGGAAGGCACGGTACCACTGTCGCGTTCACTCGATTCGGCCGGTCCCATCGCGCGCAGCGTCGACTGCTGCGCGATCATGTATGCGGCGCTGTCGGGCCAGGAGATCGGCGCTGACGCGCCGGCAGTGAAAGGACTGCGCTTCGGCTTTACCACGGATTATGTCGGCACCCATGTCGAGCCGCAGGTGCAGCGGGCATTTGACCGCGCGCTGGACACGCTGCGCGCGGCCGGCGCGCAGGTTGAACAGTTCGACTTCCCCGAATTGCTGGAGCTGCCCGTGATCAATGGCGGCGGCGGGCTGGTGGCGGCCGAGGCGTGGCACTGGCACCGGGCGCTGCTGGAAGAGCGGGGCGGGCAGTACGACCAGCGCGTGGCGGCGCGCATCCGCCGCGGCCAGCAGCAGGGCGCGGCCGACTACATCGACCTGCTCGACGCGCGCGCGCGCCTGATCGCGGCCGCAGAGCGGCGCCTGGCGCCATTCGACGCCTGGCTGATGCCCAGCGTGGCGATCCTGGCGCCGCAGCTCGCGCCGCTGGAAGCCGATGACGCCACCTTCTTCGCCACGAATGGCCTGGTGCTGCGCAACGCCAGCGTGATCAATTTCCTCGATGGCTGCGCCTTGTCGCTGCCATGTCATGCGCAGGGCGAACTGCCCGTGGGGCTGGGCATTTGCGCGCTGGCGGGCGAGGATGCGCGGGTGCTGCGGATTGGCCGCGCGGTGGAGGCCTTATTCGGCGCGCGTGCGTAAATAATGCTGTAGTGCAGGAAAATGCCAACTCTGTCATGATGGCTGGCATTGACAAGAGATCGGCGTGCCTTCCCGCGCCGGCAAACTTCACACTGTGCACCGATACGACCTGATTAGCTGTCATGACTGCGGCGTGCTGTACCGCAAACGTCCGCTGCGTCCACGCGAAAAGGCGCGCTGCATCCGTTGCCGCTCGGTGCTGTATCGCGCCGCGTCAGGCCGGGCCGCGTCAGGCCGCGGCGCGCCCGCTGGCCTGGACAAGGTGGTGGCCCTGACCCTGGGCGCCGCCCTGGTCTTCCTGATCGCCCAGTTTTTCCCCATCGTCGAACTCGACGTCAATGGCCTGACGTCCAGCGCCACCCTGCTGGGCTCCATCCGCGTGCTGTGGTCCGAGCAGATGCAGGTGGTGGCGACCATGGTTTTCCTGTTTACCATCCTGTTTCCCGCCATCGAACTGGGTTCCCTGCTGTACGTGGCGCTGGGTTTGCGCGGCGGCGTCAAGGTGCCCGGCTTTAACCGCGTGCTGCGCGCCGTGCAGACGTCGCGCGAGTGGGGCATGACGGAAGTGCTGATGATCGGCATCCTGATTACTGTTGTCAAGATGACCAGCCTGGCCACCGTGGTGCCGCAACCGGGGCTGTTCGCCTTTGGCGCCCTGACCCTGCTGCTGGCGATTGTCGTTTCCTTCGATCCGAAGGCGCTGTGGAACCTGGGCGACGACCTGACCCGGAAAGCGCTGCCCGGCATGCGCTACAAGGCTTTCGCGCCCGGTGAAAAAGTCGTGCCCTGCCACGCCTGCGGCCTGGTGGCGCCGCCTGTGGGCAAGGGCAGGCATCTGGCGTGCGCGCGCTGCGGCTCCACCCTGCATGTGCGCAAACCAGACAGCATCAACCGCACCTGGGCCCTGCTGATCGCCGCCATGATCCTCTACATCCCCGCCAACCTGCTGCCCGTGATGGTGACGTACACGCTGTTTGGCGCGCAGAACGACACCATCATGAGCGGCGTGGTGCTGTTCTGGACCAGCGGCTCGAAGGGCCTGGCCATCATCATTTTCATCGCCAGCGTGGTAGTGCCCATGCTCAAGCTGGGCGTGCTGGCGCTGCTGGCCTGGACGGCGCAGCGGCGTTCGCGCTGGCGGCCGCGCCAGCGCACCGTTTTGTACCGCATGGTCGAATTCATCGGCCGCTGGTCCATGCTCGATATCTTTGTCGTCACCCTGACGGTGGCGCTGGTGCGCTTCAAGTCGCTGGCGGTGATCACGGCGGGTCCCGGCGCGCTGGCCTTTGGCGCCGTGGTGGTGCTGACCATGCTGGCGGCGATGCAGTTCGACCCGCGCCTGATCTGGGACCCCGTCGACGAGCAGGCTCCCGGCGAGGAAGAACCCGTGGTGATAACGAATACCGGAAACAATACAGTGATTGGAGAACAGCATGTCTGACAAAGAAGCGGGCGACCTTGCCGAAACGGGCGGACGGCTATTGCCGGAACCCGAGGTGGAACAGGGCAGCCGCTGGCTGCCGTCGCTGGTGTGGCTCATTCCGCTGCTGGCCGCGCTGATCGGCGCCGGCCTGGCCGCCAAATCCATCCTCGACCAGGGACCCACGTTGACGGTCAGCTTCAAGAGCGCCGAAGGCCTGGAGCCGGGCAAGACCAAGGTCAAGTACAAGGATGTCGACATTGGCCAGGTGCGTGCCATCACCCTCGATGATGATCTGACCAGGGTGCTGGTGACGATCGACATGAGCAAGGAAGCGCGCCGCTTCGCCACCAAGGATACGCGCTTCTGGGTGGTGCGCCCGCAGATCGGCGCCAGTGGCGTGACGGGGCTGGGCACCTTGCTGTCGGGCGCCTACATCGGCGTCGACACGGGCAAGTCGGAAGAGAAAAAGGAGAGCTTCGTCGGCATGGAAGATCCGCCCGCCGTGGCCGGCGACCAGAAGGGCAAGCTGTATACCCTGCATGCGGAAAGCCTCGGTTCCGTCGACGTGGGTTCGCCCCTGTTCTTCCATCGCCTGCGCGTGGGCAAGGTGGTCAGCTTCGCGCTGGACAAGGATGGCCACGGCATCACCATGTCGGTCTTCGTGAATGCGCCGTATGACCAGTTCGTCGGCAAGAATGCGCGCTGGTGGCATGCCAGCGGCGTCGACGTGCGCCTCGATTCCAACGGTTTCAAACTCAATACCCAATCGCTGGCCGCCATGCTGGTGGGCGGCATTGCCTTCGAGGCGGAAAACGGCCGCAAGCCGGAGGAGCCGGCGCCGGCCGGCACTGTTTATCGCCTGGCCGCCGACGAGGCAAGCGCCATGCGCGAACCCGATGGCGAAGCCATTACCACCGTGTTCTATTTCGACCAGTCCCTGCGCGGCTTGCAGCCCGGCGCCACGGTGGACTTCCGCGGCATCGTGCTGGGCGAGGTGCGCTCGGTGGGCATCGAGTTCGATCCCGTGAAAAAGAACTTCCGCATGCCCGTCACCGTCAACCTGTATCCGGCCCGCCTGGGCATGCGCTTCAAGACGGCCGTCGACGATGCGGAAGGCTCGGCCGGCCACCAGCTGCTCGAACGCATGGTCAGCCGCGGCTTGCGCGCGCAGCTGCGCACCGGAAACCTGCTGACCAGCCAGCTGTATATCGCGCTGGACTTCTTCCCGAAAGCGCCGAAGGTGGCGCTGGAGCTGAACAAGTATCCGCTGGAAGTGCCGACCGTACCCAATACGCTCGATGAATTGCAGACGCAGATCGCCAGCATCGCCAGGAAGCTCGACCAGGTGCCGTACGCCGAGATCGGCAACAACCTGAACGCCACCATCAAGCAGGCCAATACCCTGTTCAAGCAGCTCGATGGCCAGGTGGTGCCGGAAATGCGCGACACCCTGACGGCGGCGAAGCAGACCTTCGGCACTGCCGAGCAGGTGCTGCAAAAGGATTCGCCGCTGCAGTCCGACGTGCGCCAGGCCTTGCAGCAGCTGACGCAAACCCTGCAATCGCTCAATGCCCTGTCGGACTACCTGGAACGCCATCCCGAGTCCCTGATCCGCGGCAAAAAAGGAGATGAAAAATGATGAAGTCCATCCTCGCGGCATGCGCGGCGGCCGTCCTGCTGGGCGCCTGCTCCACGCCCCAGCCCGAGCATTTCTATACGCTCAGCGGCGGTGCCGACGTGCAGCCGGCCAAGCCCGTGAAATACTATGTCGAGATGCTGGCCGTCAGCGTGCCGCAGCAGGTGAGTCGCAACCAGTTCGTCGTCACGGCGCCATCGGGCCGCATCGAACTGCTGGAGCAGCAGCGCTGGGCGGGACCCTTGGCCGGCGAAATCGGCCAGGCCCTGTCCACGGCCGTGACGAACGACCTGGGTGCCATCGACGTGTTCCGCACGCCGCATCCCGACAATCTGCCCGTGTACCGCATCAGCACCAACGTGCAGCGCTTCGAGTCGGTGATGGGCCAGTACGCGCTGATCGACGCCGTCTGGAGCGTGCGCCAGCTGTCCAGCAGCAAGGTGGTGACATGCCGCACGGTGGCCAATGAAAAGGTCGGCGCCGGCTACGACGCCCTGGTGACGGGCCACCGCCAGGCCGTGGGCCGCATCGCCGCCGACATGGCCACGGTCGTGCGTTCCTTTGACAACGGCAGCGCCGCCTGCCCGGCCGCCTGAGGCGCTTTCCGCTACCCGTTCCCGTCGGCCGCTGGTAAAATGCGGCCATGGGAATGACCTTGTTCACGCGCCGCTTTGCCGCCTGGATCGCCTGTTTCGCGATCCTGCTGGCGGCGCTCGCGCCATCGATTTCCCAGGCCGTCGCCAGCGCCAAGCAGGAGTCTGGCTCCGGCTGGGCGGAAATCTGCTCGGTGGCCGGCATCCGTTTCGTCCAGGTCGCTGACGGCGCGACCGATGACGGCAAGTCCGCCGGCAAGGCCATGCAGATGGAGCATTGCGCTTTCTGCTCCACGCATGCGGGTTCCGTGGGCTTGCCGCCCAGCCCGATAGTGCCGCTGCCCGTGGCCAGCGGCACGGCCATCTTCCCCGCCCTGTACTACCAGTCTCCCGCACCGCTGTTCATCTGGAGCACCGCGCAGTCGCGCGCGCCGCCCGCCCTCGTCTGAGTTTTGCATTGTCAAGTTCGACCTGTCCGCCTATTGGCGTGACGGGCCGCATCCGCATACTTCAACGAGAATCACATGAACAAACAACTGTTGGTGCTGGCCGTGGCCATCACCCTGGCCTATCCATGCGCGCAGGCGCAGCAACTTGATAAAACCGACCACGCCATCGACACCGTCGTCGTTTCCGGCTCGCGCGCGCAAGCGTGGCTGTCCGAGACGCCGCAGGCGATCGGCGTGGTCAATACCCAGACGCTGGAACGCGACAAGCCCAAGACCATGGGCGATATCCTCAACCGCATCGCCGGCGTGTACTGGAATGACCTGGGCAACGAGCAGCACAGCATGAGCATCCGCCAGCCCATCGGCACGAACGCCGTCTACCAGTACCTGGAGGACGGCATTCCCATCCGTCCGCTGGGCGTCTTCAACCACAACTCGCTCAACGAGATGAACATGGCCGGGGCCAGCGGCGTGGAAGTGGTGAAGGGGGCCGCCTCGTCGCTGTACGGCAGCAATGCCGTCGGCGGCGCCATCAATTTCCTCACGGCCAGCGCCAGCGCGGCCGCCACGGCAAGCGCGGGAGTTCGGCGCGACCATGTGGCCGGCTACACGCGCTACGACACGTCCGCCAGCGATACCTGGGGTCCGCTGGGCCTGCGCTTTTCCCATTACAGCTCGCGCCGCGCGCGCGACAACTGGCAAGAGTACAGCTATGGCGACAAGGATTCATTCTCGCTGCGCGCCGACTATGCGCTCAGTCCCACGTCGCAGCTGCGCGCCACCATCGCCCACACGGATCTCGACGCGGCCATGACGGGCAGCTTGTTCGAGAACGATTACCGCAATGATCCTGGCAAGAGCCTGAACACGTTCACTTATCGCAAGGACAAGACGACGCGCATGAACCTGGCGTGGGAAGGCGCGACGACGCAACGGGGCACGAGCACCGTCACCGTGTTTACGCGCAAGAACGACCATGGGCAGATACCCGCGTATTCCATCGGCAGCTGCGCAGGCATGCTGTGCAAGGGCGTCATCAACAACAACCACGTCGATTCGCTGGGGCTGGACGTGAAACACCAGCAGGAATTCGCCTGGCTGCGCTCGCGCCTGGTCGCCGGGGTGTACGTGGACAGGAGCGACAATCCCTTTGTCAGCGACAACCTGTCCATCGTGCGCGATGCGGCCACGGGCAGGTATTTGCGCTACAGCGTGGCCAATGCGAGCAATCCGCAGGGCGTGCGCGACTACCGGACGGATATCCTCAACACGGCCGTCTTCGCGCAGTGGGAATTTTCTCCGCTGGCCGGCACGCGCGTGGTGCTGGGCGGCCGTTCGGACGCCATCCGCTACGATTACCATAACCATCTGGCGCCCGGCGGCAGCGTTGATTACGGCGCGCCCGACGAGGCGCGCAGTTTTTCCCATGCCAGCCCGAAGCTGGGCGCCACCCATGCCATCGGCCATGCGGGCAGCGCGTATGCGAACGTCAGCCAGGGTTTTACCCCGCCCGAAGTGAGCCAGCTGTATGGCAAGACGGGCATCGCCGACTTGCGGCCGTCCGTGTACAACAACTATGAAATCGGCCTGCGCTGGGCCTTCCTGCAGGGCCGGCTAAAACTCGATACGGCCCTGTACCGGCTTGACGGGCGCGACACCATCGTCAGCTATACCGTCTCGCCAGGGAACAGCGAAAACCGCAATGCGGGCCGCACGCGCAGCGAAGGACTGGAGCTGGGCCTGAACTACGCCAGCGGTCCGTTCGACGCCCGCTTCGCCACGGCCGTCGCGCGCCACCGCTACCTGCGTTACCAGCTCTCGAGCACCCTCGATTACAGCGGCCGCACCATGCCGCAGGCGCCGCGCGACATCACCTCGTTCGAGATCGGCTACCAGCCCGTGGCCGGCGCCAGGGTGGCGCTGGAAGCCGTGCACCAGGGCCGCTACTGGATGAACAACGCCAACACGGTGGCATACGGCGGCCACGCGCTGCTGAACCTGCGCGCCAGCTACCGCATCGCGCGCGGCCTGGAAGCGTGGGCGCAGGTGCGCAATGTGGCCGACAAGCGCTACGCCGATTCGGCCAGCAGCAGCTATTCAGGCGTGGGCAGCTACGCGGCCAATACGCAGAACCAGTACACGCCCGGCGCGCCGCGCAGCGTGATGCTGGGCCTGTCCTACACCTACAGCGCACTGTGAGGCACAGCATGGACGATCACACCTTTCTCATCGCACGCCGCAAAAGCCTGTACTGGCGCATCCACTTCTGGGCCGCGCTGATCGCCTCGCCGTTCGCCCTGCTGGCGACCTTGACGGGCATGCTGTACGTGTTCACGCCGCAGATTGAAACGGCGCTGTACGCCCACCTTGACCATGTGGCGCCGCAGGGCGCCATGCTGCCGCTGGACGCCGCCGTGGCGGCGGCGGAACGGGCCGCGCCGCGTGGCTGGCAAGTGCAGAATGTCATACCGCCATTCCAGCCGGACGATGCGGTGCAGGTGGCGTTCGCGCCGCCCGGCAGTGCATCCGACGAGCATGCGGGGCATGGCGGGCATGCGGTCGCCGTCAAGCCGACATTCGGCTTGCCCGCGCAAGCCATCGTCGTCTACGTGAATCCGTATGACGCGCGCGTGCTGGGCAGCCTGGCCAGCAGCGAGCGTTTCGGCAACTGGGCGAAAAGACTGCATTCGAGACTGCTGCAGAACGATGGCTGGCGCTGGATGATCGAGCTGGCGGCCAGCTGGCTGATGGTGATGCTGGTGACGGGCGTGATCCTGTGGTGGCCGCGCGGCGCACAGGCAGGCGTGCCGAGGCGCGGCGCGCGGGGGCGCAATGGCTGGCGCCAGTGGCATGCCTTCCTGGGCGTGGCGCTGGGACTGGTAAGCTTTGTCATCCTGACCACGGGGCTGACGTGGAGCCAGCAGGCGGGCGGGCGCATCCGCGCGCTGCGCGACATCAGCGGCCAGGCATCGCCGCCCGCGCCGCGCGGCCTGCACTCAACCGAGGAGGGCGCTCCGCTGGACTGGCAGGGCGCCTGGCAAGTGGCGCGCAGCCATGCGCCGGCCATTGCCGTGCAGCTGACGGCGCCGGCCAGCCAGGACGATGTGTGGCGCGCCACCATGGCCGACCGCAGCCGGCCCACCTTGCGCTTCGACCTGCAATTCGACGCTTACAGCGGCAAGCCCCTGTACTACGCGGGGTGGGAGGCGCAAACGGCGTTCGGCAAGGCCACGGCCATCGGCATCCCTTTCCATCGCGGCGAATTCGGCTGGTGGAACCAGGCCTTGCTGCTGCTGTTCGGTGCCAGCGTGCTGTTCTCGCTGGTGTCGGGCTGGGTGATGTTCTTCAAGCGGCGCACGCCGGGCACCCTGGGCTTGCCCAAGCTGCTGCCTGGCGCCTGGACCTCGCCTTCCGCGCTGGCCTGGCTGGTGGCGGCGCTCATGTGCGCGCTGATGCCGCTGCTGCTCCTTTCCGGCAGCGTGCTGATGCTGCTGGAGCTGGCCCTGGCGCGGCGACAGCGGCTTAGCCGCCGACGATGGGCTGGGCGATGATCCAGAGGCTGAGCAAGGTGTAGGCGATCATCAGTGCCAGCATTGGATACTGGCTGCGCAGGGCGGCGCGGCGGCTGGCGTACAGGCGCAGCGCGCAGACGTGGGCCAGCCAGACGGCCGCCACGTGGCCGGCGATGATGGCGAACAGCGACACGTACCACACTACCTTGGCGTCGACGATGCCAAGGCGGATGAAGTACAGCTTCGTGCCGAACAGGTCCCAGCCCAGGCCCAGCGGGTCCGACGCCAGCGGAATCAGGTACTGGCCCGCCATCGCCAGGAAGGAGAGGTAATGGGCGAAATGGTAGGCGATGGCAATCGGCACCAGCGTCAGCACGAAGTGCCCGGCCACGCGCGGCAGGAGCAGGGCCGGCTGGCCATCGCCTGCGCCGCAGCGGGCGATCAGCGCGCAAAACAGCAGGAAGATGGCCAGGAACAGGGCCGGCATCAGCAGCAGGGCGGCCGTGGTGATCCACGCCAGCGCGCCCGGCGCCACGGCAAGGACGGCCTCGACGATGTCGTACCATGCCTGCGTTTCCATCATGCCGTCGAAGCTGACGGAGGCCAGCATCAGGATCACCAGCGCCACGCAGGCGGGGCGCACGGGCTCTGTCGCCAGCAGTCCCGCCGCATACGGGCGCACGTACCATCCGCCATCGCGCAAGGAGAGGGGAGCGAAGCGCGCCAGCAGGCCGAAGACGACGTGGAACACTTCCGCGTGGCGCAGCCAGGTTTCACGGCCGAACAGCGCCATGCCCGCCCATGTGCAGGCGGAATACAGCAGCATGGTCCAGGCCAGGCTGGCAGGCTGCTCGCTGCCTTCCCAGTTCAGCTCCATCCAGATAAAGGCAAAGAACAGGGCTGTCGCCGGCCAGCTGTCGAGCCAGCGCGGCCAGCTTAGCGGCGCGCGCCAGCGCGGGTACAGCTGCGCCGCCGCGCGCGCCACGCTGTCGAGCGGATTGACCAGCGCCCACAGGTCCCCCACCAGTGCCGAGACATACGCCATGCCCACCCACCAGATGGCCCACACCATGGCGGGGGCGATATTTTTCACGGGGTTCTGCACGCCCACCAGTCCGGCCACGATCACGAGGACATACAGCGCCAGCACCAGCAGGCGCAGCGCAAGGTTGATGGCACGCGCAGCGGGGACGTGCCGCACGAGCAGGCGCGCATAGTCGCCCTGATAGGGCGCTGCATCGTCGCGGCGCCACAGGGCCAGGAAGACAAACGACAGCGCCACCGTCAGCCCCGCGCCGGTCAGGTACAGCCAGAGCGGCAGGGGCAGGTCGTAGCGCTGGCCAAAACCGTGGGCGTGCCCAAGACATGGCGCGGCCAGCAGGCCGAGAGCGGCGGCGCGCCGCATCATCGCGGCAGCACTTCCAGGTACATCAGCGGCGCTTCGCGGTGATGCTTGCCCTTGTGCTCCGTCTGCGCGCCGTAGCCGTGCGCGGAAACGGGGAAGCGGCCCGGCACGCTGGCGTCGATACGCATGGCTTGCGGGGCGCCCGGCTTGACCGTCAGCAGCTGGTCGTAGCCGTGCAAGTGGATACTGACTTCCTCGTCGGTAGTCCAATCCAGCGTGATGATGTCGTGCTGCCGCACCCGTATCGTCGGCGGCCTGGGCGCGATTTTGCGCTGCGCGATGGCCAGCGCCACATGCTGTTCCGGTTGCCGCTGGTTGGCCGCCGGGCCGCCCTGCGCCTGGCTTTGCGCCGATGCGCACAGCAGAAAAATGGCCAGACCCAGGCTGGCGAACGGAAGGGGGAGTGGAGTTTTTTTCATGCTTAAATTTTAGGAAAGATTTCCAGCATTGGCCATCTGAAAAAAAACGCCAGTTTGAAAAAGTACCGCCGTAGAATGATCGGCGCAGACTGGCGGCAAGCGTTGTCCGTCCGGGCCATCCAATGACACTTGAAAGAGGCAGGGGAGACGATGAAGAATAAAAAAATGCTGTTTGCACTGGCGCTGGCCTGCCTGGCCACGCTGCCCGCACGGGCCGAAAACCTGGCCATGGTCAATTACGAAAGCAAGTCGCCCGAGTCATTGAAGTCGCTGAAAAGCCCCGTCGCGCCGCCCTCGCGCAAGGAGGGCATCGCCATCATCGACGTCGATCCGGAGTCGAAACACTTCGGCAGGATCGTGCGCGACATACCCCTGCCGCCGGACCTGGTGGCGCACCATATTTTCTACAACCACGACATGAGCAAGGCCTACATCACGGCGCTGGGCAGGACGCAGCTGCGCGTGATGGACATGCGCCACAAGGACTTGCCGATCAAGGTGATCGAGGTGCCGACCTGCCAGGTGGGCGAGGACATCGTCTTTTCGGATGACCACAAGCGCTGGTACCTGAGCTGCATGGGCTCGCAGGCCATGCTGGAAGGCGACGCCGTGCACGACAAGCCGGGGCGCACTGTCAAGCTGCCGGCGCCGTATCCGCATGGCCTGGCCGTCCACGATGGCATCGACCGCACCTTGCTGACCAGCACCATCCGGCCCACGGACCTGGGCGATGCGGGGGAGGTGATCAGCGTGGTGGAAACGAGCACGGGCAAGGTGCTGGGCACGCGCAAGCTGTCGAAGAAGCCGTCGCCATCGGGCGAGGCGCCCGTGGAAGTGCTGTTCGTGCCTGGCAGCAATCCGCCCGTGGCGTATGTCGCCAATATGTATGGCGGCACCGTGTGGACAGCCACGTGGAACCCGCAAACGAAGGATTTCGACATGGCCCAGGTGCATGACTTTGCCGAGCAAAAGGCGGGCGTGCCGCTGGAGCTGTATTTCAACCAGGGCGCCACCCGGATGTACCTGACGACGGCCAAGCCGGGGCATCTGCATATCTTTGATTTGACGGCCGGCGTCGGCAAGCCGCGGCTAGTGAAATCGATCCCCGCCGCGGAAGGCGCGCACCACGTGGCGTTCACGAAGGATGGGCGCTATGCCTTCGTGCAGAATGCGTTGCTCAATTTGCCCGGCATGAGCGATGGCAGCATCACCGTCATCGACATGAAGAAAGAGGCGGTGGCGGGCAGCGTCGATACCCTGAAAAACAAGGGACTCAACCCGAACAGCATCGTGCTGCTGCCGAAGTGGAATGACTTCATGGGGCATTGAAAGACGCATTCCGCTAGAATGCCAAGGCGCGGCCAGGCTCGTTGCCAAAGGCCGCACCTTTGCAATGGCCGAGCATGATATTCATCGATTTTTCCGCCTTGTCCACCCTGGCCGCCGCGTCGGCGCTGGTGACAAAACAGTGCAGCTGCTGCGCCGTCCCTCTGGACGCCTGGCAGCGTCTTCCCACTTCGCTGGAACTGGACCGGTTTGCAGAAATCGGCACCCTGCGCGAAGACCCGTACGAGGAACCGACCTTCGCCGAGTACCATCCGCAGGGCACGCGCTACGACAGCGTGGATGCGCCCATCGCGCCGCGCTACTATCCCGCCAACCTGAGCCAGGTGGCCCGCTGCCTGGACTGCGGCCGCCACTACCTGCGCTACAACGAGGCGGGCGGCTATTTCACGGAACTGCGCATCCGCGCGCTGCGCCCCGAACTGCTGGCCGACGCGCCGCTGTAGCCTGATTTCCGCTACAGGCTTTCCTTGACGTGCGCGATGCCGTGTTCATCGTAGATCGAGTACACGGCGGCGAGGATGTTTTCCAGTTCGGGCGCGCGGTCCATGTGGCGCACGCTGAAGAAGATGGGGGAAAACGCGTGCGTGTCGTCCAGCTTGCGGTACACGACGTTCCGGTGATGCATGGCTTGCACGCTTTCCGGCACGATGGAAATCCCCTGGCCGGCCGCCACCAGTCCCATGGAAATCTGCAGCTCGCGCACCTCGGTGACGAGGCCCGGCGTGACATTGCCATCGCTGAACATGGCCAGCACCTGGTCGGCAAAGCTGGGGCGGGGTGCCTTCGGGTAGACCAGCAGGGTTTCATGCGTCAGGTCCGTCAGGCGCAGGCCGCCCTCGCCATGCGCCAGCCGGTGCCCGGGCGGCAGGGCCACGACCAGGCGCTCCTCGCGCAGCAGGATGCGGCGGATGCTGGGGTCCTCGCTTTTCAGGCGTCCGAAACCGACGTCGATGCGGCCCTCCTTGAGCGCCTTGATCTGCTCCACCGTCGTCATCTCGTGCAGGGTCACGTCCACCTCGGGGTGGCGCTCGCAATAGCGGTGCACCACATCGGGCAATTCCCCGTACAGGGTCGAGGCGACGAAGCCGACCGACAGGGTGCGTTCCAGCTTGCCGATGCGCTGCGTCATCGCCTTCAGGTCGCGCACCTGGTCGAGCAGCGGGCGCGCGTGGGCGAGGAAAAACTCGCCCGCTTCCGTCAGCCGCAGGGGCCGGGAACCTTTTTCGATCAGCGCCACGCCCAGGGTTTCTTCCAGCTGCTGCATCTGCCGGCTCAGTGGCGGCTGCGCGATATGCAGGCGCTCGGCGGCGCGCGTGAAGTTCCTTTCTTCGGCGACCGCAACGAAGTAGCGCAAATGGCGTAATTCCATCTTCATACCTTTCAGGTATAGGTTTGATACCAACTCGGTGTTGGACGTGGGGACTTTGGGGGCATATCGTGTCACCACTCCACAGAATTATACGGAATAAATATGATTCAAAATATCGAGACCTTCCTGGTCGATGTGCCTACCATCCGCCCGCACAAGCTGTCCGTCGCCACCATGAATACGCAAACCCTGGTGCTGGTGCGCGTGCGCTGCGCCGACGGCATCACGGGCTGGGGCGAGGCCACGACCATCGGCGGCTTGAGCTACGGCGGCGAAAGCCCGGAAAGCATCAAGACGAATATCGATACCTATATCGCGCCCCTGCTGGCCGGCATGGAAGCGAGCCAGGTGGCGAAGGCCATGGCCAAGGTACGCAAGGTTATCCAGGGCAACCGCTTCGCCAAGTGCGCGATCGAGACGGCGCTGCTGGATGCGCAGGCGCGCCGCCTGGGCGTGCCCCTGTCGGAATTGCTGGGCGGCCGGGTGCGCGACGCGCTGCCCGTGGCCTGGGTGCTGGCCAGCGGCGACACGGTGCGCGATATCGCCGAAGGGGAAAAAATGCTGGAACTGCGGCGCCACCGCATCTTCAAGCTGAAGATCGGCTTGCGCGACGTGATGGACGACGTGGCCCACGTGCTGGAGATCAAGCGTGCGCTGGGCGACCGTGCCAGCGTGCGCGTCGACGTCAACCAGGCCTGGAGCGAGACGGACGCCGTGCGCGGCATCGCCGCCCTGGAAGCGGGCGGCATCGACCTGATCGAGCAGCCCGTCAAGGCGGGCAACCGCGCCGCGCTGGCGCGCCTGAAGCAGCGCTTCGACGTGGCCATCATGGCCGATGAAGCCTTGCACGGTCCCGCCGATGCGCTGGCGCTGGCGCAGGCCGACGCGGCCGACGTGTACGCGGTGAAGATCACCCAGTCCGGCGGCCTGCTGCCGGCGCTGGAAGTGGCCACCGTGGCGCGCCTGGCCGGGGTCGGCCTGTACGGCGGCACCATGCTCGAAGGCGGCATCGGCACGGCGGCCACGGCCCATGTCTGTTCCACGTTTGCGGAACTGGCCTGGGGCACGGAACTGTTCGGGCCTTTGCTGCTGACGCAGGAAGTCCTGCGCGAACCGCTCGTGTACCGCGACTTCATGCTGCAGGTGCCGACGGGGCCGGGCCTGGGCGTGGAGATCGATATGGACAAGCTGCGTTCCCTGCAGCGCGCCTGAGGACGCCTATCAAAACCTACTGCGCGTCGTGATTTACGGCCTGCGATGCTCACTGTACCTTCGTACAGTTGCGCTTCTCGACCGCAACTCTCTTCCGCTCGCTACGGTTTTGTTAGGCGTTGTACGTGCCAATAAAAATCTTAAGGAGACACCATGTTATTTCATGTACGCATGAACGTGAACCTGCCCGTCAGCATGCCGGCGGAACAGGCGGCGCAGCTGAAGCAGACGGAAAAGGCGCTGGCGCAGCGCCTGCAGCAGGAAGGCAAGTGGCGCCACCTGTGGCGCATCGCCGGCCAGTACGCCAACATCAGCGTCTTTGACGTGGACAGCGTGGACGAGCTGCATGCTTTACTCACCTCGCTGCCCTTGTTCCCCTATATGCAGATCGACGTGATGCCGTTGTGCCGCCATCCGTCGTCCGTGCGCGACGGCGATGCCTGACCCGCGATGCGGCACGAGCCGAGGACCCATGCCATGAAACAGACGGATACCGGAATTGTCGTGACCACCTCGAACGGGGACGATACGCTGCTGCATTACCGTACCGACGGCGAGCGGGGAAAACCATGCCTGCTGCTGTCCAATTCCCTGGGCACGGACCTGTCCATGTGGGATCGCCAGGCAGCGGACCTGGCCAGCGACTTCTACGTCGTGCGCTACGATACGCGCGGCCACGGCCACTCGGCCAGCGGCGGCGCGCCGTTCGGCATCGAGCGCCTGGGCCTGGACGTGGTGGCGCTGCTCGACCATCTGGACGTGGCGCAAGCCGCGTTCTGCGGCATCTCCATGGGCGGCTTGACGGGGCAGTGGCTGGGCATCCACCGGCCGCAGCGCTTCACGCATCTGGTGCTGGCCAACACGGCGGCGCGCATCGGCGCGGCCGACGCCTGGCTGGCGCGCGCGGAACAGGTGCGCCGCGATGGCATGGCCACGGTGGCCGACGGCGCCGCCGGGCGCTGGTTCACGCCGGCCTTCATCGCGCGCGAGGCGGCTACCGTGGCGCGCATGATCGCCACCCTGCGCGGACAGGAGGCCGAAGGTTACGCGGCTTGCTGCGCGGCGCTGGCGCTGGCGGACTTGCGCGACGCCGTCGCCACGATCACGGTGCCCACCCTGGTCATCGCCGGCGCGCACGATCCCGTCACCACGGTGGACGATGCGCGCTGGCTGCAGCGGCAAGTGGCAGGCGCGCAGCTGGCCGAGCTGCCCGCGTCGCACCTGTCGAATGTCGAGGCGGCGCCAGCCTTCACGGTACAGCTGCGCGCCTTTGTCGCGTCGCAGGCAGGATAAGATTCGCTTTGCCCCTGGGCACCGCCACCGGCAAGGCCGGCACGCGGCAGGGGAAGCTTTTTTAAAAAATAATAAGAAAAAAGCAGACTTGGACTTGGAGCAGACAGATGGAAAACAGATTGATGATTATCGCCGGGGTCACGGTGGGCTATTTTGCCCTCATGAGCTACATCACGTACAGCGTGCGCAAGCATGCCAACAGCAGCGAAGGCATGACGGCGGGCGGGCGCAATTATCCCGCCTTCCTGATCGGCGCCTTGCTGCTGTCGGAATTCATCGGCAGTTCCGTGAGCATCGGCACGGCCCAGAAGGGCTATGAGCTGGGCATTTCCGCCGCCTGGAACCTGGTGGCGCTGTCGCTGGGCTTTTTGCTGCTGGCCATCGTGCTGGTCAAAAAATACAAGGAAAGCGGGCAGTCGACGATTTCCGGCATCCTCGCGCAAACGTATGGCGAGCCCGTGCGTTATGCCGCATCCATCCTCACCATCGTCGCGCTGGGCATCGTTGCCGTCGCCCTGTACGCGAGTGGCGGCGCCGTGCTGGCCGCCGTGCTGCACATCAATAAAACCGTCGCCATCCTGCTGGTGGGCGCCATTACCGTGATCTATGTCAGCCTGGGCGGCATGCGCTCGGTCGTGTACACGAATTTTGCGCACTCCATCGTCAAGTACCTGGGCGTGATCCTGGCGCTGGCGTATGCGCTGGAAGCGACGGGCGGCATCGGCGAATTGCAGGCGCAGCTGCCGGCCAAGATGTTCAACTGGATCGAAATCGGCTGGGGCCAGGTCATCGCCTGGATGATCGGCGGCATCGGCTCCATCTTCGCCACGCAGTACGTGATCCAGGCCCTGGTCAGCACGGACAACCCGGCCGTCGCCAAGCGCGCCTGCTACTACGTGTCGTCCCTGATGATCCCGTTCGGCCTGATGGCGGCCCTGATCGGCATGTGCAGTGCCGTGTTGTATCCGGGCATGAAATCGATCGACGCGTTTCCCACGCTGATCGCCCACATGCCAGCGTTTTCCGCCAGCATCATGATCGTCGGCCTGGCTGGCGCCCTGTTCGGCGGCATTTCCGCCACCACCCTGGCATCGGCCACCCTGGCGATGAAGGATTTTTATGACCCGTGGTACAACAAGGCAAAGAATGACGCGAAGTCGATGATGTTCCTGCGCATCGCCATCGTCGTGGCCGGCTTGCTGCCGCTGGTGCTGGCCCTGTATGCGGAGAAGCTGCTGATGATCGCCTTCCTTGGCAAGGCCTTGCGCGCCACGCTGGCCGTGCTGGTGCTGATGGCCTTTTATGCGCCGAAATTCGGCACGCCGCGCGGCGCCTTTGTCGGAGTGATCGTCTCCGTGGTTGCCACCATCGGCTGGTTCCTGGCCGGCAATCCGTATGGCGTGGACAGTTCCTACCTGGCGCTGGCCGGCCCGCTGCTGACCATGGGCATCAGCCATCTGTTCAAGCCGGCGCAGGCCGTGGCCAAGCCGGCAGCGTCCACGCGGCCGTAATCGACGCCTGGCCTTACACGAGTCCCGTCATGTAATAGATGCCGATCACGAAAAACACGACCACCGTCTTGATGATCGTGATGCCGAAGATGTCGCGGTAGGACTGGCGGTGCGTCAGGCCCGTGACGGCCAGCAGGGTGATCACGGCGCCGTTGTGCGGCAGGGTATCCATGCCACCGCTGGCCATGGCCACCACGCGGTGCATTACTTCCAGCGGAATGTGCGCCTGCCGGGCGGCCTGGATGAAACTGTCGGACATGGCGGCCAGCGCGATGCTCATGCCGCCCGAGGCGGAACCGGTGATGCCGGCCAGCGTCGTTACGGACACGGCCGCGTTGACGAGCGGATCGGGCACGCTGCGCAGGGTATTGCTGACGGCAAGGAAACCGGGCAGGGCGGCGATGACGCCGCCAAAGCCATATTCGGATGCCGTGTTCATGGCTGCCAGCAAGGCGCCGCCCACAGCCGCCTTGGTGCCTTCGGCAAAGGCGGCGCGGATGCGCCCGAACGCCGTCACGCACACGAGCAAGATACCCAGCAGCAAGGCGCCTTCCACGGCCCAGATGCCGGTGACGGAGGCAATGGCCGTCGACACGGGCGCATGCAGGCCCGGCAGCGCGTCGGCGGACAGCACATAGCTGTCGCCATACCAGCGGGGAATCAGCTTGGTCAGCGCAAAGTTGGCCACGCCCACCAGCACCAGCGGCGCCACCGACAGCAGCGGATGGGGCAAGTCGCCCGCGTCGGCCGTGGCCTTTTCGGCCTCGGCCCCATAGCCTTCGCCCGTCGCCATGACGGAGCGGCGGCGCCATTCCAGGAAGGCCAGTCCCATTGCCACGGTCAGGATGGCGCCGATGGTGCCCAGCCACGGCGCGGCCCAGCCGGTCGTGTTGAAGAAGGTGGTGGGGATGATGTTCTGGATCTGCGGCGTGCCCGGCAAGGTATCCATGGTGAACGAAAACGCGCCCAGGGCGATGGCACCCGGCATCAGCCGCTTGGGAATATCGCTCTGGCGGTACAGTTCGGCCGCGAACGGGTACACGGCAAACACCACCACGAACAGCGACACGCCGCCATAGGTGAGGGCACCGCAGACGGCGACGATGACGGCATTCGCCCGCGCGCTGCCGATATAGCGGATCGCCGCCACGACGATGGACCGGGAAAAACCGGACAGTTCGATGAGTTTGCCGAACACGGCACCGAGCAAAAAGACGGGGAAATACAGCTTGATGAAACCCACCATCTTTTCCATGAAGATGCCGCTGAACACGGCGGGCACGGCGGACGGATCGGTCAGCAGCACGGCGCCCAGTGCCGCGACGGGTGCAAACAGGATCACGCTGTAGCCGCGGTAGGCGGCCAGCATGAGGAAGGCCAGAGCGGCCAGCACTATCAGGAAAGACATTTGACCAGGCCCTCGCGCAAAAAGTGTATGAAATACTAATTATTCAATTAATATCATACTTCCCGGCAACACGCCAACGCGCAGGTCAAGGGCGCAGCAATGGATGCGGACACGCGGTGCGGATATGGCCAAGAAAAAAGCTGGTCGGGGTGAGAGGATTCGAACCTCCGGCCTCTGCGTCCCGAACGCAGCGCTCTACCAGGCTGAGCCACACCCCGCGTACTGCATTTGCATTACAGCAGATGGCGGGGGTGGTTTCAAGTGGCCATATCAAGGCTTATTTCTTTTCCTGCTGCGCCTTCTGGATGTCCGCCTCGCTGACCTTTTTCGCCGGCGCATTCGTCGCGGGCGAGGTGGGGTTCTTGCGCGTGGCCTTGGCTTGCGCCATCACGGCGGCGCAGTCCGTGTCGGGGGCCTTGTCGATGTTGACCAGGGGCAGCAGGGCGGCCAGCGGCGTGACGACGGTGGCCAGGGCCACGGCGGCGCCCGCCTTCAAGGCCAGCGGGCCTTTCTGCGGACCCACGTCCGGGTTCTTGAACGTGCCTTTCGCGTACAGCGGCGTGCGCAGGGTGATGATGCGCGCGCCTTTGGTACGGGGACGCACGTCCAGGTCCAGGGTTTCATTGGCCAGGTTCACGTTGCCCGTGACATTGACGACGGCGCTGTCCGTGTCGAGCACGAAGCGGCGCACGTCGGCGCGGCCATTCGTCACGGCAAAGTCGCTGGCCAGGCAGTTCAGCTGCACCTGCTTGTCGCCGAAGATTTTCACGAAGACGGCATTGGCCAGGTTCAGGCCGGCCAGTTCCAGCACGAACTGGCTGACGGAGCCTTCGCTGACGGTGGCGGCCAGCTCGCCATTCGCGCTGGCCAGCATGGCCGAGACGGAATTGCCGTGGCCCGTCAGCGCTGCGTCGCCGTACACTTCGCCGAAACTGGCCTGCATCGATTGCAGCTTGGGAAACAGTTCGCGTATCTTCAGGTGGCGCGCCGCCACCTTGGCTTGCGCGGCGATGTTTTTCTGGCGCCCGTCGAGCGTGATGTTCGAGGTGATGTCGCCGCCGGCCATGCCGAAGTTAAGCGGCGTCAGGCTCAGCACCTTGTCCTTCATGCGGATGTTGGCGACGATGTCGTTGAACGGAATGTCGTGGGTGCGCACGAGCTTTTTGCCCGTAAATTTCACGTCGGCATCGAGCGCATCCCATTTGGCCGTGTTGAACTGTTCCACTGGCAAGGCCTTATTGTCCGGCTGCACGGGTGCCTTGCCGCGCGCCTGTTTCTGCGCATTGCTGTCGGCGCCGATGGTGGGCCCCAGGTCTTCCAGGCGCAATTGCTGCGACGTCACTTCGCCGCGCAGCAGGGGACGCGGCTGGCGCGGCAGATATTGCAGGGTGCCAGCCAGGTCGCTCTTGCCCACCGTGCCCTTGAAGTTCTGATACGTCCAGTCCCAGGTAGCGCCATCCTTCTTGCCCAGCAGGCGGCCCTTGGTGGCGTATTCCGGCGTTTCCGGCAGCAGCACGCCCGTCAGCGGGTACAGGTCGGCCATGCTGGCGCCGGCCAGGCTCAGCTGCAAATCGATGCCGGACAGCGAGCGCGGGTCCGTCAGCGTGCCGGCTATGCTGGCCTTGTTCTTGCCCAGCACGGCATGCGCCTGCACGGGATACACGGTCTTGTCGTCGGTCAGGGACAGCACGGCGCCGGCCTTGCCGCCACCCGTCACGGGCGCCTTGCGGTAGCTGCCGCCCAGGGTGAAGGCGATGCCGTACTTTTCCACGGGCGCGGAGCCTGGCGCATCGCCCGGCGTGGCGTCGGGCGCCGTCGAGCTGACCTTGGCGCGCACGTCCAGCGCGATGCCCTCGTCGAGGTAGCGGATGCTGCCGTCGGCAAAGGCCATGCGCTGGATTTCCACCTCCCATGGCGACGGGCCATTGTCCTTGAAGGTCCAGCTATTGCTGCCATCGGCGCGGCGCTGCAGGGCAATATTCGGCGCATCCAGCGCCAGGTCCGTCAGCACCACCCTGTGTTGCAGCAGGGGCAGCGGATGGATGGCCACGTCGATGCGCCTGGCGCTGGCCAGCTGCGGGCCGGCCGTGGCCCAGTCCGGGTTGCTCATGCGCACGTCCTGCGCGCTGATGACGGGGCGCGGCACGTAGCGGCGCCAGCCCGGCTCCGTCTTCAGCCCCTGCTTCCATTTCACTCGCAGGTCGCCGGCGATGACGAAGCTGCGCCCCGTGCTGTCGGATACTTTCTGGTTGATGTAGGGGCGGGCGCGGTTCCAGTCGAAGGTCAGCACGAGGATGACCAGGATTGCGAGGAGGGCCAGCAGGGCGGCCAGGCTCCAGCCGAGAGTTTTGAGCGGGGTTGAGCGTGTCATGGGAAGCCGATCTCAATGATTTTTTCATCAATGTAGTCCGATTGCCCATGCCGGTCGGTGCGCTGGGTTACGTACGTGAGGGCAGGCGCGCGATGATTGACGTCGATTCCATAATTCGATTATTATTGAATTATGGAAAACGAAAACACAATCGCCGCACAGGCCGCACCACTGACCAGCACGGCGGCCATTGCGGCGCTGGCCGCGCTGGCGCAGGAATCGCGGCTGGCAGTGTTCCGCCTGCTGGTGCAGGCGGGGCCGCAAGGCATGGCCGCCACGAAGATCGCCGAGGCGCTGGCCATCGCGCCGTCATCCCTGTCGTTTCACTTGAAGGAATTGGCGCATGCCAACCTGGTGACGGCGAGCAAGGCTGGGCGTTCCATCATTTACGCGGCCCATTACGCGGGCATGAATGGCTTGCTCGCCTTCCTGACCGAGAACTGCTGTGCCGGTGCCCCTTGCTGCATCAGCGAACCCAATTTACTCAAGGACATCACGCCATGACCATCACGATCTATCACAACACGGCCTGCGGCACCTCGCGCAACACCCTGGCCCTGATCCGCAACACGGGCGTGGAACCCGTCATCATCGATTACGTCAAGCATCCGCCCACGCGCGGGCAACTGGCCGACCTGATCCAGCGTGCGGGCCTGTCCGTGCGCGCCGCCATGCGCGACAAGGGCGCCCTGTACGACGAGCTGGGCCTGGCCAATCCGGACTTGTCCGATGCGGCCCTGCTGGACGCCATGCAAGCCCATCCTATCCTGATCAACCGTCCCATCGTCGTCACGGAACTGGGCGTGCGCCTGTGCCGGCCGTCGGAAAAGGTGCTGGAGATCCTGCCGCTGCCGCAGCAGGGCGCGTTTGCCAAGGAAGATGGCCAGCCCGTGGTGGGCACCGACGGCAAGCCGGTGGCCTGACATGGACGACTTTGCCTATGAGCTGGCCAATGAGTTGCCGAACATCAGCGCCGCACACCTGGACGTGCCGACCCTGGACAAGCTGGCGCCGGCCAGCGTGTCCACGCATGCGCCGCGCATCCTGCTGCTGTATGGTTCCTTGCGCGAACGCTCGTACAGCAAGCTGATGATCCTGGAGGCGGAGCGTATCCTGCGCCGCTTCGGCGCCGACACGCGCGTGTTCGACCCGCACGGCTTGCCCATGGTCGACAGCGTGCCGCCCGAGCATCCGAAAGTGCAGGAGCTGCGCGCGTTGTCGCTGTGGTCGGAAGGGCAGGTGTGGTGCAGCCCCGAGCGCCATGGCGCCATGACGGGTGTCTTCAAGTCGCAGATCGACTGGCTGCCGCTGGAAACGGGCAGCGTGCGCCCCACGCAGGGGCGGACCCTGGCCGTGATGCAGGTGTCGGGCGGCTCGCAATCGTTCAATGCCGTCAATGGCTTGCGCGTATTGGGACGCTGGATGCGCATGGTGACCATCCCGAACCAGTCGTCAGTGGCCAAGGCCTACCAGGAATTTGACGATGACGGCCGCATGAAGCCGTCGGCGTATTACGAGCGCCTGGTCGACGTGATGGAGGAATTGTATAAATTCACCCTGCTGGTGCGCGACCGCCGCGATTACCTGGGCAGCCGCTACAGCGAGCGGCGGGAAGCGGAGCCGGCCATCGTGCAGGAATTGGCGGGCGCGGCAATGGAGCACGAGCGCAAGTAGTTTTTTTTGTGCATGAAAAACGGCGCCATCGGCGCCGTTCTTTTTGCTGCAAGGTCAACCGTGATCAGTGATTGCGGTCGACGGCAAACGAGCACAGTTGCAGCATGGATTGCTTGTAGATACTGTCCGGCCAGCCGGCGATGGCATCGGCGGCGCGCTGGCCGGCGATTTCCGCCTGCCGGCGCGTGTAGTCGAGGGCGCCACTATTGGTGATGGCGGCCAGGATGGCGTCGAAATGCTGTTCGTCGCCCTGCTCGATGCAGCTGCGCACCAGTTCGCGCTGCTCCGGCGTGCCGTTTTCCATCAGCCAGATCAGCGGCATGGTCGGTTTGCCTTCGCGCAAGTCGTCGCCCACGTTCTTGCCGATTTCGGCGGCGTCGCCGGCATAGTCGAGCACGTCGTCGATCAGCTGGAAGGCCGTGCCCAGCGAACGGCCGTATTCGGCGGCCGCTTCGATATCGGCTTCGCTGGCGCCGGCGATCAGGGCGCCCAGCTGCGCGGAGGCTTCGAACAGTTTCGCCGTCTTCGAGCGGATGACGTTCAGGTAGCTTTCCTGCGTCACGTCCGGATCGTGCATGTTCAGCAATTGCAGCACTTCGCCTTCGGCGATCACGTTGGTGGCGTCCGACAAAATTTGCATGACGCGCATATTGTTCAGCGAGACCATCAGCTGGAACGAGCGCGAGTGCAGGAAGTCGCCCACCAGCACGGAAGCGGCATTGCCGAACAGGGCATTGGCCGTCTGGCGGCCGCGGCGCATCGACGATTCATCGACGACGTCATCGTGCAGCAGGGTGGCCGTGTGGATGAACTCGACCACGGCGGCCAGTTCATGGTGCGCCGTGCCGCGATAGGCGTGGGCATTGGCCACCAGCAAAATCAGCACGGGACGGATGCGTTTGCCGCCCGCGCTGATGATGTATTCGGCGATCTGGTTGATCAGAATCACATCGGAATGCAGTTTTTGGCGGATCACCGTGTTGACTGCGTCCATATCGGCGGCAATCGTTTGCACGATGGTGTTTTGGTTAACGTGTTTGTTAGCGTCAGACAAGGCGAACCTGCAATAGATTGTGGGTGCCGCGATTATACGACATGGCTTGCCTGCGCGTGACGTTTGCCTATGACTGCAGAGCAATTGATTGTTCTTATTGTCATGGGCGCGCGTTTTCCTGTTTGCCCGGAACAAGCCTGACATCGTGTCCAGGTTGTCGACATACCACGATCGTCAAGCTTTGTGAATAGTTTTTGACGCATTTTCTCAGTCCGTGTATAATCGCTGGTTCCCCCTGTTGTGTACGGCTTGCTTTGCACGGCGTCGGGACAAATTCTTTCAACATTTGATGAGGTTTCAAATCATGTACGCGGTCATAAAAACCGGTGGCAAACAATACAAAGTTGTCGCTGGCGAAAAACTTAAAGTAGAACAGATACCGGCAGACATTGGTTCCGAAATCACCATCGATCAAGTTCTCGCAGTAGGCGCGGGCGACAGCATCAAGTTTGGTGCTCCATTGGTCGAAGGTGCAACGGTACTGGTTACGGTTGTGGCGCATGGTCGCCATGATAAGGTCAAAATTTTCAAGATGCGTCGTCGTAAGCACTACCAAAAGCATCAAGGCCATCGCCAGAATTTTACCGAAATCCAAATCGTTTCGATCAACGGCTAATCGCCGCTGTTTGAATTAATCAGCTATCAAGGAGTCTTAAATGGCACATAAAAAAGGCGGCGGCACAACGCGAAACGGCCGTGATTCAGAATCAAAACGTCTGGGCGTTAAAGTCTACGGCGGCCAAGCTATCAATGCTGGCGGCATCATCATTCGTCAACGCGGCACCCCAGTGCGCGCCGGCGAAGGCGTAGGCATGGGCAAGGACCACACTCTGTTCGCGTTGATCGCAGGCAAAGTGAAGTTCGTTGTCAAAGGTGCTGGCTCGAAGCAATTCGTGACCGTTGTACCAAACGAAGCAGTACCAGCGTAATTCATCGCGGAGCGCGTGCTCCGCATGATCGCATGATGTAAGGCGCAAGCCTTCAATCGAAAGGCTCTGCCCAAGGTAGAGCCTTTTTAGTTTTATGGCGGCAAAATTATGAAGTTTATCGACGAAGCAAAAATCGAAGTCATCGCGGGCGATGGCGGCAACGGCTGCGCATCTTTCTGCCGTGAAAAATTCCGGCCTTTCGGCGGCCCCGATGGCGGCGATGGCGGTAAAGGCGGGTCCATCTGGGCCGTGGCCGACCGCAATATCAACACGCTCGTCGATTTCCGCTTTTCCAAAATGCACAAGGCTCGCAATGGCGAGCCTGGCCGTGGCGCGGATTGCTATGGCAAGGGCGCGGATGACATCCACCTGCGCATGCCGGTTGGCACCTTGATCATCGACAACGCGAGCGGCGAAATCCTGGCCGACCTGACCGAACACGGCCAGATCGAATTGCTGGCCAAGGGCGGCGAAGGCGGCTGGGGCAATATCCACTTCAAGTCCTCGACCAACCGCGCGCCACGCCAAAAGGGCGAGGGCAAGGAAGGCGAACGCCGCGAACTGCGCCTGGAACTGAAGGTATTGGCCGACGTGGGCCTGCTGGGCATGCCGAACGCCGGCAAGTCGACCTTCATTTCGGCCGTCTCGAACGCGCGCCCGAAAATCGCCGACTACCCGTTTACCACCCTGCACCCGAACCTGGGCGTGGTGCGCGTGTCGCACGAGAAGAGCTTTGTGATCGCCGATATTCCCGGCTTGATCGAAGGCGCTTCCGAAGGCGCGGGCCTGGGCCATCAATTCCTGCGCCATTTGCAGCGCACGGGCTTGTTGTTGCACATCGTCGACCTGGCGCCGTTTGAAACCAACGTCGATCCTGTCAAGGAAGCCAAGGCGCTGGTCAAGGAACTGAAGAAGTATGACGAAACGCTGGTCGACAAGCCGCGCTGGCTGGTGTTGAACAAGCTCGACATGGTGCCGGAAGAAGAGCGCAAGAAGATCGTCAAGGACTTCCTCAAGCGTTTCGCCTGGAAAGGTCCCGTTTTCGAGATTTCCGCGCTGAACCATCAAGGTTGCCCGGAACTGGTGAATGCGATTTACCAGCATCTGGAAGAGAAGAAGCACAGCGAAAGCCGTGCCGAAGAAACGCAGATGACCGAAGAAGCACGCGGTATCTCGTCGATCGACCCGGATGATCCGCGTTTCAAGATCCTCGACTAAGAGCCTTACCTGATGTCGGTACAGACGGTCGCTGTCGCGCCAGCGCGCAAGCAAGCGTGGCAGCGCCGTGTATTGCATCTGATCGCGTATGCCTACGGGCTGGGCGCGGTCGCCTGTTTGCTGTTCGCCGATGAAATGGCGGCCGGCATGGGCATCTTCCTCAATGGCGTCAACGGCTACAGCCAGTTCTACGCCAGTCATGTCGGCCTCTGGGGCGCCACCGCGCTCCTGGCGCTGTTCGCGGCACGGCAGGGCGAACCGCCCGTCTACAGCGATATCACTGCAATGTTGGTCCTGGCGCAGCCCGCCGGCCGCCTGTTCGCGGCCATCAGCTTCGGCTTGCCCCAGGGTATAGTGTTGTTCATGTGCGTCATGGAACTGCTGGCGGGGCTGATCTTGCTGCTGCTGCGTCCTGCACGCTGACGTCTATCAAAAGTGAAGAGCGCCACCCCATGGATTCCGTGATTCAAAAAGCTACCCGTATCATCATCAAAGTCGGCTCCTCGCTGGTCACCAACGATGGCCGCGGACTCGACCATGCCGCCATCGCGCGCTGGGCCGCGCAGATTGCCGGCTTGCGCGCCTTGGGCAAGGAAGTCGTCCTCGTCAGTTCCGGCGCCATCGCCGAAGGCATGCTGCGCCTCGGCTTCGAGCAGCGCCCCACCGATATCCACGAATTGCAGGCCTGCGCCGCCGTGGGACAGATGGGCTTGGCGCAAATCTATGAAAGCAGCTTCCGCGCCCACGGCCTGGGCACGGCGCAAGTGCTGCTGACGCACGCTGACCTGGCCGACCGCGAACGCTACCTGAATGCCCGCTCCACCCTGACGACCTTGCTGCGCCTGGGCGTAGTGCCGATCATCAATGAAAACGACACCGTTGTCACGGATGAAATCAAGTTCGGCGACAACGATACCCTGGGCGCCCTCGTCGCCAACCTGATCGAGGCCGACGCGCTTGTTATCTTGACGGACCAGCACGGTCTGTTCTCGGCCGACCCGCGCAAGGACCCGAACGCCTACCTGATCACGCAAGGCATCGCCGGCGATCCGGCCCTGGAAGCGATGGCCGGCGGCGCCGGCAGCAGCCTGGGGCGTGGCGGCATGCTGACCAAAATCCTCGCCGCCAAGCGCGCCGCCAAGTCCGGCGCCCATACCATCATCGCCTGGGGCCGCGACAGCGACGTGCTCAGCCGTCTCGCCAAAGGCGAAGCGATCGGCACGGAGTTGCGGGCACAAACGGGGCAATTGACGGCGCGTAAGCAGTGGATGGCCGATCATCTGCACACGGCCGGCGCCGTCGTGCTGGACGCGGGCGCCGTGCAAAAGCTGCGCCAGGAAGGCAAGTCGCTGCTGCCGATCGGCGTGACGGGCGTGAATGGCGAATTCGGCCGCGGCGCCGTCATCACCTGCGTCGATGCGGCTGGCGCGCCCGTGGCGCGCGGCCTGTCCAACTACACGAGCGGCGAAGCGCGCCGCATCATGCGCAAGCCGTCCACCGAGATCGAGTCCATTCTCGGCTACATGGAAGGCCATGAGCTGATCCATCGGGACAATATGGTATTGCTGTAAATCACGTATGGCCCGCTGGAGACTGCGGGCCATTGTTACATCTGGCCGTAGCGAAATCCCATGCCCAGTGCCATTGGCCACTTTAGCCACAGCAGCAGCAGCAATCCGCCATACCACAGCGTGAAGAGCAGATGCACGACTGGTGCTGGCAAGTAACGCAAAAGAAATTGGTACATGTCACGTCCCAGGTAACAGTGGCGCAAACAGCGCCGTCATGCAGGTCCAGGCCGTCTGCAGGTCCGGCGTCGAGGTCAGGGCGAAACTGAGTATGACAAATTGCAAAGTCAAAAACCAGCTGAAAGCACGCCAGAGAGCGTAGCGGCGCAGATGGTGCGCCCAAGGCAAGTGCTTGCCCCACAGGTGCGCGAGGGCGAGTCCGGCGCCGTGGAACAGGCCCCAGGCCAGGTAGCGGGGCGACAGCTCATGCCACAGGCCCAGCACGATCATGCTGCCCAGGCTGGCAAACAGGTATTGCCGCGTGCGCGACAGAATGGGGCGGAAAACGAAATCGCGGCACCATTCCGATACGGTGATATGCCAGCGCCGCCAGAAGTCAGGCAAGTTGCGCGCGGCAAATGGAAAATGGAAGTTTTCCGGTACCCGTATGCCCAGCAACGCGGCAAAGCTGATGGCAATATCGCAATACCCCGAGAATTGCCAGTACAAATTCAAGCCATAGCCCAGCAGGGGCAGATAGGCATCGAGCCAAGCATATCCCGTCGACAGGTTCAGGCCATTGAGCTTGACGGTGAGGAGAAAACCCGCCAGCAGCACCACCTTGCAATAGCCGTACAGCATGCGCTGCAGCGCTTGCGAGGCGAGTTGCCTGTCCCAGCGCGCGCGCAATAGTTCCATGCGAAACGCATCGTAACGCTGGATCGGGCCGACGGCCAGGGTGGGCGGGAACAGCAGATAGCTCAGCGTCGTGCTGGCACGGCCATCGCGCGCGATGCCTCCGCCATGCTCGGCGATCAGGTGCCAGGCTTTCAGCGAGACGAAGGCATAGCCCAGGTAGGCGGCCAGGCCATGGCTGGCTTTGGCGTACTGGTAAGCCATAAAAGCGAGTAATACACCGGCCAGCCCCAGCGTTTGCATGACAGCCGGGCGGCGCCATTGCGGACCGCAGATAAAGGCCAGCCATGCCAGCAAGGCGCTCCATGCTGCCGCGCTGCTCCAGCCGTCATGCGCCAGCAAGATGGCGCCGCCCAGCGCCAGCAGCCAGGGGCGCCAGGCCGTTGGCAAACGCCAGTAGAGCACGGCCAGAATGGGCATGCACAGCATGCCAAAGCTTGTCAGCCACACCATGCTAGGCCCTGTTCCGCAGTTGCTGCAACTGGCTTTGCCACCAGGGACCAAACAGGCGCGCGCCCTGCGCGTTCAGATGGCTGCCGTCACAATAAAGGTTTTGCCGGGTGAATGCGGGTGAGGTGAGATAAATGATGTTCCGGCTTGCAGGCAGCAAGGCATGCAGGCGCCGCTGCCAGTCTTCCTTTTGTTGCGCTGTTAGTTGTTCCATGAGTAATGAGCGCCTTACATCGAGCAGAACTACCCGCACGCCCCGCTGCGCCAGAGCGGCAACGTTGCTGATCAGTGCGGCATCGAAGGTGCTCTGTCGATACAGATCTTGTAGCGAGACAGCATGCTGCCGCATCTGCGCGACGCTGAATGTTCTCTGTTCCGGTCCGCAGGTAAATGCCAGCTCCTGATCATTGCGCTCCCAATAGGGCGGTGGCGAAGAAAATTTCCCGGCGGTGAGAAGTGAAACAGTTTGCTTGGCAAAATGCCAGGCATCTTCGCGCAGTTCATCCATCGCCATGTTGCCATCATCTGGCAAGAGCAAGTTCTGCTCAAGGATCAGCACGTCCGGTGGCCGGCTGACGAGCGTGGCGAGGCTTGCTTGCAAATAACCCATGCCGCCTCCGCCCTTCGTCATGCGCATCCATGCGATGTCTGGCATGGCAGCCCGTTGCACGCTTGCCACTTCAGGGGTAGCGGCCCGCAGTAGCGACGAACCAAGGGCGAGCACGCGCAACTTTTCACCAGAAGAGGGTGTGGCGAGAAACGTTTGTGTCTGGCTAGCAATCGTGTTGTCGTAGCGGGGGCCGGGCATATGTCGCAACAGCATACATAGTCCGATCACGCCTGCCAACAGCGCCGCACTGTACAGCCAGACGCGTAGAGGAGGTGCATTTGTCATCTCAGCGCGTCAACCGTTTGATCAGTTGCACGGTAGCGTCCATCGTTTCCATATGCACGACGTCGGATGGGCTCAGGCGCACCTTGAACAACGTTTCCAGACCGATCACGAAGTTGATATGTGCCAGCGAATCCCAGCCTGGCGTATTGGCCGGGCCTGAATCCCCCTTCAAGGCCCCTGCCGGCAAGTTGAACAGGTCGGCGGCCAGCGCAAAAATGTCCTCCTGCTGATTGCCGTGTGCGCTTGCCTCCTTGGGCGCAAGCGAGAGCGCGTGCTGTAACTGAGCCGTAATGACCTTGCCCGATGGTGTGCGCGGCAATTGGCCAGTAAAACTGATGCGTTTTGGTATTTCGTGCGTCCCGAGATGTTGGGTGCAATGTAGTAATAGTTGTTGGCTGTCCGCCTCCATGCCGGGGCGCAATACTACACAGGCGACGGGTATTTCGCCCCAAGTCGGGTCGGACAAGGCGACGGTCGCCGCTTCCAGCACGGCTGGATGTTGCATCAGTACGCCATTGATGGCTTCCGGCGACAGGTTGTAGCCGCCGCAAATGATCACGTCCTTGATGCGCCCCGTGATCCAGTACACGCCATCGCTGTCGCACCGTGCCAGGTCGCCCGTATGCAGCCAGCCATTGCGCAGTACGGCAGCGGTCGCTTGGGGATTGTCCAGGTAGCCTTGCATCAGGTTGGCACCTTGCAGGCACAGTTCTCCTGCCTCGTCGCATCCGGCCTCGCTGCCATCGTCGCGTACGATTTTTGCCAGCATGTCGCGGGGCATGCCTACGCTGCCGATCTTGTGGCTGGCTGCATCCGGCCCCGCGTACAGTCCGCAGGTCCCCGTTTCGCTCAAGCCATAGGTATTAATCAGTTTTACATTGAAACTTTGGCTGAAGTTGCTCCAGGTGGCTGCGCTCAAGGGGGCGCTGCAGGAAACGGCGAAGCGGAAATGAGCATTCTCGAAGTTTTCCGCCAGGTGGGCGCCATATTGCTGCATCAGGGCCAGCGCCGTGGGCGCGGCGATCAGGTGCGTGACTTGTTCGCGGTAGACCGCGATCAGGATCGCCTCGATGGCGACGATGCTGAACGGCGCCGGCCGTACCAGGGCACAACCGCGCTGGTACGCCAGTAGTACGCCTTGCACCAGGCCATCGGCGTGCGAGAGCGGCATCAGGTTCAGCAGTCGTGAAGCGGGTGTCAGTGTGTAATGTTCGCCGATGGTATGCAAATGCGCCAGCAAGGAAGGCCAGTGCATTTCCACGCCTTTCGGACGGGCGGTGCTGCCGGAGGTGAACACGACATAGGCGGCTCCCTCCTGTCTTGCGGGCGGCAGCGGTGCCGGTGCCGGCGCTGCCAGCAGGCCGGGCCAATTATCCAGGTCGGCTGGCGCACGCCGTCCCAGCAGCTTACTCAGCAGCAATCCCTTGGTCTGGGCGGCACCGACTCTTATCTGCCGCGCCGGTAAAGGAACCTCCTGCGCGCGCCACAGGTCGATGGCGTCCGCATCGGCAATGACAGCATCGATATGGGTATGTTGCAGCAAGTCCTTGACCTGCCGCGCAGCGGTGCCTGGATCGAGCAGCAGGGGGACCGCGCCTGCGCGCATGCAACCCAGCAACAAGGGAATGTAAGCCAGATCGTCACGCACCATCAGCAGCACACGCTTGTCGTGCAGGTCGCCTGCGATCAGCCTGGCAGCTACCCGCAGGACCTGTTCATCCAGTTCAGCATGAGACAAGGACTTGGGACCGATGAGGAATGGTGTATTCGTGGGTGTGGGGCGAGTCAGAAACATGTTGGGCGTGTCTATTATTGTGTGATGGAATGAGCCAATGCGCGGCGGTCAAGTTTTCCTGCCGGCGTATAAGGCAGCACCGCCTGTACGCGCAAGTCGCGGGGGAAGGTAGTAACTTGCGCGTGTTGGCGGCAAAAGGCGACAAAAGCAGGTAAATCAAAGCCATCATCGACCACCAGCAAACCGATCAGGCCCTGTGGCCCGGCAGTGACGGCCGCTTGGCGCACCTGCGGATAGCTGCACATGGTGCGCTCGAGCGGGGCGGGGTGGACGATGTCGCCATATTCGTTCTTCAGCTGGTCGTCATGCCGGCCCAGCAACGTAATGTTGCCAACACCGTCATGGCTGGCAATATCGCCCGTATAGATCCAGCCATCGCGGGCCATGGACGCCGTTTGGACCGGATCGCCCCAGTATTCCAGCATGAGCTGATTGCTGTGCACGCGCAGTTCGCCAGGCTGATCCGGCCCCAGCGGCAAGCCCTCCGCATCGCAGACCTGCACCACGGCGCCCGCGGGGCGGCCGCTGGCTTGCGCGGCGCCGGGAGCGTGCTGGAACACCATGCACAGGCCTCCCGTTTCCGTCAGTCCGTAGTAATCGATGATCTCGATCCGCATGCGCTCGCTCAAGGCCGTGTGTAGCGACGATTGCAGCGGCGCGCCCGTGGAGATCATTTGCCGCAAGCTGGCAGGATGCAGGGTCAGGTGCGCCGGCAGCAGTTGCAGCATGGCTAGCCAGGCGGGACCTGTCGCCAGGATGGTCACGCCATGGCGCTGAACGGCTTGCAAGGTCTTGCCGACGCTTGCCCTTTCGCTTTCATCGGTCAGGTACACGCTGGCGCCAGCAAACAGGGCGGCCACCATGGGATTGCGCAAGCCGCTCATCGTGTGACAGTCGCCCAGCGACAACAGCACGTCGCCATCATGCCAGGCAAATTGCGTGGCGGCCAGCTGGCCGCTCTGCATGAGGGCACGCTGGCTGTGGACGACGCCTTTCGGCACGCCGGTGCTGCCGGACGTGAACAGGATCATGGCAGGATCGTCAGGGTGGACGACATGTTCCGACCGCTCAGGCAATGGCGGCAAGTCCATCCAGCGTTCCAGCAAGGCCGACAATTCAGGCAATTCAAAGCCTGGCGCCAGGATCGCTGCCGCCTCCTGGCGGATATCGTCGAGCAGCAGGGCCGGGCACTTGACCAAAGCGGCGGCGCCGTGACGAGGATGGTCCAGTACCAGCAAGGCGGGAGCGATGCGTTCCAGCAAGGGCTGCAGCAAGACGGGCGTGTCCGTCAATTCCTTGCGTAAAGGAACCACGACGGCGCCGATGCGCCAGCTGGCCCAACTGAGCAGTACCGCTTCAGGATGTTGCGCGCACAGCATGACGATGCGGTCGCCAGGCCGCACGCCCAGCGACAGCAGGCCACGCTGCAGCGCCGGTACGAGTATCTCGACTTCCGTCCAAGCAAAAGCGCTGTCATCCATGCCACACAACAATAGCGGGCGTTGCTGGTACAGCGTCGGCAGCAGTTGCCACAGGTATTCAAAAGTCTCCTCCTGTGGCAGCGGGCGCACCACCTGGCTCGCATAATAGGATTGCAGGCGGGCCATGGCGCCGCTGATGGGGGCCACCTGCAGCAGTTCGCTTTGCACCATCAGGTAGGCTTGCCGGCAAACATGTTCCACTGGCAGGCACAGGCGCTGCGCCACTGCGTCGAGGGTACGCAACTGCCCCAACTGGAACAGGATTTGCAATTGCTCGGCGTTCAGCGGCTGTGGTCCCAGGCGCGCCAGGCGCTCCGCATAGCACGGATGGCGCAACAACAGATCTTCCATCAGACCACCCAGCGCATCGGCATCGGGCACGGCGCAGCCGTTCAGGCTATCGATACGCAGCAGGGCATTGACGATGGCGCGCGAGGAAGGCGAGGCGATGTCCAGATTGGCCTGGCGCAAGGTGCCGCCCGTCCAGACGGGCGGCACCAGCGCCACGACGCCGTTGTAGTGCGACGTGTCCGGTTCGCTACACAGGCTTCCCTTGCCTTCGAACATGGTCACTTCGGACATCACCATCGTCTGGCGCTGGCCGCATGCTTGCGCGGCATCAAAGCGATCCTGATAGCGCTGACCATGCAGGATGGTGCCGCCCCGTTCGAAATACGGCGATGGCTGGCTGTTGGCCATGTGCACATGGGGGAAAATAATGGGCGCATCACGGCGGGCGATGCGCAGCATGTCGCCCGCAAAAGTCGACGGCGCGTAGCGATGCAAGGAATCAAGGCCGTGGATCAGTGCAAACTGCTGGTCGCGGAAAGGCATGGGACTGCCTGGCGGCACGAAGATGATGTCGTGGTTGGGTGCCCGTTGGCCGGCGGGCAGCCAGTGTGCGTAGCCCATGTATCCCAGCACATCAAAATTGCCTTCCCAGACGGAGATTACATGTTGCTGGGGAAAGGCCGCGGCCAGCATTTCGCCGCTCCAGCCCGTGCGGCCCCAGGTGTCGAGGATGAGGTCTCCAGGTTGCAGTTGTTCCCTGACCATGTCCAGCAAGGTATAGAAGGCCCGGGTGGATTCATTGAAAGGCTGGAAGGCGGCGTAGCGGTCGGGGATGCGGCGCACATGGCGGCGATGCATGAAGGACAGATAGTCGGCACTGGGCGTCAACAGGGCACCCAGCTGGGACAGTGCCAGTTGCGCATGTGTATCGCTGCCTTGCAGCACTTCGGTAAACAGGGCGAAACCTTGCACGACTGGGATCTTGATCGCGCAGGCGGAGCAGCTCAGCAGGGCTTGCTGCAAGGGTGTCCCTGCCTCGACATGCATGTCGCTGTGCAAGGGTTGCCGGCAGGCGGGGCAGGCCAGGGTGTCAAGAGTCGTTTTCAGCATGGTGAAACGGCGAGTGAAAGTGGGTTGTCAGATAAGGGCCGGCATCGGCGTCTTACTCTTGTAATCGCACAGGTCGGCGATCATGCAGTTCCAGCATTGCGGCTTGCGCGCCGTGCACGTGTAGCGGCCGTGCAGGATCAGCCAGTGGTGGGCGTCGTGCAGGAACTCTTTTGGCACGAACTTGAGCAGCTTTTGTTCGACGATATCGACATTCTTGCCTGGCGCGATGCCAGTGCGGTTCGAGACGCGGAAGATATGCGTGTCGACGGCCATGGTCGGTTCGCCAAACGCCGTGTTCATGACCACGTTGGCCGTCTTGCGGCCCACGCCGGGCAAGGCTTCCAGCGAGGCGCGGTCGCGCGGTACGTCGCCGCCGTGCTGCTCCAGCAGGATCTGGCAGGTGGCGATGACGTTCTTCGCCTTGGTGCGGAACAGGCCGATGGTGCGGATATAGCTGGCCAGCTCGTCGACGCCCAGGGCCAGCATGGCGGCCGGCGTATTGGCGACGGGATACAGCAGGCGCGTGGCCTTGTTGACGGACACGTCCGTTGCCTGGGCCGACAGCAGCACGGCGATCAGCAGCTCGAACGGCGTCGTGTATTCGAGCTCGGTTTTCGGCGAAGGGTTGGCGGCGCGGAAGCGCGTAAAGATTTCCAGGCGTTTGGCGGCGTTCATGCGTCTTTTTTCGGGGCAGTGGGGGGAATTTGTTCGGCTTTCGCTTCGGCGCCGGCGGCCGCCTTGGCGCGCGCGCGCTCCATGGCGGCAGCGATGATCGCGCGCTTGCGTTCCTTCTCCGCCAGTTCGTCGGGCGTGGCGGGCACTTCCTGCGTCACTTCCTGCATCTTGGCAACCGCCTTGGCGGCCAGGCGTGCCTCGTTTTCCTCGCTTTCGCGGCGCAGGCGCTGCGTGCGGAAATCGTGGCGCGCGCGCGCTTCGTCGGCATCCGTCTGGCTCCAGGCATCCCAGCCCGTGGCGTCGCCGCTGACGGGATACATGACGATGCAGTCGACGGGGCAGGGCGCCACGCACAGGTCGCAACCGGTGCACAGGCTGGTCACCACCGTATGCATCTGCTTGGCGGCGCCGACGATGGCATCCACGGGGCAGGCCTGGATGCACAGGGTACAGCCGATGCACAGTGATTCGTCGATGTAGGCGACAGATCGCGGACGTTCCAGGCCGTTGACGGGATTCAGTGGAATGACTTTTTTGCCCAGCAAGCTGGCCAGGCGCGCGATGCCCTGCACGCCGCCGGGCGGGCACTGGTTGATGTCGGCGCTGCCGGCGGCAATCGCTTCCGCATACGGACGGCAGCCGTTGTAGCCGCATTTGGTGCACTGCGTCTGCGGCAGCAGGTCTTCGATTTGGTCGGCAAGTGAGGGAGGGGCGGGAAGCGGCACGGTCATCTTCAATACGGTAAAACGTCATTATCGGCCATCTGGCGCACGCACAAGTAAAAACCTGCCAGGCGCAAGGGAATAGCCGGCCATCGGGCGTTGCGCGGTCCCGCCAGCGCACAGCTATTTTATTTCCCTATGGAATTTCAAAGTGCAAATAAACAACTTTGCAAATTCATTTTTTTGTGGGAGCATGATTTTAATCAAGAATGATTTAGTAAGCCGACCGCCAGTCCTGTTGTTGCGCCGATACGACACGGTGCGCCAGGCCATAGGAGCAGAGCATGCGTTTCCTCCGGACAGTTGGTTTGCCCTTCTGTTTGTTCCTTACTTCCACGCTCGCCGTTGCGCACGGCCAGGCGGATGCCGCCACGCCGGGACCGGCTTCCTCGCGCATCGTGCGCCTGGCGGCCGAAGACTGGCCGCCGTTCATTTCCCGCAGCTTGCCGGCCGATGGCCTGTCGGGCGCCATGGTCAGTGCCATCTTTGGCCGCCTCGGCTATACCGCCAGATATGATTATTTTCCCTGGAAGCGGGCCATGCAATTCGGCTTGAGCAGTCCCCGTTACGCGGGCTTCCTGGCGGTCTGGCGCACGCCGGAGCGCGAAAAAGTGTGCCATTTCTCTGTTCCCGTTGGCAATACCCAAAGCGTGCTGGCTTACCTGAAGGAAGATGGCTTGCCTGGCGCCAGCCTGGGCGAGATGCGCGGGCTGCGTATCGGCACCGTGGCCGGCTATGCGAATGGCGAGCAATTCGATGCCATGGTGGCGCGCGGCGAATTGAAAACGGAAGAGGGCCTGAACGACGCGACCAATCTGAAGAAATTGCTGATCAAGCGCTATCGGGTGATCGTCATCGAGCGCCACGTCTTGCAGCACCTGCTGATGAGCCGGGAATTCAGCAAGGCGGACCGCGAGCGCATCGGACTCGTCGATACCGTCTTCAAGGAACGCCCCGTGCATGTCTGTTTCCAGCGCACGGCGGAAGGAGCGGCGCAGCAGAAGCGCTTCAACGAGGCCGCGCGCGACGTCGATACGGCCAGGCTGGAGCGCGATTACTGGAAACGGCTCGACCAGAGCCTGGCGAGCGCCCCGGCGCTCCCCTGATATACCTCTGCTGTTGCTCGTTGCCAAAACGAAATATCCAAATACGAAACCATTCGTTCTTGTTTGTTTGTTCATCCTTTAGTCTGCAGCCACTGTGTTGACGACTCTTGAAAGGATGCTTTCGTATGCTAGACCTGTTTCACAAGCCCGGTGCGGCGCCGTGCGTTGCGCTCCCGTTGCGGCCATTGGCGCAAGCCGCCGCGGCCGCCTTGCTGCTGCTGGGCGTTCCCGCTCAGGGCCACGCGCAGGCATCGCCGGGGGAGGACGGCGCGCTCGCCGCCAGCCCGGCCGACACGGTCATCGTCACGGGCGCGCGCGGCACGGGCCGCACGGTGGCCAACAGTGCCGCACCGATCGACGTGATCAGCGCGCAGCAGTTGCTGGCGACGGGCAAGCTGAACTTGCTTGAGGCGCTCGATACGGCTTTGCCGTCGTTCAACTTGCTGGCCCGCGTGCAGCCCGACCTGGGCAGCATCGTGCGCGCCGGCCAGCTGCGCAACCTCGATCCCTCGCATACCCTGGTGCTGGTAAATGGCAAGCGCCGCCATACGACGGCCATTGTCAACGAGGACGGCTTCCCCGGCTCCGTCGCCACCGACCTGGCGCTGATACCCACGGGCGCCATTACCCGCGTGGAAATCCTGCGCGACGGCGCCTCGGCCATCTATGGCTCCGATGCGATCGCCGGCGTCATCAATATCATTCTGAAATCCGATGACAAGTTCAGCGCCAGCACCCAGCTCGGTTCCACCTACGAGGGCGACGGCAGCAACGGCCATGTGCGCATCGACGGCGGCACGCGGCTGGGCGAGCACGGCTTTGCGCATTTCGGCGCCGAAGTCCAGCGCCAAGGCATTGCCGTTCGCAATTTCGGCTTGAATCCCGGCTACCTGTCCTATCCGGCCGTGCGCACCAGCGATGGACAACTCGTGAAGCTGGGGCCGAGTAACAGCCTGCCGGCTGGCGCTGCGCCGAACCCGGCCGAGGCGACGCGCAACAGCAATCCGTGGCGCAACACGGGTGTGCCGCAAAGCACGATGACTTCGCTCAGCGCCAACCTCGGCTATGACGTCTCGTCCGACGTGCAACTGTACGGTTTCGGCACGTATGCCCACCGCGATGCCCGCTCGGCACAGAATTTCCGCCTGCCCAATACCATTTTCAATAACAACCGGGGCTTGCTGTCCGTGTATCCGGACGGTTTTACGCCATATGAAACGACAAGCGAAAATGACTTTTCGCTGACCGGCGGCATCAAGGGCGAGACGGCGGGCTGGGCCTGGGACCTGAGCACCACGTATGGCCGCGACGACATCGACGTGGGCGTGGAGCATTCGGCCAATTACTCGCTCACTTATCCGGGCGGCAAGACGGATTTTGATATCGGCAAGCAGCGCTACAGCCGTTCGACCACCAATGCCGATGCGCGCCGCGCCGTTTCACTGGGGCTGGCCGAGCCGGCCGACCTGAGCATTGGGCTCGAGTATTCGCACGAAACGCAGCAGCGCAGTCCGGGCGAGCCCGCGTCCTGGCAAGGCAGCGGTTCCTCGGCGCTGGCCGGCTACCTGCCCGTCGATGCGTCCGACACGGCGCGCCACAGCTACGCCGCGTATATCGGACTGGGCGCGAAACTGACGCCGCAGTGGCTGCTCGACGCGGCCTTGCGTGCCGAGAAATATTCGGATTTCGGCAGCAAGACGACGGGGCGTTTGTCGGCGCGCCATGACGTCACGCCGACGGTGGCCGTGCGCGGCACCGTCAGCAATGGCTTCCATGCACCGAGCCTGGTGACGCAATCGTATTCGAACACGTCGGACCATGCGGGCGTGCCATATACGCTGGCGCAGCCGAATTCGCTTGCCGCACGCGCCCTGGGCGCGCAGCCCTTGAAACCGGAAAAGTCGACGAACTTCTCGGCCGGCCTGACGTTCAATCCCGCGGCCAGCCTGCGCCTTGCCGTCGACGCCTACCAGATCAAGGTCAGCGACCGCCTGGGGGTGTCGTCGAACATCGGCATCGACCGCAGCTCGGGCGTGGCGCTCGATGGCAGTGGCCGGCCACTGACGGCGGCGCAAGCGTCGGTGATCGAGAACCTGCTGCGCTCGGCGGGGCTGACGGTGGGCAATGGTCTGGTGGCGCATTACTTTGCCAACTTGGGCGACACGCGCACGCGCGGCATCGATTTCACGGCCGAGGATGTGCTGCGCGTGGCCGGTGGCAAGCTGCGCTGGACGGCGGCGGTCAATATCAACCACACGAGCCTGGTGGGCAAGGCGGCGCTGCCGGCCGTGCTGCAAGGCTTGCCGAACATCGGCACCCTCAGCAAATCGGCCGAGTACGACTTGCTGTACCGCGCGCCGCGCGACAAGGAAATTGTCACGGTGGCGTATGAAAAGGCGGGCTGGACCTTCAACCTGCGCGAGACGCGCTACGGCAAGCTCAAGCGCCTGAACGCCATCACGGGCGGCGACTACCAGCTGAAAGCGGCCTTCGTGACGGACCTCAGCGCGGGCTATGACATCAGCAAGCGCATCAATGTGACGGTGGGCGCCAACAACGTTTTCGACCAGAAGCCGAACCAGGTGCCGCGCGCGGCGCGCAGCGCGTCAAACTTGGCGCAGTACACGGGCGCGTATGACAACTCCGGGCCATTAGGCGTCCTCGGCGGCTATTACTACGCCCGCGCCACCGTGTCTTTCTAAACAAAGCGCTCAAGAAAGTCCATGGCGGCGTGGCATTGCGTCGCAGCGCTGTCGCACTGTCTGCGACAGCGCGCCTGGCCCTGGTCTTTTCACTGAGCACTCTTTACACCTCATTGGATAAGAAGGAACTCAACATGACCGACAAAACTGAACACGCCGCCGTCGACCTGGAATGGGCCAATCTCCTTTCTCCGCAGCGCCGCGCGGTCTTGCGCGGCGGGAGCCTCGTGGCCGCGCTGGCCGCTTCCGGCCTGGCCGGGACGGCCCTGGCGCAGGAGAGCGCCGTCAAGCGGGTGAGGCCAGCGCCCGGCAAGAGCCCGTGGGGCGAGCACACGGATACGGCGCCCACGCCGCGCCCCGCCAGCGTGCGCCCCGGCGAGGAAACCCTGCCGTCGAAGCCGCGCGCCTACACGGATATCGAGAGTTATCACGCACACATTTATTTCGATGAAGATAATTATCAGAAGGCGGCGCTGATACGCACATGGGCGGCCGAGCGTTTCCAGATCGAACTGGGCGACTGGAACCTGGAGCCGCGCGGCCCGCACGTGACGCCGTCGTTCTACTTCGGCTTTACGAATGATTTATTACCCGTGATCGTACCGTGGCTGCAGCTCAACAGCCTGGGGCTGACCATCCTGATCCACCCGAATACGGAAGATCCGCGCGCCGACCACCTGTATTACGCGCTGTGGGTCAACCGTTCGCAGCCCGTGAATGGCTATGCGATGAAAAAACCGGGGCCGGGCGAGCCAAGAGTGGAGCAGATCTTCGTCAATACGCGCCCGACGGTGAAGATCGAGCGGGCATGAGCGGGGCATAAAAGAAAACGCCACGCCAGCATGAACTGGCGTGGCGTTTTTGGGGAAGCTATCCGGCTCAGGAATGCTTCTGGATGAATTCGCCGATTTTCGGGCAAATGATCTCGCGCCAGCGGCGGCCCGAGAAGATGCCGTAATGGCCGCATTTCGGCGCCACGAAGTCTTGCTGCATGTCGGCTGGAATGCCGGAGCACAGGTCGTGCGCCGCTTGCGTCTGGCCGGCGCCGGAAATATCGTCCAGCTCGCCTTCCACCGTGAACAGCGCCACGTTCGTGATGTCCTGCGGCCGCACCAGCTGGCCGCCCACTTTCCAGGTGCCCATCGGCAGGCTGAATTCCTGGAAAACCGTTTTAATGGTTTCCAGGTAGTACTCGGCCGGCATGTCCAGGACGGCGTTGTACTCATTGTAGAACTGGCGATGGCCTTCCGCCGGTTCGTCGTCGCCCGTCACGAGGTGCATGTAGAACTCGCGGTGGCTTTGCGCGTGGCGGCCCGGGTTCATGGCGATGAAACCCGCGTGCTGCAGGAAGCCGGGATACACCTTGCGGCCAAAACCCGGATAGTTCGGCGGCACCGCGTAGATGACGGTGTTTTCAAACCACGAGAATTTCTTTTCCGTCGCCAGGTTGTTCACTTGCGTCGGCGAGCGGCGCGGGTCGATCGGGCCACCCATCATGGTCATGGTCTTCGGCATGTGCGGATCGTTGGCCGTTGCCATCAGCGAGATGGCGGCCAGCACGGGCACTGTCGGTTGACAGACGGAAATGACATGCAGGTCCGGCGCCAGCAGGCGGATGAATTCCTGCACATAATAAATGTAGTCGTCCAGGTGGAACGGGCCTTCCGTCAGCGGTACCATGCGCGCGTCCGTCCAGTCGGTGATGTAGACATCGTGCTCGGCCAGCAAGCCGCGCACGGTGTCGCGCAGCAGGGTCGAGTGGTGACCGGACAGGGGGGCAACCAGCAAAACTTTGGGCTGTTGCAAGCCAGTGGCTTCTTTCTTGAAGTGGATCAGGCGGCAAAACGGTTTTGTCACGACAACGTGTTCGAGGATGTCGACGCTCTCGCCTTGGACGAGAACGGATTTGATGTCGAATTGTGGTTTTTCGTAGTCTTTGCCAAGGCGGTACATCAGCTCGTAGCCGGCTGCGATGCGTTGCGAAAACGGGGTGTGGGCCAGTGGAGAAACCGGGTTGGTAAATAACTTGGAGGACATGTCTGCCCATTGCATCACCGGAGTGAGGAAGGAGCGTTGCAGTTCGTGCAGTTGGTAAAGCATATAGAGTCCTTGTTTAATTCCAAGCGCCAATATCGGCTCAAATATCATAATCCAATTTTACGATGTTTGTTGAGGACAAAATGTGCTTTAACGCGCATAGATCCACAGTTTGCGCAACTGTGTGGATTCCCGCCACAGTTGCATAGACAGAGCTGCAAACATGCTTTAAAAGTAAAAAAGCAGCGTTTCCGCTGCTTTTTATGCTTGTCGTGTCCGGTGACCGCGTCTTAGCGCACCAGCATGTCCAGCTTGTCCTTGACGTCCTTGTATTGCTCGGCTTCCGGCAAGGCAGGCTTGGTCTTGGTGATCGACGGCCAGTTGCGGGCCAGGTCGACGTTGATCTTGATGAAGGCTTGCTGGTCGCCCGGCACGTCTTCTTCCGCGAAAATCGCGTTCACCGGGCACTCTGCCACGCAGACTGCGCAGTCAATACATTCGTCCGGGTCGATTGCCAGGAAGTTCGGGCCTTCCCGGAAACAATCTACCGGGCAGACATCGACGCAGTCGGTATAGCGACAGGCGATGCAGGATTCGGTGACAACGTGGGTCATAACAGTCCTATCAATTTGGGGGGAGGTGCTGTAGCGCCTGCAGGAACGTCGGCGGCGCATACTAAAGCAAAGCATTGTATTTTAAGGCAATTCGCTATTTCTCACAAATCCCGCTTATATACAATACATATAAGCAAATTCATTTTTTGGCAGCCCCGCTATGGCGCAGAGCGTGCAATTCAGCGACTTTCCGGGACGTTGCCATGAAGAACGCAGCAAGAAAGCGACAGTCCCCTGTCGCCGCCGGCTGCGAGGCTGGCTTCGCCCTGACCTGTGTTGTGGTGCTTTTGTTTTGCGCAAATCAATATCTGTCTGAAAAATCATGCGCTGGCGCGGATTTGCGCCACCAGCCGTTGCCAGCGTGCACTCTCGGGACTACCATCCTCGGCAAAGGTCAGCGTGCGGCGCGCGGCCGGTGCGTCCACCGTGATATGCCATTGTGGAATATCGGCGCCCACCGGTTTGCCCATGGCCTGGTCGTGCGTGAAAAAGCCGCTGCTGGCCAGAGCCGCTTCCAGGCTGGCGCCGGCCGGGTGGACTTGCGTATCGATGTCATATTGTTCGCTCAGGCCGGCAAAGCCGCCGCTGCTGCGGGCTGAAATTTTCATGATGCTCCCTGCTGTGGATGGTGGTGAATGGTGGTGGACGCCCATCGGCCTGCCGCGGCCGACGGCAGCGCGCTAAGCTATGCGCAAGCGCAAGCATTAGCGGGGGGCGTAATTGCGGCACCAGGTCGCCAGGGCCTCGCGCTCCGCCTCCAGCAATTGATCCGATTCGCTGTATTCCGCATGGTTCATGGTACCGCAGCAGGCGCGCCGGTCTTGTACGGCGCCTTCTTCATCGACGACGTCGGCGGCGAACGTCATCTGGCCATCTTCCGTCATGGCATTGGCCTTGAAGACTTCGCGCACGGTAAAACTGTTGCGGATGTACTCGAGGTAAGCAGCGTTGCCGTCGGCCTCGGCAATGCTCAGCATGTGGCTGGCCACATCCGCATACGTGGCGGCCTGGTCGGGCGACGCCACCAGCGCGCGCAGGACCAGGCTGCGCAGGTAGTCCCCGCAGCGGTGCAGCACGGCCGCATCGTCTTCCAACTGGGGCTGGCGTTCGTGGGCAAAGATGTCAGCCAGGATGTCGTAGATAGCGCCCGTAAAGACTTGCGAGATGGCGTGCACCTCCGTGCCAGCCTCGGACAGCTTGATGTCGTTGTCGGCATTGCGCAAGCCGTTGGGGCGGCCCAGGGCCAGGCCGAATTGCTCGGCCAGGTCGGCGAGAAACGTCTTGTCGTGCAGGTCGGACTTGGTCTGGGCGATGACGGCCTCCACCTGGTCCAGCTGCGACAGGGCCAGGAAGATGGCCGTCAGGTCGCCGAATGATTCGTGCAAGCCGCCTGTCTGCGGCGGGTTGTTGCTGAGCAGCCAATTCGGTTTCAAGCCATCGAGGACGGCGTGGCCCGTTTCATGCGAGACGATGTCGAGCGAGCGGCAGGTGTAGACGCGCTCGGTGGCGCCGCTGGGGATGAAATCGCCGAACTTGAGGGCCTTGTCGCTGCGGCTGTAATAGGCATTCATGACGTTGGGCAAGCCGTGCGGGAACACGCGCAGCGGCGCCGTGTTGCTGGCGCTGTTCCATTGCCAGGGCAGCGGCGGCGCCGTATCGTTGCTGGCCAGCGCGCGCTGGTACATGGTGAGGGTCATGCGCACGACGGCGAAGGTGTGGACGGCATCGAACTGGTCGGTATTGGGCGAGACGATGAAGTCGCCAAACGCATTCGGGCTGACCTGGGCGATGCCCGGTTCGCCAAACGTGATGCGCGCGTCGCGCGGGCCTTGCAGGGTCAGGCCGGGCAAAAAGGCTTTGCGGGTACCCAGGTCGCTGACGGACGGGTCTTGCTTCCAGATCAGCACGCGCGAGCCGACGGGCGCGGCTTCGAGCTTGCGCGTGGTGGCCTCGATCAGGCGGGGCGGGCCCGGCTGCAAGGTCAGCTGGGCGTTCTTGCGGTGCTGGCGGTAGGGCGCCGATGGGGTGGGGACGTAGCCGACGGGCAGGGACACGCATTTGGTCAACACGGCTTCGACCGGCACGATGACTTTCTGGTCCATGGTGGTTCTCCAAAACATGCTGCGACTGGAACTGAAATAGTCGGCCTGCTTGGGCGGATCAGGTTTGACACAACGCAAGCGATGCGTAGTAAAACGCGCGTTTTTTCCATGGGCGGCCGCCAGCCGTGGTCGCGCCTGCTGGAGCGCGGCTGGTATGATGCAGGCCGTAATGCCCCGTTTTTAAGAAAAGGATAGGTTGATGGCGGATATAAATATAGTTCAGCAACATAAGCTGACAGCGGTAAAGGCCCGTGAAGCGGCGCAGCAAGTGGCCGACAAGCTGGCCCAGGAATATGACCTGGCCTGCGCCTGGGATGGCGATGTGCTGCGTTTCGAGCGCAGCGGCGTCGACGGTACGCTGACCCTTGAAAAAGAGCAGGCACAGTTGCAGATAAAGCTGGGATTCATGCTCAGCGCCTTCGCCTCGACGATTGAAGGCAAGATCGCGGAAAAGATGCGCAAGGTGTTTGCCGAGCAGGTTTGAGGGCGTGCGGCCAGCTTGTCTGGCGCCCCGTTTGGTGGTAAGAATGGCGCCGCAGCGCCAGGCGAAAAGCAGCCTCTTTTCGCCCTTTTACCCCCTTGTTTCATGTCTGACTGTGCGCCAACACACATTGCTATCACATTTCTATTTGGAAAGCCATTGGACTTTTGTGTCTTTTTGCGTTATACTTGAGTCATATTTACAACAGCTACACCGCGTTTCACCTTCTGCTCCGCAGTACTCCCCACTCATTGAGTGGTGAATAATTCATTGGGTTTTACACCCGCATCCAGTAAGTAAGTTGATCGTTTTTTCGGTCAAATACATTTGGTGCCATGTATTTGCATGGCGCTAGCGTTGTTAAAAGTCCTGAACCACAGCCTCTTTTAGCACGCACACGGCACCCCGGCATCGGCTTTTGCCATCCGCTGGTCACACGCGTGTCACCCCCTGTTTGCTGTCGCTCCCGTGCGCTTGTTGGCGCCGTGGCGTAGCCGACGCAACAGGGTTTGCTGATTCCCGCCGCAAGCTCGCAGCTTGCTGGGGCGTCATTCCATTCGTCCAATCGAGGGAGAACCACATCGTGGCAAAACAAATTATTATCGACCATGTGTTCAAAGTGTTCGGCGACAAGCCAGAAGAAGCGCTTGAACTCGTCCGTCAAGGCGCCAGCAAGCAGGATATCCTGGCCCAGACCGACTGCACCATCGGCGTTTTCGACGCCACTTTTACCATTGAAGCGGGCGAGATCTTCGTCATCATGGGCCTGTCCGGTTCCGGCAAGTCGACCCTGGTGCGCATGCTGAACCGCCTGATCGAGCCGACCGCCGGCCGCATCCTGATCGACGGCAACGACATCAACACTTTGCCGGACGCCCAGCTGCGCGCCCTGCGCCGCAAGGACATCAGCATGGTGTTCCAGTCGTTCGCGCTGCTGCCGCAAATTACCGTGCTCGACAACACTGCCTTCGGCATGGAACTGGCCGGCATGCCGAAAGCCGAGCGCCATGCGCTGGCCCAGCAAGCGCTGGAGCAGGTGGGCCTGGACGGCTACGGCGCCAGCTATCCCGATGAGTTGTCGGGCGGCATGCAGCAGCGCGTGGGCCTGGCCCGTGCGCTGGCCTGCGACCCGTCGATCCTGCTGATGGATGAAGCGTTTTCCGCGCTCGATCCGATTATCCGCACGGAAATGCAATCGGAATTGCTGCGTTTGCAGCAGATCAAGCGCCGCACCATCGTCTTCATTTCGCATGATCTCGACGAAGCCATGCGCATCGGCGACCGCGTCGCCATCATGAAAGACGGCCACGTGGTGCAAGTGGGCACGCCGGAAGAAATCCTGCGCAAGCCTGCCAACGATTATGTGCGCAACTTCGTGCGCGGCGTCGATGCGGCGGCCGTCTTCAAGGCCAGCGATATCGCCCGCAAGAGCCAGATCGTGGTGTCGGAGTCGCCGAGCCGCGGTTCGCGCGCCGCGCTGTCGATGCTGGAAGAGCAAGATCGCGCGTATGCCTACGTCGTCAACCCGCAGCGCAAGTTCCTCGGCGTCGTCTCGGCCGATTCGCTGCGCAATGCGCTCGACGGCCACGTGGGTCCGCTGGGCCTGGCGCATGCCTACCTGCCAGACGTGCAGACCATCAACGCAGAAGAGCCCGTGGCCGGCCTGTTCGGCCAGGTGGCGCAACTGCCTTACGCCGTCCCTGTGGTGGCCAATGACGGCAGCTTCCGCGGCGCGATCAGCAAGACGACCTTGCTGAAGTTCCTCGACCGCGATACGCCAGCCATTGCCGAACAACAACAGAAAGGACAAGCATGAACCCAAGCACCGTTTCTACCGTAGAACCTGTTGTTGAACAGGCCGCCCAAGTCAATCCCTGGGCGCTGACGCCGCCTGGCGACACTTCCTGGCTGGATGCGGCCGGTCCGGCCGTGCAGCCGGAACACGCCGCCTCCGGTTTTCACCTGACGCAGATTTTCGACGGCTCGCTGCCGCTGGAAAGCTGGATCAATCAGGGTCTGGGCTGGGTCGTGACGCATTTCCGCCCCTTTTTCCAGGCCGTGCGCGCGCCGATCGACAGCACCCTGAACGGCGTGGAAGGCGTGCTGCTGGCGGCCCCGTCGCTGACGGTGATCGCCATCATCGGCTTGCTGGCCTGGCAATTTACCAGCCGCACCTTGGCCATCGGCACCGTGCTGGCGCTGCTGCTCGTGTCGATGCTGGGCATCTGGCCGGAAGCCATGACCACCCTGTCGCTGGTATTGACGTCGCTGGCCTTCTGTCTGGCCATTGGTTTGCCGCTGGGCATTTTCCTTGCCAGCAGCGACCGCGCACAGAATGTGCTGCGTCCCTTGCTCGACGCCATGCAGACGACGCCCGCCTTTGTCTACCTGGTGCCGGTGGTGATGCTGTTTGGTATCGGTAATGCGCCTGGCGTGATCGTGACGATCATCTTTGCCCTGCCGCCGCTGGTACGCCTGACCAACCTGGGCATCCGCCAGGTGCGTCCCGACCTGATCGAAGCGGCCCGCGCGTATGGCGCTTCGCCGTGGCAGCTGCTGACCCGCGTGCAATTCCCGCTGGCCATGCCATCGATCATGGCCGGTATCAACCAGTCGCTGATGCTGTCGCTGTCGATGGTGGTGATCGCCTCGATGATCGCCGTGGGCGGCCTGGGCCAGATGGTACTGCGCGGCATTGGCCGCCTGGACATGGGCCTGGCCACCGTGGGCGGCCTGGGCATCGTGCTGCTGGCCATCACCCTGGACCGTTTGACGCAAGCGATGGGCCAGCCGCGCCGCGGCGTGCGCCACTGGTACCAGACGGGTCCCGTGGGCTGCGTGCTGCGCCTGGTGCGCGGCAATAGCGAAAAAAATAATGTTGAACAGCAAGCTACGCTGGCCAACGCACAATAAGAAAGGAACTACATGCATCAAATCGAACATTTTAAAGCGACGCAAAAATCACAACGCAAGTTCCAGCTGTTTTCGGCCCTGGCGCTGGCCGCCCTGGCCCTGACCACCAGCCTGGCCATGGCGCAGACGCCGGCCGCCGCTGCCGATGCGCTGCCGGGCAAGGGCATCAAGGTGCAGGCGCTGCAAAGCTCGATCGCGGAAGAAACCTTCCAGACCATGCTGGTCGACAAGGCCCTGGAAAAGCTCGGCTACGAAGTGCAGCCGATCAAGGAAGTGGAATACCCGACGGCGCATATCGCCATCGCCAACGGCGACGCCACGTTCATGGCCGTGCACTGGGACCCGATGCACAAGGATTTCTATAACAATGCGGGCGGCGACGCCAAGCTGCTGCGCACGGGCCAGTACGCCGGTCCGGCCGCGCAGGGGTATCTGATCGACAAGGCCACGGCGGAAAAGTACAACATCACGAATATCGACCAGCTGCGCGATCCCACCCTGGCCAAGCTGTTCGACCACGATGGCGACGGCAAGGCCGACTTGACGGGCTGCAATCCGGGTTGGGGCTGCGAAGCGCTGATCGAGAACCACATGGATGCGTACAAATTGCGCGAAACGGTGACGCACGTGCAGGGCAGCTATGCGGCCCTGATCGCCGACACCCTGGGCCGCTACAAGCGTGGCGAACCGATCCTGTACTATACGTGGACCCCGTACTGGGTCAGCGGCGTGCTGGTGCCGGGCAAGGACGTGATCTGGCTGAAAGTGCCATTCTCGGCCAACCCGGACAAGGTCAACACGCGTCTCGACGATGGCAGCGACTACGGTTTTGCCGTCAACACGGCGCGCATCGTGGCCAACAAGGCCTGGGCGGAAAACAACCCGGCCGCGGCCAAGCTGTTCGAGGTGATGCAATTGCCGGTGGCCGACATCAATGCGCAGAACGAACGCATGCGCCGCGGTGAAAACACGCAGGCGGATATCGCCCGCCACACGGCCGGCTGGATCAAGTTCCACCAGCAGACGTTCGACGGCTGGATCGCGCAAGCGCTGGCGGCGGCGAAGAAGTAAGGTACCGTTGTTTCGGCAGTAAAAAAGTGGCTACCGTTTTGGTAGCCACTTTTGCGTTAACGGCCTGTTTTGGTGGGTTTTGGTGAGTTTTTAGCCCATTTCGGCCAGTTTCAGGTGCAAAATGGGGAAAGGCTGGCCAAACGGGTCGAGTGCCGAGCGGCTTGCCACGCGAAACCCCAGGTGCGCGTAAAAACCGTGCGCCTGCGCGTTGTGTTCGTTGACGTCGACGGCGGCGGCGCCCAGTGTATCGATGGCGTGGCGCAGCAGCGCGCGGCCGGCGCCGCTGCCGCGCCGGTCAGGATGCACGAAGAGCATCTCGATCTTGGCGTGCTCGACGCACAGGAAGGCGCAGGGGGTACCATCGGCAACGCGCAGCACGAGCAGCAGGCCTGCGGCGGCTACCCGGGCCAGCTCGTCGCGCACGTAGGGGCCGAGGAAATCGATATCGCTGTCGGCGAGGAAATCGTGGGTGGCGCGCACGGACAGGTGCCAGACGTCGAACAAGCGGGGCAGGTCGGCGGCGTGCGCCGGAGAAATTGGTGATGATGTCATGCGGAAATTATACTGCCCCGGCAGGCGCCGGGGCAGGGAGGGACGATCAGTCCTTCAAGTCTTCGATCAGGTCGATGTATTGCTGCTGCGCTTCTTCTTTCGACGTGCCGGCCAGGGCCGCCCAGGCATCGAACTTGGCACGGTTGACGAAGTCGGTCATGCCGGGACGCTCGCCCGTGGCGTCGCCGCTCGAGGCTTGCTTGAACAAGGCGTAGATTTTCAACAAGGTCATATTGTCCGGACGTTCGGACAGGGTCTTGGAATCGAGCTGCGCTTGTTCGAATTGCTCTTGTAAACTCATGGTGGCTCCTGTGGGCTGATGGATACGCTGGAAAAGTGCGGCAGGCCCGGCGGAGTGGCCACCGTGCGTGCTGCAGTGCCTGACATCATAGTGAAAAAAGGGCGCGCTGCATTAGAGGGCATCCTCAAAACAAAAACGCCGCCGCTGAGTGAACAGGGGCGGCGCCTGGCGCGATCATGTGAGCGCGGCCTTGTCCGTGCTTACACGCCCAGCAGTTCGACGTCGAAAATCAGGGTGGCGTTCGGCGGAATCACGCCGCCCGCGCCGCGCGCGCCATAGCCGAGCGCTGCCGGGATGATCAGCTGGCGCTTGCCGCCGACTTTCATGCCTTGCACGCCTTCATCCCAGCCTTGAATCACGCGGCCGGCGCCCAGCGGGAATTCGAATGGGTCGTTGCGGTCCTTGCTCGAGTCAAATTTCGAACCGGCGCTGCCGTCGTCGTTTTGCAGCCAGCCCGTGTAATGCACGACAACATTGTTGCCAGCTTGCGCTTCAGCGCCTTCGCCAACAACGGTGTCGATGTATTGCAGGCCGGAAGCGGTGGTAGTGGTGGTCATGATAATCCTTGTGTAGGCGATGAAAGCTTCAGATTGTAGAGCAATGGCTTGCAAAGCGCCATTCCAGGCCCTGCAGGGCGAAAAACCGGAAATTACCGCCATGGGTGGCGATTGGTATCATTCAAAGGGGAATTAATTCAAAAAATACAGTGTTTCCACGTAAAATACATGTTTTGTATTTAACAGTGATTTCCTCCATGTTCCGCAGTCTACGCCGCCTTGTTTTTTCCTCGCTGTGCCTGGTTTCCGCAATGTCCACGGCGCAAGCCGAAGTGGTGGTGGTACTCAACTCCCGTGATGCTACGGTGCAACTGCTTGACCAGAAAACCTACGCCCCCCTGTCTACCTTTGCCGTCGGCAAGGAACCGCACCACCTGATGGAAACGCCGGACGGCAAGTCGCTGATCGTCGCCAGCTCCGTCGGCAATGAACTGATCTTCCTCGACCCCGTGTCGGGCCAGATCCAGCGCCGCATCAGCAATATCCTCGATCCGTATCAAATCGGCTTTTCGCCGGACCAGAAGTGGTTCATCTCGAATTCGCTGCGCCTGGACCGCATCGACCTGTACCGCTACGATGGCAAGAACCTGACCCTGGCCAAGCGCATTGCGCTACCCAAGCTGCCCAGCCACATGGCGTTCACGGCCGACAGCAGCATGGCGTTCATTACGCAGCAGGGCAGCAACCAGGTCAGCGCCATCGACCTGGCTACGCAGACGGTGAAATGGACCATGCCCGTGGGCCCCGCGCCGGCCGGCATCACCATGACGCCTGATGGCAAGTATTTGCTGGTCGGCATCATGGGCAGCGACTACGTGGAAGTGATCGACTGGCGCACGCAAAAAACCGTCAAGCGCATCAAGGCCGGCGCCGGCACGCACAACTTCCGCGCGCTGGGGGACAATCGCATGACGTTCGTCTCGAACCGCGTGTCGAACACCATCAACATCATCGACCAGCAGACCCTGGAAAACGTGGGCACCATCAATGTGCCTGGTGGCCCGGACTGCATGGAAATCACGCCGGACGGCAAGACCATGTGGGTAACCCTGCGCTGGATCAAGAAAGTGGCCGTGATCGACCTGACCACGCGCAAGGTGATCAAATTGATACCCGTGGGCCGCTCGCCCCATGGCGTGTATTTCGCCACCCACTCGCCGCGCATGTGATGAAGCAAGTGATGACGCAAGTGACGATCCAAGTGACGATCCAAGTGACGACCCGGGCGATGAATAAACGTCTTCTGGCCGGCGCCATGCGGGCCATGCTGCTGGTCGCGGCCGCGTTGCCGCCTGCCGCGCACGCCGCATTAGCTGCTGCCGCTGCCGCACCGGCCGCGTCCGCAGCGCCTGGCGCCCCGGCGGCCTCATCGGCCGCCCCCACTGCCCCCGCTGCCTGCAGGGGCACCATCTACCTGACCTTCGACACGGGCAGCCAGTCGCAGGCGGCGTTGATTGCCGACGTGCTCAACAAACGTCACGTGAAGGCGACGTTTTTCCTGGCCAATGAAAAGACCACGCGTGGCGACTATTCGCTCGATCCGTCATGGGCGCCATACTGGAAAGCCCGGGTCGCCGAAGGCCATGCATTCGGCACGCATACGTTTGATCACGTGTACTGGAAGAAGGATCTGGCCAACGGCTTGATCCAGGTCAAGCCCCAGTTCGGCAAGGAGGGCGGCAAGCTGGCGTCGTTGACGGATAAACAGTTCTGCGAAGAATTGCGCCGTGTCGACACGCGCTTCCAGGAACTGACGGGACACAAGCTCGACCCGTTCTGGCGCGCGCCGGGCGGCTACACGTCGCCCCGCACGCTGGCGGCCGGCAGCGCCTGCGGCTACCAGCATGCGGGCTGGGCGCCAGCCGGCTACTCGGGTGACGAGTTGTCCAGCGACAAGTATCCGAACGCCATGCTGCTGAAAAAGGCGCTGGCGAACCTGCGCAGCGGCGATATCTTCATCGCCCACATGGGCATCTGGTCGCGCAAGGAGCCATGGGCGCCCGCCAACCTGGACGCCTTGATTGCCGGTTTGCAGGACAAGGGCTACTGTTTTGCCACCCTGCGCGAGCATCCCGCCTACGCGAAGCAGAAGGGCCAGCCATGATGGCCGCCGGCATCGGCGGCCTCGTCGCGCCCGTCATCGATACCATCGTCGCAACCTTTGGCGACGCGCAAGGCTGGCTGTTCCAGGCCGTCGTCAATCCCCTGGTGTATCACCTGGGCTTTGGCGAGTTCACGGAAGAAGCGTTCGAAGGCACGGAGTGGCTGCTGATCGGCCTGTGCGAACTGGTGCTGCTGTTTCTCGTACTGCGTCCGCTCGAAGCCGTGATTCCCGCGCAAAAGATCACCGACCCGCGCGCCCGCTGGAACGATTTTATCTACACGGTATTGCACCGCATCGGCCTGTTTTCCGTGCTGATCTTCTTCACGCTCGATCCGCTGATGGATGGTCTGGCCGGAGCCTTGCGTTTTGATAATATCCATCCCCTGAACCTGGAGTCGCTGTTGCCCGGCATCAGCCCGCTCGTCAGTTTTATCATTTATTTTGTGATACTGGATTTCGTCGACTATTGCTACCACCGCGCCTCGCACCATTTCGGCTGGTGGTGGGGCTTGCACAGCCTGCATCACAGCCAGCAAAACATGAATTTGTGGAGTGATAACCGCAACCACCTGCTGGACGACTTTTTGCGCGACGTGGTCATGGCCCTGGTGGCGCTGGGCATTGGCGTGCCACCGGGACAATATGTGCTGCTGGTGTCGATTTCGCGCATTCTGCAAAGCTTGCAGCATGCGAATGTGAGGATGCACTTCGGCCGCATCGGCGAGCGGCTGCTGATCTCGCCCCGTTTCCACCGCACGCACCACGCCATCGGCGTGGGGCATGAGTCGAAAGGCAAGGGCAGCCTGGGTGGCTGCAACTTCGGCGTGGTCCTGCCAATTTGGGATATGCTGCTGGGCACCGCGAATTTCTCGGCGGGCTATGCGCGCACGGGCGTGCGCGACCAGCTGGCCCGCATCGACAGTGAAGGCGTGGGCCGGCCGGGACGCAACTATGGACGCGGCTTCTGGCAGCAGCAATGGCTGGGCCTGCGCCGCATGGTGGAATTTGCAAGATTGAAACGAAAAGGACGCCGTTGATGCGTAATGTGTTGAACTCGTATGGCCGTGCCTTCCTGTCGCAATTGCATGGCAGGATACTGTTGCTGAGCGCCGTGCCGTTTGTGCTGTCGCTGGTGCTGTGGGGCGTGCTGCTGTATCTCGGCCTGCAGCCGCTGATCGACAGCCTGCATGCGCTCTTCACGCAGTATGACTTTTTCCGCACCAGCGGCCAGGTGCTGTCCGCCTTTGGCCTGGGCGTGCTGAAGGCCGTCATCGTGCCGCTGATCGCCATGTTCATGCTGCTGCCGCTGATGATATTGACGGCGCTGATCTTCATGGGCCTGTTCGCCATGCCGGCCATCGGCCGCCACATCGGCGGGCGGCACTTTCCACAGATGGAAAAGAAATACGGCGGCAGCCTGCTGGGCAGCGTCGGCACCTCGCTGGCCACCTTCCTGCTGTTTATCGTGGCCTGGGTGCTGCTGCTGCCCCTGTACGCGTTCCCGCCTGCCGCGCTGGCGGGCCAGGCCGTGCTGTGGGGCTGGCTGACCTACCGCGTCATGGCCTATGACGCCATGGCCGACTACGCCAGCAAGGATGAGCGCCTGGCCATCATGCGCGAGCAGCGCTGGCCCTTGCTGGCCATCGGCATGGTTTCGGGCGCGGCCGGCGCCGTGCCGGGCCTGCTGTGGATGGGCGGCGTGATGTCGGTGGTGTTCTTCCCCTTCCTGGCCGCATTTGCCATCTGGCTGTATGTGCTGATCTTTATCTTTACGGGCCTGTGGTTCCAGTATTACTGTCTGGAAGCGCTGGCGCGCCTGCGGGGCGTGCGCGGCATGACGGACGTGGCGCCGGCTGACGCTTGAACTTGACTATCAAACTTGACTATCGAATCGAACGAGGAAGTTTCATGGCTATTGGATTGATCATCATCGGCGACGAAATCCTGTCGGGCAAGCGCACTGACCAGCATTTCCCGAAAGTGGTGCAGATGCTCAAGCAGCGCGGTTTGCAGCTGAGCTGGGCGGAATACGTGGGCGACGAGCCGGCCCGCCTGGTCGCCTTGCTCAAGCGCAGCTTTGCCAGCGGCGACATCGTCTTCAGCTTTGGCGGCATCGGCGCCACGCCGGACGACCATACGCGCCAGGCGGCGGCCGATGCGCTGGGCCTGCCGCTGGTGCTGCATCCACAGGGCAAGCAGAATATCCAGCAGCGCATCACGGAAATGGGGGAAGAGGCGGGCGTGCCAGCCGATTTGAACTCGCCGGAAAACCTGCACCGCCTGAAAATGGCGGAATTCGTGCAGGGCGCCGAGCTGATTCCGAATCCGTACAACAAGATCGCCGGCTTTGCCGTGCGCGAGCATTACTTTGTGCCCGGCTTTCCCATCATGTCCTGGCCCATGATCGAATGGGTGCTCGACACGCATTACAGCCATTTGTTCAACCAGGTGCCGCATGCGGAACATGCCTTGCTCGTGTACGAAACGGCCGAGTCCCTGCTGACGCCGCTGATGGTGCGCCTGGAAGCGGAGTACCCGCTGATCAAGGTGTTCAGCCTGCCCAGCGTGGGCGATGCGCAGACGCGGCGGCATATCGAGCTGGGCGTCAAGGGCGAGCCGGCGCAGGCAGTGGCCGCGTTTGCCGAGATGTGCGCCGAGCTCGACGCCATGCGCGCGGAATACACCACCATCTGACATTCGCCAGCCCGGCGCCGGCGGCTTTTTCGCCGGCGTCCAGCCCGCCTCACGCTTATGTTCGCAAGCGTACAGTCCAAGTCGTTGTTTTTTTGCGAAAATCTTCATTGAAGCAAGATTTTTGTGCGCGCTCGTCAGTCGTTTTCATGCCGATGTGGTGGAATGGTGAACAGGGGCTCCGCGTGTCAAAACGGGAGCTGCCTGCCTGTGCAGTAGAGCGTATTTTTGATTCACCGGTCTGGACATCATGTTAAGCAATCTTCGTTGTTACCGGTCTTGCCGCCCCCTGGCCGTGATCTTGCCTGGCGCCGATAGTGCTGCGAAGTGGCATTGCCACCGCACGGTCCGCGCCGTCCAAACCCAACCTTACCCCAGCATCCCATGAAAGACACAGGCGTCAATCTGGCCGCGCAAGAGCGGCCCCAGGAAGAACCAGCCCCGCAGGCGCCAGTGCCGGCGAGCCCGCCGAAGAAGCGCCGTTCGCGCGTCTGGCCCATCTTTGCCATCATCGTGCTGGCGCTGATCGCCGGCGTGGCCTGGTTCGTCATGCGCGAAGTGCGCACCTCGGCCCTGCAGGCGGAATTTTTCACGCGCATCGACCGCCAACTGACGTTCAAGGTCGAGCCAGGTCCCGCGCCTGCCGATGCCATCCGCTATCCGCAGCATGGGCCGTACGACGAGCGCCTGGGCTATGCCAGCCTGCCGGATTTTATTAGCAAGCTGAACGCGCGCGACTATGCCGTCACGGCGCAGGCGCGCATGTCGCCGAAGATGGTGCAACTGGTCGACCGGGGCATCTTTGCCACCTATCACGAGAAAAACCGCGCCGGCCTGTCGATTCTCGATTGCCGCGCCGCGCCCTTGTTCGCCGCCAGTTATCCCGAGCGCATGTTCGACGGCTTCACCGAAGCACCGCCGGCGCTCGTGCAAAGCCTGCTGTTCATTGAAAACCGCGAATTGCTGGACCCGGGCACGCCCATGCGCAATCCCGCCGTGGAATGGGACCGCCTGAGCAAGGCTATCCTCGACAAGGCCTTGAATTTGTTCGGCGGCCACCGCGGCGGCGGCGGCAGCACCTTGGCCACGCAGATCGAAAAATACCGCCACTCGGAAGATGGCCGCACCAGCTCCATGAAGGACAAGCTGCTGCAGATGCTGTCGGCCAGCCTGCGCTCGTACCAGGATGGCGAGAACACCATGGAAGCGCGGCGCAAGATCGTCGTCAATTACCTCAATACCGTGCCGCTGTCGGCAAAAAGCGGCTTTGGCGAGGTCAACGGCATTGGCGACGGCATGTGGGTGTGGTATGGCCGTCCGTTTGCCGAAGTCAAGACCTTGCTCAAGGGCGACATGAACCAGCCGGGCAGCGCCTTGGCCTACAAGCAGGCGCTGAGTCTGCTGATCGCGCAGCGCCGTCCCTCGCATTACCTGGTGGCCGGCGGCGCCGACCTGGAAGAATTGACGAACAGCCATCTGCGCCTGCTGGCGCAGGCGGGCGTGATCTCGCCGCAGTTGCGCGATGCGGCCATCGCCGAGAAGCTGCGCCCATCGACGGCCTCGGGCGTGCAGTCGGAAGCGTCCACCTCATTCGTCACGCGCAAGGCGTCGAATGCGGTGCGCAATCACCTGGCCAGCATGCTGGGCGATCCGCGCTTGTACAACCTCGACCGCCTGGACCTGAAGGTGGTCAGCACCCTCGATGCGCAGGCGCAAAACGCCGTCACCAAGGTACTGCGTGAGCTGCGCGATCCGGAAGTGGCGAAAGCGGCCGGCCTGACGGGCAAGGGCATGCTGGGCAATGGCGATCCCGCCAACGTGGTGTACAGCTTTACCTTGCTGCAAAAGGGCGACCAGGCCAACTTGCTGCGCGTGCAGACGGATAATTACGACCAGCCGCTGGACATCAACGAAGGCGCCAAGCTGGACCTCGGTTCCACGGCCAAGCTGCGCACCCTGGTGACTTACCTGGACATCATCGACCAGCTGCACCAGCGCTACAGCGGAATGAGCGCCGCCGAGCTGGGCAAGATTGCCGTCGATCCCAAGGACATGCTGTCGCAGTGGGCGATCGCCTATCTGAAACCGTTGCCGATCGGCGAAGCGCGCAACCTGCCGGCCATGCTGGCGGCCGCCATGGAACGCAAATACTCGGGCAATCCGGGCGAAGGCTTCTTCACGGGCGGCGGCCTGCACCATTTCGGCAACTTCTCCAAGCTCGACGACAGCCGCATCATGACGGTGCAGCAAGCCTTGCGCCAGTCGACCAACCTGGTGTTCGTGCGCCTGATGCGCGACGTGGCCCGCTACTACATGTTCTCGCGTCCCGATTCCTCGGCTTCCCTGCTGGCGGACGCGGACGATCCGCGCCGCGCCCAGTACCTGAGCCGTTTTGCCGACAAGGAAGGGCGTGAATTCCTGCACCGCTTCTACCAGAAGTACCGCGGCAAGAGCGTGGACGAGCAGGAAAAGATTTTGCTGGCCAGCATCCGCCCGACGCCCGTGCGCCTGGCGAATATTTTCCGCACCATCAATCCAAAAGGCACGCTGGAGGAGTTCGGCGACTTCCTGAACGCCAACCTGCCGTCGCAAAACGAAGTGCCGCCCGAGCGCGTGGCCAAGATGTACCAGCAGTACGCCATGGAGAACTGGTCCTTGGCTGACCGCGGCTATCTCGCCAATGTGCATCCGCTGGAACTGTGGATGGTGGCGTACCTGCGCCAGCATGAAGGTTCCACCCTGTCGCAGATGGTGGCGGCCAGCGAGAAGGAGCGCCAGGAAGTGTATAAATGGCTGTTCAATACGCACCGCAAGCACGCGCAGGACCGCCGCATCGCCAATTTGCTGGAAGTGGAAGGCTTCCTGGAAATCCACCGCCAGTGGAAGAAGATGGGCTACCCGTTCGATTCGCTGGTGCCGTCGTATGCCACCACCCTGGGCGCCTCGGCCGACCGGCCCGCCGCGCTGGCCGAGTTGATGGGCATCATCATCAACGATGGCGTGCGCAAGCCGAGCGTGCGCATCGATTCCATGCATTTCGCCGCCAACACGCCATATGACACCATGGTCAAGCGGGGCGCCAAGGTGGAGGCCGAGCAAGTGCTGTCGCCGGACGTGGCCAAGGCGGTGGCCAAGGCCATCCGCGAAGTGGTGTCGGACGGCACGGCAAAACGGGCGAAGACGGCGTTTGTCGGCGCCGATGGCGTGCCCATCCCGATGGGCGGCAAGACGGGCACGGGTGACCAGCGCTTCGACGTGTATGGCGCCGGCGGCCGCCTGATCGAGTCGCGCTATGTGAACCGTTCGGCCACCTTCGTCTTCAATATCGGCGAGCGCTTCTATGGCAGCATGACGGCGTATGTGCGGGGGCCGGAATCGAAGAACTACGATTTCACCAGCGCCTTGCCGGTGCAATTGCTGGTCTCGCTGGCGCCGAGCCTGATGCCGCTGATCGAGCCGCCCGCGCAGGCCGATGGCGTGGCCAAGCAGTGCACGAATTAAGACGGCGCTGCAGAGAAAAGCCGGCCTGCATGGCCGGTTTTTTTTGCCGCAGGAAAAGGAAATATGGACAGGACGCAGCAGATTTTTGAACAGTACCACCGTTTTGACGATGGATCACTGGTGTCGATGGACCAGCGGTACCAGCCACACGGTGTGTTATCCGTGCGCATCGTGTTGTACGCAAGAAATCATGCACTGGATGGCAATGTCTGGCGCCAGGTGGCCATCACGGTGGGCGATGTGCGGGAATTGGCAGTCAAGATGCCGGGCAACTTCGTCAATCGCATGTGCTGCGGCGTGAAGCTGCTGCGTTTCGGCGCGCTGTGGTGCGTGGATGTCGACGGCACCTATGCGCATGACGATCCCGCCTCGCTGGACGAGGTGCGCCGCGATGGCGATTGCTACGTCATCGGCGGCAGGGTCGAGGCGATCGAACTGGACTAGCCGGCAAATTCGGCCGTCTTGCCCGCCAGGCGCGCGTGATACGCGGCAATGCCGGGGTAGTCGGGACGATCCATGGGGGCCATCAGCCAGCGCTTGACGGACAGGCCCAGCACGATATCGGCCACGGTAAATTGCTCGCCGCAGGCGTAGGCGCCCGTGCGCTGCAGTTGCTGCTCCAGGATGCCCATCATCTTGTTCCATCCGGCAATGCCCGCCGCCAGCTGTACCGCATCCTGATGTGCCGGGCTGCGGCGCACCAGCGACATGAAGGCGTAGCGCCAGCTGTTGTTGAGCTCGCCCATTTGCCAGTCCATCCATTTTTCCACTTCCGCGCGGGCGCGGGGCGCGCCTGGCAGCAAGTCGTCGCGGCCCGCCTGCGCGCACAGGTAGCGGCAAATGGTGTTCGATTCCCACAGCACCAGGTCGCCGTCGAGCAGCACGGGCACCATGGCGTTCGGGTTCAGGGCCAGGAAGGCGGGATCGTCCGTGGCGCGAAAGCCGCTGCCCCAGTCTTCGCGTTCGTAGGGCAGGTCCAGTTCCTCGCACGTCCACAGGACCTTGCGGACATTGATCGAGGCGGCTTTTCCAAGAATTTTCAGCATGCGGGCTCCAAAGGGCAGGTGGTCGATCCTGCACTGTAGCCGAATTGGCCACGCCGCGCGCATGAAAGTGCCTTGCATAGTTGAGGTTTTCTTGGCATCGTAGCCACCCATGAAACCTATGCGCCACCACATGTCCAAAATCCTCGCGTTCAGCCGCTTTTCCGTGCGCGATTTCCTCGCCACCGCCGGCCCCACCCTGCTGCTGGTCGGCGCGTTCTGCGCGCTGGCGTACTGGCTGGTCGACCCGGCGCCGCCGCGCCAGGTGAGCCTGTCGACGGGGCAGGACAATAGCGCTTACGAAGAATTCGGCAAGAAGTATGCGGCGACCCTGGCCAAGCACGGCATCAAGGTGACCTTGCAGCCATCGCTGGGTTCGCAGGAAAACCTGCAGCGCCTGAACGCGGGCACGACGGATATTGCCTTCGTGCAAAGCGGCTCGACGGAACACGCCGATGCGGAGCGCCATGGCCTCATTTCCCTGGGCAGCCTGTTTACGGAACCCGTCTGGCTATTCATGCGCGAAGACAAGGCCGTCACGGAGCTGACGCAATTGAAGGGCTTGAAGATCAATCTGGGGCCGGAAGGCACGGGCGTGCCCAGCCTGTTCCGGCAGTTGCTGTCCGTGAATGGGGTGGAGGCGAACGAGTTGACGGTGAGCGACTTGCAAAATACACCGGCCACGGTGGAGCTGCTGGAAGGGCGCATCGACGGCCTCGTGTTCAGCTCGGCACCGGAGGCGCCGCTGATCCAGATGCTGCTGCAAACGCCGGGCATCAGGCTGTTTGATTTTTCGCAGGCCGAGGCCTATACGCGGCGCCTGCCTTTCCTCACCCACGTGGTGTTGCCACGCGGTATCGTCGACCTGGGACGCAATATCCCGGCGCAGGATTACCACCTGATCGCGCCGACGGCCACCCTGGTCGCGCGCGAAGACTTGCATCCCGCCCTGGTCGACCTGTTCGTGCAGGCGGCGGCCGGCATCCATGGCGGCACGGGCTGGTTCCAGCAGCAGGGGCAATTCCCGTCCGCCCGCTACACGGAAATTCCCGTGGCGCCGGAAGCGCTGAAATTCTACAAGGATGGCGCGCCCGTGCTGCAGCGCTACATGAGTTTCTGGCTGGCGAATTTCTTTGACCGCATGTGGGTGCTGGTGGTGGCCTTGGGCGCCTTGATCCTGCCCCTGTCGCGCGTGGTGCCGCCCTTGTACGTGTGGCGCATCCGCTCGCGCGTGTACCGCTGGTACGGCCAGCTGCGCACGGTGGAGCAGGCGCTGGAAGACGTGCCGGAAGAGCAGCGCACGCACGTGTATGCGGAGCAACTGAAACGCCTGGACCAGATCGAGGAAATGGTCAACCAGATCTCGATTCCCCTGTCGTTTGCGGACGGCCTGTATGGCTTGCGCAGCCACATCAATTTCGTGCGCAAGCGCATATTGACCCTGATGGGCGAGCATCCTGAAGCAGGCGAGCCGGCCTGAGCGCTTAACCCGCCTCAACGAGGGTGATCGACAGCTTGCGGCCCACCAGTGCGGCGGCCCGCCAGATCAAACCCGGTTCAGATAGTCAGGCAGCCAGCGTCAGGCGCCCAGCCACGGCAAGCCCGCCTTGCACCAGCCGCCCACCTGCTTGCGGTGGCCGTCGGCATCCTTGTCGCCCTCGAAGCCTTCGAGGATGTCGAAACAGTTGGCATAGCCGTGCTCGGTCGCCAGCTTGGCCGCATGGCGCGAGCGCACGCCGGAACGGCACAGGAACAGCAGGATGTCATCCTTGCCGGCCTGGCTGGCCAGTTGCTGGACGAAATCGGGATTCGGCACGCCGCCCGGATAGGTGGCCCATTGCACCGCGCCATGCTGGGTATCGGCGATGTCGACGCGGCCGACCCAGTCGCGCTCGGCATTGGTGCGCACGTCGATCAGTTTCACGCGGGCGTCCAGCTGCAGCAGGTCGTAGGCTTCCTGCGGCGTCACGGCGCCGGCATACGGCATGGCCTCGTTGGCGCGGCTGCGGGCGGTGGTCAGGATATCGGCGGCGGTGGTCATGGCATCCTCGATGAAAGTGAAAAGGTGTGGTCGATTATAGTGCGCCGCCGGCGCCCCGCAAGCGGGATTGCGTGACGCCGGCCCGATGCACCATAAGAAGGCATTTTGAAGAAAATCCGTCGAAATGCACGATAATGGTGCGTTATTCGTTTTTCGCACTTGTATAGTGCATTCTTGATGTGGCGCAAACGCGGAGTCAACATGATGGGCTGGAAACCTTGCACTGGGATGGCCGCGATTTTTGCGCCGCTGCGGCCAGCCTCCTGGAGCTGGCATGGAATCTGCTATGATCCTTATTGAGTTTTGGTGGCACGCAATGTTTGCTTCGCTTCATCAGCCCAGACGCACTAAGGTCGGCTCACCCCACATTCATTTAGGAGATACGCATGGCAATGACAGCCGCAGAAGTCTTGAAGATGGTAGAAGAGAACGAAGTCAAATTCGTTGATTTCCGCTTTGCCGATACCCGTGGCAAAGAGCAGCACGTGACGGTTCCCGTGTCGCACTTCGATATGGACAAATTTGAGTCGGGCCACGCCTTCGATGGCTCCTCGATCGCTGGCTGGAAAGGCATTGAAGCCTCCGACATGATCTTGCTGCCGGATCCAAACACGGCCAATATCGACCCGTTCATGGAAGAAACGACCCTGTTCATGCAGTGCGACGTGATCGAGCCGTCGGACGGCAAGGGCTACGACCGCGACCCGCGCTCGATCGCGAAACGCGCCGAAGCCTACCTGAAATCGTCGGGCATGGGCGACACCGCCTACTTCGGCCCTGAGCCTGAATTCTTCATCTTCGACAGCGTGCGCTGGAAGATCGACATGTCGGGCTGCTTCGTCAAGATCGGTTCGGACGAAGGTTCGTGGTCGACCGGCAAGGACATCGAAGGCGGCAACAGCGGCCACCGTCCGACCGTCAAGGGCGGCTATTTCCCCGTGCCACCAGTGGACAGCTTCCAGGACATGCGTTCGGAAATGTGCCTGATCCTGGAGTCCCTGGGCATCCCGGTTGAGGTACATCATCACGAAGTGGCTGGCGCCGGCCAGAATGAGATCGGCACCAAGTTCTCGACCCTGGTCGAGCGCGCCGACTGGACGCAAAACCTGAAATACGTCGTGTGGAACGTGGCGCACAGCTATGGCAAGACGGCCACCTTCATGCCGAAACCGATCGTTGGCGACAACGGTTCGGGCATGCACGTGCATCAATCCGTATGGAAAGATGGCAAGAACCTGTTCGCTGGCGACGGCTATGCCGGCCTGTCCGATTTCGCCCTGTACTACATCGGCGGCATCATCAAGCACGCCAAGGCACTGAACGCCATCACCAACCCGGGCACCAACTCGTACAAGCGCCTGGTGCCAGGCTACGAAGCTCCGGTGAAACTGGCGTACTCGGCGAAAAACCGTTCCGCCTCGATCCGTATTCCGCACGTGGCCAATCCAAAAGGACGCCGCGTCGAAGCGCGCTTCCCGGATCCGCTGGCGAACCCGTACCTGTGCTTCGCCGCGCTGCTGATGGCCGGCCTGGACGGCGTTGCCAACAAGATCCATCCGGGCGAAGCCGCCTCGAAAGATCTGTACCATCTGCCGCCGGAAGAAGACGCGCTGATCCCGACCGTGTGCGCTTCGCTGGAAGAAGCACTGGAAGCGCTGGACAAGGACCGCGAATTCCTGACCCGCGGCGGCGTCTTCAGTGATTCCATGATCGATGCTTACCTGGAACTGAAAATGCAGGACGTGCAGCGCATGCGCATGACCACGCATCCTGCCGAGTTCGACATGTACTACTCGCTGTAATGGCGCCATGCCGGCAACGTGCCGGTAGTGAATAAAAAACGCGGGTGAGGCGATGGTCTTGCCCGCGTTTTTTTATGCCGCGGCCCAAGGCGGCGCCAGCGCGGTGTTGTATAGTCGGCCCAGGATCGATGCGGCATGAGCCGGCAGGAGTTGAATTTGACAAAGCAATACAGAATGGCGCTGATGGCAGGATTGCTGGGCGCGGCAGCGCAGGCGCATGGGCAGCTGTATGTCTGCGCCGATGCGCAGGGACACAAGACGTACACGGACAAGCGCGCCGGCGCGCACTGCCAGCTGCTGGACTTGCCCGGCGCCATGACGGAACCGCCGCGCAGGACGGCGCCATTGGCCGGCGTCCCCGCCGCCCGGCCCGCCATGCAGGCGGCGGGGACGCCGGCGCCGGCCGCCGGCGCGTTTCCCAGGGTCGATGGCGCCGAGCAGCGGGCGCGCGACCTGGACCGCAGACAGATCTTGCAGGATGAATTGCGCAGCGAAGAGCAGAAGCTGGCGGCGCAGCGGCTGGAATTCAATGCAGGCCAGCCTGAACGCCAGGGAAACGAGCGCAACTACGCCAAGTACCAGGAAAGAGTGGCGCAGTTGAAGGACAACATCAGCCGGACACAGCAGAACGTCGAGGCCCTGAAACGCGAGATCGCGAATATTCGGTAAGCACATGACCCTAGATACCCACGCCAGCCGCCCGGCCCACCTGGCCGGCCTTGATTTACTCGCCTCGGCCGTCATCCTGCTCGACGGCGATGGCCGCATCGGCTATGCCAACGCGGCGGCGGAAAACCTGCTGGAAAGCTCATTGAAGGCCCTGTCGCGGCAAAAGCTGACGGCCCTGTTCCTGAATCCCGAGGAACTGGCCGGCATCTGCGCGCAGGCGCTCGAACATAAATTTTCCGACTTGCGCCAGGACCTGAGCCTGGAACGCCTGGGGCGCGAGCCGCTGCGCGTGCACAGCATCATCAGCGCGCTCGACGCGCCGCCCGACAGCGTGCTGATCGAGCTGCGCGAAAACGTGCAGCAATTAAAACTCGACCGCGAGGAGCGCATCCTCGACCAGAGTCAGGTCAACAAGGAGCTGATCCGCAACCTGGCGCATGAAATCAAGAATCCGCTGGGCGGCATCCGTGGCGCGGCGCAGCTGCTGGAGCTGGAATTGCCGGCCCTGCACCTGAGCGAACTGCGCGAATACACGCAAGTCATCATCAAGGAAGCGGACCGGCTGCAGACCCTGGTCGACCGCCTGCTGGCGCCGCACCGCCGCCCGCACATCGTGGGCGACGTGAATATCCACGAAGTGTGCGAGCGCGTGCGCAGCCTGATCCTGGCGGAGTTTCCCAGCGGCCTGACCATTTCGCGCGATTACGACGCCTCGATTCCCGAGTTCCGCGGCGACAAGGAACAGCTGATACAGACCGTGCTGAATATCGCGCACAACGCGGCGCAAGCGCTGGCCGAGCGCATCGAGGCGGGCGACGCGGAGCTGATTTTCAAGACGCGCGTGGCGCGCCAGGTGACCCTGGCCAAGGTCCGCTACAACCTGGCATTAGACTTGCATATCATTGACAATGGACCGGGCATCGCACCGCAGATCCGCGACCGGATTTTCTACCCGCTGGTGTCGGGCAGGGAAGGCGGCAGTGGTTTGGGGCTGACCTTGGCGCAAACCTTCGTGCAACAGCACCTGGGCGTGATCGAGTGCGAAAGCCGGCCTGGATACACCGATTTCAGGATCGTTTTACCCTTGCCATAAGCGGGGGAAGTATCCCACCCATGAAATCCATTGCGGGACACACACACTAATGAAGCCAATCTGGATAGTTGACGACGACGAATCAATCCGCTGGGTGCTGGAAAAAGCCCTGGCGCGGGAAAATCTCGCCACCAAGAGTTTTGCCAATGCGCGCGACGCCATTGCTGCACTGGAACTGGACACGCCGCAAGTGCTCGTCTCGGACATCCGCATGCCGGGCGCTTCCGGCCTGGAATTGCTGCAGACGGTCAAGTCGCGCTTTCCTGGCTTGCCCGTCATTATCATCACGGCCTTTTCCGACCTCGATTCGGCCGTCGCGGCCTTCCAGGGCGGCGCCTTCGAATACCTGGCCAAGCCTTTCGATATCGACAAGGCTGTGGAGCTGATCCGCCGCGCGCTGGAAGAGAGCCTGCGCGAGACCAGCGTCGAGTCGGGCCCGTCTGAAACGCCGGAAATCCTCGGCCAGGCGCCCGCCATGCAGGAAGTCTTCCGCGCCATCGGCCGCCTGTCGCAATCGAACGTGACGGTGCTCATCACGGGCGAATCCGGTTCCGGCAAGGAACTGGTGGCGCGCGCGCTGCACAAGCACAGCCCGCGCGCGGCGCAGCCTTTCATCGCCTTGAATACGGCGGCCATCCCCAAGGATTTGCTGGAGTCCGAATTGTTCGGGCATGAGCGGGGCGCGTTCACGGGCGCGCAGACGACGCGCCGGGGCCGCTTCGAGCAAGCCGAGAACGGCACCCTGTTCCTCGACGAAATTGGCGACATGCCATTCGACTTGCAGACGCGCTTGCTGCGCGTGCTGTCCGACGGGCATTTTTACCGGGTCGGCGGACACCAGCCCATGAAGGCCAACGTGCGCGTGATCACGGCCACCCACCAGAACCTGGAACAGCGCGTGCGCGACGGCCTGTTCCGCGAAGACTTGTATCACCGCCTGAACGTCATCCGTCTGCGCCTGCCCAGTTTGCGGGAGCGGCGCGAGGATATCCCCATTCTGGTGCGCCACTTCCTGGTGCAAAGCGCGCGCCAGCTGGGCGTGGAAGCCAAGCGCATGAGCGAACCGACCATGCAGTTCCTCAGCAGCCTGGACTTGCCTGGCAACGTGCGGCAACTGGAAAACCTGTGCAACTGGATCACCGTCATGGCGCCGGGCCAGACGGTGGAAATCAAGGACTTGCCGCTGGAACTGACGCAGGGACAGGGCGACGGCGCCGCCGCCGCTGCCGCCGAAACGGCAGCCGCTGCCGTGGCCCATGCGCCGGGCGGCCAGGTATTCGACGCGGCCGCCCCCGCGAATGGGGCGCCGCCTGGCTGGATCGGCTTGCTGGAGCTGCAGGCGGCCGGCATGCTGGGCGCGGGACAGCAGGAAGTCATGGCCGTGCTGGGACGCCAGTTCGAATCGGCCCTGATCAAGACGGCGCTCAAGCATACGCATGGGCGCAAGAACGATGCGGCCGTGCGCCTGGGCATCGGCCGCAACACCATCACCCGCAAGATCTCCGAACTGGGCATCGACGGCGCCAAGGAAGATTGACGCATGGCCGGACGGGGACTCCCCCGTCCGCTTTCCCGCCCGGCGTGCCTCGCACGCCACAACACCCACAACAATGGCAGGCGATAAGGTAAGCTGGCGCTTGCCGGACTGTTTCGTCCGGTCTTAACTTTTATTGTGGAAATTGTATGCCGGGATTCGTATGCTGATTAACTGCGTGGCCTACCAGGATGGCAAAAAACTGGCCGACTTGCCGATCGACGATATCAGCGATTACGTCGAGCGCCCCGACTGCTTCGTGTGGGTTGCCCTGCTCGATGCCACGCCGGACGAGCTGAAACAGATGCAGCACGAGTTTTGCCTGCACGAACTGGCCGTCGAGGATGCGCAGCGGGGCCACCAGCGCCCGAAGATCGAGGAATATGGCGACTCCCTGTTTGCCGTGGTGAAAACCGTGGAAATGGTCGAGAACGAACTGGTGCTGGGCGAAGTCGACATTTTCGTCGGCGCCAATTACGTGCTCTCGTCGCGCAGCAACAGTTCGCAGGGCTTTCTCGGCGTGCGCGCGCGCGCCGAACGCGAGCCGCACCTGCTGCGCCAGGGCTCGGCCTTCGTGCTGTATGCGCTGATGGATGCCGTCGTCGACCGCTATTTTCCCGTGCTCGACGCGCTGGAATCGGAACTGGAACTGATCGAGGACCGCATCTTTGACCGCGGCACCGAGCGCGACAACATCGAGCGCCTGTACCAGTTGAAGCGCAAGGTGATGGTCTTGCGCCACGTCGTGGCGCCCCTGATGGAAGCCGTGGGCAAGCTGCATGGCGGCCGCGTGCCGCCGCTGTGCCACGATACCCAGGAATATTTCCGCGATGTGCACGACCATCTGGCGCGCATCAATGGCACGCTCGATACCATCCGCGACACGATCAGCACGGCCATCCAGGTGAATCTGTCGATGGTGGCCATCGATGAGAGCGAAGTGAACAAGCAATTGGCGGCCTGGGCGGCAATCTTCGCCGTCTTCACGGCGTTTGCCGGCGTGTGGGGCATGAACTTCAAGTTCATGCCGGAACTGGACTGGCATTACGGCTATCCCGTCGCCGTGGGACTGATGAGTTGCGTGTGCGGCTATATGTACTACCTGTTCAAGCGTTCCGGCTGGCTATAAAAATTTCCTGCGCATCTGTATTATTAAACAATAGCCAGGGGTACAATCGCGGCAGGTCCGCATGCGGGCCATCGCTGAGGATCGCCGCGCCGGCAGATGTGCTGGCGCTTCCCGTGCTGCGCAGGAGCATTCATGAGTATTCCGTTGTTTGATGTGAATTCGCAAGAACCCCTGTTCGATCCCGAGCAGCGGCGCACCCTGGCGGAAGCGGCCCTGCGCTCGATCACGGCCTCGACGGCGCGTGCCCGGGGCGACGACTTCCTGCGCATTCTCGTCAAGGACCTGGCCGAAGCGCTGGACGTGCACTACGTGATCGCCGGGCGCCTGATCCGCATGGACGACGGCAGCGAAGGCATCCGCACGCTGGCCCTGTGGGGCGGCGACGGCTATCAGCCGAATATCGCATACAGCCTGCAGCATACGCCTTGCCAGGATGTCACCTGCCAGAGCATGTGTTTTCATGGCAGCGACATTCAGCGTCGCTTTCCTTTCGATACCCTGCTGGTCGACATGCACGCGGAAAGCTATGTCGGCATGCCGCTGATCGACACGGATGGCAAGACCCTGGGCATCCTGTCGGCCATCGACACGCGCCCCATCGATGAAAACAAGCGCTTGCTGGCCTTGCTGCTGCTGTCGATTTTTTCGGCCCGCGGTGCTGCCGAGCTGCAGCACCAGGAGCGCACGCAGCAGCTGGAAGAAATCGTGCGCGTGCGTACCGAATCGCTGCTGGCGGCGCAGGCCAACCTGATCGAGCAGGAGCAGATGGCGGCGCTCGGATCGCTGGTGGCAGGCGTGTCGCATGAAGTCAACACGCCCATCGGCGTGGCCCTGACGGCGGCGTCGAGCATGGGCAGCTATGCCGACCAGCTGGTGCAGCTGCTCGGCGGCGCCAAGGTCAGCCGCGCCGAGCTGATCGACATTGCCGAGTCGCTCAAGGGCGCGGCCGCCTTGATCGAGCGCAATCTGGCGCGCGCCGCCGACCTGATCGGCAACTTCAAGCAGCTGGCCGTGGACCAGGTCAGCGAATACGTGGCCGACCTGGCGCTGCATGACTATGTGCATGGCCTGGTATCGGCGCACAGCCCGGAGCTGCGCAAGGCCGCGCTCGGTGTGGAACTCGACATTGCCCCCGATTGCCAGGTGCGCCTGGCGGCCGGCAAGCTGTCGCAGATCCTCTCGAATCTGCTGATGAACAGCGCCCGCCACGGCTATCCGCAGGGCGGCCCGGGGCGCATCCTGATCCGCGCGCGCATCGAAGCGGCTGCGGACGATGGCGCCTTGCCATGGCTGCTGCTGGAATTTTCCGATGACGGCATCGGCCTGGCGCCGGCCGTGCGCGAACACATGTTCGAGCCGTTCTTTACCACCAAGCGGGGGCAGGGCGGCTCCGGCCTGGGCATGCATATCGTCTACACCATCGTGCAGCAGCTGGGCGGCCAGGTATGTGCCATCGACAGCACTCCCGGCTGCCATATCCACATCAGGCTGCCACTGGCGGCCTGATGACGGCCTTATGCCTTGGCGATGGACAGGGCGACGGCCTCGGCCACCTTGATGCCGTCGACGGCCGCTGACAGAATGCCGCCCGCATAGCCGGCGCCTTCGCCAGCCGGGAACAATCCCCGCGTATTCAGGCTCTGCAGGTCGTCGTCGCGCCGCTTGATGCGGATAGGCGAGGACGTGCGTGTTTCCACGCCCGTCAGCACGGCGTCGGCCTTGTAATAACCCTTGATCTGCTTGTTGAAAGCTGGGAAGGCTTCGCGCAGGGCCGTGATCGCGTACTCCGGCAGCGACGGCGCCAGGTCCGTCAGGTGCACGGCCGGCTTGTACGACGGCACGACACTGCCAAATTCCGTCGAGGCGCGGCCGGCGACAAAATCGCCCACCAGCTGGCCCGGCGCATCGTAGTTGCCGCCGCCCAGGGCGAAGGCGCGTTCTTCCAGCTCGCGCTGCAAGGCGATGCCGGCCAGCGGGTCGCCCGGATAGTCGGCCGGTGTGATGCCGACGACGATGGCGCTGTTGGCGTTGCGCTCATTGCGCGAATACTGGCTCATGCCATTCGTTACCAGGCGGCCCGGTTCGGATGCGGCCGCCACCACCGTGCCGCCCGGGCACATGCAGAAGCTGTAGACGGAACGGCCATTGCTGGCGTGATGCACGAGCTTGTAGTCGGCCGCGCCGAGGATGGGGTGGCCGGCGCTGGGGCCGAAGCGGCAGCTGTCGATCAAGGACTGCGGGTGTTCCACGCGGAAGCCGATCGAGAACGGTTTCGCCTCGATATACACGCCGCGCTTGTGCAGCATCTCGAAGGTGTCGCGCGCGCTGTGGCCGATGGCCAGCACCACGTGGTTGCTGGCGATGGTTTCGCCGCTGGCCAGCACCACGCCGCGCACCTGGCCGCCGTCGGCGCCGGGCACGATGTCGATATCGACCACCTTGCTTTCAAAGCGGTATTCGCCGCCCAGCTGTTCGATATTCGCGCGCATTTCTTCCACCATCTTGACCAGACGGAAGGTGCCGATGTGCGGCTTGCTCACATACATGATTTCTTCCGGCGCGCCGGCCTTGACGAATTCCGTCAGGACCTTGCGGCCGTAGTGTTTCGGATCCTTGATCTGGCTGTACAGCTTGCCGTCGGAAAAAGTGCCGGCGCCGCCTTCGCCGAACTGCACGTTCGATTCCGGGTTCAGTTCGCGCTTGCGCCAGAAGCCGAAGGTGTCGACCGTGCGCTCGCGTACCTGCTTGCCCCGCTCGAGGATGATGGGACGCAAGCCCATCTGCGCCAGGATCAGCGCCACGAACAGGCCGCAGGGCCCCGTGCCGATGACGATGGGCCGCGGCTCATTGCTGTGGCCGGCCAGCTGTTCGCCGCCGGCGACGAATTTATAGTCGGTATCGGGCGCGGGCATCAGGTGCACATCGTGTTGCAGGCGGGCCAGCACGGCCGCCTCATTCTTGACTTCAACATGCAGCGAGTAAATCAGCACCACGGCGCTGCGCTTGCGCGCGTCGTAGCTGCGCTTGAAGACGGTAAAGCCGGTCAGGTCGGCCGCGGGGATGTCCAGGCGCGCCAGGATGGCGGCGGGCAGGGCCGCTTCGTCGTGTTCGAGGGGGAGTTTTACTTCGTTGAGTCGCAACATGGTGTGTCTTTTTAAAAATTACCGGGCTCCGTATCTAGCGGAGAGTCTGTGAGGCAGCGCGTGCGCAGTGCCGTCAGGACGCTATTTTACCTGCAGTGCGGTGGGTTGCGGCAGGCGCGGCAGGTGTCGGGGCGCGGCCGCCTGGGGGTATCGGCGTGGCGGAGCGATATGCGATGGCGGTCCTGCCGCTCGTAAATGGCGGCGCAAAGTAAATGGCGTGCCTGATGCATTGGCCGGCAATGAATCATGGCGATATTTTTAAATGGCCTGTTTAAATGAATCGAGGTGGTGCGCGTGTAAATGTGGCGCTAATTGATGCGGGTGGTCGCGGAAATGAAAGACGGGATGGAGTAAATATCCGGAGGAATATCTGAATGGCTTTTCGTGGAATTCGAAGAATTACAATAGTTTATTTAAAAATAACTTCTATACTCGGGAATATACGCATCCGATCAATGTGGATGGTGCATTACAACGAGACTACTTCTTTGAAAGCTGGAACGTAATGTAGAGCAAAAAATGAAGTTTTGATAGCTTTAGTTTGTTTTGTTGTATTTTTCCAACATGCTGATTTTTACCCCTGCCGCCGGCTGGTTGCCAGGCACCGGCTTCCCTGCGTCACGCTGGCGAGGCGCAGGAATGGCCGCTCTGCCGTGCGCCAGTTTGGTGCGCAAGGAATCCTGCAGCGGCGCGGCATCTGATTTTCCGTCAACGCCAGTGGGGTTTTTTTTAGTATCGGCGGGCGCCGCGGCGCATTTTCGGCATGAAATCCTGGTGCACCAGTAAATGGCGGATAAACCACGCGCAAGTTCCAGCCGCACCGCGCTGGTGCAGATGAATTTTTTAATCAGTGTAACAATTTTTTTTTGAGACGCAAATTAAAACACTGGTATCAAAAAAAGTGTTGTTTCTGGGTTGAATTCATTTTTGACTATTATTGACAGTGCTGCTTTGAAAGTGGTTTGATGGCGTAATGTCATAGTAACGACGCTGGCTCGCTCATAAAGTGATAAACGGTTGGATACACGGCCGACGGCGCGGGAAGAAAGACATTAAACATAATTTTATGTTTACAAGAGCCTGACTAGATCAGTAGGTAGTATTTCAAATCGGAGAACTTATGCATCAACGCACCAAGATTGCCGTAGCAGTAGCGATGGCATTGAACTCGCTTACAGCATTTGCCCAAGAGCAAGCTGAGGCCCCGCAGCGCGTCGAAATCACCGGCTCCCGCATTCGCCAAGTTGACTTGGAAACCGCGCAACCTGTCCAAAAGATTACTGCTCAGCAGATTCAGGCTACCGGCCTGGTCACTGTTGGCGATATCCTGAACCAGATGACGTCGGCAGGTACGCCAGCCTTCAGCAAGGGCGCCGTCCTGACGTCGAACCGCGAACAAGGCGGTCAGTACATCGACATGCGCAACCTGGGCGCCAATCGCCTGCTGGTGCTGGTCAATGGCAAGCGCTGGACGCAGTCGGTTGATGGCTATACCGACATGTCGACCGTCCCCGCGTCCATGATCGAACGTATTGACATCCTGAAAGACGGCGCATCGTCGATCTACGGCTCCGATGCGATCGCGGGCGTGGTCAACATCATCCTGAAAAAACGCCTTGAAGGCGCCGAGATCAGCGTCTACAAGGGCATCAACGAAAAAGGCGACGGCAAGACCGAAGACTACTCGCTGTCGTATGGCGCGAATGGCGAAAAAGCCTCGATGATGTTTGGCATTTCGCACAGCAAGACCGAGCCCGTCTGGGCCAAGACGCGCGACATCACTTCGCAAAGCTACGGTACGGGTGACTTCTTCGGCGCGGGCTTTGGCGCTGCGCCATGGGGCCGCATCACGCCAATCACTGCTGCCGGCACCAGCAACACCGTTGCTGCTAATGGCGGTTTCAACAAGATCCTGAACCACACCGGCGGCTTTGATGGCAGCGGCGTGGGCGCGGACTCGCGCAACCCGGCGAACTATCATAATTTCGCCAACTCGGACGACGACAAATACAACTCGTCGCAACAGATGATGTTCCAGTCGCCGACCAAGCTGACCTCGATCTTTACCAAGGGTACGATCGAACTGCCAGGCGACGTGCGTTTCACGACGACGGCCATGTACGCCGAGCGCAGCTCGACGCGCCAGATCGCCGGTTATCCGCTGAACAGCCTGTCGCAGCCTAATTTCCCGGTGTATATCGACAAGGATAGCTATTTCAATCCATACGGCAACCAAGTCGCCGGTGCCGGCAACGGCCAGGACCTGTACTTTGCCCGCCGCACGATCGAGCAGCCGCGTATCACTGAAAACAACAACCAGACCTTGCACATCGATGCAACCCTGGAAGGCGAATTCACGCTGCGCGGCTTGCCATGGAGCTGGAGCGCTGGCTATAACCACAACTCGCTCAAGGGCGAAAACCTGAGCACCGGCAACCTGAATCTGTTGAACCTGAAGAAAGCCCTGGGTCCATCGTTCATGAACGCGGCAGGCCAGGTGCAGTGCGGTACGGCAGCGAATCCGGTTCCATTCTCGCTGTGTACGCCTTTCAACATCCTGGGCGGCCCATCCGTATCGAACCCGGAAGCGTGGAAATACGTTTCGGCTAACGGCCAAGGCACCTACGGCAGCACGGTCAACAGCATCACGGCGGATGTCTCCGGTGAGCTGTTCACCCTGCCAGCTGGCGCAGTTGGCTTCGCAGGCGGTATCGAGAAGCGCGACGTGCGCGGCTACGACCGTCCGGGCCAGTTCGATCAGTCCGGTTATTCGACCGATCTGGCTGCAAATTCGACCCAAGGCCGCTATTCGGTGAAAGAAGTTTACCTGGAAGCGAGCATCCCTCTGCTGAAAGGCCAAAGCTTCGCCAAGCTGCTGTCGCTGGATCTGGCTTCGCGCTACTCCGACTATGACAACTTCGGTTCGACGACCAACAGCAAAGTCAGCGTCATGTGGAAACCGGTTGATGACTTGCTGGTCCGTGGTACCTGGGCCGAAGGCTTCCGCGCACCTGCACTGGGCGATACCTTCGGTGGCGGCGGTCAAAGCTTCGACTCCTACCTCGATCCATGCGACAGCCGCTGGGGCCTGGCCGCACGCGATCCAGCTGTTGCTCAACGTTGCGCCGCCACCGGCGTACCTATTGGCTATCGTCAGTTGGCACAATCCGGCGCCGCGGTACCTGCCGCCGGCGCACAGTCGACCGTGCCTTTCCAGACCGGCGTAGGTAACGATACGCTGACGCCAGAAACGGCTAAAACCAAGACCCTGGGCTTTGTCTACAACCCATCGTTCGTGCCAGGCCTGTCGGCTACCCTGGACTGGTTCAAGATCAGCGTGAAAAACCAGATCTCCGGTTGGACCGCTGCTGAAGTCATCAGCAACTGTGTCGTTGAAAATATTCAAAAATACTGCGGCGATGTCGTCCGTAACTCGACCGGCGCCATCACCGGCCTGTCGCGCGGCACGATCAACAAGGGCGAACTGTCGACCGAAGGTTTCGACATTGGCCTGGGCTACCGCCTGCCACGTACGGCATATGGTAACTTCGCTGTCCGTACGGAATCGACCGTCCTGCGTTCGTTCAAGCAAAAAGCCAGCGCTACCACGGATTGGCAAGAGTATGCAGGCGAATTCACCTACGCCCGCCTGAAATCGAACATCAGCCTGGACTGGATGATGGGCAACTGGAGCTCGACCCTGACCGCGCGCTACACCAGCGGCGTCAAGGATCTGTGCCTGGATTCCGAGGTCCAATGCTCGAATCCTGACGACCAAGGCGTCAGCTATGACGGCGGCGGCTACAACAAGCGTGGTTCGACCACCTACTTCGATCTGAACGTGGCGTACAAAACGCCTTGGAAAGGCCAGATCTCGGTCGGCGCGAACAACCTGTTTGACCGCGCTCCACGCCTGATGTACGCAGCAACGAGCCAAGGCGTCGGCGTTTCTTCCTCGTCGGCTGTCGATCCTAACGTGCCTATCGACCGTTTCGTCTACGTGCGTTACAACCAGTCCTTCTAATGCCGCGCTCCGCAAGGAGCCTGGGATGAAAGTCTGAAAAAAACCCGCCAGGTTCGCCTGGCGGGTTTTTTTATGCCTGCATGGAAAGCGATTTCTGGAAGCGCGCGGCGGCGCGGGCAGAGCGGCTGGGAGGGATGGATTGCGGCGTTTGCCGGCCGCTGGCTGCTTGCTACATGCCGCCCCACAGGGCGTTCAAGGCGGCCAGCGCCGTCAGGCCCGCCGTTTCCGTGCGCAGGATGCGCGGCCCCATCGACAGGCCGATGGCGCCGGCCGCCAGCGCGGCCTTTTCTTCCGCGTCGGAAAATCCGCCTTCCGGCCCCACCATCAGGGTCACGGCCTGCGGCGGCTGGTGGCGTGCCCAGTCGGCCAGCGACTGTTCCGCGCGCGGCGTCAGGATGATGCGCTTGTGTAAATCTTGCTGTTTGCTCCAGCTGTTGACGTCCTGCAAGGGCGCCAGTTGCGCCAGGCGGTTGCGCCCGCTTTGTTCCGAGGCCGAGACGATGATGCCTTGCCAGTGCGCCAGCTTCTTCTCGGCCCGTTCGGCGGACAGGCGCACGACACAGCGCTGCGCCGCCAGCGGCACGATGCCGGCCGCGCCCAGTTCGATGGCTTTCTCGATGATCCAGTCCATCTTCGACGCTTCCGGCAGCGCCTGCGCCAGGGTCACGGCGTAGGGCAGCTCCGCTTCGCGCGCCACGTGCGCCTGCACTTCGGCCGTCACGCTGCGCTTGGCCACCGTCACCAGGCACGCCTGCACTTCGCCGCCTTCGCCATTGAACAGGGTAATGAGATCACCCGGCGCCAGGCGCACGACCTGGATATGGTGGGCGACGGCGTCAGGCAGGTCGATGGTGGTGCCGGCGACGAGCGGCTGGGGGCAGAAAAAACGCGGCATGCAATTCCTAAATGGGGCAAAAGTGGGGTGAAATGACACTAAAGTATAGCGAGTTGGCGCGCCAGTACGGCGCAATTCTAATTTGCCGCCCCCCAGTCTGGTAAAATAGTTGACTACAGAAAGCAGCCGGCTTCCCTGTCCGCGCTGTTGCAAACGAATCCCAAACTCGCGACTGACCCACACCATCATGACAACTACGCTCCCGACTACCAAAATGGCCAATGCGATCCGCGCACTGGCAATGGACGCTGTACAAAAGGCCAACTCCGGCCATCCAGGCATGCCGATGGGCATGGCCGAGATCGCAGTTGCCCTGTGGAGTGGTCACTATCGCCATAATCCCGCGAACCCGAAATGGCAGAACCGCGACCGTTTCCTGCTGTCGAACGGCCATGGCTCGATGCTGCACTACGCGCTGCTGCACCTGACGGGCTACGACCTGTCGATGGATGACATCAAGGCCTTCCGCCAGATGCATTCGAAAACCCCGGGCCACCCGGAAGTCGATATCACGCCAGGCGTGGAAACGACCACCGGCCCGCTGGGCCAGGGTATCGCCAACGCCGTCGGCATGGCCCTGTCGGAGCAGTTGCTGGCCGCTGAATTCAACAAGCCTGGCCACGACATCGTCAACCACTACACCTACGCTTTCGTCGGCGACGGTTGCCTGATGGAAGGCATTTCGCACGAAGTGTGCGCACTGGCCGGCACCCTTGGCTTGAACAAGCTGATCGCCCTGTACGACGACAACGGCATTTCCATCGACGGCAAGGTCGAAGGCTGGTTCACGGACGACACCCCGGCCCGCTTCGAAGCGTACGGCTGGAACGTCATCCGTGCCGTCGACGGCCATGACGTTGCCGCCGTGGCTGCCGCCATCACCGCCGCCAAGACCGCCAGCAAGCCCACCCTGATCTGCTGCAAGACCATCATCGGCAAGGGTTCGCCGAACCTGCAAGGCGGCGACAAGGTCCACGGCGCCGCGCTGGGCGACAAGGAAATCGCTGCCGTGCGCGAATACATCGGCTGGGATGCCGCGCCATTCGAGATGCCGGCCGACGTGTACGCGGCCTGGGATGCGAAAGAGCAGGGCGCCCTGCTGGAAGCGGACTGGAACGAGCGTTTCGCCGCCTATGGCAAGGAATTCCCGCAGCAAGCCGCGGAACTGTCGCGCCGCATGCAGGGCGAGCTGCCACAGGCATTTGAAGCGGCATTGAGCGCCGCCATCGCTTCCTGCGTCGAGAAGAAAGAAAACATCGCCACCCGCAAGGCCAGCCAGAATGCCATCCAGGCGCTGGCCTCGTCCCTGCCGGAATTCCTCGGCGGCTCGGCCGACCTGACCGGTTCGAATCTGACCAACTGGAAAGAGTGCGTGGCCGTGCGTTCGGGCCAGCCGGGCAACCACATCAACTACGGCGTGCGCGAATTCGGCATGAGCGCCATCATGAACGGCATCACCCTGCACGGCGGCTACATCCCGTTTGGCGCCACGTTCCTGACGTTCTCCGACTACAGCCGCAATGCCCTGCGCATGGCTGCCCTGATGAAGCTGCGTTCGATCTTCGTGTTCACCCACGATTCGATCGGCCTGGGCGAAGACGGCCCCACGCACCAATCGGTCGAGCACGTCTCGTCGATGCGTTTGATCCCGAACCTGGACAACTGGCGTCCGTGCGACACCGTCGAGTCGGCCGCAGCCTGGGGCGCCGCCGTGCGCCGCAAGGATGGTCCGTCGACCCTGATCTTCTCGCGCCAGAACCTGCCGTACCAGGAGCGTAGCGCCGAACAGATCGAGAACATCTTCCGCGGCGGCTATGTGCTCAACGACGTGGCCGACGCCAAGGCGATCCTGATCGCCACCGGTTCCGAAGTGGAACTGGCCGTGGCCGCCGCCAGCGCGCTGGCTTCGGAAGGCATCAACGTGCGCGTGGTGTCGATGCCATCGACCGACGTGTATGACCGCCAGGACGCCGCCTACAAGGCCAGCGTGCTGACGAAAGGCGTGCCGCGCGTGGCCATCGAAGCGGGCGTGACCAGCTTCTGGTACAAATACGTGGGCCTGGAAGGCGCCGTGGTCGGTATCGACACGTTTGGCGAATCGGCTCCGGCTGGCGTGCTGTTCAAGCATTTCGGTTTCACGGTCGACAACGTCGTGGCTAAAGTAAAAGCCGTGATCGCCGGGTAATCGACCTACTCGTTTCCGCCGCCAGCGCCCCGCAGATGGGCGCGGCGGCGAGCAGATTTTTTAATGTGCTAAGTACTTTCTATTCAATCAGGAGCAGAGTATGACGATCAAAGTTGCAATCAATGGCTACGGCCGCATCGGCCGTAATGTGTTGCGTGCTTTCTACGAAGGCGGCAAGAAACAGGATATCCAGATCGTTGCCATCAACGACCTGGGCGATGCCAAATCGAACGCCCACCTGACCCGCTACGACACCGCGCACGGCAAGTTCCCCGGCACGGTCACCGTCGAAGGCGACAACATGATCGTCAATGGCGATCCGATCCGCGTGTTCGCACAGCGCAACCCGGCTGAAATCCCATGGGGCGAGCTGGGCGTGGACGTCGTGCTGGAATGCACGGGCTTCTTCACCACCAAAGAAAAAGCGTCGGCGCACTTGAAGGGTGGCGCGAAAAAAGTCATCATTTCGGCACCAGGCGGCAAGGACGTCGACGCCACCGTCGTGTTCGGCGTGAACCACTCCGTGCTGAAATCGACGGATACCGTCATCTCGAACGCCTCGTGCACCACCAACTGCCTGGCACCGCTGGTCAAGCCGCTCAACGACGCCATCGGCATCGAAACGGGCCTGATGACCACCGTGCACGCCTACACCAACGACCAGGTGCTGTCCGACGTGATGCATGAAGACCTGCGCCGCGCCCGTTCGGCCACCATGAGCATGATCCCGACCAAGACGGGCGCTGCCGCCGCCGTTGGCCTGGTCTTGCCTGAGCTGAATGGCAAACTGGACGGCTTCGCCATCCGCGTGCCGACCATCAACGTATCGCTGGTCGACCTGTCCTTCATCGCCAAGCGCGACACCACCGTGGAAGAAGTCAATGCCCTGATGAAGTCCGCTTCGGAAGGCGCCCTGGAAGGCATCCTGACGTACCAGACCGAACCGCTGGTATCGATCGACTTCAACCACAACCCGGCATCGTCGAACTTCGATTCGACCCTGACCAAAGTCTCGGGCCGCCTGGTGAAAGTGTCGTCGTGGTACGACAACGAGTGGGGTTTCTCGAACCGCATGCTGGACACCACCGTGGCACTGATGTCGGCCAAGTAATTCTTGACCGCATAAGAAAAAACGCCCTGCGGGGCGTTTTTTTTCGTCTGCCGACAGGCGGGCGCTTATTCCGCGCCGTCGTTGGCACACTTGTTGTACCAGAGTTCGCAGGCTTCCTGATTGCCCTGGTAGCAGCTGTTCAGGATGTAGTTGCAGCTTTCCGACGGGACCCAGGAACGCACGGCGGCCGTGCTGGAGAACGAGGCGGCGATGCCGACGGCGGCGGCAAAGACAAACAGGGCTTTTTTGATGGAAATCATTTTTCTCGCTTTCAAAATTGGACAACGATAGGGTGTCAAATCAAAAGGCCGCCAAGGCATGCATGATGAGCACGCCGGGCGCAGAAAAATATTAGCATTAAAACCAATAAAATATTGCTATAAAGAAAAATATTTCTGCCAATGCTAATGCAGGGTGTGGGCGCGCAGGCGGCGCCGGTAGAAGCGCCACAGCAGGCGCAGGTCGCGCAGCACGGGCACGCCGGACAGCAGGCTCAGCACGCCGGCCAGGATGATGGTGGCGGCAGGAAAGCCGATATGCTTGAAGGCGAGGGCGCCGCTGACGCCGCCGATGAAGAAACAGGCGATCAGCAGGCTGTGGGTTCTCAGCTTGCCCCGGTTGACCTTGACCACGCGGTCCGGCAAGGCGCGCCGGTTGTAATAGGCCATCTTGCCCAGTTCGATGCCGATGTCGGTGGACAGTCCCGTCACGTGGGTGGTGCGGATGACGGCGCCCGAGATCTTGGTGATGATGGCGTTTTGCAAGCCCATCACAAAGCACAGCAGCAAGATGGTGACGGGGCCCAGCACGTCGGGCATGGCGGCCAGGTAGTTGCCCGCCAGGCCGAACAGCAACAGCAGGGCCGCTTCCAGCAGCAGGCTGGCGGCGAACTGGCTGTGCAGCCGGCGCCGCTTGCCCCAGTTCACCATGATGGCCGTCACGGCCGCGCCGCTGACGAAGGCCAGCCAGGCGCCCAGCGCGGCCAGCGCCACCGTGATGTTTCCCAGCGCCAGGTCGTCGGCCATGCCGGAGACGATGCCCGTCATGTGCGAGGTATAGCCGCCGATGGCGAGGAAGCCGCCCGCGTTCACGGCACCGGCCACCAGCGCCAGCACGCAGCCCAGCTGCAGGTTGGCTTGCGTGTCGCGCGCCGCGCCGCTCAGGCGGGACAGGTAGTGCAAGGGCATGGGGGCAGGTTTCCTTCGTCAACGCGGCAGGGACCTCCATCATACGCCCTGCCGCGGACGTCGAATATCTTCGATGAAAACGTCAAGGCTGGCCCGTTATTGGATGCGCACCACCTTGGGGGAGCGGGATGCTCCTTCGATGTCGAGATAGATGGCGCCCAGCATGCCGCGCACGAGGGTGGCTTTCAAATCCTTGCCGACCACCACGCCATCACTGCCGTCGACCACTTTCCAGCGCTGGCCATTGGCCAGGGTAATGGTTTGTCCTGGCTGCCAGCCTTCGAACTTGCCGGCAATATGGCTGCTCAGGCTAGTCAATGGCGGCGCCGATACGGCGTCGGCGGCCCGCTTTTGCTTGCCTTCCATGCCGAATGCCTGCTTTTGCTGTTCCACCGTCATGGGCGCCACGGCCACCGCCGCAACTGGTGCGGCGCCGACGGGCATGGCGTCATAGCATGCCAGCCGGGCCGGGCCGTCTTTCAAGGTGCGGCATTGCAATGTCGCCGCATCGTCCGCCAGGACTGGACCGCAGACTGCCAGCAACAGTAATAATTTCTTCATATCCATTCCCTGTGTTTTCTTCTGCGGAAAAGAAAACGGCGCACCGTGGCGCGCCGTTGTTGCGAGGATGGAGGGCGCTGACGCCCTCCATCCGAAGCCGGATTACAGCGTCACGCGCAGGCCGACATAGTAGCGGCGGCCGATCGGGTCATACGTGCCCGCATCGGTGTTGGTGCCAGTCGAATTGCCTGGCAAGCCGCTGTAGATCGGTGGCGCCACGGTGTCAAAGGCGTTGTCGATACCCAGGTACAACTGCATCTGTTTCTTCACGTCGAAGGTCAGCTGGAAGTCCTGGTAGGTGCGCGCGCCCACTTTCACCGAGTTCGCTGGCAGGTCGAACTGTGCCAGGAACTGGTCATCCAGCGCGGAACGGCCGATGAAGTTCGTCGTGCTGCTGATGCCGAAGCTGCCCCATTTGTAGGCCAGGTTCAAGTTGGCCTTGTTCTTGGCTGCACCAACTTCGCCTGCAAACGGATCCTTGTCTTCGCCCTTCAGCGGAATCACATAACCTTCCTTGACGTAGGTATATTGGATCTTCGCACTCAGGCGGCCTGGGCCAACCATATCCACCCACGAAGCGGTCAAGTCGACACCTTTGGTGCCCAGGCCACCGCTGTTCGACGATGCCGAATCGATGTAGCTGAGGGTACCGATGTTGTTGCCGCCACTGGTGGCCGTACGGCGCGTGATGAAGCTGCAGAAGGCCGGATTGCCGCCGCCGTAGCACTGGCTCAGGGCATACTGGCGCGGGGTATCGACGATGGCGTCCGAGATCTTGATGTCGAAGTAGTCCGCCGTGAAGGTGAACTTGCTCAGCATGGGGATCGAACGCGGGGTCACGACGACGCCGACGGTGGTCGAACGGCCTTGCTCCGCCTTCAGCTCGGGATTGCCGCGATCGTAGCCGCTGATACCTTGCAAGTCAGACTGCGTTTGCGTGAACACGCCGTTTGCCTGGATATTGGCCAGCACGGATGGATTCGCGCGGCAGCCTGCCGAGAACTCCGTGTTGGACGTCAAGGTGACGCCTTTGCACGGATCGGAGATGCCTGGTGGGAAGGTTTGCTTCGCCGGCGAATACAGTTCGTTGATATTCGGCGCGCGGGTGGAAATCGAACGCGTGGCGCGGAATTTCACGTCCGACGTTGGCGCCCATTCCAGGCCCGTGTTCCAGCTGTTGGTGTGGCCGATCGTCGAGTAGTCACCCACGCGGTACGCTGCGCGGAAGTCCAGCTGTTTGGCGAGGAACTTGTCTTTCAGCAGCGGCACCAGGGTTTCCAGGTACGCTTCCTTGACATTGAATTTGCCGAAGGTCGGTGGCGCGGCATTGCCGGCGTTCAGACCCGCCTGCGTCAGCGCATCAGCAACGCTGCTCGACTCTTCCTGGCGCCATTCGAGGCCGCCGGACAGGCCGACTTTACCTGCAGGCAGTTGGAACAATTCGCCGCTCAAGTTACCGCCGGCGATTTTTTGCGTGGTCGACGTGATCAGCGAACCTGGCGCAGCCACATATTTCGCTGCTTCAGGCGAAATCGAGTTGTAGCCAAAGATGTTGATCGGTACGCAACCTTGTGCCCGTGCGATCGGGTCCGCGCACTGCACGCCGCCTTTGCCGTCAGGAATTGCCAGCAACGCATTGCGGAAGCTCATGACATTGACTTGGCCAGTCGAATTCTGTGCTTCCTTGGTTTTGCCGTACGACACGAAGGCTTCATAGTTCCATTCCTTGATCGTGCCTTTCAGGCCGGTTGCCAGACGGAAGGTATCGCGTTCCGCCGTGCTGCCACGCGTGCCCACTTCGGACAGGCGGCGCGAGAACGAGTAATCGCGGATGCCATCGCCATCGGTGTCGGTGGCGCGGTCATACAGGTATTGCGGCACCAGTGGATTGCGCACGAAAGCGCCATTGACCATGGAGCCGGTTGGGACGGAGCCGCCTGGGAAAATGTTGACTGCCTGCAGGCCGAAAGGCTCGGTGCGCGATGTTACCTTGGTCGACGAGTACGTACCTTCGAAGAAGGCGCTGTGGTCTTCGTTGAAGGCATGGTTGCCATTCAGGGCAAACAGGAAGCGCTCGGTCGGCACGGCGATCGTACGGTATTCATTGCGGTTGAAGCCAGTGGCTGCCTGGGTGGCGGAGCCGTTGGTATTCCATGGAATGACGTTGCCGGCCTTGTCGTAGGTAAAGTTGCCAGCCGTGGCGCCCGAGCCGTACAGGAAGCGGCCCTGCGGTGCGAGACCCGAATAGAACGGCGTTTGCAGCGAGAAGATGTCGCTTGCTTCGCCGGTGACCAACGCTTTCGACTGATTGTCGACAGCCGTGTCAGGACGGTTGCGCGAATACACGGCGCCTTGCTTCGAGTAACCGAAGTGGCCCATGATATTGCTGGCGCCATCGGCGCTGTTGGTGCCGAAGGTGATTGCCAGCTTTTTCTTCGAGTCATCGTGGTAATCGCTTTGGCCCAGCGATGCATCGACCAGCACGCCACTGAAGTTACGCTTCAGGATGATGTTGACCACGCCGGCGACGGCGTCGGAGCCGTAGGCAGCAGAGGCGCCACCGGTCAGCAGTTCGACGCGCTCGATGAAGTCGGTCGGGATGGTGTTCATGTCGACGGCGGATTCGCCGGGTACGCCCGCGACAAAGCGGCGGCCGTTGACCAGCACCAGGGTGCGCGACGTGCCCAGGTTGCGCAGGTCTACCGTGGCCACGCCCACGCTGGCAGTCTGGAAGTTGGAGTTGGTACGGCTGATGCTTGGCGTACCCAATGTTGGATTTTTCAGCAACAGTTCCTGCAAGTTGGTGGCACCCGATGCGGCGATATCGGCCGACGTCAGGATTTGCAGCGGCGATGGCGATACGGCATTTGGCGAGGACAGACGCGAACCGGTGACTTGCACCTTGGTGACGTTTTCCTCTTCGGTTTGGGCAAATGCGGAGTGCATGGTAAGCGCGATACTGCCTGCGCAAATGAGTCTGACTGAGCGCGCTAGAACTGTTTCATTCAACATTGTCGATTCCCTTGTGTTGTAAGTTAATAGTTATGTTTTAAAAAACTTTACGACAATCGACTGTACATAAGCACAAGTTTCAAGTCAATTTAATAGTTGCAATCTCTAAAAATAACAACAACTTGCATTTGTATTATCTTTTTGTGCGACTGCACAATTTTTACGATGTGGGAGATGAAACTTCATGCGGCCGGGACTGGCAATGAAAGCAGTGCCAATCTTTTCCTTGAATAAAATTCTCAAGGCGCAGCTAGCCTGGCGTTGTTGCCAGCCTGTCTAGACAATATGGCTGCAGATTGTGAAATCCGAGCATTACTTCTCACATATTATTAATTGATATAATTTGTTGTATTGCATTTTATTTAATTTGATATTTTTTTTAATATATAAAAATTGCGAAATTAATTAATGACGAGATAATCGCTGCAGAGCGAATGGTTTTTAGTTGATTAAATTGCAGTTTTGAAAATTAAAATGCTGTTTTGCAATGCCCGTCCATAGAGGAAAACGGCTCGCGCGACGGAGCGTCTTGTTCCGCCTGGAGAAACGCTGGATGGGAATAGGGAATAGGTGCCGATTATTGAATGCGGATCGTCATTTGTACGGATCACGGTGCAGATCGGGTACGGGGCAGGTGGAGACATTCTGGTTATTTTTGCGTATGGATAAAATACGCGTCGCGCGTGGATTTTTCTTGAAAGAAGCACCACGCGGAATGGGATGACGTTTATATCCTGGTACTGGCGATATGCGCCGCCATAGGAAAATGCACGGTGCCAGCGTGATTGCGGCGCTGCGTAAGGGCGCCATCGCGTGGTGTTGATGGCCGCGCCGGCCGCTGGCGACAGGCGTCAGGCGGCCCGGTTTTGTGTGGTAAGTTTGCGACAGCGCTCCAACGGAGCGTGCCGGGCGAAGAGGGTCAGGCAGGCTCCTGAAAGATCGCCTGCCACAGGCGCGTGACGTTGTCCGCATGCACGCGCACCCGTTCCGGTTCCACGCGGGCCAGATCCTGCCCTTGCAGCCGCAACTGATGCTGCAGCTTGCGCAGCGCGCGATAGGCGTCGGCCACCGCGCCGGCCAGCTGTGCATCGATCAGCCCCAGTGCGCCGCACAGGCGCAGCAGGGCGATGTTGCCCGCATTTGCCGTCAGTTGCGGATACTTCGCCGCATGCTGTAGCACCAGGTATTGCACCATGAATTCGATGTCGATCATGCCGCCCGGATCCTGCTTCAGGTCGAAGTTGCCGGGGCGGGGCGGATGGGCATCGAGCATTTTCTTGCGCATGGCCACCACTTCGCCCTTGAGCGGCCCATTTTCCGGGCGTTCCTTGCGCAGGATGGTGTCGCGGATGCGTTCGAAGTGCTTGCCGATGGTGGTATCCCCGGCGCAAAAACGCGCGCGCGTCAGTGCCTGGTGTTCCCATACCCAGGCCGCGCTGCTCTGGTAGCGCTCGAATGCCTGCACGCTGGACACCAGCATGCCCGAGGCGCCATCGGGGCGCAGGGCGATGTCGATGTCGAACAATATGCCGGCCGAAGTGTGCGAGGTCATCCAGGTAATGAAACGCTGTGCCAGCTTGGCGTACAGGCCGGGCGCTTCCTGGTCGTCGTCGTCGAACAGGAAGATGACGTCGAGGTCGGAAACATAGCCCAGTTCCTTGCCGCCCAGCTTGCCATAGGCGATGACGGCGAATTTCGGCACTTCGCGGTGGCGGCTGGGGATGGTTTGCCACACGGCTTGCACGGTGGCGGCGACGATGATGTCGGCCAGCTGCGACAGGTAATCGGCCAGCTTTTCCACGCTGAGGTCGCCCGCCAGGTCCTGCGCCAGGCATTGGAACAGTTGCGCGTGGTGCATTTCGCGCAGGATATCCATTTGCCGCTCCGTATCGCCGGGGGCGTCGTCGAGCTGGCGTTGCAGGTCCAGCGCCAGCGCGGTCGGGTCCGGCACCGTGTGGCGGATGCGTTCATCGAGCAGTTCGTCGAGCAGGATCGGGTGCTGCGTGAGGAAGGTGGCGGCCCAGCCGCTGGCGCAGACCATGCGCACCACTCTTTCCAGCGTGTGCGGATATTCCGTCAGCAGCGACAGATAGGCCGAGCGGCGCGCGATCGCTTCCAGGAAATCGAGCAGCCGGCCCAGGGTGGCCAGCTGGCTGGCGTTCCCATTGGACACTGAGCAATCGGTGATCAGGGGCAGGGCGGAATTGACGAGGGCGACGAGGCGCGTGCGGCTCGCTTCGGGCAACGATTGCAGGCGCGGCGCCTGCCAGGTGGCCAGCAGGCGCCGCGCGCAGGCGGCCGGCTCATGGAAGCCCAGGGCGGCAAAGCGGGCCTCGATGGCTTCCTGCTGGTCCGAGGCGGCGCACTCGTTCGAGGTTTGCGGGTCGATGCCCGTGTCGGCCGGCGGCGTGCCGCTGCTCTTGTCGCTGAACATTTCGTCAAACTGGCCGGCGACGAAGACGCGGTGCGCTTCCAGCCGGGCCAGCAAGGTGGGCGTGTCGGGCAGGCCCATCATTTGCGCCACGGTCAGGCGGTCGGCATCGTTGGCGGGCAAGGTGTGCGTCTGCGCATCGTCCAGGTATTGCAGCCGGTGTTCCAGGTTGCGCAGGAAAGTATAGGAAGCGAGCAGCTGTTCCACGATGGGGGGTTCCAGCAGTCCTTTTTCCGCCACCGTGCGCAGCGTGGCCCGCGTGGAACGTTCGCGCAGCTCGGCGTCGCGCCCGCCGCGTATCAATTGAAAGACTTGCGCCAGAAATTCGATTTCGCGGATGCCGCCGCGGCCCAGCTTGACGTTGTTGCTGCGGTCCGGGTGCAGCCGCTCCTGGCGGTTGACCTCGGCGCGGATCTGGCCGTGCATGGTACGAATGGCATCGATGACGCCGAAATCGAGGTAGCGGCGGAAGACGAAGGGGCGCACGATGGCGTCGAGCGCGGCGATATCCTCGGGGTTGCCCGTCACGGCGCGCGCCTTGACCCAGGCGTAGCGCTCCCATTCGCGTCCTTGCACGATCAGGTATTGCTCCACCATGCCCAGGCTGGCGGCCAGCGGACCCGAGTTGCCGTTCGGCCGCAGCGCCATGTCGACGCGGAAAGTAAAGCCATCCTGCGTGATCTCGGCCAGGGCGGCGATCAGTTTCTTGCCCATACGGATGAAAAACTCGTGGTTGGACAGGCTGCGCTGGCCCGGCAAGGTCGCTTGCGTGTCGCCATCTTCCGGATATACAAAGATCAGGTCGATGTCGGACGAGACATTCAGCTCGCCGCCGCCTTGCTTGCCCATCGCCAATACCATCAATGCCTGTTCCTGCCCGGACTCCTCGCCGACAGGCATGCCGTGCTGGGCCACCATCTCGGCCATGATGGCGTCCACGTGCGTGCGGATGGCGAAATCGGCAAATGCCGTCATGGCCGTGACGACTTCGTTGAGATCGGCCTGGCCGCCCAGGTCGCGCTCGATCAAGCCGCAGACCAGCAGATTGCGCAGGCGGCGCATGGCCCGCTCGGCCGGCAGCGGCGGCGTGGCGGCGTTCGCCTGCCCGGCCAGCGCGGCGGCAAAATCGAGCTGGTCCAACGGTGCGCGCACCAGTTGCGCCACCTGCGCGGCGCGTTCGGGAGCGGCATTCAGCCAGCGTTGATGGAAACGGGAGGCGGAAATCAGGGGCGTTTGGCTCATGGTGACGGTGTCGGTAAGTGCTGCGTGAATGCTTCGTGCATGGATCTTGCGTAACTTGGCTGCGAACGGCGAGGGATGCGGTAAAATTGTGCCGCCGGCGAGGTTGCTGCCGGCAGTGCGCGGTCTCCCGGACGATGGTAAGGGAGGCCTTGTTCAGAAGCAAGCGCAAGGAGGCAGGCGCGCGCCACGAATGCAGACGATTTTTGCCATTATTTGACGCCAGGCCAGTTTATTAGCTTATTGATGCAAAAACCGCCAGAAGCAAGCGTGACAGAACATGTGCCATTGGCTCTGCGCTGGCAACGGCTGCGTGCCGCCTATCGCATGGCCAACCTGGCCACCCACCACGTGCTGGGTTTCGCCATCAAGGCCGTGCTGCTGGCATATTTCGCCTTTGCCGTGCTGTTCCTGTTCCTGCGCTACGCCATCCTTCCGAATATCGATTACTACAAAGGCGATATCGAGCGGGCGGCCAGCCGCGCGTTGGGCAATCCCGTCAGTATCGCGCGCATTTATGCTTCCTGGCATGGCGTGCGGCCGAATCTGTTTCTGGCCGATGTGGCCCTGCGCGACCAGACGGGACGCCTGGCGCTGAGCCTGCCGAGCGTGTCGGCCACCGTGTCGTGGTGGAGCGTGCTCGGCTCCGTGCGCTTTGAAACCCTGGAAATCACGCGGCCCGACCTGGACGTGCGGCGCAGCAAGGATGGCAAGCTGTATGTGGCCGGCGTGCTGGTCGACAATCGCCAGGGCAGCGATGGCAAGGGCGCCGACTGGCTGCTGTCGCAGCACGACATCATCATTCGAGACGGCAAGGTGCGCTGGACGGACGAGGCGCGCGGCACCCCCGAACTGGCACTGGAACAGGTCAATTTGCTGCTGCGTAACCGCTGGCGCAGCCACCGCCTGGGCTTGCAGGCGACACCGCCCGCCAATCTCGCCGCGCCCATCGATGTGCGCGCTCACTTCGTGCATCCGCCTTTCAGCACGCGTATCTCGGATGTGTCGATGTGGAAAGGGGAGCTGTATGCGGACCTGAAAAATGCCGATCTGGCCGCCTGGCGCCGCTACCTTGATTACCCGTTCGAACTAAGCCAGGGCAAGGGCGCCCTGCGTGCCTGGCTGAGCCTGGACCATGCGCGCCTGGCCGGCTTCACGGCGGACGTGGGCCTGACGGATGTACAGGCGCAGCTGGGCGAGCATATCGCCCAGCTCGACCTGCTGACCGTCAGCGGTCGTATTTCTGCCAAAGAAGAATTGTCGGCGCAGGTGCCGGACGGCAAGCCTACTTTCGGCGCGAACGGGCACCAGGTGCAGTTGACGAATTTCGCGCTGGAAACACGTGATGGTCTCAGCCTGCCACCGACGACCCTGTCCGAGCGCTATATCGCCGCCACCAGGCGCAAGCCGGCGCAGACGGAGATCGCGGCCCAGTCGCTCGACCTGCAAACGCTGGCTGCGCTGGCCGACAAGTTGCCGCTGGGCCAGCAGCAGCGCCAGCGCCTCGAAGCCCTGGCGCCACGGGGGCGCCTGGAAGACTTTTCCGCGCAATGGCAGGGAGATATCGCCACGCCCGCCAGCTACCGGCTACGCGGCAAGCTCATCGAGCTGGGCCTGAATGCGCAGCCGGCGCGCCTGGCCGTGGCGAAGACGGCCAGCACCCCCGCGCAGGCCGCCGCGCCAGCCATTCCCGGCTTTGACCACCTGACGGGCACGATCGATGCCAGCGACAAGGGCGGCACCATCAGCATCGCCGCGCAAGACCTGGTGTTGCAGCTGCCTTCCTACCTGAGCGAACCGGCCATGCCGTTCGAACAATTCACCATGCAGGCGCGCTGGGCGTTTGAAGCGGAAAATATGCTGCAAGTCGAGCTCGACAAGCTGGACTTCGACCAGCAAGGCTTGCGCGTCAGCTTGCATGGCTCGCACCGCATGCCGCTCGACGGCAAGAACCTGGGCCAGGTGGATGTGACGGGCACGATCGACAATTTCGAAATCAACACCATCGGCCGCTACCTGCCCATGCAGACGCCCGAACACCTGCGCCACTGGCTGACGGGCGCCCTGGAAGGCGGCGTGGCGCGCGACGTCAGCCTGCGCCTGCGCGGCGAACTCGAGCATTTCCCGTTCAATGCGGCCACGCCGGCCCAGCGCAACCGTGGCGACTTCCGCGTGGCGGGCAAGATCGACAATGGCACCTTGAATTACGCGCCGGGCGAATTTGCCGAAAGCGGCCCGCTGGCCGGCAAGGCGCCGCTGTGGCCGCAGGCGGAGAAGATCAAGGGCAGCTTTGTTTTCGAGCGGGCGCGCATGGAAATTCGCGGCGACACGGCCACCACGGGCGGCGTGGCCTTGAGCAACGTGAAAGCCGTGATTCCCGACCTGACCGTCTTCGACACCTTGCTCGACATCGATGGCAATGCGGCCGGCCCGATGCAGGAATTCCTCAAATACGTGACGGCCAGCCCCGTGCTGGGCTGGATCGAGCATTTCACGGATGAAACGACGGCCACCGGCAATGCCAAGCTGGCATTGAAGCTGCACCTGCCGATCGAGCGCCTGATGGAATCGACGGTGCAAGGCAGCCTGCAGCTGGCCGGCAACGACGTGGTGCTGTTCCACGACATGCCGCCCGTGCTGGGCACGCAGGGCAAGATCGAATTCAACGAGAAGGGCGTCAATCTGAATGGCTTGAATGGCAGCCTGCTGGGCGGGCCCCTGGCCATCTCGGGCGGCAGCCAGCCGGACAATTCCATCCAGGTGAAGATTGCCGGCAACATGACCATCGACGGCTTGCGCAAGACGTATCCGGCGCCCGTGCTGCAGCGCCTGGCCAAACACTTGAATGGCGGCGCCCGTTATAACGGCTTGATCACGGCGCGCGACCACCAGGTGGTGGTGAACGTGGAGTCGCCGCTGACGGGGCTGGGGCTGGATTTCCCCGCGCCCCTGAAAAAGGCGGCGGGCGACAGCTTGCCCGTGAAATTCACCCTGACGGGCAATGCGGCGAATGCGGCAGGTTTGCGCACGGATGAGATCCGCATCGCCCTCGGTTCCGGCATCGCGGCCCGCTACCAGCGCCAGAAGCAGGGCAAGGACGCGTGGCGCCTGGTGCGCGGCGGCATCGGCGTGAACGTGCCGGCGCCGGAACCGGACAGTGGCATGATGCTCAACGTTAATATGAAGTCGCTGGACGTGGATAGCTGGATCGACGCCGGCAGCGAAATTGCCGGTAGCGGCACTGCTCCCTCCGATGCAGGCGCTGCCGACGGCGATGCGCCCGATATCGCGCAATACGTGGTGCCCGACATGATGGCGGCGCGCGCCAGCGAGCTGTTGCTGGGCGAGCGCAAGCTGGAAAACGTGGTGGTGGGCGCCACGCACCAGAAAGATGTATGGCAAGCCAATATCGACGCGAAGCAGGTGTCCGGCTATGTGACGTGGCTGGAAACGCCGTCCGGCCTGGGCAAGATGACGGCCCGCCTGTCCTCGCTGATCATTCCCGAGTCGGCCGCCAACGATGTGAAGAATCTGCTTGAAGGCAAGAGTGCCGCCCAGTCGATCCCGTCGCTCGATATCGTCGCCGAGCAATTTGAACTGTTCAACAAGAAGATCGGCCGGCTGGAGTTGCAGGCGTATAACACCATGGCGGCCGGCGGACGCGAGTGGAGAGTGGGCAAGCTGCAATTGTCGAATCCCGATGGCGCGCTGAGCGGCAATGGCAAATGGGTCATCAAGGATGGCCAGAGCACGACCAGCCTGCGCTTCGGCCTCGATATCGTCGATGCGGGCAAGCTGCTCGACCGCTTTGGTTTCGTCGACACCGTGCGCCGCGGCAAGGGGCGCCTGAGCGGCGACATCGCCTGGAATGGCTTGCCGTATTCGCTCGACATCCCCACCTTGTCGGGGCAGATCGAAATGAATGTGGAATCGGGCCAGTTCCTCAAGCAGGACCCGGGCGCCGCCAAGCTGCTGGGCGTGCTCAGCCTGCAAGCCTTGCCCCGCTTGCTGAAACTCGATTTCCACGATGTGTTTTCCGAAGGCCTGGCCTTCGATGGCATCACGGCCAACGCCAGCATCAAGCGTGGGGTGGTGACGACCGATAACCTCAAGATGCATGGCGTGGCGGCGACCGTGCTGATGGATGGCAAGGCGGATATCGCCAATGAAACGACGAATTTGCACGTGGTGGTAATTCCCGAATTTAACCTGGGCACGGGCCCCCTCGTGTATGCGCTGGCCGTCAATCCCGTCATCGGCCTGGGCAGCTTCCTGGCGCAATTGTTCCTGCGCGCGCCCGTGATGAAGGCGCTGACCTATCACATGCAGATCGCCGGCCCCTGGAAGTCGCCCGTGGTGACCAAGCTCGATGGTGGTAAATTGGAGCCTGTCGCCGTGCCTGCCGCAGCGGCGGAGGCGGTGGCGAAATAGGCCACGCGTTTGAATGGACAAGAGGTGGAGATGATGCACACAGTCGCAGCGATACAGATGATTTCCTCGCCCTCCGTGGACGAGAACCTGGCCACGGCGCGGCGCCTGGTGGCGCAGGCGGCAGCCGCTGGCGCGATGCTGGTGGTGCTGCCGGAATACTGGGCCATCATGGGCCGGCAGGAAACGGACAAGCTGGGCCACGCGGAACACGCCGGCAGTGGCCCCATCCAGGATGGCATGGCGCAGATGGCGCGCCAGCACGGCATCTGGCTGATTGGCGGCACCTTGCCCCTGATCTCGGGCCAGGAAGGGAAAGTGCTGAACACCACCCTGGTGTACAACCCGCAAGGCGAGCCGGCCGGGCGCTACGACAAGATCCACCTGTTCGGCTTTACGCGCGGCACCGAATCCTATAATGAATCGCGCACCATCGTGCCCGGCGCGCAGGTGCGCTCGATCGAGACGCCGTTCGGCCGGGTCGGCTTGTCCGTCTGCTATGACTTGCGCTTTCCCGAGCTGTACCGCGCCATGGGCGATTGCGCGCTGATGGTCGTGCCGGCCGCGTTTACCCACACGACGGGCCGCGCCCACTGGGAAGTGCTGCTGCGCGCGCGCGCCATCGAAAACCAGTGCTATGTGCTGGCTTCGGCGCAAGGCGGCCTGCATCCGAATGGCCGCCGCACCTGGGGTCACAGCATGCTGATTGACCCGTGGGGCGAAGTCAAGGCCGTGCTGCCCGAGGGCGAAGGCGTGGTCAGTGGCGCCATCGATTCGCTGTTTTTGGCCGGCGTGCGCGAATCCTTGCCCGCCCTGGCACACCGCACCATGTGAGGGCGACCCGACATGCGCTACCGCGCGCCGCGCTTTGCGCCCTGCGATGCTGGCCGGCTCGGCGCCCCGGCTCGGCGCCCCCTGCGAGGGCACGGGGCGCTGCTTGGCCACAAATTGCTGCCGCCCGCTACGCTACGGCCAGGTATTGGAAGTGAATTGAATTTTGAGAAAAGATAGCCATGAATCCATTTGAACCCAATCTGTCCAGCCTGGCCGTGGCGCGCGAGATTTTGCTGACGCCTTTTGGCCTGGACGAAGACAAGCTGCTCAAGGCCCTGGGCACGATGTTTACGCACAAGGTCGATTATGCCGACCTGTACTTCCAGTTCACCAAGAGCGAAGGCTGGAGCCTGGAAGAGGGCATCGTCAAGACGGGCAGCTTTTCCATCGACCAGGGCGTGGGCGTGCGTGCCGTGTCCGGCGACAAGACGGCGTTTTCGTACTCCGACGAGATTTCCGAACGGGCCCTGCTGGAAGCGGCGGCCGCCACGCGCACCATCGCACGCGCTGGCGCCGGCAAAGTCAAGATCGCGGGACAGACGCTGGCGCAGGGCGGACGCTCCTTGTACCTGCCCAACGATCCGCTGGCCTCGCTCGATGCCACGGCCAAGGTGCAGTTGCTCGAACGCGTGGAAAAGATGGCGCGTGCGAAAGATCCCAGAGTCGTGCAAGTGATGGCGGGCCTGGCCGGTGAATACGACGTGGTGCTGGTGCTGCGCAGCGACGGCGTGCTGGCGGCCGACATCCGCCCGCTGGTGCGCGTCTCGCTGACGGTGATCGCCGAACAGGACGGGCGCCGGGAAACGGGGTCGGCCGGTGGTGGCGGACGCTACAGCTATGACTATTTCAGCGATGCCGTGCTGGAGCAGTATGCGGCGGACGCCGTCAATTCGGCGCTGGTCAACCTGGAAGCGCGGCCCGCGCCCGCCGGCCCCATGACCATCGTGCTGGGGCCGGGCTGGCCCGGCATCCTGCTGCACGAGGCGATCGGCCACGGCCTGGAGGGCGATTTCAACCGCAAGGGTTCGTCCGCGTTCTCCGGCTGCATCGGCGAGCGTGTGGCCGCCAAGGGCGTCACCGTGGTCGACGATGGCACGCTGGCGGGCCGCCGCGGTTCCCTGAATATCGATGACGAGGGCAACCCGACGCAGTGCACGACCCTGATCGAGGATGGCATCCTGAAGGGCTATATCCAGGACACCATGAATGCGCGCCTGATGAAGATGCCCGTGACGGGCAATGCGCGCCGTGAATCGTTCGCCCACCTGCCCATGCCGCGCATGACCAATACGTACATGCTCGGCGGCGACAGGGATCCGGGCGAAATCCTCGCTTCCGTAAAAAACGGCCTGTATGCCGTCAATTTCGGCGGCGGCCAGGTCGATATCACCAACGGCAAGTTCGTCTTCTCCGCCAGCGAAGCGTACATGATTGAAAACGGCAAGCTCAGCTACCCGGTGAAGGGCGCGACCCTGATCGGCAATGGCCCGGATGTGCTCAACCGCGTCTCCATGATCGGCAACGACATGCGCCTCGATTCCGGCGTGGGCGTGTGCGGCAAGGAGGGGCAGAGCGTACCCGTGGGCGTGGGGCAGCCGACCCTGCGCCTCGATGGCATCACGGTCGGCGGGACAGCCTGATTTTTCGGACACTGGGAAGCCAGCGCGATTGTCGGATTACGTCCTCCGGGCTAATCCGACCTACTTTTTTCTGACATGGCGCTCGCGTAGGTCGGGTTAGCGTAAAGCGCGTAACCCGACACCACCAGTACGCCAACAGCACCGGCCGTGCCGACACGGCTGCTGGATTTCTCAGAATTTGTACTTCACCCCCGCACTGAAAAACCGTCCCGCCGCACCCGCGTAATCGAGCGGGTTGTAGCCCGTGGCACCGTAAGTCAGCGGGTCCAGCGGGGCGATCTTGTCGAACAGGTTTTGCACCGACGCAAACACTTCCAGCTTGGGCGTGGCCAGCCAGCGGCCCGTCAGGTCCACCGTGGTGAACGAGGCGATGCGGCAGCCGCGCGGCGCGTCCGTGCCGTCGGCGAAATGCGTGGCGCAGCCGTCCGGATCGTTCTTGAACAGCACGTTGTCGAGGTGGGCACGGTAGTTGACGTTGGCCGTGACGCGCCAGTTCTGGCGTTCCCAGGTGGCGCCCAGGTTGACGCGGTCTGCCGGCGTGCCCATGCAGTTCGAGACGTCGCAATTGCCATGCGTGCCGGCGAAATCGCGCTGCGTGCCGTCCTGTTCCGTGCGCAGCCATTTGTACAGGTGTGTCCACTTCACGTCGAAGGTCAGGTTGCCGTAGTCGCCGCCCAGGTTGAAGCGCTGGCGCGCGTCGACATCGAGGCCGCGCACCGTCGTCTGCGCCGAATTGACATAGTTGGCCAGCACGGCCGTGATGGCGCCCGGATCGCCGGCGATGCCGGTGGCCGTCGACGGGTCGCGCGACACATGGCCTTCGGCGATGGCCGTATCCGTTTGCTCCTGGTTGATTTCATTCTTGCGGCGGATTTGCCACAGGTCGACGGAAATGCTGGTGCGCGGCAGCGGATCCCACACGGCGCCCACGGAATAGCTGCGCGAACGCTCGGGCGACAGGTTCGGGTTGGGCGAGGTGATGACGGCGATCGAGGCGGGATCGCAGGCGACCGCCACGCCCAGCGCGCAGCGCAGCGGATCGCTGGCGGTGGAGAACGCGGCCAGGCCGCCGACGCCGTTTTCCGCTGCGCTGGGGGCGCGAAAGCCCTTGGCGAAGGTGCCGCGCAGGGCCAGTTCGCGCACGGGTGTCCACTTCACGCCGACTTTTGGCGTGTAGGAGTTGCCCACGTCGGTGAAATGGTCGGCGCGCAGGGCGCCCGACAGTTCCAGGTTCCTCAGCACGGGGGCCAGCACTTCCGCGTAGATGGCCGAGGCGTTGCGGCTGCCCTTGTAGGCCGAATAGCCGAGGCCGATGATATTGCCCCGTTCCGTGCCCGTCGTGGGTTTGAGTTCCGTCGCTTCATGGCGAAACTCGGCACCCAGGGCCACGCCCAGGGCGCCACCGTCGAGCTTGCCCATTTCGCGGCTGGCCTTGAAGTCGACTTGTGCGATATGCGTCTTGGCATCATTCGAGATGCGCGGCGACAGCGCCGCATACAGTTCGGGCGAATTGAGGCCCGCGTTTTCCGCGATGCGCCACAGGCTGCCGGCAGGCAAGGCCGCATACGCGGGATTCAGGCTGGCGGCCGCCACGTTGGCGGCGGTGGGGTTGAGCAGGGCGAAGGCGACGTCGCGCTGCAGGTAGCCGTTCAGGTCGTTCGAGACCTTGTTTTGCGAGTACAGCAGGGCGCTGTCGATGTCCCAGCCCGCCACGGCGCCCTTGATGCCGGCAACGAAGCGCGTGAAGGTGGAATCGACTTCCGACAGGCGCGGCCCCACGTCGGCCGCCAGGTAGCGCAGGCGCGCCGCCGTGCCGAAATACGGGTTGTCCGGGTGGTCGGCGCCCAGCGACACGCCCGCATTGCTGACAGGGCCGCCCGGAAAACCGACCGAACCGCTGACGGTCGACGGCGTGGTGGCCGAGTTCGATTCGCTGTGATACAAGTTCAGTTCGGCATAGGTTTGCAGCGCCGGCGTCAGTTGCCAGGCGGCGCGGCCAAAGAAGTTGATGTTCTTTTGCTTGGGCTGGATCTGGCCATATTGCTGCGCCGCGTCCGTCAGGCAGCCGCCGCCGGGGTCGCCTTGCGGATGGTTCGTGAAGTTGCCGCAGGCAGCGCCGGGGAAGGTGCGCGTAAAGCCCACGCCGGCCAGGTTGCCCCGGTTGTAGTAGTCGAGCGTGTCGGGATTGCGCACATTGCCGTTGACGGCGCTGCCGGCCGCATTATTCGTGGTGATGGCACCGGCGCCGCTGAGGGTTTCCTGCGCGCTGAAACCCAGGTCGCGCAAGTCGCTGCGGCCGACGGCGCCCCGGCCGGCACGGTCGCGGTTCCAGATGGCGGCCTTTTCGCTGTATTCGAGGTTCAGCAGCACGTTGTAGCGGTCCTTGTCGATGTCGCCAAAGCCATGCGTGATGGCGGCGCGCGCGTCGCGTCCGTCCCAATCCTTGGTCTTGCCGTAGTTGCCCTTGATGGCCGTGCCCTGGTAGTCGCGCCGCAGGATCACGTTGACCACGCCGGCAATGGCGTCCGAACCGTAGATGGCCGAGGCGCCATCCTTGAGGATTTCCACGCGCTCCACGGCTTCCAGGGGAATGATGTTCAGGTCGGCAAATACTTTCTGCCCGTCGTCCGCCAGGCCGTAGGGCGCCACCCTGCGGCCGTTCAGCAGCACCAGGGTCGAGGCCGTGCCCAGGCCGCGCAGCGACACGCCCGACGCGCCGGCCGCAAAGCCGTTGCCGAACGTGGTGGGCACGGAACCCTGGTTGTCGACGGCCAGGGTTTGCAGCAGTTCGGCGACGCTGGATTTGCCCGATTTCTCGATATCGGCCGCGTTCAGGGTTTGCACGGGCGACGCCGTTTCCGCTTGCGCGCGGCGGATGTTGGAACCGGTGATTTCCACGCGGGCGATAGGCGCGGCGTCCTGCGCCAGCACGGGCAGGCTCAGCAGGGCGCCAGCCAGGGCCAGGCCCAGGCGGGGCGGCGAGATGCAAACGGGATGGGCGAGTGTCTTATGGATCATGCTGTTCTCCGGGTAGGGGCCGACTCTCAAAGGTGATCGGTGCGTCTTCGAGTCTTGTCTTTGCAGCCGTCGCGGATTAGATATTGATCAGAAGTGTGTCGCTTGCCGCGGCCTGCCGGGGCGTTCGTGGCGCATGCGCCACGACGGACACAGCGCTAGTGGGCGGAGGCGGAGGCCATCCGCCTCTGTCATGGAGAGCGCGCTTGGGACGCCTGCCCGGCGCAATTTTTTATGCTTTTTGCAGTGCGCTACAGTGTGAAACGGCAGCACCATGCGGCTTTGCCGACAAATATGCTTGCCAACCCTTGCAATTTAGGTTTATAGTCGTTCATCACTTACGGATGACTCGCATGTTCGCTCGCCACTTTTTTACCGCTTACTTTTACTTTAGCAATTCCAACCCAAAGGCGGTGGAGTAGCGGTCGGTTCACGTAGCAGCAAAACGAGATCCCAGCAAATTCTAAAAAACCGCCACTGATGGCGGTTTTTTTTTACCCAGATGTTTTACCCATCCTTAAATTTTGGAGAAAATAATGCCCCGCACCGATGATTTGCGTATTCGTGAAATGAAGGAATTGACCCCGCCGTCCCACCTGATCCGCGAATTCGCCTGCTCGGAGCAAGCCGAACAGACCGCCGCCAGCGCCCGCATTGCCCTGCACCGTATCCTGCACGGCCAGGATGACCGCCTGATGGTGGTGATCGGCCCGTGCTCCATCCACGATACCAAGGCGGCCATGGAATATGCGCGCCTGCTGGTCAAGGAGCGCGCGCGTTTCGCCGGCGAACTGGAAATCGTCATGCGCGTGTACTTCGAGAAACCGCGCACCACGGTGGGCTGGAAAGGGCTGATCAATGACCCGTACATGGATAACAGCTTCCGCATCAACGATGGCTTGCGCATGGCGCGCGAACTGCTGCGCGACATCAACGAGCTGGGCCTGCCTGCCGGCACGGAATTCCTCGACGTGATCAGTCCGCAATACATCGCCGACCTGATCAGTTGGGGCGCCATCGGCGCGCGCACCACGGAATCCCAGGTGCACCGCGAACTGGCGTCGGGACTGTCGTGCCCCGTCGGCTTCAAGAACGGCACGGACGGCAATGTGAAAATCGCCGTGGAAGCCATCAAGGCCGCTTCGCAGCCGCACCATTTCCTCTCCGTCACGAAGGGCGGCCACTCGGCCATCGTCTCGACCAACGGCAACGAGGATTGCCATATCATCCTGCGCGGCGGCAAGACCCCGAACTATGACGCGGCCAGCGTGGACGAGGCGTGCAAGGCCATCGCCGCCCAGGGCCTGGCGGCGCGCTTGATGATCGACGCCTCGCATGCGAACAGCTCGAAAAAACCGGAGAACCAGATTCCCGTCTGTGCCGACATCGCCAGCCAGGTGGCGGCGGGCGATGGCCGCATCGTCGGCGTGATGGTGGAATCGCACCTGGTGGCGGGCCGCCAGGACCTGATCCCGGGCAAGGAGTTGATCTACGGCCAGTCCGTCACGGACGGCTGCATCGACTGGAGCGCCAGCGTGGCCGTGCTGGAAAACCTGGCGGCGGCCGTGAAGCAGCGCCGCCTGCAGGGCGACCAGGAATAAAATGCTGCGCAGCATGAAAAAAAGCCCGGAAAGCTAAGCTTTCCGGGCTTTTTTATTGCGTTCTAGACGCCTGACGGAAGCGTGGCGAGCGGCAGCGAGTGGCTGCCGCGACGCCCGTAGCTTGTGTCAGGTGGATTTAGAACTTGTAGGTGGCGCGCACGTAGAAGGTACGGCCCAGCGGATCGGCGAAACGCGGATCGTAGCCGGACTGGAAGGTACCGATCTGGTTACTGAACGGTGGATCTTCGTTCAGCAGGTTTTTCACGCCGACGGTGATTTCCGTGTTGTTGAAGCCAGAGTAGGCACCCGACAGCGACCAGACCGAGTATGCCTTGACGCTTTGCTCGAATTCAGGGTCGACGTAGTTCTGGTCGCGGTAGCCGCTCATGTACTTGTTCGACAGGGTAGCGTTCCACTTGTCCAGATTCCATTGCAGGGAGGCATTGTGTCTCCAGCGGAATACCGGTGCATTGTCGCCATACACGCCGACGTTTTGCACGAACTCGCCGCCGCGCTCGTTCTGGTATTCATACTTCTGTACCCAGGTACCGTCGAAGTTGAACGTGAAGTTGCCGTACTGGCTGCGTGGCAATTTCCAGTTCAGGCCCAGGTCGATGCCCGAGGTGTGCATTTCACCAAGGTTACCCAGTGTGGCCAACACGTAGTCGAGCTTGCCGTCAGCCGTATAGATGAAGTTGCTCTGATATTTCTCGTAGTTGTCGAACAGGGTCTGTTCGGCCACGGTGCCGATCTTGTCGCGCAGCTTGATCTTGAAGTAATCGAGCGAGACGGTGACCGATTTGACAGGCTCGATGACGATACCGGCGCTGAAGGTCTTCGATTTCTCAGGGCCGACGTCCGGATTGCCGCCCGAACGGATGTATTGCTGCGCGCCGCAGGCCACGTTGCTGTTGGCGCCAGGGATGGCGACGCCGCCAGGGCACAGGCGCGGGTCGTCATACTTGTTGGCCGTGAAGGTCTTGGTTTGCGGGCCATGCAGGTCATACAGGGTTGGTGCGCGGAAACCGGTATTGTAGGAACTGCGCAGCAGCACCTGGGGCGTTGGCTGCCAGCGTACGCCGACTTTCGGGTTGAAGCTGCCGCCGACGTCGTTGTAGTGGTCATAACGGGCGGCCAGCGACAGTTCCAGATCTTTGACGACAGGAATGCTCAGCTCGGAGAAAATGGCGGAGATGTTGCGGCTGCCCGACTGGTTCTGTGCTTCGGCGTAGCCGGAGCTCGATGCCTGGCCAGCCAGGTCGCGGTTCACGTTGTATTCCGCTTTGTCGTTGCGGAATTCCGTGCCGACGGCGAAACCGACGGCACCTGCAGGCAGGTTGAACAGCTCGCGGCTGATCTTGGCGTCAACCGCCGTGCTGGTCATTTTGGCGCTCAGGTACTCGCCTTTCAGCACGGAGTCGTTCAGGTAGGCCTGGCCGGCAGCGCTCTGTTCGCCAAACGGATTCAGGATGCCGCTGCCAACGCCGTCAATGATGCGCTGGTCGTTCAGGTAGCCGCCCGTGAAGGCGCTGGTGGCCTTGCTGACGGAGTAGCTGAGGCCGACGTTATAGTCCCATGCGCCCAGCACGCCTTCGGAGGCCAGTACCAGGCGATCCGAGGTGCTGGTATCGAAGCCGCTGCGCTGGCCCGACGCCACTGGACGCCAGCTGATGTCCAGATCTTCACCCGACAGGCCAGGCACGGCTGGCACGCCGCCGCTGCCGCCTGGATAGTAAGGCGAGCTCGACGACATGAGGATGCCGATGTTCGACATTGGCGGCGGCGAGATGCGCGCTTCGTTGGTGCTGCGCGAATGCAGGTATTCGATGGTGGCCAGGTGATCCTGGTTCAGCTTGAAACTGGCCTTGCCCAGGAAGGATTCCTGCTGGGTCTTTGGAATGGCCTGGATGAACGGCGTGACATCCATGGCGCAAGTGCTTTTGCCGGACGTGTTCTTGTACAGGTTCGGGCCCACGCAGCCGGAGGCGAAGGCCGGGTTGCCGATCACGCCATTGCCCGTATCGTAGAAGTTGGCAGGGAAGGTGGTGCCGCTCAGGTTATCGACGCCCTTGCTTGGAATGTAGCCGCTCTTCGAGAAGGAACGGTCGGCCGCGCTCAGCGCCGACTGGCGGTGCACGTCGACGACGCCGAAGACGTTGAAGCCGTCTTTGTTCAGGTCGCCATAGCCGGCCGACAGGTTCAGGCGCGACTCGTCGCCGCCGCCCGCTTTTTGTGGCTCGTAATGTTCGACGGTCACGGAACCGCCCTTGACCGAACGCTTGGTGATGAAGTTGATCACGCCGCCGATGGCGTCGGTGCCGTAGATGGCGGAAGCGCCGTCACGCAGCACTTCGACGCGCTCCAGGGCCGAAATCGGAATGATGTTCAGGTCGACGGACGAGCCGTTGAACGGGTGGCTGGCGATACGGCGGCCATTCAGCAGTACCAGGGTCTTGTCGCCGCCGATGCCGCGCAGGTCGGCGACGGACTGGCCGCCCGTGCCGGAGCCGACGGATTGCGAGCTGCTTTGCGAACTTTGATTCATGGAAATGGTGGACAGGACTTCCTGTGCCGTCGTCAAGCCTTGCTTGGCGAAATCGTCAGCCTTGATCGAGGTGATCGGCAACGCGGTTTCCGACGCCAGGCGCTTGATGCTCGAGCCCGTGACTTCCACACGTTGCATGGCGCCTTCGGTTGTTTCCTGAGCATATGCTGCGTGCATGCCCAAGGCCAGGCTGCCAGCAAACATGAGGCGCAGCGACCGCGATATTACACTTTCAATCATCATTTGTAATTCCTTGTTTTTGTGATAAAGGTGGCAATTATCTTGATATAAGTTGTTGCTTGCTAACAATTTATTTGCTTCTTTTAAATTTCACCAGTGAAAATTCGGTAAATTTTCCGGACCCTCATCAAAACATTCACCATTCATATTGTCAATTTCGTGCAGACTTTTTGGACGAAATGCAACATATTGCTAATCTTTTTGCATTACTTCAGTAATAAAATATCGCGAACACTTGTCAGGCATGCTCAGGCGCGTAAAATAAAACGGCGCGCATCATGCCTGATGGCGCCGTCTCTGGGGCTGCAGGCAAACGCTGGTCAGCGCCGCCCCGTTCATGTCTGTTTCAGCCAATCTCCCTTAAAACGTATAGCTTCCGCGCAGGTAGTAGGCGCGTCCGACCGGGTCCGTATAGCGCGGGTCATAGCCTTTCTGGAACAGCGTGCCCTGGTTCGAGAACGGCGGTTCCTTGTCGAACAGGTTTTTCACGCCGGCCGTCAGCAGCAAGCCTTTCCACACATAGCTGCCCGACACGCTCAGCAGGCTGTACGACGGCACGTCGTGCTGGTACTGCGGGTCCACATTGTTCTGGTCCGTGTAGCCGGACTTGAACGTTTGCGACACGGTGGCGCCCCAGTTGCCCTTGCGCCAGTTCAGCGCGGCCGTGTGTTTCCAGCGGAACACGGGGTTGTTGTCCGCGTAGCGGCCCACGTTGGAAATGAATTCGCCGCCCCGTTCATTCTGGTAGTCATACTTGTGGGTCCAGGTGCCGTCCACCGACACGCTGAAATCGCCATAGGCGCTGCGGCCCAGGCGTGCATTGACGCTCAGGTCGATGCCGTCCGTCTTGACTTCGCCGAGGTTGTCGTTCAAGTCCAGGATGGCGTACGGTGAACCGTCGGGGTTGCGCAGGAACAGATCCTTGTACTTGGCGTAGTTGCCGTAGATCGATTGCTCGGGCAAGGAGGAAATCTTGTCCTTCAGATGGATGTTCCAGTAATCGATGGCCACCGTTATTTCCTTGACGGGTTCGAGCACGACGCCGAAGGCAAAGGTGGTGGATTTTTCCGGCTTCAGCTTTTCATTGCCGCCTTGCAGCTTGAACTGCTGCAAGTCGCAATCGCGCAGGGGATTGGCGCCCGGCTGCGGCACGCCGCCCGGGCACAGGATGGGATCGTCATACGAATCGTTGGTGTCGTTCTTCGATGGCGGCGCATTTTTTTCAAACAGCGTCGGGGCGCGGAAACCCGTGCTGGCCGAGCCGCGCAGCACCAGCGCGCTGCTGGCCTGGTAGCGCAGGGCCAGCTTTGGATTGGTGGTGCTGCCCACGTCGCTGTAGTGGTCGAAGCGGGCCGCCAGCTGCACTTCCAGATCCTTGATCAGCGGCAAATTGACTTCGCCAAACACGGCTTCGATGTCGCGCGAACCGTTCTTCGACAGCGAACCCGACAGCCCGGAGCTGGTGGCCTGGCTGGCGATATCGCGGTTCACATTGAATTCCGCCTTTTCGCGCCGCAGTTCGCCGCCCAGCGCGATGGCCAGCGGACCGCCCGCCAGTTGCATGAGTTCGCGGCTGCCCTTGATGTCGAAGCCGGTGGTGGTGACCTTGGCATTCTGCACTTCGCCGCGCAGGGCGGTGCTGTCCAGGTAAGCCTTGCCGGCGGCATCCTGCATGCCGAAGGGATTCAGGATGCCGTTCAACACGCCAGCGGCAAACGACGCGTCCTGCACATAGCCCCCCGTGAACTTTTCGGACGACTTGCTGATGGCATGGCTCAGGCCTGTTTTGTAGTCCCAGCCCGCCAGTTCGCCTTCGACGGCCACGACCAGGCGGTCCGCCTTGCCATCCGAATCGATCTGCCGCTGGCCTGCTTCCACCGGGCGCCAGTTGACGCTCAGCGGCTGGCCCGACAGGCCAGGCTGGGCTGGCACGCCGCCCGCGTTGCCCGGGTAGTATTTGCTGCTGATGGGCAGGATCAGACCCGTCTGCGGTGGTGGCGCCGTGCGCGCCTTGACCTTGTTTTCCGAGTGCAGATATTCCACGGTGGCCAGGTGGCCGCCGCCCAGCTTGAAGGCGCCCTTGCCGAAGAACGCCACTTGTTCCTGCGCCGGCAGATCGTCGATCTGGCGCGTGTAATCCTGGCGGCAGGTGCCATTCGCGGCGGCGACCGACAGGGGCGGATTGCAGCCCGTGGCCGCGTAGGGATTGCCGGCCAGGCCGTTGCCGCCGTTGGCGGCCGCGTCAAAGTAATTGCCAGGGAAAGTGGTGCCGCTGGTGAGTGACAGGCCGCGGTCCGGAATGATGCCGGTCTTGGAAAAATCGCGGTCTTGCGACGTGAGCACGTTCTGCTTGTGGTAGTCGACGACGCCGAAGATGTTGTAGCCGTCCGTGTCGAGCTTGCCGAAGCCCGTCGACAGGTTGATGCGGTGTTCGCCGCCCCCCTTGTGTTCCGGGGCGATTACCTCGGCAGTGATGTTGGTGACATTGATCGAGCGCTTGGTGATGAAGTTGATGACGCCGCCGATGGCGTCCGTGCCATAGATGGCCGAGGCACCGTCGCGCAGTACCTCGACCCTTTCCAGCGCGGCGATCGGGATGATGTTCAGGTCGACGCTGGCGCCGTCATACGGGTGGTTGGCGATGCGCCGGCCATTGAGCAGCACGAGGGTCTTGTCGCCGCCCAGGCCGCGCAAGTCGGCGCTGGCCTGGCCGCCCGTGGGCAAGCCGCTGGTGTTGCCGCCGACGGCATTGCCGCTGCCCATGCTGGAGGAATTCGAGGGGATCTTGCTGAGGACTTCCTGGGCCGTGGTCAGGCCCTGCTTGGCGAAATCCTCGGCCTTGAAGATGGAGAGGGGGGTGGCTGTTTCCGATACCAGCCGCTTGATGGAAGAACCGGTGACTTCAACGCGCTGCATGCCGGCGGTGTCGCCGGTGTCCTGGGCCAGTGCCGGCTGGCTGAGGATGCCGGCGGCAAGGCCGCCGGCGCAGATCAAACGGATGGAACGGGACAGGCATATTTCTCTAATCATGTTCAAGACTCCTGCTGAAGCGGTTGGCTAAAAGGGCAAGAACGGTCGCGCCGGTTGGCGCACCGAAAACATCGAAAAGTATTTATATCTTTTCAACCGATCCACTGTAATGAGCTGCAAAAGTCCTTGTCAACATGGCAAACAGCTTTGTGTGTCTAAACAACGCAGTGGATCATCGGTACTGATTTAAAACAAAGGAGATGCATTTTGTGCTGCATTTTTGACGAATATGGGTCTTGCTCGTGGGAAAGGTAGAAAACACCCGCTGCGCTGCAACGGGTGTCTTGGTGGATGGCATGATGATAGTGACTCAGCCGTGCCGGATGCGCAGGCTGCGCGTGGCAGCCTGGCCGTGCGCTTAGAAGAACTTGTAGCTGGCGCCCAGTTTGAAATAGCGGCCGATCGCGCCGCTGGCATCCATCGGGTTGTAGCTCATGCCGCCGTACGTGAGCGGATCGAGCGGGGCGATCTTGTCGGTCACGTTGTTGATCGAGGCAAACAATTGCAATTGCTTGCTGTAGTTCCAACGGGCCGACATGTCGAGCGTGGTAAACGAGGCCAGCTTGCAACCGGCCGGTGCCGGCGTGCCATTGGCCAGCTTGGAGGCGCACGGGTCGCCTTCAAACTTGATGTTTTTCATGTCCGAACGGTAGTTCAGCACGCCGCTGAGATTCCAGTTGCCCAGGTCCCACGAGCCGGTGACATTGATCTTGTCCTTCGGCGTACCGGCGCAGTTGGAGGTGTCGCAATTGCCGTGCGTGCCGGCGAACTGGTAGCGCACGGTGTTTGATTCGGCGCGTACCCATGAAGCGACATGCGTCCACGTCAGGCCGAAGGTGGCGCGGCCGTAGTCGCCCAGGCGCACGCGCTGCTTGATGTCCAGGTCGATACCCTTGATCTCCGTGTAGCTGGAGTTGCGGTAAGGTGCCTTGGTGATCAGCAAGGTGCCCGTGTTCGGCGTGACGACGCCGTTGATGGTCAGGTTGTTGTCGGAACGAATGGCTGTCGGCAGGGCTGCCGCTTCGTTGTATGGCAGGGGATTGATCTCGTTTTCACGCTTGATTTTCCAGCCGTCCAGCGACATGCTCGTATCGTTGAACGGATCCCACACGAGGCCCAGGGTGTAGCCCTTGGATTTTTCCGGCTTGAGGTTCGGGTCGCCGATCTTGACGGCCGCCACTTGCAGTTCGCAGTCGCTGGCATTGGCGCCAGGCAATTGCTTGCCGCCTGGGCAGCGCACGGGATCGCTCACGGTCGAGGTGCCGGTCGATTGCGAGTTGGCATTGCTTTCGGCAGGTCCCGGCGCGCGGAAACCTTCCGAATACGTGCCGCGCAAGGCGAAGGTTTTCACCGGCGTCCACTTGGCGCCCAGTTTCGGCGTCGTCGACGAGAAACGGTCGTATTTGTCATAGCGCAAGGCAGCAGACAATTCCACCGTCTTGATCACGGGCGCCAGGACTTCCAGGAAGACGGCCGACACCTTGCTGTCGCCTTTGGCCGCCACATAGCTGGAGTTGATCGAACCATTTTCCGTGCCCGATAGTGATGGATTGTCGAGCTTGTCGCGGCGGTGTTCCGCTCCCACTGCCAGGCCCATGGTGCCGCCCGGTAGTTGCATCAGTTCGCGCGACGCCTTGAAGTCGATAATGTCGAGCTTGGTCGTTGAGTCGGAGGTGGCGTTCGTCACCATGGCAGCGTACAGCGATGCGGGGTTTTTGCCCGCCTGTGCGCCGATGTAGTAAGGGAAGTAAGGACTGTTCGGATTGCCCAGGGCATCCTTGACGACGGCCATGTTGAGCATGCTGCTGTAATCGAGATGCAGCTTCGATTCCGAATGCGTGTAGCCGGCATCGTAGTCCCAGCCCATGGCGTTACCCTTGACGCCAAGCACGATGCGGTTGAACTTATTGTTGGCCTGGCGCGTGCTGGCGCCAGCATCGAAGGCCTGGTAGCGCACGCGCACCGGCACGCCGTACGGATTTTGCGGATGATTGGCGGCCAGTACGATGGTGGTGCCCGCACCGGAACCGTAGTTGATGACGCCGGTCGGCGAGGTGGCATTCGGCGGGAATGCGATGGTCGGCGTGATCGACGGCGGGATGACGGTAAATGCCGTGTCGCGTTTCGAGTAGCCCGCTTCCGCATACACTTGTGTATCGGAATTGACTTGCCAGCTGCCACGCGTGTACAGGTTGATCGATTCGATCTTTGGCTGCATCGAACGGAACTGGTCGTGATGCCACAGGCAGCCGCCCTTTGGATCTTGTGGCGACGAGACAGACAAGGTCGAGCAGCCGGGCAGGGCGACATAATTGTTGGTGACGGGGTCGCGGATCAGGCCTACCGGCGATGCGTTCGCATCGTTGGTGCCATTGATATAACCGCCTGCGAACTGGGTGTTGATCGCATAGCCATACGGACGCAGGTCGCCTTTGCCTATCCATTTGCGGTCCGCGCGATCCTTGTTCATCAGCATGTCCGATTTGGCGTATTCGGCATTGATGACGAAGTTGTATTTGTCTGTGTCCAGATTGCCCTTGCCAAAGGTCAGCGATGCGCGGTGCTGCTTGGCATCGCTGTCGCCGGAAATGCCCGTATCGCCTTTCAGGGTCAGGCCTTCGAAGTCCTTGCGCAGAATGATGTTGACGACGCCGGCGATGGCGTCCGCGCCGTAGGTGGACGAGGCGCCATCCTTGAGAATTTCGATGCGTTCAACGATCTGCATCGGCACGGTGGAGAGGTCGGTGAAGCTTTTCTGCCCGTCATCGGCGCGCGCGAATGGCGCCATGCGGCGGCCGTTGAGCAGCACCAGGGTGGAGGTGGCTCCCAGGCCGCGCAGCGAGATGGCCGTGGAGCCGGCGGCAAAGCCGTTGCCGAAGCCGGTCGGCAGCGAGCCCGCGCCATCGGCGGTCAGGGTTTGCAGGTATTCGGCCACGGTGGCCTTGCCTGATTTCATCAAATCATCGCGGGTGATCACTTGCACGGGCGACGCCGTCTCCGCCGTGGCTCGCTTGATGCTCGAACCTGTAATTTCCACCCGTTGCACATTGGCGTCCTGCGCCATTGCCGGCACAGCCATCATGCCAAGGCTGACTGCTGCTACGCTACCTGAAAAAATCAGGCGTACGGAGCGGGATATAACTGTTTCCATCATCATTCTCGAAACTCCGAAAGAAGCTAGGCAGGCCGTTTTGCGGCACCACGTCGCTAGTCTGAAAAAGATTGCTGCGTCGGCAATCGCTGTGGATGTTTCGGCAGATTTGATGTCTGCCGCAATCAATAAGACCATTTGCCGTGAAACATTGTCAACGCGCGCATGTGACATTTCGGTATGGAAACAACAGTGTTTTTTATAAATTCTTGATGTTTCATTCTTTGCAATTATTTTAATGTTGCGCTGCGCTATGCGCTTTCCGTCCGTCGATCCAAAGTGGCTTCATTCAGGGACGTAAGGGTTTCTACCAATGCGCTTTTTCGCCCCATTGGCCGGACTATGTTGCGGTGCGAAAAATTTCACGGGAGGCAGGGGACCTTGTTGCTGCGCACGCCAGAAGTGCCATCGCTTTTCGCCCGGCGCGCAAAATATGCGTTATCGTTACGCCTTTTTCCAGCTCGCCAACACATCGGCGCGGCTGGCGGCGAACAAGGCACAGATCTTGCGAGGATGGACTGGTTTTGGTGGTGGAATCCTGTATCCCAGGCGGACGCCAGTACAAGCGCACCAATACGGTGCGACAGATAATCGAGATGAAGGGTATTACATGAAGTCACCATGGATGCGGCGCGTGGCGCTGCTCGCCTGCCTGGCCACCCTGCCGCTGGCGGCCATTGCCGCCGATGCCGCCCCTGGCCCTGCGGCCGCGCCGGTCAAAACCTTGCGCTATATCCTGCCGGCCGCCGAGACGGGCTTCGACCCGGCCACCGCGCGCGACCTGTATTCGAACCACATCACGCAGGCCATCTTCGATACCCTGTACACGTATGACTACCTGGCGCGTCCCGTCAAGGTCGTGCCCGGCGCGGCGGCCGCGATGCCGGAAGTGTCGGCCGACGGCAAGACCTATACCATCCGCCTCAAGAAAGGCATCCTGTTCACGCCGGACGCCGCGTTCGGCGGCAAGCGCCGCGAACTGACGATGGCCGACTATGTGTATTCGTGGAAACGCCTGTTCGATCCGCGCCTGGCCTCGCCGCATACATGGCTGTTCGAAGGCAAGGTGGTGGGTCTCGATGAGCTGGCGAAGGAAGCGGCCAAGTCGAACAAGTTTGACTACAACAAGAAAGTCGCCGGCCTGGAAATTCTCGATCCGTACACCCTGCGCGTGACGTTGACCAAGACGGATTTCAATTTCCCCATGATCCTGGCCTATGTGCCGACGGCCGCCCTGGCGCGCGAAGTGGTGGACAAGTATGGCGACGTGAAGGGCGAAGTGGGCTCGAATCCCGTCGGCACGGGCTACTACACCCTGGGCGAATGGACGCGCGGCAACCGCATCGTCCTGAACCGCAACACGCAGCATTTGCCCGAGACGTGGAATTTCATGGCCGGCGACGACCCGGACGACCAGCGCATCGTGCGCCAGATGCAGGGCAAGCGCATTCCCGCCATCGACCGCATCGAAATTTCCGTGATGATCGAAGACCAGTCGCGCTGGCTGTCCTTCCAGAGCGGCGGCACGGACGTGTTCTGGCTCGACGGCCCGCTGGCGCCGAAAGCCTTGTTGAACGGCAAGCTGCGGCCCGAACTGGCGGAGAAGGGCGTGCAACTGTCACGCCTGCTCGACCCCGAGATCAGCTATTACTACTGGAACATGGAAGACCCGACCCTGGGTGGCTTCAGCAAGGAAAAGATCGCCCTGCGCCGCGCCATTGCCATGGCGCACAATATCGATGAAGAAATCCGCATCATCTGGAATGGCCAGGCCAAGCGCCTCGACTATCCGATTCCGCCAGGCGTGGTCGGCTACGATCCGCACTACAAGAGCCTGCTGCAATACGATCCCGTGCTGGCGAACAAATTGCTCGACAAGTTCGGCTACAAGAAGGGCGCCGACGGCTGGCGGACTTTGCCTGATGGCAAGCCGTTGCTGATCCGCTACGCGTCGCGCAACGAAGCCAACGGCGTGCTGCAGGCGGAAATGTGGCGCAAGACCTACAACTCGCTGGGCATCCGCATGGAAAACGACCGCATGATCTTTTCCGATATTTTGAAGACGGAAAAGCAGTGCAAGATGCAGACGCGCACGGCGCCCTGGCTGGCCGACTATCCGGATGGCGATAACTTCATGCAGCTGTTCTACGGCCCGAACACGCACCAGAACAACAATGGCTGCTACCAGGACCCGGAATACGATCAATGGTATGCGGCCAGCCAGCACATGCCGGCCAGCCCCGAGCGCGACGAGCTGTACCACAAGATGGCGCGCCGCCTGGAAGTCAACGCGGGCGCCCTGATCGGCTATGCGCGCTACCGCAACATGCTGGCGCAAAAGACGGTGCAAGGCTACAAGAAGCACCCGATCCTGTTCCAGGAATGGGCCTTCATGGATATCGACAGCACGGGCGCGCCCGTGGTTGCCGCGCCAGCCCCTGCGGCCCCGGCGAATAAATAAGCAGCGCTTATAACAACAAGGAATCATTATGTTCGCTTATATCCTGCGCCGTTTATGGCAGATGCTGCCGACCATGCTGGGCGTCGTCCTGCTGGTCTTCATCCTCTTCAACTGGGTGGGTGGCGACCCCGCCTACATTTTGGCCGGCAAGATGTCGAGTGCCGAAAGCATTGCCAACATCCGCCGCCAGCTGGGCGTCGACCAGCCCTACTATGTGCAGCTGTGGATCTTCATCAAGCAGATCGTCACCTTTGATTTCGGCCAGAGCTGGGCCACCGGCGAAACCGTGTCGCACATCATCACGTCGCGCCTGGGCCCATCCATGATGGTGCTGATTCCGCTGACCGTGCTGGAAACCTTCTTTGGCGTGGCGCTGGCGCTGGCCATCGCGTTTGTCCGCGGCTCGCTGACGGACCGCGCCGTCATGATCGCCTGCACGGTGGGCATGTCGATTTCCATCCTCGTCTACATCATCGTCTTCCAGTACGGCTTTGCCTACAAGCTGGGCCTGTTCCCCGTGCAGGGCTGGGGCGACAGCTTCTGGGAAAACCTGCTGCGCTATTCGACCCTGCCGATCCTGATCGGCCTGGCCGTGTCGATTGCGCCCACCCTGCGCCTGTTCCGCACCTTCGTGCTGGACGAAGCCAACCAGGATTACGTGCGCACGGCGCGCGCCAAGGGCTTGAAGGAAGGGCGCATCATGTGGGTCCACGTGCTGCGCAATGCCGCCATTCCCATCATTACCTACGTGATGTCGAACTTGCCGGCCCTGCTGATCGGCGCTTTCCTGCTGGAACGCTTCTTCGGCATCCCCGGCATCGGGCGTGAAGTGATCCTGGCCGTCGAGCGCAGCGACTTTCCGGTGATCAAGGCGATCACCGTGTATGTCGCCGCCGCCACCATGCTCTTCAACCTGCTCACCGACTTGCTGTACCAGGCGGTCGATCCTCGCGTACAACTGAAGTAGAAAGAGACGATGTCGAAACCTCATACTTCGCCCGGCCTGTGGGCCCTGGCGTGGCGCCGTTTGCGCGGCGACAAGATTGCAATGGTATCGCTGGCCGTGGTCGGCGCGTTTTTCCTGCTGGTGCTGGCCTCCGCCAGCGGCCTGCTGGCCTCGAACTGGGAAGATGAAGTGGCCGTCAGCTATGCGCCGCCCACGTTTGTCGGCGCCGACAAGGACGCGGCCGCGGCCGGCGACGGCGCCATTCCCCTGGCCGACGAGCGCAGCGCGCCTACGCCCGTCAACGTGCTCGACCCGCTGGCCGACGACATCGCCGAACTGCGCGCGCAGATGGGCAGCAACCCTTCTGCCGGCGTGGAAATGTACGGCGTGACGGACCCGCTGGCCGACGACTTGACGGCCTTGCGCGCCGGCATGGGCAAGGCCAAGAAACTCGTCACGCACAAGGCGGCCACCCTGCCGTTCGGCGCCGACAAGTGGGGCCACGACATCTTGCAGAAGACCATCAAGGGCGGCGAAACGTCGATCGTCGTGGGCCTGGTGGCCGCCTTGCTGGCCGTCGTGCTGGGCACGCTTTTTGGCGCCGTCTCCGGCTATTTCGGCGGCATCGTCGATGATTTCTTCAACTGGTTCTACAGCATTTTTACGTCGATTCCGTCCATCCTGATGATTTTGACGGTGGCGGCCGTGCTGCAGCAGAAGGGCGTGCTGACCATCGTGCTGATCCTCGGGTTGACGGGCTGGACCGGGCCATACCGGCTGATCCGCGCCGAATACATCAAGCACAAGGCGCGCGAATACGTGATGGCGGCCGACGCCATCGGCGCCTCGCACTGGCGCAAGATGTTTTCGCACATCTTCCCGAACGTGAGCCACGTGGCGCTGGTGCAGATGTCGATTCTGGTGGTGGGCTTCATCAAGGCCGAGGTGATCCTGAGTTTCCTCGGCTTCGGCGTGCCGGTGGGCACCGTCTCGTGGGGCAGCATGCTCAACGAGGCACAAAATGAACTGATCCTGGGCAAATGGTGGCAGCTGACGGCCGCCGCCACGGCGATGGCCGTGCTGGTGACGGCGTTCTCGCTGTTTACCGATGCCTTGCGCGATGCGCTCGACCCCAAAGTGAAATAGGAGTTGCTCATGGACCAGAATAACCTGTTGGAAGTGCGCGACCTGCGCGTCACCTTCCGCCTCGACAAGAAGACCACGTTTGAAGCCGTCAAGGGCATTTCGTTCAACGTGCCGCGCAACAGCACCGTGGCCCTGGTGGGCGAATCGGGCAGCGGCAAGTCCGTCAGCTCCCTGGCCGTGATGGGACTGCTGCCGCCGGACAGCACCATCATCGATCCCGCCTCCCGCATCCATTTCGGCGGGCGCAATCTGCTGGACCTGTCGATCGCCGAGCGCCGCAACATGTGCGGCAAGGATATCTCGATGATCTTCCAGGAACCGATGTCGTCCTTGAATCCCGTGTTTACCGTCGGTTTCCAGATCGCCGAAGTGTTGCGCCAGCATATGGGCATGAATGGCAAGCAGGCCCGCGCGCGTACCCTGGCATTGCTCGAGGAAGTGGGCATCCCCGACCCGGCGACGAAAATCGACGCCTACCCGAGCCAGATGTCGGGCGGCCAGCAGCAGCGCGTGATGATCGCCATGGCGATCGCCTGCGAACCGAAACTGCTGATCGCCGATGAACCGACGACGGCGCTGGACGTGACGATCCAGAAGCAGATCATGGACCTCATCGCGGCGCTGCAAAAGAAGCATCAGATGTCCGTGCTCTTCATTACCCACGACCTGGGCCTGGTGGGGGAGATCGCCGACCAGGTGATCGTCATGCGCCACGGCGAAGTGCGCGAGACGGGCGAGGTGCGGCAAGTGTTCGAAGCGCCGCAAGACAGCTATACCAAGGCGCTGCTGCATTGCCGCCCCTCCTTGGACGAGCGCCCATGGCGCCTGCCCGTGATTGCCGATTACATGGAGGGCAAGGCCGGCCCAGGCGTCGAGGTGAAGCAGCGCACGCGCGGTTACACCCCGGGCGACAAGCCGGTGCTGGTGGTGAATAACCTGAGCAAAAGTTTTTATACGCGCGAGGGCCTGTTCGGCAAGCGCGAATTCCAGGCCGTCAAGGATGTGTCGTTTACTTTGCCGCGCGGAAAAACCCTGGGCGTGGTGGGCGAATCCGGCTCCGGCAAGACGACGGTGGGCCTGACCTTGCTGCGCCTGCACCAGGCGACGGGCGGCACGGCCATGTTCCATGGCAAGGATCTGATCGCCATGCCGAACAAGGAATACCTGCCGTATAAGCGCCGCATCCAGATCATCTTCCAGAATCCGTATGCCTCGCTCAATCCCCGTTTCACGGTGGGGCAGATCCTGCTGGAACCGATGCGCATCCACAACATCGGCGCCAACGACAAGGAGCGCATCGCCAAGGCCTACTGGCTGCTGGACAAGGTGGGCTTGCCGGAACAGGCTTTCCACCGCTATCCGCACGAGTTTTCCGGCGGCCAGCGGCAGCGCATCGCCATCGCGCGCTGCCTGACCATGCAGCCGGAAATTCTCGTGTGCGACGAATCCGTGTCGGCGCTGGACGTATCGGTGCAGGCGCAGGTGCTGAACCTGCTGCAGGACTTGCAGGATGAGTTCGGCCTGTCCTACATCTTCATCTCGCACGATCTGTCGGTGGTGAAATACATCGCCGACCAGGTGATGGTGATGCACAAGGGGCAGGTGGTGGAGCTGGCCGATTCGGACGAGCTGTACCGCAATCCCGTGCATCCATACACGCGTACCCTGCTCAGTGCCATACCGAAGGGCGTGCAAATATAAACAGGCTTTTGCGGTAAGATAGCGCCCATGCCCAACCTCATTTACCTGCTCGAACATTACGGTGTCCTGATTGTCTTTGGCATCGTGCTGGTGGAGCAGCTCGGCTTGCCGATTCCCGCCTTTCCCATCCTCGTGGTGGCGGGAGCGCTGGCCGTCGATGGCGACATGAATGGGGCGCTGGTGCTGGCCGCCGCGCTGGGCGCCTGCCTGATCAGCGACTTCACGTGGTTCCGCGCAGGCCGCTATTTTGGCAAGCGCATCCTGCGGCTGCTGTGCCGCATCTCGCTGTCGCCCGACTATTGCGTCAGCCAGACGGAAGACAAATTCAAGCGCTGGGGCCCGAAAGCCCTGATCGTCTCCAAATTCGTGCCAGGTTTTAATACCGTGGCCGCGCCCATGTCCGGCGCGCTGGGCACGCCACCGGGGCAATTCTTCCTGTATGCGGGCCTGGGCGCCTTGCTGTGGAGCGGCACGGGCATCGTCGTCGGCGTGATTTTCCACGCCAGCGTGCAGCAGGTGCTCGATTTGCTCAGCACCATGGGCAGCACCGCCTTGCTGATGCTGGCCACCTTGCTGGGCTTGTTCCTGCTGTATAAATTCCTCGAACGCCGGCGCTTCCGCCAGGCTTTGCAGATCGAGCGCATCGGCATCGATGAATTGCTCGAACTCATAGCGCAGGGCGAGGAGCCGCTGATGGTCGACGCCCGCAGTGCCACGGCGCAGGCGCTGGAGCCGGCCGTGCCGGGCGCCTTGTTCTTCAATGGCAAGGAACCCGTGCCCGCCATGATTGCCATGGACAAGGACCGCCACATCATCGTGTATTGCAGCTGCCCCAACGATGTGACGGCCGCGCAAGTGGCCCAGCTGCTGCACCAGCATGGCTTCCACCGCGCCAAACCCCTGCATGGCGGCCTCGACGCGTGGAACGCCGCCTACCGTTCGGACCAGCCGGCGCCTGCCAGCCTGCTGGGCGAAAGCGTGTCTTCCTGAGCACGCATCTGGCTATCCGCCTGTCGGTGGTGCGCGATGACTGGAAGTTGGTAGTAATAATACGAAAATACGCCCCATGGGTCGCCTGAGAAGCGCCGATTTCCTCCCCGTTTCCTGTACAACGCAGCATTGCGCAAACTTGGGCATACTATCCCGTATGGGGCGTTTCTGCTGCTATGCAGCATGGATTGCTGGCTGCTGGCGAGTGTGGGCGCTTACTGTAAAACATTGTATGCGAGTAACTTTACCTGTGCCTGTTGCATTTGGAGTGTAACTACCAATAAAGGCCTGTTTTGATGTACTTAAACTACAAACTTTGCTTGCCTCCGGGCGCATTCATCCTTTAAGCTTGGCGTCCCATGCGTCCCACTTCATCATTTAAAATCATGAGCGCTTCGTCTTCACCCGTATTGCCGACTTCCGCCTTTGCCGATGGGCCGCGCCTGCTGGCCGACGTGGGCGGCACCAATGCCCGCTTCGCCCTGGAAGTGGCCGCCGGCCACATCGTTCTGGTGGAAGTGCTGCCCTGTGCCGACTATCCGAGCCTGTCCGCCGCACTGAAGGCTTACCTGGCCCTGCCGCACGTGGCCGCCGCCGGCGGGCAAGCCGTGCGCCATGCCGTGATCGCCATCGCCAATCCCGTCGACGGCGATTTCCTCAGCATGACGAATCACCACTGGTCGTTCTCGATCCGCGCCATGCGTGAAGAGTGCGGTTTCACGACCCTGGACGTGGTCAACGATTTCACGGCCCTGGCGCGCGCCTTGCCGCTGCTGTCGAGCGAGCAGAAGCATCAGGTCGGCGCGGGCACGGCCCGTCCGAACACGGCCATCGGCCTGATCGGCGCCGGCACGGGCCTGGGCGTGTCGGGCCTGATTCCTTCGCATGGCGGCTGGATCGCCCTGCAAAGCGAAGGCGGCCATGTGAGCTTTGCGCCGTCGAATGAAACGGAAGTGGGCATCCTGCAGTTTGCCTGGCGCGAATTTGAACACGTCTCGGCCGAGCGCCTGATTTCCGGCGATGGCCTGGAGCTGATCTACCGCGCCCTGGCCGACCGCGCCGGCGTGCCGGCCGAAGACTTGCCGGCGGCGGAGATCACGCGCCGCGCGCTGGCCGGCGAATCGCAGCTGTGCGACGACGTCATCGAAGCGTTCTGCTGCATGCTGGGCACGGTGGCGGGCAACGTCGCCGTCACCCTGGGCGCGCTGGGCGGCATCTATATCGGCGGCGGCATCGTGCCGCGCCTGGGCCAGCGCTTCGACCGTTCGGGCTTCCGCGCCCGCTTCGAGCGCAAGGGGCGCTTCGCCAACTATGTCTCGCAAGTGCCGACCTTCGTGATCACGGCGCAGTATCCTGCTTTCCTGGGCGCATCGGCCATTCTCTCGGAGAAACTCTCCTCCCTGTAATATGGGGCAGGCGCGACGGGTATTGCCGATTTGTAACGCCGGGACCGGGTAAAACGCGTGTTTTGCCCGGTTTTGCGCTTTTCCGCTTTTTATCAGGTACAATTGGCATCGTTGGATGAAACGACGACTGTCGCTCACTTGCCTGGCTGGTCCGCCGCCACAAGAGAAGCAGCTGCTCCGGATATCGTTTCATTGCTGGTTATTTAAGGCCAGCACCATGGATCGCAGGACTTTCACTGCATCCGCAAGTCCCGCTTTGCGCGCATCGGCCAAGGCGTCGGAAAAACAGCCTCAACTTGTAACCCCAGCATGGCGTCGTCATCGATGTCTGCCATCCGTTACGTTGAAATGAACGTTTTTGATTTCTTTCTCTGCATACGAATTGCAACACACATCCGCACAGAATTGCTATGAATACAATTGAGGCTAAAAAAGTCCTCGAAACCGCGTTGCTGTGCGCTCGTGAATCGCTGACGATCCACAGCTTGAAAAAGCTGTTCGTCGATGCGGACGAGAGTGGCCGCGTGCGCGGCGTCGGCGTCGGTGCCGACACGATCAAGCAATTGCTGGAAGAGTTGCGCGATGAGTGGGAAGGGCGGGGCATCGAGATCGTCAGCCTGGCTTCAGGCTGGCGCTTTCAAAGCCGTCCCGAAATGAAGATGTATCTGGATCGCCTGACGCCCGAGCGGCCGCCCAAGTATTCGCGGGCGACCCTGGAAACCCTGGCCATCATCGCCTACCGCCAGCCGGTGACGCGGGGTGACATCGAGGAAATCCGCGGCGTTGCCGTCAATTCGCAGACGATCAAGATGCTGGAAGACCGCGGCTGGGTCGATGCCATCGGCTACCGCGACGTGGTGGGCCGGCCGGCCTTGCTGGCCACCACCAAGCAATTTTTGGATGACCTGGGTTTGCATTCGCTGTCCCAGCTGCCGCCGTTGCAGCAAATCAGCGAAATGCAGGGCAATGGGCTCGAAGCCCTGGAAGCGGCCCTGCAGGAAAATTTTGACAAGGCAAGCAATGAGCTTGCCCCCCAGCTTGGTGCAGGTAGCAATACGGCTGTGACAGATGTAGATGTGACAGCAAGCCTTGATGCCGGCCCCGATGCTTCGCCCACGGACGAAGCCTACACTCACGACCCTGCGCCAGAACTAACGGTTGACGCTGCGCCAGGTCAGCACAGCCAAGAAACGAATAATGAATAATCCGAATACTCCCGAGACAGTTACCGCCAGCGACGAAGTCATCGTTGCCAAGCCCAAGCGCCGCACCAAGGCCCAGATCGAAGCCGATGCCGCAGCTGCTGCTACGCCCGCCGCCGGCGACGCCGTTGCCGCCAAGCCGAAGCGCCGCACGAAAGCCGACGTGGCCGCCGATGCGCCTGTCGCCGCCGATGCCGCTGCCGAAGCTGCTCCTGTCGTCAAGAAAACCCGCGCCAAGCCGGCCCTGAAGGCCGTGGCCGAAGCGGCGGAAGCCGCTGCCGAGGCGGTCGCCGCCCCTGCGCCGCGTCCGCCGCGCGCCCGCGCCGCCGCCAAGGCCGCTGCCGCCGAGGCGGAAGCCGCGCCGGAAGCGGCCGCTGAAAAGCCGGCCGAAGCGCGCCCGACGCGCGGTCCGCGCCAGATGCGCGGCGTGCAAGCCGAACGCGCGCTGCGCCAGCCGCCGCGCGCGGAAGCGCCGCAGGCAGCGGAAGCCGCTGCGCCTGCCGCAGAGCAGGCTGCCGCGCCAGCCGCCGACGTGTTCGACGCCGAAGGCAACCTCGTTTCGGCGCCACGCGCGCCGCGCGGTCCGCGCAACGACGTGCCGGGCGCCGGCAAGAATGCAGGCAAGAGCCGTAAAAAAGGCAAGGGCCGCCAGGCTGCGCCGGGCAAGGTCAGCGATGCCGACGCCGTGTTCTCGTTCGTTACCTCCGACGCCTTCGACAGCGAAGAGGGCGGCACGGGCCGCGTGCAGAAAGCCGCCGTGCGCCGCGACCTGACGTCCGACGACGATGCGCCGAAGCTGCACAAGGTGCTGGCCGAAGCCGGTCTCGGTTCGCGCCGCGACATGGAAGACCTGATCATTTCGGGCCGCGTGTCCGTGAATGGCGAGCCGGCCCACATCGGCCAGCGCATCCTGCCGACCGACCACGTGCGCATCAACGGCAAGTTGATCCAGCGCCGCGTCAGCAAGAAGCCGCCGCGCGTGCTGGTGTACCACAAGCCGGCCGGGGAGATCGTCAGCCATAACGACCCGGACGGCCGTCCATCCGTGTTCGACCGCCTGCCGACCATGAAGGCGGGCAAGTGGCTGGCCGTTGGCCGCCTCGACTTCAACACGGAAGGCCTGCTGCTGTTTACCACCTCCGGTGACCTGGCCAACCGCCTGATGCACCCGCGCTACGGCATCGACCGCGAGTACGCCGTGCGTACCCTGGGCGAGCTGGAAGAGGGCATGCGCCAGAAGCTGCTGGCCGGCGTCGAACTGGAAGACGGCATGGCGCAATTTTCGAAAATCGCCGACGGCGGCGGCGAAGGCATCAACAAGTGGTACCGCGTGGTGATCGGCGAAGGCCGCAACCGCGAAGTGCGCCGCATGTTCGAAGCCATCGGCCTGACCGTGTCGCGCCTGATCCGTACCCGCTACGGCGCCATGACCCTGCCAAGCGGCCTGAAACGCGGTCGCTGGGAAGAGATGGATGAAAACACCGTGCGCGATCTGCTGACCGCCTACGGCATCGAAAAGAAAATGCCGCCTTCGGGCGATCCCCGCGCCGCTGGCGCCGCCAAGGGCCGCGAGGCGCGCAAGGCCAGCCGTGATGACGAGCCGAATGGCAACCGCATCGATGTGAGCAACCGCAACGCCGATCCGTTCCCTGTCGCGCCGCGCCGTGGCCAGCCGCAAGGCCAGTTTGCCCGTCCGCAAGGCCAGGGCCGTCCCGGCGGCGCCGGCCGTCCTGGCGAAGCGCGTGGTCCGGGCCGTGGCCAGCCACAAGGTCCGTTCCAGGGTGGGCAGCCGCGTTCGTCGGCATCGTTCGAAGGTGCGCCGCAAGGCCGTGCTCCGCGCGCTGCCGGCCAGGGCCAGGGTCGTCCGGGTGGCGAAGGCCGCGCGCCGCAGCGCGGTCCGCGCCAGCCGGACCCGCTGCAAACGGCATTTGGCTTCGCCAACACGGGTCCGCGCCGCAATGCCGGCGGTGGCACCGGTGGCCAGGCGCGTTCGGGCGGCCAGCCGCGTGGCGGCATGGATCGTGGCGGCATGGATGGCATGCCGCGCCGCCGCAGCAAAGGTTAAGCGGGGAGTGTTTCTTCTCGCGCACCCGCTGATCTGCCGCGGGTGCGCGCTCTTGTAACTGTTGTAAGCCGGGCCGCTCCTTGTGTGCGGCATTGCGGCGAAGTTAATAAGAGGTTATAATCTGCAGCCTAATAAAAGTTCTCCGCAGGGTTGTTTGGTGGGGAGTGCTTTCATCTGGTTGGGGAAATACAAGAAGATGGGCAGATGCCCATTTTTTTTTTGTTGAACCGTTTGTAATGGCTCCGCAAGGGGCCATATATGACTTGAATGCGTGTTTTTCGCATGCCGCCGGTGCTGTTGCAGTGCCGCGATGCTGAAAACGGGCCTTATTTCTGGAGAATTTCTTGCAGCAGTTGGGATTAATTGAAAAGACAGTCACTGGTCTGGGCTATGAGCTCGTTGATGTCGAACGTGCCGAGCGCGGGCTGCTGCGCGTCTTTATTGATTTCAGCGCCGCCGATGCCGCTGAAAAAGGTCCGATCACGGTCGAAGACTGTGCCACGGTGAGTCACCAGTTATCGCATGTGTTGACGGTAGAGAACGTTCCTTACGAGCGTCTCGAGATCTCTTCCCCGGGTCTGGATCGCCCGGTGCGCAAGCTGGAAGACTTTGTCCGTTTCGCAGGCCAGGAAATCATCGTCAAGCTGACTGTGGCGATGCCGGGTACGAACAACCGGAAATCGTTCCAGGGGATTCTGCAAGAACCCGTGGGCGATAAATTGTCGTTGGAATTTGAAGGTAAGGATGGTCCGGCGATGTTGGAGTTTACGCTCGCCGACGTGGATAAGGCACGCTTGGTGCCGCAGGTGGTTTTTAAGGGACGCAAAGCATGAGCCGCGAAGTTTTATTATTGGTTGACGCGCTGGCGCGCGAAAAAAACGTCGATAAAGATGTCGTCTTCGGCGCCCTCGAATTCGCGTTGGCGCAAGCCACGAAGAAACGGTATGAGGGTGAAGTAGACATCCGCGTTTCGATCGACCGCGAAACGGGCGAATTTGAATCGTTCCGCCGCTGGCACGTGGTGCCCGATGAAGCTGGCCTGCAATTGCCGGATCAGGAGATCCTGCATTTCGAGGCAAAAGAACAGATTCCCGATATCGAAGTCGATGATCACATCGAAGAACCGATCGAATCCGTCGAATTCGGCCGCCGTTTCGCCCAGGATACCAAACAGGTCGTCCTGCAGCGCGTGCGCGATGCCGAGCGCGAACAGATCCTGGTGGACTTCCTGGAACGCGGCGATTCGCTCGTCACCGGCACCATCAAGCGCATGGAGCGCGGTGATGCCATCGTTGAATCGGGCAAGATCGAAGCGCGTCTGCCGCGCGACCAGATGATCCCGAAAGAGAATCTGCGTATCGGCGACCGCGTGCGTGCTTACATCTTGCGCATCGACCGCAACATGCGCGGCCCGCAAGTGATTCTGTCGCGCACCGCGCCGGAATTCATCATGAAGCTGTTTGAACTGGAAGTGCCGGAAATCGAGCAAGGCATGCTGGAAATTAAATCCGCAGCCCGCGATGCCGGCGTGCGCGCCAAGATCGCCGTCTACACGGCTGACAAGCGCATCGACCCGATCGGTACTTGCGTCGGCATGCGCGGTTCGCGCGTGCAGGCTGTCACCGGTGAGCTGGGCGGCGAACGTGTGGATATCGTGCTGTGGTCGGAAGATCCGGCGCAGTTCGTCATCGGCGCCCTGGCACCGGCGAACGTATCGTCGATCATGGTCGACGAAGAAAAGCATGCGATGGATGTTGTCGTCGATGAAGAAAACCTGGCAATCGCGATCGGCCGCTCCGGCCAGAACGTGCGCCTGGCGTCGGAACTGACCGGCTGGAAGATCAACATCATGACGGCCGAAGAATCGGCTGACAAAGCTGCCCAGGAAACGGCTGCCGTGCGCATCCTGTTCATGGAAAAGCTCGATGTCGACCAGGAAGTGGCCGATATTCTGGTGGAAGAAGGTTTCGCCAGTCTGGAAGAAATCGCTTACGTGCCAATTTCCGAAATGCTGGAAATCGAATCGTTCGATGAAGATACCGTCAATGAACTCCGTACCCGTGCGCGTGATGCGCTCGTGACCGAAGCGATCGCTTCGGAAGAGGGTCTGGAAGGCATGGACGAGGCGTTGGTGAATCTGGAAGGCATGGATCGCATCACCGCCGGCAAGCTGGGTCTGGCTGGTATCAAGACCGTAGAAGCATTTGCAGCACTGGCATACGACGAATTTGGCGCAATCCTGGCCTTGTCTGCGGACCGTGCGCGTGAACTGATTACAAGTGAATTTAAAGATGTGACCGACGATGAGATGAAGTTGGTTGACTCGAAATACGACGATCGTGCCAAGGCGTTGCAAGCCAAGGCATGGAGTCTGGCCGAATCCGCAAAGGCTTAATTTGAGTATCTTTATCATCTCCGCGACACATAGAAAAGAGGACTGAATGGCGAGTAACAACGTAGCCCAATTTGCCACCGAACTGAAGATGCCTGCAGATTTGCTGCTGACGCAGCTGCGTTCTGCCGGCGTCGAGAAAAGTTCGACGTCAGATCCATTGTCGAAAGATGATAAGGACAAGCTTTTGGATCATCTGCGCCGCACACACGGCGCAGCGGCTGACACAGAAAAGAAAAAAATCACCGTGACCCGCAAGGAAACGACTGAAATCAAGCAAGCTGACGCCACCGGCAAGTCGCGCACCATCCAGGTGGAAGTGCGCAAGAAACGCACCTTCGTCCAGCGTGACGAAGCGGCGCCGGTCGCAGCTGAACCGGCCGCGCCTGCCGCGCCGGTGATCGATCCCGCCGAAGTGGCGCGCCGTGAGGAAGATGCCCGTAAACAGGCAGAACTGATCGCCCGCCAGGAAGCCGACCTGCGCGAAAAGCAGGAACGTCTGGCCAAGCTCGACGCGGAAAAAGAAGCCCAGGCGAAAGCCACGCAACAGGCTGAACTGGCTGCGAAGAAAGAAGCGGAAGCGGAAGCGAAGAAAGCCGCCGCCAAGGCTGCCGCCGCGCCTGCCGCCAGCACCGCCGCGCCTGTCGCCGACGATGCCGCCGCGGAAGCGAAAAAAGCTGCCGCCGCTGAAGAAGCGAAGAAAAAAGCCGCTGCCGCTGCTGTTGCCGCCAAGGAAGCCGCCGAGAAAGCGGAAGCCACCGAGCGCGCACGCAAGGCCGTTGCCGATGAAGTGGCCCAGATCAAGGCCATGATGAACGCGCCACGCCGCGCCATCAAGGCGCCTGAGCCTGCACCGGTTCCCGTCAAGCCAAAGGCGCCGGAAGGCACCCTGCACAAGCCTGCCGACAAGAAACCTGGCGACAAGCCGGGCGACAAGAAGCCTGCTGTTGCAGACAAGAAATCCATCAAGTCGGCCAATGTGTCGTCCACCTGGTCCGATGACGCGAAAAAACGCGGCACCACCGGTGGTCCCAAGCCACGCGGCAATAGCGGCCCAGGCGGCCGTGACAGCTGGCGCGGTGGCGCGAAGGGCCGCCGCCCGACGCACCATGACGACCGTGAATCGAACTTCCAGGCGCCGACGGAAGCCGTCGTCAAGGACGTGCACGTTCCGGAAACCATCACCGTGGCCGAACTGGCGCACAAGATGTCCGTCAAGGCTTCCGAAGTCATCAAGCATTTGATGAAACTGGGCCAGATGTGCACGATCAACCAGGTGTTGGACCAGGAAACCGCCATGATTCTGGTGGAAGAAATGGGCCACAAGGCGTTCGCCGCCGAACTGGACGATCCGGAAGCGCTGCTGGCCGACGTGGGCGAACACGCGCACTTCGAAACCAAGCCGCGCGCACCGGTGGTCACCGTCATGGGTCACGTCGACCACGGCAAGACCTCGCTGCTCGATTACATCCGTCGCGCCAAGGTGGCATCGGGCGAAGCGGGCGGGATTACGCAGCATATCGGCGCTTACCACGTCGATACGCCACGCGGCATGATCACCTTCCTCGACACCCCGGGTCACGAAGCGTTTACCGCGATGCGTGCCCGTGGCGCGAAGGCAACCGACATCGTTATTCTGGTGGTTGCCGCCGACGATGGCGTGATGCCGCAAACGAAAGAAGCGATTGCCCATGCGAAAGCAGCTGGCGTACCGCTGGTGGTGGCGATCAACAAGGTCGACAAACCAGGCGGCAACGTTGACCGCGTGACGCAGGAACTGGTCGCCGAACAAGTCGTGCCGGAAGAATACGGTGGCGAATCGCCATTCGTGCCGGTCTCGGCCAAAACGGGTCAGGGTATCGATGACCTGCTGGAACAAGTGCTGCTGCAAGCCGAAGTGCTGGAGCTGACGGCACCGGTGGAAGCGCCTGCACGCGGCCTGGTGGTCGAGGCGCGTCTGGACAAGGGCCGTGGTCCTGTCGCGACGATCCTGGTGCAGTCGGGTACCTTGCGCCGCGGCGACGTGATCTTGGCGGGCTCTTCGTATGGCCGCGTGCGCGCCATGCTGGACGAGAACGGCAAGGCCATCGCTGAAGCGGGTCCGTCGATTCCGGTCGAAATCCAGGGTCTGACGGAAGTGCCGGTCGCCGGTGAAGAAGTCGTCGTCATGGCTGACGAGCGCAAGGCGCGTGAAATCGGTCTGTTCCGTCAAGGTAAGTTCCGTGACGTGAAACTGGCGAAACAGCAAGCTGCGAAACTGGAAAACATGTTCGACCAGATGGCCGAAGGCGAAGTGAAAAACTTGCCGTTGATCATTAAAACCGACGTGCAGGGTTCGCAGGAAGCGCTGGTTGGCTCCTTGCAGAAACTGTCGACTTCCGAAGTGCGCGTACAAGTGGTACACGCGGCCGTCGGTGGCATCACGGAATCGGACGTCAACCTGGCAGTCGCCTCGAAAGCGGTCATCATCGGCTTTAACGCCCGTGCTGATGCCCAGGCACGCAAGCTGGCCGAGTCGAATGGCGTGGACATTCGCTACTACAACATCATTTACGATGCGATCGACGAGATCAAATCGGCGTTGTCGGGCATGTTGGCACCAGAGAAACGCGAAACGGTCATCGGCCAGGTCGAGATCCGCCAGGTTATCCTGGTCTCGAAAGTGGGCGCGATTGCCGGTTGCCTGGTCACCGATGGCGTGGTCAAGCGTGCTTCTTCCGTCCGCCTGTTGCGCAACAACATCGTGGTCTGGAGCGGCGAGATCGACTCCCTGAAACGCTTCAAGGACGATGCGAAAGAAGTTCGCGCCGGTCTGGAGTGCGGCCTGTCGCTGAAGAACTACAACGACATTCAGGTTGGCGACACGCTGGAAGTGTTCGAAGTCCAGGAAATCGCGCGTACCCTGTAATCGCAGCAGTAAAAGAAATGAAATACCGCGCGGACATATCGTTGTCCGCGCAAACACGTGGGGCGCATGGGGCAACGGGTAACCGTTTGACCCATGCGCCCTGCGGCACTTAGGACAGCACTTACTATCATGGCTAAACATAGCAAAACCATGCCAGCGCGCGGCTTGCGCGTGGCTGACCAGATCCAGCGCGATCTGGCTGAAATCATCGCCTACGAATTGAAAGACCCCCGCGTCGGCACGATGATCACCATCACCGAAGTGCAGATCACGCCCGACTACGCGCACGCCAAGGTGTTTTTCACAATGTTGAAAGACAGCAAGGAAGCCATCAAGAACACCACCGAAGGCCTGATGGCTGCGGCCGGCTTCATCCGTGGCTTGCTGGGCAAGCGCCTGCACATCCACACCTTGCCGATGCTGCATTTCGTGCACGACAGCTCCACCTCGCGCGGCATGGAAATGTCCTTGTTGATCGACAAGGCCAACGCCACGCGCGCGGCCGATGCCGAGCCGGACGAGCAGCCGAACGGCGAGCCCGCGGACAAAGCGGGCGAGCAATAACAGTGGCCGGTCCGAAGAAACCGCCCGGCATCAAGCGGGTGCGCGATCTGGTGGACGGCGTCTTGCTGCTGGACAAGCCCGTGGGCTGGTCCAGCAACGATGCGCTGATCAAGGCCAAGCGCGTGCTCAACGCGAAGAAGGCGGGCCATACGGGTACCCTGGACCCGTTCGCCACGGGCTTGCTGCCGCTGTGCTTTGGCGAGGCGACCAAGTTTTCCCAGGATTTGCTGGAAGCGGATAAAACCTACGAAACCCTGGTGCACCTGGGGCAGACGACGGATACGGGCGATACGGAAGGCGACGTGCTGGAAACGCGCGACGTCAACGTCACGCCGCAGCAGATCGAGGCCGTGCTGGCGCAGTTCCGCGGGCCCATCCTGCAGACGCCGCCCATGTACTCGGCCTTGAAAAGGGACGGCAAGCCCTTATATGAGTATGCAAGGGCGGGCATCACCCTGGAGCGCGAAGCGCGCCCGGTGACCATCCACAAGCTGGAGTTCCTCGGCTATGAAGCCCCGTTCCTGAAATTGTCCGTGATGTGCAGCAAGGGCACGTATATCCGCGTGCTGGGCGAAGACATCGGCCATGCCCTCGGTTGCGGCGCCCATCTGAACGCCTTGCGCCGCACGCAAGTGGGCAGCCTGACCCTGGACGGCGTCGTTACGCTGGACGAGCTGACGGCCCATGCCGAACCGTTGAGCCTGCTCGCACCCGTCGATGCCTTGCTGTCGAGTTTTCCTGCCGTGCAACTGACGGAAGAGTTGGCCAAGCGTTTCCTGCATGGCCAGCGCATCGCGCTGGGCAAAGAAGAGGTCGCCGTACCCGCCGAGCCGGGCAGGGTGCGCGTGTATCACGACAGCAAGCTGCTGGGCACGGGCCAGTTGCAGGAATACAGCATCCTGGCGCCGGAGCGCTTGATCGCCACCGCGCATCAGTGAAGGCCTGACCAAACCTACTGCGCGTCGTGATTTGCGGCCTGCGATGCTCACTGCCCCGGCGGCCCCGTGCCGCGCACAGCTGCGCTTCTTGACCACAACTCACTTCCGCTCGCTACGGTTTTGTCAGGTGTCGTTAAGTCATAGGTAAGTCATAGGTAAGTCATGGTCAAGTCATATTGATCAGCGACACTGCTAACCCGGTGTCGCATTTTTAAACAATCCGTCCCCGACTGCGGGAGCCGCCAGCATTTTTAGATAGCGTTGCAACGCAACATGCTATACTACGCGGTTCCGGAAATAGATTAGCATTCGGGTATCTCGTACATCTTGTACGCACACCGCAGTTTTTCAGTAACTACTACGACCATGTCAAATACAAAACGCGCAATTCGTAATATCGCCATTATCGCCCACGTTGACCACGGCAAAACCACGCTGGTGGATCAGCTGCTGCGCCAGTCCGGCACCTTCCGTGAAAACCAAGCGGTCGACACCCGAGTCATGGACTCGAACGACCTGGAAAAGGAGCGCGGCATTACGATTCTGTCGAAGAACTGCGCTGTTGAGTACGAAGGCACCCACATCAACATCGTCGACACCCCAGGCCACGCCGACTTCGGCGGCGAAGTGGAACGTGTTCTGTCGATGGTGGACTCGGTTCTGCTGCTGATCGATGCACAGGAAGGCCCGATGCCACAAACCCGTTTCGTCACGCGCAAGGCGTTGGCACTGGGTCTGAAGCCTATCGTCATCGTCAACAAGATCGACCGTCCAGGCGCGCGCCCGGACTGGGCCATCAACCAGACGTTCGAACTGTTCGACAAGCTGGGCGCTACAGACGAGCAACTGGACTTCCCTATCGTTTACGCTTCGGGCCTGAACGGCTATGCCGGCCTGACCGAAGACGTGCGCGGCGGCGACATGAAGCCGATGTTCGACGCCATCCTGGAACACGTTCCAGTGCGTGACGACAATCCGGAAGGCCCGCTGCAAATGCAGATCACCTCGCTCGACTACTCGTCGTACGTGGGCAAGATCGGCATTGGCCGCGTCAACCGCGGTACCGTTAAAGTTGGTCAAGACGTGCTGGTCATCAATGGTCCAGGCGCCACCCCGATCAAGGGCCGCATCAACCAGGTGCTGAACTTCAAGGGCCTGGAGCGCGTGCTGGTGGACGAAGCCGTCGCCGGCGACATCTGCCTGATCAACGGTATCGACGAAATCGGCATCGGTTCGACCCTGTGCGCAGTGGACACGCCAGAAGCGCTGCCTATGCTGACCGTCGACGAGCCGACCCTGACCATGAACTTCATGGTCAACAACTCGCCACTGGCTGGCCGCGAAGGCAAGTTCGTGACCTCGCGTCAACTGCGCGACCGTCTGGAAAAAGAATTGAAAGCCAACGTTGCTCTGCGCGTGGCACCAACCGACGACGACACGATCTTCGAAGTATCGGGCCGCGGCGAGCTGCACCTGACGATTCTGATCGAAAACATGCGTCGCGAAGGCTTCGAGCTGGCCGTATCGCGTCCGCGCGTGGTGTTCAAGATGGTCGATGGCGTGCGCCACGAGCCGTTTGAAAACCTGTCGGTCGACGTGGAAGAAGCCAACCAGGGCGGCGTCATGGAAGAACTGGGCCGTCGTCGCGGCGACCTGCAAAACATGGAATCGGATGGCAAGGGCCGCGTGCGTCTCGAGTACCTGATCCCGGCGCGTGGCCTGATCGGCTTCCAGGGCGAATTCATGACCCTGACCCGCGGCACCGGCCTGATGAGCCACGTGTTCCACGAATACGCACCAGTCGACAACACCCGTGGCGAAATGGCTGGCCGTCGCAACGGCGTGCTGATCTCGCAGGACGACGGCGCCGCTGTTGCCTACGCTATCTGGAAACTGCAGGACCGCGGCCGCATGTTCGTGTCGCACAATGACCCGGTCTACGAAGGCATGGTCATCGGTATCCACTCGCGCGACAACGACCTGGTCGTCAACCCGATCAAGGGCAAGCAGCTGACCAACGTGCGTTCGTCGGGTACCGACGAAGCGGTGCGCCTGGTACCGCCGATCCAGATGTCCCTGGAATACGCGGTCGAGTTCATCGAGGACGACGAACTGGTGGAAATCACGCCGAAATCGATCCGTCTGCGCAAGCGTTTCCTGAAAGAGCACGAGCGTAAAAAAGCGTCGCGTGATTCTTAATATGTTGTAGCGCATGGCCTGCGGGCCATGTTGCCTCCGGCCCGCTGCGCCGCGTCACCGTCACTGGTGAGGCGCGCAGCGGGTTTGTCATTTGCAGCCCTTGTTTTTTTGTAGACATCATGACTTCCTCTTCTCTGCCTTCCCGCCGCCTGTCCGTCGCCCCCATGATGGACTGGACCGACCGCCATTGCCGCAAGTTCCACCGCGAAATCACGCGCCATACCTGGCTGTACACGGAGATGGTGACGACGGGCGCGCTCGTCTACGGCGACGTGGAGCGCCATCTGCGCTTCAACGAGGAAGAGCATCCGGTGGCCCTGCAGCTGGGAGGCAGCGATCCGGCTGACCTGGCCACCAGCGCCAAGCTGGGCCAGCAGTGGGGCTATGATGAAATCAACCTGAACTGCGGCTGTCCTTCCGAGCGCGTGCAAAAGGGCGCATTCGGCGCGTGCCTGATGGCCGAGCCGCAACTGGTGGCCGACTGCGTGAAAGCCATGCGCGACGTGGTCGATATCGACGTCACGGTGAAGCACCGCATCGGCATCGATGACAGCGAGTCGTATGACTTCGTGCGCGATTTCGTCGGCACGGTGGCCGACGCGGGCTGCAAGACGTTTATCGTGCATGCGCGCAATGCCATCCTGAAGGGCCTGAGCCCGAAGGAAAACCGCGAAGTGCCGCCGCTCAAGTATGACTATGCCTACCGCCTGAAGCGCGACTTTCCCCAGTTCGAGTTCATCATCAATGGCGGCATCAAGACGCTGGACGAAATCGACCTGCACCTGCAGCACCTCGATGGGGTGATGCTGGGCCGCGAGGCGTATCACAACCCCTACGTGATGGCGCAGTTCGACCAGCGCTACTATGGCGACGACGCTCCCGTGAAAACGCGCGAGCAGGTGCTCGAAGCGATGATCCCCTACATCAGCGCGCAGCTGGAAAAAGAAGCGGGCCGCCTGAAGCTCAACAGCGTTACGCGCCACATGCTGGGCCTGATGCAAAACCTGCCCGGCGCGCGCGGCTTCCGCCAGACCCTGTCGGACTCGAAGAAGCTGGCATCGGGCGACCCCCGCTTGCTGCTGGAAGCGGCGGCGCGCCTGTCGCTGCCGGCCTGATGAGCGGCGACGGCCACGCCCATGCACGCCAGTTGCATGGCTACCTGCAAGCCGTCAGCGCGCTGAAGGATGATGGCAGCCTGTTTCTGTGCGAGTATCTGGGACCCGTTGCGCCGCAGGCGTCGCTTGACGCGCTGTGCCGCGTGCTGCGCATGGCGCCGGAGGGCTGGGCCCTGCGCCCGCTGGGCAGCGTGGCGTGCAGCGGCGTTGCCTGCACGCCACGCCAGTGGCTGCTGGAGCGCCTGCGTGCCATGAGCGAAGCGGAGCGCCAGCCGCTCGATGCCCGTTTATATGACGGGTTCGAGGGCGAACTGGCCGAACTGCTCGGTGCTGAAGTGCACTGGTATCAACTGGTATCATCGGTCCAGCGCAGCCTGGCCGGTCAATTGGGCGCCATCTGGAGCGTCTTTGTCTTCGGCACGGGTACGCACGCCTATGTCATGCATTGCAGCTGGGATAGCTGATCCAAGCTGTCTATACCTGTGCCGCCGCGTACTGGTATTACCCGCCTTGCTTCCTCCTCTGTTGTCTCGCCGAAAACGATGTCATATGGCTATGCCATGTGTTGTAAATGCGCATTTTCGGCGCACGCCCGCACTGCAATGGGGCGTTTCTGCTTGGCAAGAAACGGCGTTGTTGCCATTTCCCCGAAGAAAGTTAATCTGCAATTTATTCAGGCACTTATTGCTTGCTTTGAGGCAAAATTTACACCTATAATTGATTATAGACAAATATTTCTCATATGAATGTTTGATGTTGATCTCACCATCAAGTGTGTCAAAAATTCAGTATGTGGAACAAATTTGCATTCGCAGTCACTGGTTTTTTCAGCGCTGCAGTAGACCAGGAAGCACCCCAGGCTGCGTGCGGCCGGATACCACCAGCTGACCAGTCGGCAGCGGTGGAAACCGGCGTCCCGCAGCCTTCGTCTTGTCGTGCCGGGCAAAATTCTTATCAATAGTTTCATTTACGAAGAGCCGAAATGAATTTAGCAAAAATGAAGGTTGGTACCCGCCTGGGCCTGGGATTCGCCCTGGTACTGGTTCTGCTGGTGGCCGTCACCGTCCTCGGCATCGCGCGCATGGCGCAAATCCAGGAACGCCTTGATCATGTGATCAATGTCAACAACGTCGTCACCCGCCTGGTGATCGACATGCGTGGCAACGTCAGCGACCGCATCACGTCGCTGCGCATCCTCACCCTGATGACGGACGCGAGCGATATGGAACCGGAAATGGCGCGCATCAAGACGCAAACGGCCACGTATCAGGAGACGCAGAAAAAGCTCGAAGAGAAATTTGCCGTCGAGTCGACCCCTGAAGAAAAGGCCTTGCTGACGTCGATCAAGGAATATGAAGCCGCCGCCATGCCGGCCATCGCCAAGGCGTCCGCCCTGTGGATGGCCAACGATGCGGAAGGCGCCACGCGCGTGATGATCAAGGAAATCCGCCCGGTACAGAAAAAATGGATGGAAGCGCTGGAGCAGCTGGCCACGCTGGAAGACAAGCTGAACGAGCAGATGCAGTCGGATGCCCGCAAGGCCTTCGACAGCGCGCGCCTGTTCATGATCATCCTCGGCGTACTGGCCGTGGCGATGGGCGTGGCGGCAGCGCTGGTGATTACCCGTGGCTTGCTGAAACAGCTGGGCGGCGAACCGGACTACACGGCATCGATCGCCGGCAGCATCGCCAACGGCGACTTGTCGATCGGCATCCACACCCAGCCTTCGGACAATTCCAGCCTGCTGGCGGAAATGAAAGAAATGCGCAACAGCCTGGTGGGCATCGTCGGCCAGGTACGCGTGGGAACGGAAACCATCGGCACGGCATCGCGCGAGATCGCCGACGGCAATATCGACCTGTCTTCGCGCACGGAAATGCAGGCCAGCGCGCTGGAAAAAACCGCCTCGGCCATGGAAGAGCTGACCTCGACCGTGAAGCAGAATGCGGACAATGCGCGGGAAGCCAACAAGCTGGCCGCCACCGCATCGGACGTGGCCCTCAAGGGCGGCTCCGTGGTCTCGCAAGTGGTCGATACCATGAGCTCGATCAATGAATCGGCGAAGAAGATTGTCGACATCATTGGCGTGATCGACGGCATCGCCTTCCAGACCAACATCCTGGCGCTGAACGCGGCCGTGGAAGCGGCGCGTGCCGGCGAACAGGGCCGCGGCTTCGCCGTGGTGGCGTCGGAAGTGCGCAACCTGGCCCAGCGTTCCGCTGGCGCGGCGAAAGAAATCAAGATCCTCATCGACGACTCGGCCGAGAAGACCGAACGCGGCACGCGCCTGGTCGGCCAGGCCGGCGTGACGATGGGCGAAGTGGTCGACAGCGTGCGCCGCGTCACCGACATCATGAGCGAGATCGCCAGTGCCAGCCAGGAGCAGAGCGCCGGCATCGAACAGGTCAACCTGTCGATCATCGAGATGGATGGCATGACGCAGCAAAATGCGGCACTGGTGGAACAGGCGGCCGCCGCGGCGCAAAGCCTGCAAGACCAGGCGGCCGAACTGGCCCACGTGGTCAGCATCTTCAAGCTGGTCGAAGGCGAGGAAAAGCCGGCGGCCTACGTGCCGGCACCCGTGGCGGCCGCACCGGTTGCCGCGCGCAAGCCTGCACCGGCATTGCGTCCGGTCAAGTCGTTGACACGCAAGGCGGAAGCCGCCGCGCCTGTCGCCCCTGCGGCGCCACGCAAGGCGGCTGCGGCCAGCAGCACCAGCAATGACGAGTGGGAAGAGTTTTGATCGTTCGGCAGCGGTGGCGTCACGCGGCGCTGGCCGCCGTACTGCTGGGCAGCGCGGGCTGTGCCGTCCAGCAGGGCATGGTGGCGCCGGTTTTTGATGCCGAGCAATGCAAGGCGGGCTATCCGGAACGTGCCCGCCAGAACAAGGAAGAGGGCGACATCACCTTGTCCGCGCTGGTGACGGCGCAGGGTAAGGTGCTGGATGTCAAGATTGAAAAAAGTACCGGTTTCCGCGAGCTGGACAGGGCGGCGATCGTTGCTGTTGCGCGCTGTACTTTTGTACCAGCGAGCAAGGATGGCAGCGCAGTGGAAAGCTGGACCACGGTCCACTATTCCTGGAAATTGTAATTACTGAATCTGATAATCATTGGGGAAGCACATGTTTGAGAATAAGCGTTTTATGAGTGTTGCAGCAGCTTTGCTGGTATCGGCCTCCTCCGCGTCGTTCGCGGCCGAGGTGCCGGCGTCGTTCGATTCCAAGAACTGCAAGGCGGAGTATCCGAAAGCCTCGCTGATGAATGAAGAGCAGGGCACGGTGACGATGTCCTTCCTGGTGAATGCGGACGGCAGCGTCGCCGATTCGAAAGTCGACAAGAGCAGCGGCTTCAAGAACCTGGACAAGGCTGCCGTCAAGGCCATTTCCGCCTGCAAGTTCAAGCCGGGTACCAAGGATGGCGCCGCAGCGCAAACCTGGACCAAGGTTGATTACGCCTGGAAACTGGATTAATCCAGGTGGCGCCGGGAGGCTCACTCCCGGATGATGCTTTACCCCGGACGGGCAGCGCTTGCAAAGGCGCTGCCCGTACTGTTATGTGCGCCAGCCAACGGCGGTGCCGCTCCCGACTCTGTTACTCTCGGGGCATGCCATCGCGGTTTCCGCCAGAAGAGGTTTATTATGCAACGTATCCTGATACTCTCCACGCTCGCCGCCGCCGGCCTGCTGCTGTCCGCCTGTGCTTCCCTGGGCACCCCGCCCGGCCTGCAGGCGGGGCAAACGGTGGCCATCGTGAATAGCCTGAGCTGGGACAATCCCCTGAACGGCAAGCGTGATGGCGTACGCACCAGCTGGCCTGTCAAGGATGGCACGATTGCCGCCGAATATTTTCCGCTGGCGCAACTGAAGCAATGCGATGCCGCTGGCAAGGCCTGCAGCTGGGGCGTGATGCGCGCGCAGCGCAGCGCGCCGAAGCTGGCGTATGTGGATGGCGGCGTCGACGTGGCGCTGAGCGTATCCATGGACGTGGCGCGGCGCCAGGATGCGCGCCAGGGCGAGACGCAAACGGCCATGGCCATTCCGCAGGACGTGGCCGCGCTGTCCGGCCGCAAACAGGCGCAGCCCAGCTGGAAATTAAAGTATGGCAAGGTCGAGCAAGTCGAGCTGGACTACGGCGTGCGCTACCAGATATGCGTGCAGCGCTACGATGCCGCCGGCAAAGCCATCGATACCTGCGAGATACCATTTATCTGAGCATGAATGTGAACATTAATGTGAGCCGGTAGACGGGGAAACGTGCAGTACAGGCCGCTTGTGGCGGCGTTGCCACACTTCATGTTGCAGTCTGCGTATGGGTGTAACAATCGGTAAAAGCACAGCAAAGCACCGCGTAATTTCTTATAGTACTTAATTAGCAGTAGTACAAATTAGGAGAATTGCGATGAAAATCCTGTTGGCAGGCATTTCACTGGTTGCCTTGGGCGGCTGCGCCGTGGCGCCGCCCGGTCCCGCGTATTACGGCACGCGCGCGCCACAGGCAGCCTACAATCCATATGAATGGCATACGGTGTCGTCCGAGCCGGTGCAGTCGAGCCGCGTGGTCGGCGAGCCGCGCGTGGAGTACACGAGCGAACCGGTGTATGTACAACAGCAGCCGGTGTACGTACAGCAACCTGTGTACGTGCCGACGCCTGTCTATGCGCCACAGCCGTATTACTACAATCCGCCCGTATCGATCGGGCTGGACTTCGTGTTTGGTTTTGGCCGCTACGGTGGACACCGCGGCGGCTGGGGCGGGCATGGACGTTACCACGGCCGCCGTTAATGCCCCGGCCAGCCCAATGGGCGAGACGCGCCTGCGGCGCGCTGCGTCGGTGGAATTTTAGTGCAAATACGCCGCGATTTTAGTGGAAGTACACCGCGCTCTGGTGCAGCACATCCGCCGAGCACAGGATATACATCGCCGCCGCTGCCAGACCTATTTGCAAGGCGCCAAAGCTGATCGGGATGAGGCGGGACATGTCGTACTCCTGAGTGATGTGGAATGTGTTGGTATGCTTTCATCATAGGGTGAGTTGATGCTTGGAGGCATCAGATGACTGTCCGCCACTTTGTAGGACAACACCTCGTCACTGGCGCCACGCCTGGCTTTGCGGCCGGTCAGCGGTTCTTCCAGCGCACGACCGGCGCTTCCGGTGCCGTGTCGAGCACGTTCGAGATCGTCAGCCAGTGCGTCAGGCGTTCGGGATGCTTGAGGTTGATGCCCATGCCATCGATGATGCCCACTTGTTCCAGCATGCGCGCATCGATCTTCGCCTTCGATACCGTGGGCGCGCCCATGACCATGCGGTCATACGCCTTGCGCGCCTTGTGCTCCCACTTGTGCAGGTTGCTTTCGTCGAAGCGGTTCGCCTCGAAGTACACGGTCAGGGTGCCATCGAGGTTGCCAAAGCCGACAATGCCGGCACCCTTGCGGATGGTGGTCGTGTTGTCGATGTCAAATTCCGCGGTGGGGACGAAGATGCCCGCGCGGCCATCGATGTCGGGACGTCCCACCGGCGTTTCCTTGCCGTAGGAACTCGTTTCGGTGATGGTTTTTTCTTCAGACATGGTGCGTGCTTGGTGGTGGTGTCAGGAGCGCAAGCCCGGCACCGCCAGCCATCCTGTTCAAAAAATGCGTGCTGATGATCAGGGCGGGGTAGTGGCCCTGGCGGAGCGATGCGTGGCATTGCTTGATACGACGCTATTGTAGTCCCAATTTAATTCTTTTGGGCAACATTTCATGCAACTTTCATGACCGGCCCAGACATAAAAGAGCCGCCCGGCTGCGCAGGCAGCGGGGCGGCTCCTTGAGGCCGTCCGGAAAGAATCAGGCAGCGGACTTGCGGCGTGCCATGAAGCCCAGCAAGCCCAGGCCCAGCAGCATCATGGCGTAGGTTTCCGGTTCCGGCACGGCAGCCATCACCGAGACATTGTCCAGGTAGGAGCCGTACGTGGGCGAGGATGCCGGACCGATGGATTCGAAGCGCAGCACGGTCGACGAGCCCAGCGCGGTCAGGTTCTGGCTGTAGCTTTGCCAGACGCCGCCCGTGTTGCCGACCAGCGCCGTCGGCGTCAGCAGGGTCGATCCCCAATACACATTCATCAGGCTGTTCGCGCCGCCCGCCGTGTCGGGCCGGCCCGAGTAGGCAAACGACAGCGCATATGTGCCGCCGGCCGTGGTGGCGATGGCTTGCGATATGGAGGTCAGCTGGTCGGTATTGAGTTCCAGGTATTGCGTGCCGTTGGCGGCGACGGGATTGAAGCCGCTCAAGCCGCCTTGCGTGGCGCCTTTCTGGATTTCAAAGGCGGAGTTGCCGCTGGCCGACGACGTCCAGCCCGTCACGTTGCTGACGGGCGCCCAGGCCGAGGAGATGACGTTGTTTTCAAAGCTGCCGTTGACCACCAGTTCGGTCGCGGCGTTGGCGGCGCCGGCGGTGACCAGGGTGGCCAGTGCGGCGAGCTTGAAGAGGGTGGCTGGCGTGTTCATGGGGTTCTCGCTTGGTTGATTAAAGGATAATTTGATTTCCTAAATGACATTTAAAGAATATCACCAAAACTCACATAACGAACGCACGCTCGCTGAAAATATTTGCAATTGTGAAATCATTTATATCCATATGGCAATTGATTTTCGTAGGAAGTCAAATGCCTGGGTGGTCCAAGGCGGAGACGTCCTTGAAACTGCTTGCCGCATGGTATTTTTGTGACGTCGGGACGCAAAAAAAACCTGCAGCGCCACAACAACGATGCAGGTTTTTCAGGAGATGCGGGGGCGCGGCGGCATATCGATTCGATAGGCGCCAGCTTATGCGGTGCTCAGAACGTCAGGCGGCCCTGCACGTAGACCATGCGCGGCGCGCCCACCATCTTGCCCAGGTTGGCGTCGGAGGTGCGCGTGAAGTAGCGCTTGTCCGTCACGTTATTGACGCCAGCGACCAGTTCCAGGCCGGCCTGGCCCGGTACTTTCCACTTGGCTTGCGTGTTCCAGGTGCGAAAGCCGGGAATCACGCCCACGTCGCCCTTGGCGCTTTCCGCCACGGTGTTGGCATCGTCGGCGAACTGGCGGCTCTGATGGGTGGTCGACAGGTCGAAGCCCCAGGCACCCAGCTGGTAATGGGCGCCCACCGTGTCCGTGTTGCGCGAGTAGAAGGGCACGTCGTTGCCGGCGTTCACGCCGTCCTGCAAGGTGGCCTTGGTGTACGTGTAGGTGGCATAGGCATTCAAGCCAGCCAGCGGGCCGGACTTGTCGAAGTGGTAGTCGACGGCCGACTCCAGGCCCCGGTGGTGCGTCGCGCCCACGTTGTAGAAGGTGACATTGCTGCCGCTGCCGATGGACTGGATCTGGTTGTCGAACTTGATGTTGAACAGGGTCGCCTCGGCCGACAGCTGGCCGCTCTTCCAGCGCGCGCCCAGTTCGGCCGTCTTCGCCAGCTCAGGCTGCAGCGGATTCTTGCCCGACTGCGAGTTCAGTTGCGTATTCTGCACGGCGCCGAACGAGCTGTTGTAGTTGCTGAACAGCGTGACATTGTTGTTGAGTAAGTAGGCCACGTTCAGCGACGGCAGGGCCTTGTTGTTGAGCAGTTCGATGGTTTCATCGGCCGGCAGGTGATTGATGCGCTCGGTCTTGATGTGTTCGTAGCGCACGCCCGGCGTGATGCGCCAGGCATCGACGGCGATCTTGTTGTCGATGTACACGGCTTGCGCATCGGTGGCGTTGTCCGCAAAGCGCGTCGGCGCCTGCTGCACGCCCGTGGCGATGACGACGTTGTAGACGCTTTCATCGGCCCGTTCCGCCAGGTAGCGGTAGCCGATGGTGACATCCTGCGAGACCTTGCCCGTGATGAAACGCTGCGTGTAGCGGGGCTCGACGGCCATGGTTTCGTAGTTGCGCGGCTGGTGGCCCATGCCCGTGTTGGTGGCATTGACGAGCGTGCTCTGGCGCGAGCTCTTGTTGTAGTAGGCGCGCACTTCGAATTCTTGCGTGCCGGAAATGGCGTTCAGGTAGCCCATGTCGAAGGCCTTGCGCTCGCCGCTCCAGAAGTCGCCGCGGCGCGTGTTCTGGAACGGGTCGGCATTATATTGCGCCACGGTCAGGCCGCCCGGCGTGCGCGAATTGACGTCGTAGTAGGACAGCTTGCCGTACACCTCGGCGGTCGGGCTCAGGTCGTAGCGGAATTTCAGGGCGAAGTCGTTGACCTTCTCATCGCTGGCCACGCGCCAGTCGCTGCCGCGGATGCCCGAGTACAGGATGGCCAGTCCCAGGCCATTGTCGAGCTGGGTACCGGCAAACACGCTGGCCTGCGTGTTCTGGCCCACTTCGCTGTAGGAGTTGTAGCGCACGCTGGCGTCGCCCGTGATGCCTGGCGTGGTGGGCACGCGGCGCGTCTTGAAGTTGATGATGCCGCCCACGTTTTGCGGGCCGAAGCGCACGGCGCCGCCGCCGCGCACCACGTCGACCGTCTCGACGTTGGCCAGGCTGACGGGCGCGAACGACAATTGCGGCTGGCCATACGGCGCCACCGACATCGGGATGCCGTCGAGCAAGACCGTGCTGCGCGGCGAATAGCGTCCGGCCAGGCCGCGCACGCCGATATTCAGGGACACGGCGCTGCCGGCGCTGCCCGAGTTGTCGCTGACCTGCACGCCGGGAATGCGGCGCATCACGTCGCTGATGCTGGACGCGCCCGAATTCTCGATATCGTCCTTTTGCACTACGGTGCGGGCGCCGGCGAAGTTTTTCGTGCTGGCGGCCATGCTGGTGCCCAGCAGGTTGCTGCTGACCTGGATCGATTCGAGGATGGGGCCGGCGTCATTGGCGCCATTGGCTTCCTGCGCCTGCGCTGCCAGGGGTGCGCCCAGGCACGCCAGGGCGATGGCCAGCGCGCATGGGCGCAGCGAAAAGGGAAGTGGGGAATAAGTGGCAGCCATGCATGAATCTCCGTAATGACAATGGTTGCGCGGGCGGTCAGGCGGCGCGACAACGGCGTGGCGTAGGCATCCGGCGCAAGGGGATAGGAATGATAATGATTCTCATTTTATCCGTCAATTGCGCACACTGCGTATGGCCGGCTTTATCAGCGGGAGAGGGAAGAAGTGTTGTTGGCGCGGTACAGTGGTCCCACGCGTTGCTGCTTGGCTACAGTGCTGGGGTGCGGCGGCATTGCCCGCGCTTCTTGTATACTGCCGCTTTTGCAGCCGCCGGACGTGAACGTACAATGAGCCAGACAACTGAACCGATACCAGGCAGTTCCACCGTGGAACGCCGCCAGGGCGAGCAGCCCGCCGCCGCCGCGCGCAAGCTCAATCTGCTGGTGGTCGACGACAACCAGGAAGTGGGCGAATCGCTGGCCATGCTGCTCGAAGCGCTGGGCCACCAGGTGGTGGTGGTGCGCAACTGGCAGATGGCTGTCGAGCAGTGCAAGCTGTGCGTGCCCGATGCCGTCTACCTCGACATCGAAATGCCCGGCATCAGCGGCATCGAGATCGGCCGCCGCCTGCACAACAATCCCGACACGGCCAATGCCGTGCTGATCGCCGTCACCGGCCACAGCCTGCCCATGTACATGGACGACGCGCTGGCCGTGGGCTTCCGCCATTTCCTCGTCAAGCCCGTGCGCCTGGAAGACCTGGCGACGACGGTGCAGTCCGTGCTGGCGGGCTAGTTCCCGATCCTATGGCCGGCTCAGCGACCACTGCTGGTTATTCGCATTGGTCAGGTTCCACTGGATGATCTGCGCGTTTTCCGCCGTGCTCAGGTTCAGGACGTCCAGGGTCAGGTTGCTGTAGCGGTTGCTGATCGTCTGGTAGCCGGCAGCGGGGCTGGCGAAGCGCCATTGCTGGCCCAGTCCGCCCCAGTAGCTCCATTGGGCAATGTTGGTGCCGGCCGTGGTCGAGTTGTTGTAGTCGTCCAGGCCCAGCAGGCTGTTCGCATTGATCAGGCTGTAATACCCGTCGCCATGTCCCACCACGTACCATTGCTGGTGTTTGGCTCCCGTATACGTTTGCTGCTGCACCAGCGCGCCATTGGCCGTGCTGGCGCCGGCCACGGCCAGCGCCTTGCCACTCAGGCGCGAGCGCAGCACGGTGGGGCCGTCGGAAATGCCGCCGCAGCTGGCTACCGTGAAATTGCGCGTCAGGCTGGGCCAGCCGTCGCTATACGTCATCTTTAAAATGTCGAGCTTGGCCGCGCCATTGTCGTTGACGTCGTAATAGTGGATGGAGGTGTAGTTGCAGCCATCCTGCTTGAGCACGCCGATATGGCCTGGCCCCTTGTACTTGCCGTCCAGGTTGGGCAGCACCGTGCGCGTGCCGCTGTACGGCCCCGTCACGCTGCTGGCGCGCTGCACTTCCACGTAATACGTGCTGGCGGCGCCCTGGCAGCATTTGCCGCGATTGGCGAACAGATAGTAATACTCGCCGTCGCGCGTGATGTAGGGCGCTTCGATATCCTTGCCGCCGCCACCGAGGATGGTGGTCACGTTGCCTGTCGTTTTGCCCGTGGCCTGGTTGATTTCCGTCACGCCGATGCCGCCGAAAAACGAGCCGTAGGACATATAAACCTTGCCGTCATAATCGCGGAACAGGGCCGGGTCGATGGCGTTGATTTCCGCGCCGCCTCCATACGATTGCACGACGATGCCCAGATCCGTCCAGCCGGGGTTCTTCAGCGAGGCGGAGCGGGCCACGCCGATGGCCGAGACGGACGTGCCGAAGGTGGATACCGAGTAATACAGATAATAGTAGCCATTCATGTGGATCACGTCCGGTGCCCAGTAAGAACCGCCGAAGTTGGGAATCTTGTTGGCGATCCAGGCCGGCGGCGTGCTGAAGACGGGCGCGGGGCCGGCCTGCCAGTTCAGCATGTCCGTCGAGCTGGAATACCAGATGCCGGTGCCAGTGGTGAAATTGAAATATGTATCGCCGTCGCGGGTCAGGGTGCCGGGGTCGTGCGCATTGGGCACGCCCGTCAGGTTGACCGCCTGCGCCGCGTGGGCGCAGAACATCAGGCAGAGTGCTGCCAGGAATTGCTTCATCATCGTCTCCGTGCTGTTTTTATGGTGCGGTCAGGCCGCACCCCAGAGTAGGGCGATGGTCAAATTTGCACTAATGAATTTTTTGCAGGGAGCGATACCGGAGCCGGTATCGGTGACGGCAGAAAACTGGCGCCGGAATGGAAAAAGCCCGGTTCGAAAACCGGGCTCTTCTTTATTCTGTGGGGTGGCTGATGGGGCTCGAACCCACGACAACAGGAATCACAATCCTGGACTCTACCAACTGAGCTACAGCCACCACTGTCTTACTTACCTATTTAGCTGTTTTGCTGAACAGGTGCCGAATTATACAAAGAACTCGGCAAAGTGGCAAATCTAAATGCAGTCTTTTTTAAAGAATCGAAAGAATGCTTGAAAACGGCTGTTTTCGCTCAGACTTCCAGGTGGGCGACGGGCGGCTGCAAGTCCAGCAAACCGGCGAAGGCTGTTGCCAGCGACTCGACCGTGGCCGTCGTGTAGCCCTGCAGTCCTGGCGCATCGTTGGCGGTGCGGCGCAGCTTGGCCGCGTCGAGCAGGCGGGCCAGCTGGCGCGCCACGGCCTCCCCGGTGTCAACCAGAGTAATCTGTTCCTGCGTATGCGCGCGCACCGTGCGTTCGATGGCGTCCTGCACGAACAGGTAGTGCGTGCAGCCCAGCACCAGGGTGTCGGCGCCTTGCGCCAGCAGGGGCGCGATGTAGCGTTCCAGCATGGCGCTGGTGGCGTCCAGCGGGTCGGTGCCCAGCTCGCACTGCTCGATGCGGTCGGCCAGGCCGATGCACGGCTGCAAAATGAAGGTGGCGCCGGTGGCGGCGCTGACTTGCTCGCGTAGGGCCAGCAGCTTGTCGCCGCGCAAGGTGCGCTCCGTGGCCAGCACGCCGATGGTGCCATTGCGGCTGATGGCGGCCGCTGGTTTGAGGCCCGGCTCGACGCCGACGATGGGCAAATCGGGATAGCGCGCGCGCAAGGCCTTGATGGCGGCGATGGTGGCCGTGTTGCAGGCAACGACCAGCGCCTTCGCGCCTTGCCGCAACAGGAAGGCGGCGATCGCCAGCGAGCGGTCGATGACTTGCTGCTCCGTCTTGTCGCCGTACGGCGCATAGGCGGAATCGGCAAAGTAAATCAAATCTTCCTGCGGCAGCTGGGCGCGGATATGGCGCAGCACCGACAGGCCGCCCACGCCGGAATCGAATACGCCGATGGGGGCGTCCTGGCGGGCATTGCTTGTGATAGAAGTCATGGGGAGCCGAAGTAGATAAAAAAACGCCGCGCTGGTGTGCCGCGCGGCGTTCATGGTAGTGCCTGGTTAAGCAACCGTCACGGGAATCTTGCTGACGCTATTGAGTTGCTCGATCTTCGCCTGCCATTCTTTCGGGCCCGTGTTGTGCACCGACGTACCCTTCGAGTCCACGGCCACGGTGACTGGCATGTCGACCACGTCGAATTCGTAGATGGCTTCCATGCCCATGTCGGCAAAGCCCAGCACTTTCGCGCCCTTGATGGCTTTCGACACCAGGTAGGCGGAACCGCCCACGGCCATCAGGTAAGCCGACTGGTGCTTCTGGATCGATTCGATGGCGACGGGGCCCCGTTCGGCCTTGCCGATCATGGCGATCAGGCCGGTTTTTTCCAGCATCATGTCGGTGAACTTGTCCATGCGCGTGGCCGTCGTCGGACCGGCCGGGCCCACCACTTCGTCGCGCACCGGATCGACGGGGCCGACGTAGTAGATCACGCGGTTCTTGAAGTCGACGGGCAATTCCTCGCCCTTGGCCAGCATGTCCTGGATGCGCTTGTGCGCGGCATCGCGGCCCGTCAGCATCTTGCCGTTCAACAGCAAGGTCTGGCCCGGCGTCCACGAAGCGACTTCTTCCTTCGTCAAGGTGTTCAGGTCGACGCGCTTGGATTTTTCCGTATCCGGCGCCCAGCTCACGTTTGGCCAGGTCGACAGCGGTGGCGGCGTCATGTAGGCCGGGCCGGAGCCGTCCAGCACGAAGTGGCCGTGGCGCGTGGCGGCGCAGTTCGGGATCATGGCGACGGGCTTCGATGCCGCGTGCGTCGGGTGCATCATGATTTTGACGTCCAGCACGGTGGTCAGGCCGCCCAGGCCTTGCGCGCCGATGCCCAGCGAGTTGATCTTGTCGCACAGCTCGATACGCAGTTCTTCCAGTTTATTTTGCGGGCCGCGCTGTTTCAGCTCATACATGTCGATGTCTTCCATCAACACTTCCTTCGCCATCAGCATGGCTTTTTCCGCCGTGCCGCCGATGCCGATGCCCAGCATGCCGGGCGGGCACCAGCCGGCGCCCATGGTCGGCACCGTCTTCATGACCCAGTCCACCAGCGAGTCGGACGGGTTCATCATGATCATCTTCGACTTGTTTTCCGAGCCGCCGCCCTTGGCCGCCACTTTCACGTCGACGGTGTTGCCTTCGACCAGTTCCATGTGCACGACGGCCGGCGTGTTGTCCTTGGTGTTCTTGCGGTCGAAATGCGGGTCGGCCACGATGGAGGCGCGCAGCTTGTTGTCGTCGAAGTTGTACGCGCGGCGCACGCCTTCGTTGACGGCGTCGGTAACCGTGCCGGAGAAGCCCTCGAAGCGCACGCCCATGCCGATTTTCAGGAAGACGTTGACGATACCCGTGTCCTGGCAAATCGGACGCTTGCCTTCCGCGCACATGCGCGAGTTGGTCAGGATTTGCGCGATCGCATCTTTTGCCGCCGGGCTTTGTTCCGCCTCATAGGCGCGCGCCAGGTGCTCGATGTAATCAGCAGGGTGGTAGTAGCTAATGTACTGCAACGCTGCGGCGACGGATTCGATCAGGTCTTCTTGCTTTATGACAGTCATGGTGTTCTCGCGGTAGATAAGAAGGGTAAGACTCTTTACTAATACTAGTTACTGCATTGGAATGACAAAAGCCCACGGCCGCCGCTGGCAGCCATGGGCTTCGGGTTTAATGCGGTCGTGCCTGGTTCTGCGTCACCGTCATGATGCGGTCGGTGTAGGCGATCGCCATGGCGGAAATGATGAAGACCATGTGGATCACTGTTTGCGCGATGATCACTTCCATCTTGTAGGAATTGGCATTGATGAAGGTCTTCAGCAGATGGATGGACGAGATGCCGATGATGGCCATCGCCAATTTCGTCTTCAGCACGGAAGCATTGACATGCGACAGCCATTCCGGCTGGTCTGGGTGGTCATCGAGGTGCATGCGCGAGACGAAGGTTTCGTAGCCGCCGATAATGACCATGATCAAGAGGTTCGAAATCATCACCACGTCGATCAGGCCTAATACCACCAGCATGATGGTCGCTTCGTTCAGCTTGGTTGGCAGGGCGCTGCCGGGCACGGCGACGGCCGTCAGCACGTGCTGCAAGGCGGCATCATTGCCGAACACGGCGCCGATCAGGTCGGACAATTCCACCCAGAAATGGAAGACATACACGCATTGTGCGAGGATCAGGCCCAGGTACAGCGGCAACTGCAGCCAGCGCGACATGAAGATGAAGGCGGACAGCGGATGCAGCTTGGTATGTTTGGTGGTCGGTGGTAGGTGGTCGATCATGTGGAGTTTCCTGGGGGAGTAAATACCAATTTTTGGCATGCCCGACATTTTACACTTGCTGCTGATCACTGCGCATGGCCTGGCTCAGGATTATTGGATTTGATGAAACACAAAGTGGTATTGATCCTTCGGTGCGCCAGGCATTTTCCCAGTGAAAATACTGTACGGCGTCCCCTTGACTCCCATCGCCGAAGGCGCTTATGGTTAGCCTTGACAGAGGCAAACGCTGCACAAAACGCACAATGTAAGGCGTCCGTAAGACACGGCGCTTATCGTGTTAGCAAACAATTACTACACTGGAGACAAGCATGGCCGCTACAGAAAACCAAGCACAGGGCACGCAGCAGCAAGGACCAGAAGAGTCGCGCGTATTCGAACCATCGGCGGCCTTTGCCGCCCAAGCCACCATTTCCGGCATGGCCGCCTACCACGCCATGGTGAAAGAGGCGGAAACCGACTACGAAGGCTTCTGGGCCCGTCTGGCGCGCGAGAACCTGAGCTGGAAAAAGCCATTCACCCGCACCCTGAACGAAGACAATGCGCCGTTCTACAAATGGTTCGAGGACGGCTTGCTGAACGTGTCGTACAACTGCCTGGACCGCAATATCGAAAATGGCCTGGGCGACAAGACCGCCATCATCTTCGAGGCGGACGACGGCACCGTTACCAAGGCCAGCTATAAAGAGCTGCACGAAAAAGTCTGCAAGTTCGCCAACGGCCTGAAAGCCAAGGGCATCGCCAAGGGTGACCGCGTGATCATCTATATGTCGATGTCCGTCGAAGGTGTTGCAGCAATGCAAGCCTGCGCACGCATCGGCGCCACCCACTCGGTGGTGTTCGGCGGCTTCTCGGCGAAATCCCTGCAGGAACGCATCATCGACGCGGGCGCCGTGGCCGTCATCACGGGCGACGAGCAATTGCGCGGCGGCAAGAAGCTGCCGCTCAAAGCCATCGTCGACGAAGCGCTGGCGCTGGGCGGCTGCGATTCCGTGAAAAACGTCATCGTCTACAAACGCACGGGCAGCGACCTGCCGATGGTGGCCGGCCGCGACACGTGGCTGCACGAACTGGTCGAAGGCCAGAGCGCGCAATGCGAACCGGAATGGGTCGATGCCGAGCATCCCCTGTTCATCTTGTATACCTCCGGCTCGACGGGCACGCCGAAGGGCGTGCAGCATTCGAGCGGCGGCTACCTGCTGTGGGCCGCGCTGACGATGAAGTGGAGCTTCGATATCAAGCCCGACGATGTCTTCTGGTGCACGGCCGACATCGGCTGGGTGACGGGCCACAGCTACATCGCGTATGGTCCGATGGCCGTGGGCGCCACGCAAGTGGTGTTCGAAGGCATCCCGACCTACCCGAACGCGGGCCGTTTCTGGGAAACCATCAAGAAGCACAAGGTCAGCATTTTCTACACGGCGCCAACGGCCATCCGTTCGCTGATCAAGGCGGCCGACGTGGACCCGAAAGTCCACCCAAGCAACTACGACCTCTCCAGCCTGCGCCTGCTGGGTTCGGTCGGCGAGCCGATCAATCCGGAAGCGTGGATGTGGTACTACAAGAACATCGGCGGCGAGAAATGCCCGATCGTCGACACCTTCTGGCAAACGGAAACGGGCGGCCACATGATCACGCCATTGCCTGGCGCAACGCCGATGGTGCCCGGTTCCTGCACCCTGCCATTGCCCGGCATCATGGCCGCCATCGTCGACGAAGCGGGCCAGGACGTGCCGAACGGCCAGGGCGGCATCCTGGTGGTGAAGCGCCCATGGCCATCGATGATCCGCACGATCTGGAACAACCCGGACCGCTTCAAGTCCAGCTATTTCCCGGAAGAGCTGGGCGGCAAGATGTACCTGGCCGGCGACGGCGCCATCCGCAACAAGGACACGGGCTACTTCACCATCACGGGCCGCATCGATGACGTGCTGAACGTGTCGGGCCACCGCATGGGCACGATGGAAATCGAATCGGCCCTGGTGGCCAACCCGCTGGTGGCCGAAGCGGCGGTAGTCGGCCGTCCGGACGACACGACAGGCGAATCGATCTGCGCCTTCGTGGTGCTCAAGCAAGCGCGTCCGACCGGCGAGGAAGCGAAGAAGCTGGCCCTGGAACTGCGCAACTGGGTCGGCAAGGAAATCGGCCCGATCGCCAAGCCGAAGGAAATCCGCTTCGGCGACAACCTGCCGAAAACCCGCTCCGGCAAAATCATGCGCCGCCTGCTGCGCGTACTGGCCAAGGGCGAGACGATCACGCAAGACGTGTCGACCCTGGAAAACCCGGCCATCCTGGAGCAGCTGAAGGAAGCGTCTTAATGTAAGGTCGGTCCCTGCGAGGGGCCGACTATGGCCTCTGTTGGGCTGCTGCTTGTCGCTGTGTGCTTTAACTTTTACCCCACGGTAAATAACTTTGGCAGTCCGTAGAATCTTTGCTATAATCTGCGGCTTCGCGACAAGCGAGAAATAGTACGCAATGTGTGCAAGTAAGGCGCATTGCCTGCAGGAGAGGTGGATGAGTGGTTGAAGTCGCACGCCTGGAAAGCGTGTATAGGTTCATAGCCTATCGGGGGTTCGAATCCCCCTCTCTCCGCCACGGATAGTAATTAAGTAAGATCAGGACGTCTCAGGAAGTCCCTCAAAAACCGCTTAGAGCCTTGATTCTAAGCGGTTTTTTCGTTTTTCAGCGTCTCGGGATGTGCCAAGGTATTTCAGGATATCCAACTTTTTTGAGGGAATGCGCCGGGCCGGATTCCCCCATCCTTGACTACCATTCCCGCATAACTGTCCTATAGTGGTTCCAGACGCATTTGCGAAGGAGGCCACCATGGCAAAGCTCATTGTCCCGCTGTCCGAACTCCAGGTCAAAAACGCCAAACCAAAGGATAAACCATACAAGTTATCCGACGGCGGCGGCCTGTTCGTAGAAGTCATGCCGAGCGGGTCTCGCATCTGGCGCTGGAAGTTTCGCCAGGCCAACGGTAAGGAGAACGCACTGACGTTTGGTCCTTATCCGGAAATTACGTTGCAGGATGCGCGTGAAAAGCGCTTGGCAGCGCGGCGCCTGATGCTGCAAGGGATCGACCCGGCCAAGCATCGCGACGACGCCAAGCGGCTGTTGAAAGAGCGCGCCGCCAATACTTTTGAAAAAATCGCCCGCGAGTGGCATGCCAACAGGGTTCCGACCTGGAGCGAGCGCACCGCCAAGAACGTCCTGCAACGGCTGGAGGCAGATATCTTTCCTGCCATTGGCCGTAAGCCCATCGATGAACTCAAGCACCTCGATGTGATCGCCGCACTGCGCAAGATCGAGGAGCGTGGCGCAAGCGAGGTCGCCCATCGCCAGAGAGCGGTATGTGCGTCAATTTTCAGCTACGCGATTCAGTGCGGATTCACAGAGCGCAATCTGGTCACCGATATGAAGGATGTGCTTAAGACCGTCCGCGCCGGACACTTCGCCGCCATCAACGCCGACGAGCTACCGCAGTTCCTGGCCATTCTTGACCGCAACGAAGCGCGCATGTTCGCGCCGACCCGCATTGCGCTGCGGCTGATGCTGCTGTGCTTTGTGCGTACCAGCGAGTTGATTGAAACGCCCTGGAGTGAAATTGACCTGGAGCGCGGCGAGTGGATCATTCCATGGCAGCGCATGAAGCGCGGCAAGCTGACCGTCAATCCGGATATGACCAACCATCACGTCTGCCTGTCGCGCCAGGCGCTGGAGCTGCTGCGCGAACTGCACGCGATCACGGGCCGCAGCCAGTACCTGTTCCCGAATCAGCGCGACCACGAAAAGCCGATCAGCAATAACACGATACTGGTGGCGCTTGGACGCATGGGATACAAGGGCAAGATGACCGGCCATGGCTTCCGGGCGCTGGCCATGAGCACCATCAAGGAGCGCCTGGGCTACCGGCATGAAGTCGTGGACCGGCAGCTGGCACATGCACCGAAGGATAAGGTGGCCAGCGCCTATGACCGCGCCCAGTTCCTGGCGGAGCGGCGCCGGATGATGCAGGATTGGGCTGACTATATCGATGCCGTCAGCGGCAAGGGAGCGCCGCCGCAGACACCCAGATTAACGCTGGTCAGTGGCGAATTCAGCCGGGATGGCGGAACAGGAGGGCACCATGTCTAAGTATGTATTGCGCCTCACGGATGCGCTTATCAAGCAGGCTGCTCCGATGGACAAGTCAGTCGCAAAGGTGAGGCGCACCCGCATGGGCTTAAGCGGAGCAAGAAAAACTCTCTCGGCGCTCAGTTAGTCCAGACGTCCTGTTTTTCGCACAAGGTCAAAGCCACGGAGGCAAGACCGCGCCGGTCGTAATTCTGCGTACTACGAAAAGTGCACTTGACGAAACGAACCGCTTGCAAACGTCAATATCAGGCATAGAATGAAGCTCTCTTATGTGGGAATCGCTCCCACGAGGGCATGCTTCGAGCATGTCTCTATGCTTAGCGGCATAGGCGTTGCGGTCGTTACCCGCCACCATGATACCTAGCAGCTTCTGCTAGACAGATCGCCGAGCCATGCAGAAGCATGCACACTCGGCACGATAAAGCGCTGCCTTCAGCGCCTTCATATGCCGCAATCCGCCAGACGGATTGCCTGATTGATTACGCCCTTTGGGCGCTTCCTCAAACAGGAGCAAGACTCCTGCCCCTATTGGTTCGCATACCCCGCGAGGTAGCGCACCCTATGAAGCACAGCATGGCTTTGCCGCAAGCCGCATCGTCAGCAGAAATGCCAGCGATGCGATGCCATCGCGGCTGCCGCCAGCGCATGTGCTTCAGAGTCGCCAGTATCGTCACCGCGAGTGCGATGCTGGCATGTATGCCGTCACATGCCATGGCTACGTGCGCGCGTCGTTACTGGCGGCGTGCTGCCAGTGACGACGCGCCGCCGACGGCATAGGCCAAGGCGGCAAGCACAGAGCGTCCGCGTGACGGTGCTCAGTGACGAGGCCAGATGCCTCTCCATCGCAGGCTAGCCTTGCGATTTCCTTTGCCCGCTACGGGCTGATTAGTAGAAGTTGATCCGTGCACGATGTGCACTCCATGGACCCTGGGTGATTGGTCCCCGCTGCGGCAGCTTCCTCCGGGAGCGGCAGCGGTGCCACACGCGCATGCGGCGCGGGCAGGCAGTAACAGCAACCGCATACACGGGAGTGGTGTCCCGAGGCCCTTGATTCAACCTTTTCTGCCGAGGCAGTGAGGGTGGCCAGAAACACTTACCAGACAGGATTACACCACGCGGCATCGATGTGAAAACCAAAGATCGAAGGGATGACTTTGCCATGCGCGACTTGAACTACCAGCTCAAGCAACTGTGTCACCGCAACCGGGATGGCAGCTTTGCGACGCAGGCCGACCGCGAGCGCCTATTAAACCTGTGCGCCAACGACCTGGCGGAACGGGGCTTCCAGCATATGAGCGTGGACAGCCTGAAACCGAAGCATGTGGCGGCGCTGCTCGACAAGTGGAAGCAGGATGGCGTCAGTACCGGAACGATCAAGAATCGCATGAGCGCCCTGCGCTGGTGGGCCGAGAAGATCGGCAAGGAAAACATTATTGCGCGTACTAACGGCGAATACGGCATCGCGGAGCGGGTGTTTGTCACCAACGTCTCGAAGGCGAAGGTGCTCGACGCTGACACGCTGGCCCGCGTGAATGATCCGTATACGCGCATGTCCCTGCAGTTGCAGGCGGCGTTTGGTTTGCGGCGTGAGGAAAGCATCAAGATCAAGCCGGGATGGGCCGACGGCGGGAACATCCTGCGGCTGAAGGATAGCTGGACCAAGGGTGGCAAATACCGGGAGCTGCCGATTGCCACCATGCAGCAGCGCGCCGTGCTGGACGCGGCCAAGGCACTGGTGGGCAAAGGCAGCTTGATTCCGGCGCAGTTGCGCTATCGGGACCAGTTGAACCGCTTTCGGGCGCAGTGCGACAAGGCTGGCATCCATGGTGTGCACGGGCTGCGCCATGAGTACGCGCAGCGGCGCTACACCGAGTTGACTGGCCGACCTTGTCCAGCCAGTGGCGGCCCGACGGCCAGACAGCTGGATGCTTCACAAAAGTTGGCGGATAGCGCTGCAAGGTTAAAGATTTCGACGGAGATGGGGCATGGTCGTGAACAGGTCACGTCTATCTACCTGGGCAGATGACCGCCCACTTGTATCAGGGCCGCAGCGCATGGAGCGGAAGATATGTAAAGGTTGCAGCCCTGGCGCTGCCGGAATGATCGCGGAGAGTCGGTATGACTCTCCATTGTTTGCTGTTCATCAATCGAAGGAGAATCTTATGACCACGACTAAAAAATTCCTCCGCTTGCCCGCGGTAATCGAAGCCACCGGCTGGTCCCGCGCCACAATCTGGCGGAAGGTGAAGGCAGGCGTGTTGCCAGCACCAATTCCCATCGGCCCCAAGTCCGTCGCTTGGGACGCGGAGGAAATCGCCGAATGGCAGCAGCGCTGTATAGAAGCCAGACGTGAAGTAGCTTGAGGGCGAAATTGAACAACTGCTGGCTCAACAATGCCCTCACCATTAACTTGGTCGGAAACGGTACGTAGCGTCCCGGTTCACGAGCGGGGCGTAGCACCGGGCGATCAATCTCAGCTGCCATTACCACGAGGTCCACATGCTGCATCGGTAGTCGCAGTATGCCGCCGAGCAATATTTTCCTAATGCGATTTAGCTAGGTATCTTTGCCAAAAACCACCTTTCCCAATAGTTATAAGAATACGATTCTGTTAGACTATGAGCGATTTGAGACGACAAAAAATAAACCCTTAGTGAAAATTTCATGCATACAGAAACATGGGTAACCGCCGAACAAGTTGCGCAGCATCTTGGCGTAGTGAAGGACACCGTATACCGCTGGCGGGAGCGACGTGGCCTGCCCGCTCATCGCATCGGCAGGCTCTGGAAGTTTCAACTTTCCGAGGTCGATGAATGGGTGCGTGCGGGTGGGGCTGACGAATACTCAGTAAGTGCGGTTTCAAATTACAAAGATGAATAAGGAGAGAAAAACTGATGGTTTTCAGCGAGGACTCACGAGTCAAGATTCCATGCATCCTGCATTTGGTGCGACTTGGCTACCGCTATCTTTCCCTGAAAGATGCTACTTGGGATGAAGAAACCAACATCTTCCCGGACCTTTTCCGAGCGGCCATCGCCCAGATCAACCCAGACATTGATGCCAGCAACATAGATCGTCTGTTTACTGACGTCAAACTGCTGCTGGATAACGAAGACCTCGGCAGAGCCTTCTACGAAAAACTTACTGAACGTTCAGGAGTCCGATTAATCGACTTCGAGAATTTTGACAATAACAGCTTCCATGTTGTTACAGAGTTGACGTGCAAGAACGGCGACGACGAGTTTCGGCCTGACATTACGCTGCTCATCAACGGCATGCCGCTAAGTTTTATCGAGGTCAAGAAGCCGAATAACCGCGAAGGCGTGCTTGCCGAGCGCAATCGCATCGTCACACGCAGTCGGAATCCGCGTTTCCGTCGTTTTATTAACATCACGCAACTGATGGTCTTCTCCAATAACATGGAGTACGAGGATGGCTCACCGCAGCCCATCGAAGGCGCATTCTATGCTAGTCCGTCCTATGATTCGCCAGTATTCAACTATTTCCGCGAAGAAGAAACACTGGATCTGTCGAGGTTGCTGGCCGACGAGAACGACGCCATTGAGAACGAGGTGCTGCGCGACAATAACCTAAATGTTATCAAGTATAGCCCTGAATTTCTCAGCAACAAATCTCCCGATGCACCGACCAACCGCATTTGTACCTCGCTGTTCAGTCGTGATCGGCTGGCTTTCTTGCTGCGATTCGCGCTTGTTTATGTAAATGAGACCGATGGCCTGCAAAAGCACGTCATGCGATACCCGCAACTCTTCGCTACCAAGGCGATCGAGCGCAAGCTTGACGCTGGCGTGAGAAAGGGCATTATTTGGCACACACAAGGCAGTGGAAAAACAGCACTGGCGTACTACAACACCCGCTTTCTGACTGACTACTTTCAGAGGCGAGGCGCCATTCCCAAGTTCTACTTCATCGTCGATCGACTTGATCTGCTCATCCAGGCGCAGCGGGAGTTTGCGGGGCGCGGGCTTGTGGTGCACAGCATTGATAGTCGCGAGGCTTTCGCTCGCGACATAAAGACCACAAAGGTACTGCACAATAACACCGGCAAGCCTGAAATCACTGTGGTCAATATTCAGAAATTCCAAGATGACCCTGATGTAGTGCGTACAGAGGATTATGACGTTGGCATCCAGCGAGTCTACTTTCTTGACGAAGTTCACCGCAGCTATAACCCACAGGGCAGTTTTCTTGCAAACCTCACCCAGTCAGATCGCAATGCAATCAAGATTGGGCTAACTGGTACGCCGCTACTCGGAGACGATTACAACTCCCGTGCGCTGTTTGGCGATTACATACACAAGTACTACTACAACGCGTCAATTGCCGACGGCTACACTTTGCGCTTGATCCGTGAAGAAATTGCCACTAACTACAAGCTCATTTTGCGAGAGGCGCTTGCCTCTGTAGTGTAGTGGTCAACCCATCCCGGACACTACGTTAAGTTTTTCTTCGGTGACGGCCGGAGCCAATCCCTCATTGAACTGATGTGGCCGTATCCAGTTATACCGGTGCATCAGGTAGTGGCTAATATCCC
>NZ_CDXDQE010000012.1:0-220707 GCF_978021625.1 Janthinobacterium foliorum | reverse complement strand
CCCAGGCGCCGTCGCCCGCATACGACACGGCCGGACGGTGCGGCGCGGCCACCTTGGCGCCGATGATGGTCGGAAACGCATAGCCGCAGTTGCCAAAGCTCATCGCCGCAAAGAAGCTGCGCGGCTTCTCGAAGCGCAAATAGCTGTTGGCCACCGAGTTGATGTTGCCGATGTCGGTGGACACCATCACGTCTTCCGGCATGGCTTTTTCCAGCTCGCGCAAGACCTGGCGCGGGTGCAGGTAGTTGCCCGGCTCTTTCTTCTGCTCTTCGATCATGTCCAGGCTGTACGCATCTTTTTCATGCGTCCAGTTCGTCAATTCCTCTTCCCACGCCGCCTTTTCCGCTTGCACGGTGGCATAGCGCGCGTCGCGCGTCGTATCGCAATCGAGGGCCTTGCCGTCCAGACGGGCAAGAATCGCTTTCGCGGCCGCCTTGGCGTCGCCGCAGATGCCCACCGAAATCTTTTTCACCAGGCCCAGCATCTTGTTGTCGGCGTCGATCTGGATGATCTTGGCATTCTTCGGCCAGTAATCCATGCCGTGCTGCGGCAAGGTGCCGAACGGTCCCAGGCGCGAACCGAGGGCCACGACGACGTCGGCCTGGGCAATCAGTTTCATGGCCGCCTTGGAACCCTGGTAGCCCAGCGGACCGCACCACAGCGGATGGCTGGCCGGAAACGAGTCGTTGTGCAGGTAGCTGTTGACGACGGGCGCGCCCAGGCGCTCGGCCAGCGCCTTGCACTCCTCGATGGCGTCGCCCATGACGACGCCGCCACCGGAAATAATCACGGGGAACTTGGCCTTGGCCAGCAGTTCGGCCGCATCGTCGAGGCTTTGCTCGCCGCCGGCGCCGCGGTCCAGGCGGTTCGGCTGAGGGATCTCGGCCTTGATTTCGCCATAGAAATAGTCACGCGGAATGTTCAGCTGGGTCGGGCCCATTTCCGACATGGCGCGGTCAAAGCAGCGGCCCGTGAATTCGGCCATGCGGGCGGGATTCGTCACGTGGCCCTGGTATTTGGTGAATTCCTCGAACATCGGCAGCTGGTTCGCTTCCTGGAAGCCGCCCAGGCCCATGCTCATGGTGCCCGTCTCGGGCGTGATGATGACCACCGGGGTATGCGCCCAGTAGGCGGCGGCAATCGCCGTGACGCAATTGCTGATGCCGGGACCGTTCTGGCCGATGACCACGCCATGGCGGCCCGAGACGCGGGCATAGCCGTCGGCCATGTGGCCGGCGCCCTGCTCGTGCACGACGGGAATCAGGCGGATGCCGGCGGGGGCGAAGATATCCATCGGGTCCATGAAAGCCGAGCCCATGATGCCGAACATGTCGGTCACGCCGTTGGCGGCCAGGGTTTCCACGAACGCTTCGGAAGGCGTCATCTTTTGCGGGCCAGTCGGGGTCACTGCGGTGGCCGCTGCGGCGGCGGCTTTTTGGTCGGACAAATCGGTCATGGCTCAGTCTCCTTACAGTTTTATAAAAAATCGGTATGTTTTGTTCCGATATTTGAAATACGTGTTCAATTTAACGGTTGCGAAATGGGCTGTCAATGAGATTTCGTGAAAAATCGGACTGTTTCATTCCTGAATCTGAAATCCGCGCCTCTGCGCCGCTCCTGAAACAACAATGGCGGCTGATCCGCAACAGATAAGCCGCCATGGGTGTTGCCCGCCGTGCGCCTTAGAACTTCAGTCGCATGCCCGCCGTGAAGGCGCTTGAGTGATGGCCCGGCAAGGGCGCGCTGCCGCCGCTGGAGGCGTCGCCAACGAAGTTGGTGCCCGCGCCATCGTTGTTGATGCGGCCATACGAGGTGTACAGGTTCGTGCGCTTGGACAAGGCATACGTGTAGCCGATGGCCAGCTGGCGCCCGCCGCGGCGCGCATCCGTGCGGTCATCCTTCTTGATGTACGAAGCCATCACGCTGCCGGCCGCCCCCACGGGCGCGGATACGCCCAGCATGACGTCGCGGAAATCCGTGCCCAGGTCGTCCTTGTCCGTTTCATACGCGGCGTGCAGCTTGGCGGGACCGAAGTCGTATGTGCCGCCCAGCAAGGTCACTTTCGCCGTGTTCAAGGGCGTGTCCTTGCGGTTGTCGTGGGCCAGGGTCAGCACCAGCGGGCCGTTGGCGTAATCGATGGAAAAGTCGATGGTGCGGCCCAGGGTGTTGCTGTCCGGCTTTTCGCCCAGGCCGTACATCACGGCAGCCGACAAGCCGTTCACCTTCGGCGTCTCGTACATGATGGAATTTTTCGTGCGCAGGCTGGCCACGCTCATCAGGTTGATCGAGGCGCCCGTCATGCCCGTCTCGAACGGGTCGATGTTGTCCAGCGCGGTAAACAGCGGATTGTGCTGCAGGCCGATATTCACGGCGCCGAAGCCGCCCGACAGGCCCACGTAGGCCTTGCGCCCGAACAAGGCGCCCTGGCGGTAGGCGCCCGTGTCGAGGTCGAGACCGTTTTCCAGCAGGAAGTTGGCTTTCAGGTTGTTACCCAGGTCTTCCGTGCCTTTGAAGCCGATGCGGCTGCCCGACTGCACGCCGGTGGCCAGCTTGGTGACGCTGCCTTCCGCGCCGCCATGCTCGGACGTCAGGCCCGCGTCGAGCAAGCCGTACACGGTGACGGACGACTGGGCGCTGGCACTGCCGGCAAAGAAGGAGGCCAGGATGGCCGCCGCTACGAGTGTGTGTTTCATGTCATCTCCAGGTATTGTGATTTTTATAAACGCTTGAAACGATACTCAACTACGGTGCTGCAAACTCGGCTCAGGCGATCAGCCCGGCCATCGGCGACGAGGGCGAGGCGCGCATGGCGCCTGCTCTGCGGGGCATGCGTCCGGCCAGGTAAGCCTCGCGTCCGCCCTGTACTGCCAGTTTCATGGCGCGCGCCATGCGGATGGGTTCGCGCGCAGCCGCGATGGCGGTATTCATCAAAATGCCGTCGCAGCCCAGTTCCATGGCAATGGCCGCGTCCGACGCCGTGCCGACGCCCGCGTCGACCAGCACGGGAACGGTGGCTTGCTCGATGATCAGCGACAAATTCCACGGATTCAAAATGCCCATGCCCGAGCCGATCAGCGACGCCAGCGGCATGACGGCGATGCAGCCGATGTCTTCCAGCATGCGCGCCTGGATCGGATCGTCGCTGCAATACACCATCACCTGGAAACCGTCGCGCACCAGCTCCTGCGCCGCCTTCAACGTTTCCGGCATGTTCGGGAACAGCGTCTTGTCGTCGCCCAGCACTTCCAGCTTGCACAGCGGGTGGCCGCCCAGCAGTTCGCGCGCCAGTTGCAGCGTGTAGACGGCGTCGCGCGCGTTGTAGCAGCCGCCCGTGTTGGGCAGGATCGTGTATTTCGACGGCGGTATGAAGTCGAGCAGATTCGGTTCGCCCTTTTCCTGGCCGATATTCACGCGGCGGATGGTGACGGTGACGATCTCGGCGCCGCTTTCCTCGATGGCCAGGCGCGTTTCCTCGAAATCCCTGTACTTGCCCGTGCCCACCAGCAGGCGCGACTGGTAGGTGGTGCCGGCCAGGGTCAGGCCGTTTTGTGCGGGGGTGGTGGCGTCTCTCATCGTGGTGCTCTCCTAAGTTGAACCAAAGCGGTCTCTTGCCGGGGCGGCTCCCCGCAAAACGCAAAATCCACGTCCGGCCGCCGTCCCGACACGAGGTCGGCCAGCGCCCTGCCCGCGCCGCAGCCCATGGTCCAGCCCAGGGTGCCGTGGCCCGTGTTGAGGAATAGCTGGCGGTAGCGCGTGGCGCCGATGTAGGGCACGTTCGAGGGGGTCAGCGGGCGCAGGCCGGCCCAGTAGATGGGGTCGCCGTAATCGCAGGCATGGGGAAACAGGGCCTGCACGCGGCGCGTGATGGCGGCGCAGCGCACGGGATTGAGTTCGCGCGTGTAGCCGTTCAGCTCGCACGTGCCCGCCACGCGCAGGCGCAAGCCCAGGCGCGAAAACACCAATTTATGGCCATCGTCCGTCAGCGACACGGTCGGTGCGCTGGCGGGATCGAGAATCGGATACGTGGCCGAGTATCCCTTGCCCGGATATAACATCAGGCGCAGGCCCAGCGGCTGCAGCAGGGGCGCGGAAAAGCTGCCCATGGCCACCACCACGGCGTCCGCGTGCTCCAGGCGGTGGCGCCCCTGCGCGTCGATGCATTCCGCGCCCGTGACTCTCTCGCCATCCAGCAGCAAGCGCGTCACGGTGGCGCCGAAGCGAAAATCCACGCCGGCCGCCGCCGCGCGGGCCGCCAGCGCCGTGGTAAACAGATGCACGTCGCCGGACTCGTCGCTGGCCGTGAAGTCGCCGCCGACGATCTGCTTGCGCGCATGCGCCAGGGCCGGCTCGATGCGGATCACCTCGTCGGCGCTGACGGTGTTGCGCGGGCAACCCAGTTCGCGCAGCAGCGCGGCGCCGGACTGCGATTTATCGAACTCCTGCCGGTCCGTATAGAAATGCAAAATGCCTCGCTCCAGGTGGTCGTATTCGATGCCCGTCTCGCGCCGCAAGGCTTGCAGGCTCTGCCGGCTGTACTCGGCCAGGGCGACGATCTGGCGCATGTTGCGCGCCACACGCGAGGGCAGGCATTCGCGCAGGTAGTGCACGGCCCACCGCCATTGCAGCGAATCGAGGCGGGGACGGAACAGCAGCGGCGCATCGTCCTTGCCCAGCCAGCGCACGACCTTGCGCAGGGTGGCCGGATTGGCCCACGGCTCGGCATGTGAGACGGAAATCTGGCCGCCATTGCCGAAGCTGGTTTCCTGCGCCGCGCCCGCCTGGCGTTCCAGCACGCGCACGTCGTGGCCCGCCTGGCGCAGATACCAGGCCGTGGCCGTGCCGACCACGCCGGCGCCGAGGACAAGGACTTTCATGGCAGGCCCGGTGCGTTCAGCGCGTCAGCAGCACGGCGATGGCGACGAAGGCGGCGATCCACACCGTTTCCATCACCAGCATGATCACGGGACGCCAGCCCAGCGAGGCCAGCGACTGGAACGACGTTTTCACGCCTAGGGCGGCAATGGCGATGACGAGGCAGGCGCGCGAGGCATTGTTGATCCAGCCATTCACCTCCTGCGGAATCAGGCCCAGGCTGTTGGTGATGACCAGCCACACAAAGCCGATCAGGAAGAAGGGCACGAGCGGCGGTGCATCCACCTCGCTCTTGCCGTCCTTGCGCTTGAACATGATCGACAGGCCCAGCACGACGGGCACCAGGCAAGCCACGCGCGTCAGCTTGACGAAGGTGGCAACGTCGCCCGTGTGGTTGCTGACCAGGTAGCCGGCGCCCACCACCTGCGCCACGTCATGGATGGTGCCGCCGATGAACACGCCCGCTTCCGTCGGATCAAAGCCCAGCAGCTTGACCAGCAGCGGGTAGACGATCATGGCCAGGGTCGACAGGGTGGTCACGCCCACCACCGTCAGCAGGGTGAACTTTTCGTTTTCCTTGGTTTGCGGCAGCACGGCCGAGATGGCCAGCGCGGCCGATGCGCCGCAGATGGCCACGGAGCCGCCCGACAGGATGCCTTCCGTGAGGGGGCGTTTCAGCCACCTGGCCAGCAGGTAGCCGAAGCCCAGGGTCGCCACCAGGCCGCCGACGACGATCAGCAAGGGCGTCACGCCGACCGAGGCGATCTGGTTGAAGGTGATGCGCGCGCCCAGCAAGGCCACGCCCGTGCGCAGCAGCACCTTGCTGCAAAATTCGATGCCGGGCTTGCACGTGGGGTCGGACGCGAGAAAGTGAAAGGCGAGGCCAAAGAACAAGGCATACAGCAGCTGCGGGCCGCCGTAATTGCTGGAAATAAAAGTAGCCGACAGGGCGATCACCAGGGCGATGGCGACGCCGGGCCAGCTGCGCAGCACGGCGCGGGGACGCCAGATGGCGACGGCGGAAGACAGGTAGGGAATGTTCTTGTCGACAACGCGTGTTATCGCTGAGGAGTTGGTTTTCATGCGGGTCCGCTCATAATGTTTTAAAAATTGGGACATTTCATCTCGTTTTTTAATAATACACGATGAGCTAGCGAAGTCCATGCTTTCCCATGAAAATCGAAACCAGATGTTCCGGAAACTGACGTTTTAATTTAAAAGCAGGCGTAAACGACAAGCGGCGCGGCCCTTTGCAGGGTCGCGCCGCTGTTGCTGAGGTTAAAAAGATTACTTTTTGTTCAGGCGGGTAATCAGGCTGGACGTATCGTAACGGTTGCCGCCTGCCTGCTGCACTTCGCCATAGAACTGGTCCGTCAATGCCGTCACAGGCAGGTCGCTGCCGTTGCGCTTGGCTTCGGCCAGGCAGATGCCCAGGTCCTTGCGCATCAGGTCGACAGCGAAGCCGAAATCGAACTTGCGCTCTATCATGGTCTTGCCCCGGTTTTCCAGCTGCCACGACTGCGCCGCGCCCTTGGAAATCACGTCCACCACCAGGGCCGCGTCCAGGCCCGCATTTTCCGCAAAGGCGATGCCCTCGCTCAAGGCTTGCACGAGGCCGGCGATACAGATTTGGTTGACCATTTTTGTGAGCTGGCCGGAACCGGAGGCACCCATGTAGGTGACGGCGCGGGCAAACAGGGCGATGACGGGTTCGGCGCGCGCGTACGCTTCCGCGTCGCCGCCCACCATCACCGTCAGCTTGCCGTTTTCCGCCCCCGCCTGGCCGCCGGACACGGGCGCGTCAAGGAAGAACACGCCCTTCTCTTTCGCCGCCGCGTGGATGGTGCGCGCCGCTTCGGCGGACGCCGTCGTATGGTCGATCAGGATGCTGCCCGGCGCCATGGCGGACAGCAGGCCGCCCTCTTCCAGGATCACTTGATACAGATCGTTATCGTTGCCGATGCAGGTGAACACGAACTCGGCACCGGCAGCGGCGGCGGCCGGCGTGGCGGCGCTCTTGCCCTTGTGCTGCTCCAGCCAGGCGGCCGCGCGCGCCGGGTTGCGGTTGTACACGGTGACGTCGTGCCCGCCCGCCGCCAGATGGCCTGCCATGGGGAAACCCATGACGCCCAAACCGATGAATGCCACTTTTGCCATATTGTCCGTCCTGTCGATGAATGAATCCGATTATTGTTGCACAAATGCCCCGCCCTGGCAGCATCGCGGTGGCATATGGTTCCATGGGCACATCGGCCACGGCAGCTGGGGACATCCGCATTCCAACTATGCAAGATGAAAATTATCATAAAGAAACTTTATGTTGCATTTATTTCTATCCAATATTATATTGAATTGGCATTTGGAAATCTCGGATGCACAGTGTCACATCCTTTCCCCCATCCCTGTTAAGGAGTCGATCTTGCAAACTACTACTTCCCGCCTGAAAATCATCAGCGCCGCCGCCCTGCTGCTTGCCGCCAGCGCCGCCCACGCGGACATCACGGTGTTTACCAGCCAGTCCGCCTATCTGGCAGCCGTTGGCAATACTGGTGTCGATACCTTTGATGATCTGCCCATCGACGCGCTCGACGGCCCGCTGAACCGCAGCGCCGGCAGCTATGCCTACACGGTAGGCAGCGTGGGCGCTTCGCCCATCCTGTATGGCGCGGGTACGGGCAGCGATAGCTGGCTCAGCACGAACAACCGCAACGACAGCGTGGTGTTCTCCAACTTTTCCAGCGCCGTACGCGGGGTGGGGGGATTCTTCTTCGGTTCAGACTTTTCCGGCGAGTATGCAAGCAGCCAGAGCATCACGCTGACCGCGCGCAACGCGCTGGGTGAACTGCTCACCTACGAACTGGCCTTGCCGACGCAGGCTTCGTTTGTCGGCTTCCTGTCGACGGGCGCCTTCTCCGACCTGTCCGTCAGCACGGCGGGACAGATCGGCATCTGGCCGACCATCAATAACCTGTCCGTATCGGCCGTACCGGAACCAGCCACCTACGGCATGCTGCTGGGCGGCCTGGGCTTGCTGGGCTTCATGACGCGCCGCCGCCGGGCCGGCCCGCAATAAACTGGCGCCTGGTACGGCTGCCGGCAGCCGTACCAGGCCTTTGCTCACGCCAGCAAGTCACGCCAGCAATTCTCGCAAGGCCGTCATCAGGGCCGCGCATTCCCCCACATTGCCGATGCTGATGCGCAGATACTGGCTGATGCGGGGCGCATTGAAATGGCGCACGATCACAGCTTTGGCGCGCAGTCCGGCCGCCAGTTGTGCCGCGTCATGTTGCGGGTGGCGGGCAAAGACGAAATTGGCCACCGATGGCAGCACCTCGAAACCCAGCGCCCTCAAATCCGCCGTCAGCTGTTCGCGGCTGGCCATCACGGCCTGGCGCGTGTGCTGGAAATATGTTTCATCATGTAGGGAAGCAATGGCGCCAGCCAGCGCCAGGCGGTCCAGCGGATACGAGTTGAAACTGTTCTTCACGCGCTCCAGCGCCTCGATCAAGTCCGCATGCCCGAATGCGCAGCCCACGCGCAAGCCGGCCAGCGAACGCGACTTCGAGAACGTCTGCACCACCAGCAAGTTCGGATAACGCTCCAGCAAGGCCACGGCGCTCTCGCCACCGAAATCCACATACGCTTCATCGACCACCACCACCGCATCGGGATGGGCGCGCAGCAGCGCTTCCACGCCGGCCAGCGGCAAGTCCACGCCCGTTGGCGCATTGGGGTTCGGGAAGATGATGGCGCCGCATGGCCCCTGGTAATCTTCCGGGCGGATGCGCATGGCCTCGTCGAGGGGCACGGTGCGGTAATCGATGCCATACAGCTTGCAATACACGGGATAAAAACTGTAGCTGATGTCCGGGAACAGCAGCGGCGCGTCGTGCTTGAGCAAGGCCATGAAGGCCAGCGCCAGCACTTCGTCGGAGCCGTTGCCGACAAACACTTGCGCGCTGTTCAAGCCATGGTAGCCGGCCAGGGTTTGCTTCAGTTCGCTGGCGGAAGGATCCGGATACAGGCGCAGGCTGTCGGTGGCAGCTTCGCGCAGCGCGGCCAGCACCTGCGGCGACGGGCCGTACGGGTTTTCATTGGTATTCAGCTTGACCAGGCCGGGCAGCTTGGGCTGCTCGCCGGGAATGTAGGGGGTCAGCTCGCTGACGATGGTGCTCCAGAATCGGCTCATTGCTTGGGTTCGCGGGATGGGGGATCGGGTAGATTACCATAGGCTGAGCGGGGTCAAGGCGGGCGCCATCGGCAAGCGGTAGCGTGGACAGCGCCGGCATCGGGCCCGGACTGCAGAAGACGTGGCGGGCGTCGCGTTTGCGGTGGTGAGGCTGGTGCACTAGCTTGCGGTAGTGGTCGGCTGGCCTTTCAACCCTGAATGGAGGAAAAAACGCCTTGCGCTGCGCGCTTTGGGCGGTTTTTCTACCTGGACTTTGCGCTGGTGGTTTTGTGACCTTGCGGGCATAAAAAAAGCTCCCTTGCGGGAGCTTCTCTTATGTATTCTGGCGGAGAGGGTGGGATTCGAACCCACGGTACGATTTAACGTACGCTTGATTTCGAGTCAAGTACATTCGACCACTCTGCCACCTCTCCGTTTACTGCGGTCTTTTCATTCAAACTGACGTGTCCGTTTGAACGAGGCGCTATTTTAGCATGGGGATTGTTCAGTTGGGTAGGGGTTTGTTGCTAATCCTGCTTTGAAAAAATATGGACGATTCGGGGAGCCTGGCGCGAGACGCGGTTCGTTTTTGTGGACGCCGCCTTGGCGCGCGCGTAAAACCAATTGGACGATTCGGAAAGCCTGGCGCGAGACGCGGTTCATTTTTGTAGACGCCGCCTTGGCGCGCGCGTAAAACCAATTGGACGATTCGGAGAGCCTCGCGCGAGTACGCGCTCGTCTTCGCATCCCACGCGCAAGGCGCGCAGGCGCCTTGCTCCTCTTCGCCGCCACAAATAAAAAAAGCTCCCTTGCGGGAGCTTTCTTTATTTGTTCTGGCGGAGAGGGTGGGATTCGAACCCACGGTACGATTTAACGTACGCTTGATTTCGAGTCAAGTACATTCGACCACTCTGCCACCTCTCCATTTGCTGCGGTCTTTTCCCGCATTGCTGCGAGAAGGCAAGATTATAGCAGCCGCTTGAGAAAATGGAAGGACTATTTTTCGCCTTTCATTCCACCCGGCTGCGTGCTCTTGCTTAGGCCTTCAGATGCGTCAGGCCGCCCATGTACGGACGCAGCACTGCGGGAATCTCGATGCTGCCGTCCGCCTGCTGGTAGTTTTCCAGCACGGCGACCAGGGTGCGGCCCACGGCCAGGCCGGAGCCGTTGAGGGTGTGCGCCAGTTCCGGCTTGCCGGCCGCGTTGCGGAAACGCGCCTGCATGCGGCGGGCCTGGAAGGCTTCGCAGTTCGACAGGGACGAGATTTCGCGGTAGGTGTTTTGCGCCGGCAGCCACACTTCCAGGTCGAAGGTCTTGGTGGCCGTAAAGCCCATGTCGCCCGTGCACAGCGACATCACGCGGTATGGCAGGCCCAGGCGTTGCAGAATCGTTTCCGCATGGCCGACCATTTCTTCCAGCACTTGATAGGAAGTGTCAGGGTGCACCACTTGCACCATTTCCACCTTGTCGAACTGGTGCTGGCGGATCATGCCGCGCGTGTCGCGGCCATAGCTGCCCGCTTCCGAGCGGAAGCATGGCGTATGGGCCGTCATTTTCAGGGGCAGCTGATCGAGCGCCAGGATCTCGTCGCGGGCGATATTCGTCAGCGACACTTCCGACGTCGGAATCAGGTAGAAGGTCTCGCCCTCGCCTTCCACGCCGCCTTTTTTCACCGAGAACAGATCGGCTTCGAATTTCGGCAGCTGGCCCGTGCCGCGCAGGGAATCGGCGTTGACCATGTACGGGGTATAACATTCCGTGTAGCCATGCTCGTCCACGTGCGTGTTGAGCATGCATTGCGCCAGCGCGCGGTGCAGGCGGGCGATGCCGCCCTTCATGACGGAGAAGCGCGAGCCAGTCAGCTTGGTGGCCACTTCGAAATCGAGGCCCAGCGGGCCGCCCACGTCGACGTGATCCTTGACTTCAAAGTCAAACGTGCGCGGCGTGCCGACCTTGCGCACTTCCACGTTGCCCGACTCGTCCGTACCCACGGGGGCCGACTCGTGCGGCAGGTTCGGCACGGCCATGATGAAATCGCTCAGCTTGGCTTGCACGAGGGTCAGTGCCGCTTCATCGGCTTTCAGTTCGTCGCCCAGGCCCGCCACTTGCGCCATCACGGCCGAGGTGTCTTCCCCCTTGCCTTTCAACATGCCGATTTGCTTGGACAGCGCGTTGCGCTTGCCCTGCAGTTCTTCGGTGCGCGTCTGGATCGCCTTGCGTTCGGCTTCGAGGGCGGTAAAACCGGCCACGTCGAGCTGGAATTTGCGCGTCGCCAGGCGTTCTGCGACGCTAGCGATGTCTTTACGGAGAAGTTGGATATCTATCATGGGTGGATGGCGGTGCCGATGTATCGAAAGCATCCATTGTACCAAGACCCGTTCACTTCCTTATGAGTTTTGCACACGGCCCGCCATCGTCATGGCAGCCTGGCTGGGCACTCGCGCCCGCTTTACAGTTTGCTTCAGATAAAGGCGGCTTTTTCGGCGGCCGTCAGGCGGCGGGCGCTGACGGTAACGACAGGCATCTTGCTGTCGGCGGCCTGGGCGATCACGGTGGTACTGGCGCTCACTTCGACCGTATTCGCGCCGGCCGTGGCGAAGCTGGCGCCAACGGCGATGACGGCGGCGGCGACGAAGGCGATTTCCATGTTTTTCAGTGCGTTCATGATGTAACTCCTGGTTGGTTTATTCGTTTGACTGCGGTTGGTATGGTGGTACTTTAGCCAACGCGCCGGCAAGACGCCACCGGCTTGCGACCAGCGGCGAAAAACAAGGAGCGAACGGTGAAAAACGGGGACTGAAGGGAAAACAAGGGAATGAACAACGCCTGACAAAACCGTAGCGAGCGGCAGTGATTTGTGGCTAAGAAGCGCAACTGTGCTGTAGCACAGTGAGCATCGCAGGCCGCAAAGCGCGCCGCGCAGTAGGTTTTGACAGGCGTTCTACAAGGCGTCCTTGACCAGACGCCCCAGGCGGCCGATGGCCTGCTCGATGCGCGGCGTCCACGCGTTGCCGCAGTTGAGCCGCAGATAATTGCCGAACTTGCCCGAAGCGGAGAACAGCTGGCCCGGCATGAAGGCCACGCCTTCGGCGATCGCCTGCCCGTGCAGGGCCAGCGCGTCGACCTGCGGCGGCATCTGCACCCACAGCACGAAACCGCCCTGCGGTTCGGACAGCATGCAGTCCGCGGGAAAGTGGGCGGCCACGGCGTCGGACATGCGCGCGATGCGCTGCACCAGGGTGCGCCGCATCTTGCGCAGCTGCTGGTCGTAGCTGCTGCCTTCCAGGAAATCGGCCAGCACGGCCTGGAAGAAATGGCTGGTGGCGCCGCTGGACACGGTTTTCAGCAGCGCCACTTCCTGCGCGTAGCGCCCGGCCAGCACGTAGCCCACGCGCGAGGCGGGCGTGATGGCCTTGGAAAACGAGGAGCACAGCAAGACGTTGCCGCTCGTGTCGTAGGCCTTCACGGGCCAGGGCCGCTGCGGGGCAAAGCACAGGTCGCCGTACACGTCGTCTTCCACCAGCGGCACATTGAATTCCGACAGCAGTCCCGCCAGGCGCTTCTTGTTTTCTTCCGGCATGACGCAACCGAGCGGGTTGTTCGCGTTCGGCACGAACAGGCATGCTTGCACGAGACCGGCGCGCAGGGCCAGTTCCAGCGCATCGAGCGACGGCCCCGTCTTCGGGTCGGTGGGAATTTCCAGCGCCTTCATGCCCAGGCTTTCGATCATCTGCAGCAGCACGAAATACGTGGCCGACTCGATGGCGATGGTGTCGCCCGGCCGGGCCACGGCGCGCAGGCACAGGCTGATCGCTTCCGTGCAGGAATTCGTCACGACGATCTCGTCCGGGTCGAGCTTGCCCCAGTCCAGGGCGCGGCGCGTCACCTGGCGCAGGAAGTTGCCCTCGCTGATGTCATAGCAGCTGACCTTGCTCAGCAAGACGGGATCGCGCCGCGCCACCGCGCTGATGGTGCGCTGCATGCGCTTGATCGGCAGGATCTCGTCGGGCGGCCAGGCCGTGCCCAGCTGCACCACGTCGCGCGTTTCGTTCTCCTTCAGCACGCGCATCAGCAGGTTGTTGATGCCGACGAAGGCCGGCTCTTTCAGGTGCGGCGCATCGGCGCTGCACGGGCGGCGCGGCGCCCGGTGGCGCACGAAATAGCCGGACTGGGGCCGCGCATCGACCTGCCCCCGGTCCTCCATCAGGCGCAAGGCTTGCATCACCGTGCTGATGGAAATGCGCTTTTGCTGCGCCAGGTGGCGGATGGACGGCAGGCGCTCGCCGGGCGCGAACACGCGCGCGTCGATCAGCGCGCCCAGCTCGTTGGCCAAGTGCTCGTACAGATTGATATGCGTACTCATGTTCATCCCTTCAGTATGCGGCCCCCGCGCTGCACCGGCACAGATACAGTTGCCGATTTTTTTGACAAGCACAGTGTACGCCGCCGGACACTGTGTTCATGACAATTTCGTTTTCCTGCATCTGTTCTCGTTGTGCCCCAGGGCCTAAGCTGTTCCTGTCCGCCCACCAGGAGTTTCGCCATGCACACCGACCATGAACTGCGCCCGCAACATCCCCTGCGCCTGGAAAAGGCGGACAGCGCCGTGATCGAATGCCTGCACGGCACGGCCTGGATCACGGCCTACGCCCAGTTCGACGACTGCGTGCTGCGCGGCGGCGAACGCTATACGATACCGAACGGGGGCCTGGTGCTGGTGGAAGCCGTGGGCAGCGGACGCATCCGCGTGCATGGCCCCGCCGCGCAGCATTCCGTCTGGCAACGTCTGCTGGCGGGAACCTTTCCCACATTAATGACCACAAGGAATACATGAATCAGGCAACACCGACTCCAGCAGCCCCGCCTTTGCGCGTCCTCGTCACGGGCGCCGCCGGCGTCATCGGCACCGTTTTCTGGCAGCGCCGGCACGGGGAATTCTCTCTGCGCCTGGCCGACCTGCACACAGGCAAGCTGGCCGAAGCGCCCTGCCCGTCCATTCAGCTCGACGTGGCCGACCACGCCGCCTGCCTGGCCGCCTGCGCGAATATCGACGTGGTGCTGCACCTGGCCGGCGTGCCCCACGCCAGCGCCGATTTCGACACGCAATTGCTTCAGCCGAACATCGTCGGCACGCACAACATCTTTCGCGCGGCGCAGGCACAGGGAGTAAAACGGGTGGTGTTTGCCAGCAGCGCGCAAGCCATCGAAGGCTATCCGCTGGACGTCCAGGTGCACGAGCACATGCCGGCCCGGCCCGCCAACATGTATGGCGCCAGCAAGGCCTTCGGCGAAGGCGTGGCCTCCGCGTTTGCCCACCAGCACGGCATGACGGCGATCGCCGTGCGCATCGCCAACGTGGCGCGGTTTGCGCATGGCCAGCAGCACAGCGCGCGCGACATCGCCGCCTTCATCAGCGAGCGCGACGTGGTGCAGCTGCTGGCCCGCTGCATCAGCGCCGACGTGCCGCCCGGCTACCACGTCGTGCATGGCGTGTCGGACAACCGCTACAAACGGCTGTCCATCGAAGCAACGCGCAAGCTGGTGGGCTACGCGCCGCAGGATGACGGTTTTGCGCTGCTGGGCCTGTAAGGCTCAGCCCTTGCCAGCTTTCCTGTCCAGCTCGCGCAGCCAGGCCAGCTTATCGGCGATCTTGCTTTCCAGGCCGCGCGGCACGGGCTGGTACCAGCCCGGCTCCGCCATGCCGTCCGGAAAATAGGTTTCGCCGGCCGCATAGGCGTCGGGCTCGTCGTGCGCATAGCGGTAGGCGTGGCCGTAGCCCAGTTCCTTCATCAGCTTGGTCGGCGCATTGCGCAAGTGCACGGGCACTTCCTTCGACTTGTCTTTCTTGACGAAAGCCATGGCCGTGTTGAAGGCGTTGTAGCCGGCATTGCTCTTCGCGGCGATCGCCAGGTAGATCACGGCCTGGCCCAGGGCCAGCTCGCCTTCGGGCGAACCAAGGCGTTCGTACGTTTCCGCCGCGTCATTGACCATGGTCAGCGCCCGGGGATCGGCCAGGCCGATGTCTTCCCAGGCCATGCGCACGATGCGCCGCGACAAATAGCGCGGGTCGGCGCCGCCATCGATCATGCGGCAAAACCAGTACAGGGCCGCGTCCGGATTCGAGCCGCGCACGGACTTGTGCAGGGCGGAAATCTGGTCATAGAAATTGTCGCCGCCCTTGTCGAAACGGCGCGAATTCAAGGTGAGCGCATTGTCGACGAAGGCCGCGTCGATGGTGGTCGTGCCCGTCGAGCTGGCAGCCGTCTCGGCCTGCTCCAGCAAATTCAAAAAGCGCCGCGCATCGCCGTCCGCGTAGCCGATCAGGGTATCGGCGGCCGCCTCGTCGAAGGTCAGGTGCGTCAGGGCGGAACTTTGCGCCTTGGCCAGCAGCTGCCTCATCTCGTCTTCGTTGAGCGATTTGAGCACATACACTTGCGCGCGCGACAGCAGCGCGGAGTTCACTTCAAAGCTGGGGTTTTCCGTCGTCGCGCCGATGAACGTCACCAGGCCCGATTCGACGAACGGCAGCAAGGCGTCCTGCTGCGACTTGTTGAACCTGTGGATTTCGTCGACGAACAGCAAGGTGTGCTTGCCGAACTGGTCCAGGCTGTGGCGCGCCTGGTCCATGGCCGCGCGAATATCTTTCACGCCGGCAAACACGGCCGACAGGGCGATGAATTCGCTGTCGAAGGCGTTCGCCATCAGGCGCGCCAGGGTGGTCTTGCCCACGCCGGGCGGCCCCCACAAAATCATCGAATGGGCCTTGCCCGCCTCGAACGCGAGGCGCAGCGGCTTGCCCACGCCCAGCAGGTGCGTCTGGCCGATGACTTCGTTGAGGGTAGCAGGCCGCAGCGCTTCGGCCAGCGGCTGGCGCGGCGCGGTGGAAAAGAGATCCGCCATAATATTTACCGGGTAAGAATGCAAAGGCCCCGCATGCTGCGAGGCCGGTCAATGACAGTCTGCGAAAAATTAATTATTAATCACATCCGCGCCCTTGGGCATGACAAATTTAAAGTGATCGGCGGATAAGGCCGGATTTTTCTGGAAGTTCTTGAACGCCAGCACCGACGTCTGGCCGAAAGAATCGCGCAATTCCATCGCTTCGGGCACGCCATTGCGCAGGCCGATGCTGATTTCGTCGAACGTCGTGTCCTTGGCCTTCGGCGTCGCTTTCAGCCACTCCAGGCCATCGCGCGTGCCCGCTTCCGCCAGGGTGAAATTCTTTTCCAGGTCGTTGCTGCCAAACAAGATCGCGGCCGGCGAGGAACCCAGCGCGTCGCCCAGCTTCTTCACCGTCACCTGGCTCAAGTCCTTGTCATAGATATACAGCTTGTCGCCGTCCGCTTGCAGCAGCTGCTCGTACGGCTTCAGATACGTCCAGATGAACTTGCCCGGGCGGGCGAACTCGAAGGTGCCGCTGGCCGGGGTCGACACTTTCGCCTTGCCGCCCGCATCCGCTTTCTTGACCTGGCGCTGCACGAACTCGCCCTTGGCCGACTTGGTGCCGGCGGCAAAGCTCTTGAATTGCTCCAGGGCGCTGGCCGAGGCGCTGGCCGCGAACAGCAGGCTGCAGGCGATGCCGGCCGCGCCGATGACGATTTTTGCTGCGAAAGTATTGCTCTTCATTCTCTATCCTTGTTCTGCACTGGCCGCCGGCACCAGGATGTCCCGGTTGCCATTGGATTGCATGGTTGAGACCACCCCGCTCTGCTCCATCTGCTCGAGCAGACGGGCGGCGCGGTTGTAGCCGATGCGCAGATGGCGCTGGACCAGCGAAATTGAGGCGCGGCGGTTTTTCAGCACCACCGCCACCGCCTGGTCGTACAGGGCATCGGCCTCGCCGCCGCCCTCGCCCGGCGCGCCGCCTTCGGCGCCGTCGCCTTCCAGGGTGCCGCCTTCGAGGATGCCCTCGATGTAATTCGGTTCGCCCTGCAGCTTCAAATGGCTGACGACCCGGTGTACTTCCTCATCGGACACGAACGCGCCGTGCACGCGCATCGGCAAACCGGTGCCGGGCGGCATGTACAGCATGTCGCCCATGCCCAGCAGGGTTTCCGCGCCCATCTGGTCCAGAATCGTGCGCGAGTCGATCTTCGACGATACCTGGAACGCGATACGCGTGGGAATGTTTGCCTTGATGAGACCCGTGATCACGTCGACAGATGGGCGCTGCGTGGCCAGAATCAAGTGCAGACCGGCGGCACGCGCCTTTTGCGCGATGCGCGCGATCAATTCCTCGACTTTTTTACCCACCACCATCATCAGGTCGGCCAGCTCGTCGATGATGATGACGATGGTCGGCAGTTTTTCCAGCGGTTCCGGCGCATCGGGCGTCAGGCTGAACGGATTCGGGATATGTTCTTCGCGCTTCTTCGCGTCGGCTATCTTGGCGTTGTAGCCGGCCAGGTTACGCACGCCCATCTTGCTCATCAGCTTGTAGCGGCGTTCCATCTCGTTCACGGCCCAGTTCAGCGCGTGGCCGGCCTGGCGCATGTCCGTCACCACGGGCGCCAGCAAGTGCGGAATGCCTTCGTAGACGGACATTTCCAGCATCTTCGGATCGATCAGAATCAAACGCACGTCGAGCGGGTCGGACTTGTACAGCAGCGACAGAATGGTCGCATTGATGCCCACGGACTTGCCGGAACCGGTGGTGCCGGCCACCAGCAAGTGGGGCATCTTCGCCAGATCGGCCACGACGGGCTTGCCGGCGATATCCTTGCCCAGCGCAATCGTCAGGCTGGACACGCCATCGTTGTAGACCTTGGAGCCGAGAATTTCCGTCAGGCGCACGATCTGGCGCTTGCTATTCGGCAATTCCAAGGCCATGTAGTTCTTGCCTGGAATGGTTTCCACTACCCGGATGGACGTGAGCGACAGCGAACGGGCCAGGTCGCGCGCCAGGCCGACGATCTGGCTGCCCTTCACGCCCGTGGCCGGCTCGATTTCGTAGCGCGTCACGACGGGACCGGGATAAGCGGCCACTACCTTGGCATCCACGCCAAAGTCGGAGAGTTTCTTTTCGATCAGGCGGCTCGTGAATTCCAGGGTTTCCACGGACACGGTTTCCACCACGGGCGGCGCCTCGTCGAGCAGGGACAGCGGCGGCAGCTTGCCATCGCCCAGGTTCTCGAACAGGTGGGCCTGGCGCTCCTTTTCCACGCGTTCCGATTTCACCACCGTGACGACCTGCGGCTCGATCTTCACGGGCGGCGCGGCCACGTGCTTTTCCACGTGCTTGGCCCGCTCGATGACCACCACCTCGTCGCGGCGCACGGCAGCCACTTCGCCCTGGCGGCGGTCTTCGCGGTCCTGGTAGCGCAGCACGAACCAGTTGAAGGCGTCTTCGATGGCGCCGCCGATGCGCTCGGCCACTTGCAACCAGGATACGTGGAAGAACAGGGAAAAGCCCAGGCCGAACAGCAGCAACAGTAATAAGGTAGCGCCGGTGAAGCCGAAGGCCACGTGGGCGGAATGCCCCACCAGCTGGCCCAGCACGCCGCCGGGGTCGCGCGGCAGCTGCACGTGCAGGCTTTTCGCCATGCGCAGGTATTCCAGGCCCATGCTGCCGATCAGCATGATGGAGAAGCCGACAATGCGGATCAGCATCTCGACGTGGTGCTCGCGCTCGACTTCCTCTTCTTCCAGCAGGAAGCGCTTACTCAGGCGGCGATAGCCATTCCATACGGTGCGCAGCAGCCACACGCACCACCACCAGGCGGAAAAGCCGAAGATATACAGCAGCAGATCGGAGAAGGTCGCGCCCAGCTTGCCGCCCAGGTTGGCGACCTTGTCGACGTTGGTGGCGTGCGACCAGCCCGGATCGAGCTTGTTGAAGCTGGCCAGAATCAGCACGAAGTACAGGGCAAACGCGGCCAGCGCGAACCAGCGCGCCTCCGACAGCAGCCTTACCAGCCGGTTCGGCAAAGGCCGGCGTTCGACCGGTTTACGGGTGTAGCTATTTTGATTGGCCTGGGCTGGTTTAGTCATTCTGGGAAGCGCTGCAAGGTGATAAATGTTTCTGGAAGGGAATTTCCCATAATAAGGATGTATTCTAAGCCATATATGTCATGGATGGCCCCACGATTCGTCGCCTCAGGCGGCTTGGTCTATAATCTGGGATTGCTTGCGCAAGCGCAATACGTCCTTGTTCTTCGCGCGTACGCCCCCAATTCGGATAGACCACACTCATAGAGAAGCTCCCATGACTACTACCAAACACGCCCGCGTCTTGATTCTCGGTTCCGGCCCCGCCGGCTATAGCGCCGCCGTCTACGCCGCGCGCGCCAACCTGAACCCGATGCTGGTGACCGGCGTGGAACAAGGCGGCCAGCTGATGACCACCACCGACGTGGAAAACTGGCCAGGCGACCCGATGGGCGTGCAAGGCCCGGACTTGATGCAGCGCCTGCTGCAGCACGCCGAGCGTTTCAATACGGAAATCGTGTTTGACCACATCCACACCACTTTCCTGAATGAAAAGCCGATCCGCCTGAAGGGCGACAGCCATGACTACACCTGCGACACCCTGATCATCGCCACGGGCGCGTCCGCGCAATACCTGGGCCTGCCATCGGAAGCGGAATTCATGGGCAAGGGCGTGTCCGCCTGCGCCACCTGCGATGGCTTCTTCTACCGCAACCAGGAAGTGGCCGTCGTCGGCGGCGGCAATACGGCCGTCGAGGAAGCGCTGTACCTGTCGAACATCGCCAATAAAGTCACCCTGATCCATCGCCGCGACAAGTTCCGCGCGGAAGCGATCTTGATCGACCGCCTGAACGCCAAGGTTGCCGAAGGCAAGATCGTGTTGAAATATAACCACACCCTCGACGAAGTGACGGGCAACGAAGGCGGCGTCACGGGCCTGAACATCAAGTCGACCATCGACGGCAAGGTCGAAGCGCTGTCCGTGCACGGCGTCTTCATCGCCATCGGCCACAAGCCGAACACGGGCATCTTCGAAGGCCAGCTGGAGATGCACAACGGCTACATCAAGACCAGGACGGGCCTGGAAGGCATGGCCACGGCCACCAGCGCGCCGGGCGTGTTCGCCGCCGGCGACGTGCAGGACCATATCTACCGCCAGGCCATCACCAGCGCCGGTACGGGTTGCATGGCAGCACTGGACGCCCAGCGCTACCTGGAAGGCCAGGAGTAATCGCCGCATGGCGTCGATGAAAGACTTTGCCGACCTGAAAGCGGTCAGCAAGCAGCTCAAGGAACAGGCCGATGCGCGCGCCCAGGCTGAAGCCGAGCGCGCCAAGCAGGTGCAGGTGCGGGCCGTGGAGAGCAATCTCTTCAAGGCCAGCATCGGCGGCGTCAAGCGCCTGCCCGAGTCGGACCGCTATGTGCCCAGCCTGCCCAAGACGGGCGCCATGGCTGCGGCACAGCCGGCACGCAAGCTCACGCCGGAAGAGGACGATGCGGCCGTGCTGCGCGAATCGCTGTCGGACTTGTTCGAAGTCGACCATTACCTGGAAAACGATCCGGCCCTGAATTACGCCCGCCCCGGCGTGGGACCGGACGTGGTAAAGAAGATGCGCAAGGGCCACTGGCCCATCCAGGATGAACTGGACTTGCACGGTTTGCGCCGCGACGAGGCGCGCGACGGCATCGGCGCCTTCCTGAACCAGGCCACGCGGCGCAAGCTGCGCTGCGTGCGCGTGATTCACGGCAAGGGTTTTGGCTCGAAAGGCCAGGAACCGGTGCTCAAATCCATGGTGCACAGCTGGCTCGTGCAGAAGGATGAAGTCATCGCCTTTTGCCAGGCGCGCCGTTCCGAAGGGGGCGATGGCGCGCTGGTCGTCTTGCTTTCGGCAGCCTTGCAGCCCATCCGCTAAGCCTGACAGCAAGCAATTACCATTCCGTCACACGTACCACACTGCACACGGCCCCGTTTGTCACCATTCGGGGCCGTGTCATGTTAACCTGTGACAATTATTTCCTGTCCTCGCGCTCCGCCCATGATGCCACCCCAATTGCCGCCTGGCTCGCTGATCAAGATCATCGAGGTCATCGCCATCCTGGTGGGCGCGTTTTCCGGTTTCATCGAGGCACGCCGCAAGCGCATGGACCTGGTCGGCGTCTTCGTCGTGGCCTTCATCACGGCGTTCGGCGGCGGCACCCTGCGCGACATCCTGCTCGACAAGCGGCCTTTGTTCTGGGTGTCGCACCAGGAATACGCGATTTTGATCTTCGTGCTGGCCCTGACGGCCGCGCCGCTGATCCAGCACCTGCGCCAGATCGTCTCGGAACGCCTGATCGTCGTGGCCGACGCCATCGGCCTGGGCATGTTCGCCATCGCCGGCGTGGCTGAAGCCATGCGCGCCGGCATGCCGATTTTTATCGCCTCGATGATGGGCGTGATTACGGGAATTTTCGGCGGCGTGATGCGCGACATCGTCTGCAATGAAGTGCCGATGGTCTTTCGCGACGGCAAACCGTATGCCATCTGCGCCTTCTTCGGCTGCTGGGCTTATCTATTGCAGATGCACTTCGGCGCCGAGCACGACTTTGCGCTGTGGACCAGCGCCAGCGGCATCACCATTTTGCGCCTGATTTGCTGGAAATTCGACATGCGGCTGGGGCGCTGAACCTCGCCAGGAGGAGATCCAGCAAGATGCCGGGCGGCTCACGTCGGATTACGCGCAGGCGCTAACCCGACCTACGCGTATCGACGGATATCAGGCAGTAGGTCGGATTAGGCTCGAAGAGCCGTAATCCGACAGCATCATTGGCATAGACCCGGCAAGAAAGCTTAAACGGCGTCCGGGCCGGTCTCGCCCGTGCGGATGCGGATGACCTGCTCCACGTCGCGCACGAAGATCTTGCCGTCGCCGATCTTGCCCGTGCGGGCCGCCTTGATGATGGCGTCGACCACCAGCTCCGATACGCTGTCGTCCACCACCACTTCGACTTTGACTTTCGGCAGGAAATCGACCACGTACTCGGCACCACGGTACAGCTCGGTATGGCCCTTCTGGCGGCCAAAGCCCTTCACTTCCGTCACGGTCAAGCCCGTAACGTTCACATCGGCCAAGGCTTCGCGCACTTCGTCGAGCTTGAATGGTTTGATGATGGCTGTAATCTGCTTCATGGCTTTCTCCTTATTGATAATCGTCAATTCTTCACCCACTGGCTTAACGGGACCCCGCACAAGCGTAGCGAGCAAGTGCACTACCGGCTTGCGTAGCGCAGCCGACCTTTGGTACGGTGCGCAAGGGAGGACCGGCAGTGCGCTGCGCTGCAGCTTGGACGGGCCTCCCGCCTTATTCGTAAAACTTGGAGGTAATCGGGTAGCGCCAGTCGCGGCCAAAGCCCCTGTGCGTGACGCGGATGCCCACCGGCGACTGGCGACGCTTGTACTCATTGATCTTGATCAGGCGCGTGATTTTCGCCACGTCGTCCGGCGGGTAGCCAGCCTCGATAATGTCGGCGATCGGCCGGTTTTCTTCCATGTACAGCTGCATGATGCCGTCGAGTATGTCATACGGCGGCAAGGAATCCTGGTCCAGCTGGTCGGCGCGCAGTTCAGCCGACGGTCCGCGCGTCAGGATGCGCTCGGGAATCACCTCCGACACACTGTTGCGGTATGCACACAAACGGTACACCAAGGTCTTGGCGATATCCTTGATGACGGCAAAGCCGCCCGCCATGTCGCCGTACAGGGTGCAATAACCGACGGCCATCTCGCTCTTGTTGCCGGTCGTCAGCACGATGCTGCCATGCTTGTTCGACAAGGCCATCAGCAAGGTGCCGCGGATGCGCGCCTGGATGTTCTCTTCCGTCGCATCTTCCGCCAGTCCGGCGAACTCGTCAGCCAGGGTGGCGCGGAAGGCGTCGAAGGTTTGCTTGATCGGAATTTCATCGTAGCGCACATTCAGGCGTTTTACCATGTCGCGCGAATCGATCCACGAGATATCGGCCGTAAATTGCGACGGCATCATGACGGCGCGCACCTTGTCGGCGCCCAGCGCATCGACGGCAATGGCCAGGGTCAGGGCGGAATCGACGCCGCCCGACATGCCGATCAGCACGCCGGGGAAACCGTTCTTGCCGATGTAGTCGCGCACGCCCAGCACCAGCGCCTGGTACACCTGCGCTTCCGTCGTCAGCGGCGCGGCCAGGGCTTGCGGCACGGGCGCGGCGCCGTCGAACTCGACGAGCTGCAAGTCTTCCTCGAAATGGCGCAGCTGGGCGCAGATGGTGCCGGCCGCATCCATGACGAAGGAGTCGCCATCGAAAATCAGTTCATCCTGGCCGCCCACCAGATTGGCATACACGAGGGCCATGCCTTGCGCGCTGACGTTGCGGCGCATGGTGTCATAGCGCAGGTGCTGCTTGTTCATGTGGTATGGCGAACCGTTCGGCACCAGCAGCACTTGCGCGCCAGCCGCGCGGGCGCGCATGGGCGCGTGCTCGAACCACGTGTCTTCGCAGATATTGATGCCGAAACGCACGCCTTTCACGCCAAACACGAAAGCCTGGTCGGACGACGTGAAATAGCGCTTTTCATCGAACACTGTCGTGTTCGGCAAGTCGTGCTTGCGGTAGGTGCCCAGCACTTCGCCGTTCAGCAGCACGGAGGCGGCGTTGTGGCGCACGCCCTTCTCATCCTGCAGGGGCAGGCCCACCACCACGTGCAAATCCTTGAACTGGGCCAGGTCGGCGGCCAGCCCCGCAAACGCTTCCTGCGTTTTTGCGTAGAATGCATTGCGCAGCAACAGGTCCTCGGGTGGATAGCCGACCAGCGACAGTTCCGGCGTGAGCACGATATCGGCGCCCGCTGCAAAGGCGCGGCGGGAAAGGTCGAAGATCTTGGCACGGTTGCCGGCCAGATCGCCGACCGTACTATTCATTTGAGCAATTGCGACTTTGACTGTCATGATGATGGAAATTTCGTTTTATTAAACAAGACGGTGGCGCACAGGCCGGTGGTGGCGCCCCGAGAGTGATGAATGCACACTACAACAATGAATTATCGCACGGCTATCGTCTCGACCCTGGCTGAAATTGGCGAAGCGGCCTGGACAGACCTGCTGGCGCGCCAGCCAGACGCCAATCCCTTCCTTTCCTACGCTTTCCTGCATGCGCTGCACGAATCGGGCTGCGCCAGCGCGGACACGGGCTGGCAGCCGAATTACCTGGTGCTGTGGGAAGGCGAGACCCTGGCCGCCGCCCTGCCCCTGTATGTGAAGCTGCACTCGTATGGCGAATACGTGTTCGACTGGGCCTGGGCCGATGCTTATCAGCAGCATGGCCTGGAGTATTACCCGAAACTGCTGTCGGCAATTCCGTTCACGCCCGTCAGCGGCACGCGCCTGCTGGCCCGCGATGGCGAAGCGCGCGCCGCCCTGCTGGCCTTTTTGCAAGCGCAGCAGCAAGCGGCCGGGGTGTCATCCACGCATATCCTGTTCCCGCCGGAATCCGAAGCGCGCCAGCTGGCGCAAGCCGGCTACCTGCTGCGCAGCGGCGTGCAGTTTCACTGGCTCAATCCCGGCTACAGGGATTTCGAGCAATTCCTCGCCACCCTGGAACCCAAGAAGCGCAAGAATATCCGCGCCGAGCGGCGCAAGGTGCAGGAAGCCGGCGTGGCCATGCGCCAGGTGCGCGGGGTGGCGGCGACGGATGCCGACTGGCAGCTGTTCCACCGCTGCTACAGCAATACCTATGCGGAACACCGCTCCTCGCCTTATTTGTCGCTGGACTTCTTCCGGCGCATCGGCGCCAGCATGCCGGAAAACATCTTACTCGTGATCGCCGAGCGCGACGGCCGGGCCATTGCCGCCTCGCTGGTGATCCACACGGGCGACACCCTGTATGGCCGCTACTGGGGTGCGCTGGAACACGTGCCCTGCCTGCATTTCGAAACGGCGTACTACCAGCCGCTGGAGTTTTGCATCGCCAGCGGCATCGCCACCTTCGAGGGCGGCGCGCAGGGCGAGCACAAGATGGCACGGGGCTTCCTGCCGCAAAAGACCTGGTCCGCCCACTGGCTGGCGCATCCCGCCTTCGCCGACGCCGTGCAGCGCTTCCTGGAACGCGAACGGGGCGGCATCGATGCCTATCTCGATGAATTGACCGAGCACAGCCCGTTTCGCGCCGCACCGCCCCTGTAACGCACAAGCGCTCCCGGCCAGGTGGCGGGGAGCGCTTATGGTCACGGCCGAGGAACGGGAATCAGGCGGCCGAGCGCCCCGCGCCGGAACCGAAGGTGCCGTCCTTTTTCAGCTTGTAGGCGCGCCATGCCAGGCTCAGCAGCAAGATACCCGTCAGCAAGGCGTACACGCCGATCATCCATACCAGCGCGAAGGTGCCGGCGGCGGGGAAGACGAGGATCAGGATGCCGAAGGCGATGGAAATAATGGCGTTGAGCACCAGCAGCCATTCACCCCGGATGGCCTTGCGCAGGCGGATCGCCAGCACGATATCGAACACGCCCGAGATCAGGGCGTTGACGCCCATCATGACGATCAAGGCAAAGGTCGTCAGCAGCGGATAGATGATGGTCAAAATGCCCACGGCCAGGCCGCAGATGCCCAGCAGCAGCAAGGCCCACCAGTCGCCGCCATGCTTGCGGTTGCTGAAGGCGCCGACGATGGAGGCGCCGCCGCCCAGCAGCGCATACACGGCAAACACGGTCAGCAGCGACAACACCGTCACGCCCGGCAAGGCCAGGGTGATGACGCCAAAGGCGACTGCCGCCAGGCCACGCAGGGCCAGCACCCACCACGAGCGCATCAATAAGTGCTCAGTATACATACCACCTCCCGTTCAAAGCATTGCAAAGTTAACTTTTCGATAATATTTCAGGCGTGTGCATGCCGTCCAATCCATCGGAAAGAGTTATGTTGTGGCAATAAAAAAGCGCACCCGGCCATCATAGCAGGGTGCGCTTTTTACTCGCACACGACAGACTACCGGCGGCTAGCCGCCGGCGCTGCGGGGAATCACTGGCTCAGGAAGCTGCCTTTTCGGCTTCCGCCTTGTAGGCGGCAACACCGCCCAGGATTTCTTCCTTGGCCACGTCAGGACCATACCAGCCGTCGATCTTGACCCATTTGCCTTTTTCCAGGTCTTTGTAGTGCTCGAAGAAATGCTGGATCTGGCGCAGGCGCAGCTCATTCAAGTCTTCCGGCTTTTGCCAGTGGCTGTAGATCGACAGGACCTTGTCGACTGGCACGGCCAGCACTTTTGCGTCTTCGCCCGACTCGTCGGTCATTTTCAGCACGCCGATAGGGCGGCAGCGCACCACCACGCCAGGGATCAGCGGGAATGGGGTAATGACCAGCACGTCGACCGGGTCGCCGTCCGGCGACAGGGTGTTTGGCACGTAGCCATAGTTGCACGGGTAATGCATGGCGGTACCCATGAAGCGATCGACGAAGATCGCGCCGCTTTCCTTGTCGACTTCGTACTTGATCGGATCGGCGTTCATCGGGATTTCGATGACGACGTTGAAATCGTTCGGCAGGTCGCGGCCGGAAGAGACGTTATTCAAACTCATGGATTTTCCTCATTATGCGGATTGTGTTTTAACGGCGTAATTATAGAGAAGTCGGCTGGGCTTGTGCGCCGCAGCACATAAAAAAGAGCCCGTTTTCTTTTGGGAAACGGGCTCTTTCGCTGACTCTGGCACTTATCTGACGACTGGCTTACAGAATTGTTGCCAAGGCGCACTGCCGGTAATGCGCGGCCGCTTGCTCGGTTTGCTGCAAGGCATCGTGCATCTGCGCCAGCTTCAGGTGCGCCTCGCGCACCATCTGCGGCTCGTTCGCATCCGACAAGGCCTGCTCCAGGTGGCGCTGCGCCTTGCCCCAGAGTTTTTGCTTCAGGCACAGCGAACCCAGGGTCAGCGCCAGCTCCGCATCCAGCGGACGCTGCTTCAGCCACTGTTCGCAATGCTCGATCTGCAGCAGCAGGGCCGGCGTGCCGGCCGGCGCCGCCGCTTCGCGGTAGGCGCGCACCACGCGGTCGTCCCAGTCGGCGGCCAGCGATTCTTCGCACACCAGGCGCGCTTCGTCGTGCAGGCCGCGCGCGTTCAGGGCCGTGGCGGCGCGGCAGGCGATGTAGGGCTTGACCCGGTCGCTGCTCGGCACGGTGGACCAGACGCGCATCAGGGACTCGGCGTCGTGCGTGGGATCGGACAGCAAATGGTCGTACGCCAGCTCGCGCAGGCGCGACGACAGGGCCGGATGCAGGGCCCGGTGCTTGTCGAGCGAACGCACGAGGCGCAGCACTTCCGGCCAGTTCTTCGCCTGCTGCTCCGCTTTCAGCGACCATTGCAGCGCGTGGATATGGCGCGTGCCGCTGGCGTTGAGCTCGCGCACGGCGGCCAGCGCCGCTTCCGGCTGATGGTCGTCGACCAGCAATTCCGTCACCGTCATCAGGCGCGCCGTTTTCAGGCTCGCATCGCCTTCGACGCGGGCCAGCCAGCTGTCGCGGCGTTCCGACTGGCGCATGCGGTGCGCGGCGCGCGCGCCGATCAGCGCGGCCAGGCCGGCGTTTTCTTCCAGTTCGGCGGCGCGCAGGGCGGCCTTCTCGGCATGGCCGAAACGGCCTTCAAACAGGGCTTTCAAGGCTTCGCGCAAGCCCTTGTTGCCATCGCGCTCACGCTTGCGCTGGCGATAGGCGGCCACTTGCGCCGGCATCCGCACGGTGGCGCGCACGGCGCGCAGCAGGAAATACAGCAGCGCGAACAGCAGCACCTGCAGCAGCAGGAACAGATTGAGCGACAAGTCGATGCGGTACGGCGGATAGAACAGCACCACGTTGCCAGGATTAAAACGGGCCGTCACGGCGATACCGATCGCCGCGGCCATCAGGGCGAGTAACCAGAGAAATAGACGCATGGGCTCAGGACTTCGCTTTGTAGTTGCGCACAGCCGTCAGGCTGTCGGACAAGGTCGGCATTTCGATGGCCAGGTTGCTGGCCTGCACCTGGCGCAGCAGGGCTTGCGCCGTCTGCGTGCTGCGGGCGCGCGTATCGAAATACTTCGCCAGCGCATCCTGGGCGGCGATCAAGTCGTTGCGGAACGCCGTTTCATTGCGCGACAGCAGGGCCATGCGGGCATTCAGCAGGCGCAGCTTGACGTTTTCACGCAGGAAATACGATTGCGTCGGCGACAGCATCAGCGCTTCCGGCGTGTCGACGCGGCGGATGCGGATCAACTGGCGCACGTCGCTCCACATGTCGCTGCTCCATGTGTCCCAGCCATCGCGCACTTTCTGCAGCAGCGGTTCCGGCGCCGGCGGCCCCACCAGCTTGCCGGCGGCATCGCGCGCCGGCTTGGCCTTGCCCGGCTTTTCCGGCGCGGCCGGCAAGGCCGGCGTTTCGTCGGACAGCATCGGCAAGGCATCGATCTGGGCGATCACGGCGTCGAGGCGCAGGGCCACGCCCGTCGAATCGACGCTGGGCAGGGCCTTGAGTTTTTCCATGTCGCGGCCGATGGCGCGGCGGATGGTGATGAATTGCGGCTTGTCCGAGCGCGACAGGCTGCGGTCGGCGTTTTGCAGGGCGATCAGCGCGCCCGGCACGTTGCCGGCCAGTTGCAGCTGCTGGCTGGCGGTCGACAGCACTTGCTCGATTTCCGTCAGCGCCCACTCGTCGCGGTTCTTCGACAGGTCGTTATACAGTTGTTCAAGCGCCAGCTGCTGGCTCTGGGTTTCGCTCTGGCGGTTTTCCAGCGCCCCCACCTTGATTTGCAGCTCTTTCGTGCCTTCTTGCACGGTGCGCGCCAGCACGCCCGTTTCGGCATTGCTGACATCGCCTTTTTGCAGGCGCTTGGCCACTTCTTCGCGCAGGCTGCGGATCTGCTTGCTGGTCGACCAGCTTTGCGCGGCCAGCAGCACCGCCAGCACGATGACGGCGATACTCATGGGCTTTTGCAACTGCTCGAGCAAGCTCGGCGCGCGGCCAGCGGATTGGTCGGCCGCCTGCGGCGCCGTCTTCACGGCGCTGCCAGGCGATGCATTCGTTTCGGAGATGGTAGGCATTTCGTTCATGGTCGTGATTGTAACGCGGCGAGCACTCCTGCGTCGCCTGATCCTGTCAAGGTGACCCGGGCAAAGCCCAGGGCGGCCGCCGTTTGTGCAATGCGGGCGTGTGGCACGATCAGATGCTGTTGTTGCATTTTCACAACAACCCCTTTTTCACTGCCGCTTTCATCGAGCGCAGCCAGCAATTCCAGCAAACCGCGCAGCGCTTCCGAGCTGGTGATGATCCAGTCGTTATTATGCTGCAACAAGTTTTCCAGGGTCGCCCGCAACGCTGGCGTCAAGGCCGGCACCTGGCGGCGGTAGGCGGTGACGAACTCGACAGTTGCGCCCGCCGCGCGCAAGCCGTCGGCCAGGAAGTCGCGTCCGCCATCGCCGCGCACGATCAGCGCGCGCTTGCCGCGCAGGGCCGGCAAGTCCAGCGCCAGCAGCAAATGTTCGGAATCGCTGCGCGCCGTGTCCAGCGGGCTGGTGATGCTGGCGTTGGCGTCCGTGACGCCGTGCGCGGCCAGGGCCAGACGGCTGCCCTCGCCCACCACGGCCAGCGGCACGCCGGCCGGCCAGGCGGACAGATGCGCGAAGACGCAGTCGATGGCGTTCGGCGAGACGAACACCACCAGGTCGTACTCGGGCAGGCGCGCCAGCACGGCTTGCAGCTGCGCGCGCTCCTGCCCGCCATCGAGGGCGTGGATTTCCAGCAGCGGCAGCAGTTGCACGGGCAAGCCCAGCGCGGCGACCTTGGCGGCCAGCGGCCCCGCTTGCGCCGCGGGCCGCGTGATCACCACGGTGTCAGGCATGCGGCGCCAGGCCTTCATGGTTGTCTGGCGTGACGGCGCACGAGGCGAGGATGCCGGCGGCATCCTGCCCGCGCAGCAATTCGGCCACTTGTTCGCCCAGCAATTCCGGCCCGCTGGCGGGGCCGCTGACATCGGCGCTGGCCATGCGCGCGCCATCGGGCGTGGCAACCATGGCGCGCAGGCGCATCTGTTCGCCATCGACCGTGGCAAATGCGGCCAGCGGAATCTGGCAGCTGCCGCCGAAAATCTTCGACACCTTGCGCTCGGCCGTGACGGCCTGCGCCGTGTCCGCGTGGTTCAGCGGCGCCAGCAGGCGCAGCAGATCGGCGCTGTCCGCCCGGGCGCTGCGGATCTCGATCGCCATGGCGCCCTGGCCGGCGGCCGGCAGGCTGTTTTCCGGCGCCAGCACGGCGCGGATGCGCGACGCCAGGCCCAGGCGTTTCAGGCCGGCGGCGGCCAGGATGATGGCGGCATAGTCGCCACGGTCCAGCTTGCCCAAGCGCGTGTCGAGGTTGCCGCGCAGGGGCAAAATCGTCAGGTGCGGGTAGCGCGCGGCGATCAGCGACTGGCGGCGCAGGCTGCTCGTGCCCACCACGGCGCCGTGCGGCAGCGCATCGAGGCTGGCGTAGTCGTTCGAGACAAAGGCGTCGCGCGGATCTTCGCGCTCGAGGATGGCGGCCAGGGCAAAGCCTTGCGGCAACTCCATCGGCACGTCCTTCAGCGAATGCACGGCCAGGTCGGCACGCCCTTCCTCCATCGCCACTTCCAGTTCCTTGACGAACAGGCCCTTGCCGCCTACCTTGGACAACGCGCGGTCGAGAATCTGGTCGCCGCGTGTGGTCATGCCGAGAATTTCAACGCTACACTGTGGATACAATGCGGCCAGGCGCGCACGCACATGTTCAGCTTGCCACATGGCAAGACGGCTTTCGCGCGTGGCGATCACCAGTCGGGAAGGAATATTCGGGGTCAATTCGGATGCTTTCAAAACAAGTTCTTTCGCTGTCGCTATCGTTGTCATTATGATTGGCGTGGCCGGATATTCATTTGTACCTGAATGGCGTCCGGCCTCGCTATAATCGTTATCCCTTTGCCTACACGGCCAAGTCAGGCTAGCGTCCATGTTGAAGACCACAAATTTTATCATGCGCCCCCTCCCCCCTGCGGCCAAACGCCCGGTGCGATCTTCATTCCCTTGCTTTTACACTTACTTTGGTTCTTTATTATGCTCAATGACGCAGTAGCACCAGAAACAGTTCCACCGGCCGGCGCCGACAAGGATGCGCCCCTGAAAGAAGATATCCGCCTGCTGGGCCGCCTGCTGGGCGACGTGCTGCGCGAGCAGGAAGGCGACGCCGTCTTCAACGTGGTGGAAACCATCCGCCAGACGTCCGTGCGCTTCCGCCGCGAAGCCGATGCGGACGCGGCGCTGGAACTGGACGCCATGCTCAAGGAACTGAGCCGCGAACAGACCATTTCCGTGGTGCGCGCCTTTTCCTATTTCTCGCACCTGGCCAATATCGCGGAAGACCAGCACCACATCCGCCGCCGCCGCGCCCACTTGCTGGCCGGTTCGCCCGCGCAAAAGGGCAGCGTCAGCTTCGCGCTGAAAAAGCTGCGCGCCGCCGGCGTGTCCCGCAAGACGGTCGATACTTTCTTCCAGGATGCGCTGATCGCCCCCGTGCTGACGGCGCACCCGACGGAAGTGCAGCGCAAGAGCATTCTCGACGCCGAGCACGACATCGCCCGCCTGCTGGCCGAGCGCGACCTGCCGCTGACGCCGAAGGAACGCCACGCCAACATGCAGCTGCTGCGTTCGCGCGTGTCCACCCTGTGGCAGACGCGCATGCTGCGCTATTCGAAGCTGACGGTGGCCGACGAAATCGAAAACGCCCTGTCCTACTACCGCATCACCTTCCTGCGCGAACTGCCGGGCCTGTATGACGACATCGAGGACGATATCGCCGCCGAATACCCGAACGGCGACGGCACGGTCGAACCGATCAATGCCGCCTACGTGCAGATGGGCAGCTGGATCGGCGGCGACCGCGACGGCAATCCGAACGTCAACGCGGGCACCATGCAGCATGCGCTGGCACGCCACGCCACCACCATCCTCGACTTTTACCTCGACGAAGTGCACGCCCTGGGCGCAGAACTGTCCGTCTCGACCCTGATGGTGGGCGTCAGCGCCGACCTGCAGGCGCTGGCCGACCAGTCGCCCGACGCCTCGCCGCACCGCAGCGACGAACCGTACCGCCGCGCCCTGATCGGCATCTATGCGCGCCTGGCCGCCACCGCCCGCGCCCTGGGCGCCACCAACATCCTGCGCAAGGAAGTGGGCGCGGCGGCGGCCTACCCCGACGCGGCCGCCTTCGTGCTGGACTTGCGCACCATCGTCGCGTCGCTGGAAGCGCACCACGGCGCCGCCCTCGTGCGCCCGCGCCTGGCCACCCTGGCGCGCGCGGCCGACATCTTCGGTTTCCACCTGGCTTCGCTGGACATGCGGCAAACTTCCGACGTGCACGAGCGCGTGCTGGCCGACCTGTTCGCCAAGAGCGGCGTGGCGGACGACTACGCGGGCATGGCCGAGGAAGACAAGCAAGCGCTGCTGCTGAACGAACTGGCGCAGCCGCGCCTGCTGTATTCGCCCTACATCGCCTACGCCACGGAAACGGATGCCGAACTGGCGATTTTGCGCGCGGCGCGCGACATCCGCCAGCGCTACGGCGCGCGCGCCATCCGCAACTACATCATCTCGCACACGGAAACCGTCTCCGACCTGCTGGAAGTATTGCTGCTGCAAAAGGAAACGGGCTTGCTGCGCACCGACTGGCAGACTGGCGACAGCAGCTGCGAGCTGATGGTCATCCCCCTGTTTGAAACCATTCCCGACCTGCAGCGCGCGGCCGGCATCATGAGCCAGGTGATGGCGCTGCCGCTGGTCCAGCAGCTGATCGCCAGGCAGGGTCAGTTGCAGGAAGTCATGCTCGGCTATTCCGACTCGAACAAGGATGGCGGCTTCCTCACGTCCAACTGGGAGCTGTACAAGGCGGAACTGGCGCTGGTCGCCGACTTCCAGAAGGCCGGCGTCAAGCTGCGCCTGTTCCATGGCCGTGGCGGCACGGTGGGCCGGGGCGGCGGACCCAGCTACGAAGCCATCCTGGCCCAGCCGCCGGGCACCGTCAACGGCCAGATCCGCCTGACGGAACAGGGCGAGATCATCGCCTCGAAGTTTTCCAATGCGGAAATCGGCCGCCGCAACCTGGAATTGCTGGTGGCGGCCACGCTGGAAGCGAGCCTGGCGCCGCAGGAAGCCAATCCGGCCCGCACCAGCCAGCTGGCGCAGTTCGAAGCCGTCATGGCGCAGCTGTCGGACCTGGCCTACCATGCCTACCGTGACCTCGTGTATGAAACCCCGGGCTTCACGGAGTATTTCTTCTCCGCCACGCCGATCGCCGAGATTGCCGAACTGAACCTCGGTTCGCGCCCCGCCTCGCGCAAGGCCAACCAGCGCATCGAAGACTTGCGCGCCATTCCCTGGGGCTTTTCCTGGGGCCAGTGCCGCTTGCTGCTGCCGGGCTGGTTCGGCTTCGGCAGCGCCATCCACGCCTGGATCAACGGGCCGGACGGCGCATCGAAGGATGACAAGATCGCCACCCTGCGCGCCATGCATGCCGATTGGCCATTTTTCGCCACCCTGCTGTCGAACATGGACATGGTGCTGGCCAAGACGGACCTGGCCATCGCCTCGCGCTACGCGGAACTGGTGGCCGACCAGGGCTTGCGCGAGCGTATCTACAAGCGCATCACGGACGAGCATGGCAATACCCTGCAATGCCTGGAGCTGATCACCGGCAATACGGAACGGCTGGCCGGCAATCCGCTGCTGGCCCGCTCGATCCAGAACCGCTTCGCCTATCTCGATCCGCTGAACCACTTGCAGGTGGAATTGATCAAGCGCAACCGCGCCCTGTCCAGCGAAAGCAAGATCGACGAAAGGGTCCACCGTGGCATCCAGCTGTCGATCAACGGCGTGGCGGCCGGCCTGCGCAATACGGGCTAAGGCAGGCGCACGGGTGAAAACCAGGCCGGCGCCCGCAACGCCGGCTTTTTTTGATTTCCCGTTGGAAAAATATTCTCAATAAAACAACAAAAGCATTACACTAGCGTCGGATACTTTCCCACTCCGGCGCCTGGCGTCCGGCAGCGGCCAACCAAGACGCCAGGGGCGCGCATGAGCAAATGGTCGATCGAAACGCTGAGTACGGCATGTGCCGCCCTCGTCCTGATCTTGCTGGGCTGGCTGGCCGGCATCGCCTGGCAGGAACTCGAGTTCTGGGAACATGTCGGCCTGGCCTTGCTGTTGCTGGCGGCCACGGGCATGGCCATGTGGCTGATGCGCAGGCTGCGCGCCCACCTGGCCAGCACGCGCCAGCAGCTTGACGCCAGTGCCATGCGCTACCGCGACCTGGCCGAGACGGCGCAGGACGGCATGTGGCAAACGGATGCGCAAGGCACCATCGTGCATATCAACCAGCGCCTGTGCGACATGCTGGGCGTCGGCGCGGACAGCCTGCTGGGCCACAAGATGAGCGAGTACCACGACGAAGCCACCCTGCAGCGCCTGTGCCCGCTGCGCCGCGCCGCCGAGCAAAGCTGCATGGGAGAACTGCAGTACCTGCACGGCGACGGCACGCAGCGCTGGGCCATGCTCAGCGGCCGGCGCCTGTACGACCGCCAGGGCCGCCTGACGGGCGCGCTCGTGCTGATCAACGACATCACGGAACACAAGCGCGCGGAACAGGCATTGAGCCTGGCCCATGCGGAACTGGAAAACCGCGTGGCCCTGCGCACGGCGCAGCTGCTCGATGTCAATACCCAGCTGTCCGCCGAAATCGCCATGCGCGCGCAGACGGAAGCGGCACTGGCCCGCAGCGAAGAGCGGCTGCAGGACATCATCTCGATGATGCCCCTGTCGCTGTTCCTCAAGGATGCCGATTCGCGCCTGCTGCTGATGAACCAGGCCTGCGAACAGCAATGGGGCGTGCAGTTCCAGGACATCGCCGAGGGCCGCGACTTGCGGCACTTTCCCGCCGAGCAAAACGTGGGCTTCCACTCGGCCGACCAGCAGGCGTTTGCCAGCCGCAAGGTCGTCATCCGCGAAGAGCTGGTATGGAACGCCCAGCTGCAGGAAAACCGCCTGGTGCAGACGCATAAAAAACCCGTCTTCGATGCGGACGGCAAGCCGCAGATGATCATCGCCATGGGCATCGACATCACGGAAAGCAAGCGCAACGAGGAAAACCTGCAGCGCACGCTGGCCCAGCTGCGCGAGCTGACCGACCACCAGCAGACCATCAAGGAAGAGGAGCGGCGGCGCATCGCCCTCGACATCCACGATGACCTGGGACAAAACCTGATGGTGCTGCGCATCGATGTCTCGCTGCTGCACGCGCGCACCGCCATCACGCATCCGCGCCTGCACCGCCATGCGCAGCGCGTGCTCGACACCATCGACGCCACCATCCGTTCCGTGCGCACCATCATCAACGACTTGCATCCCAGTACCCTGGAACTGGGGCTGGGGCCGGCCGCCGAATGGCTGATACGCCAGATGGAGAGCCGCGGCGCCATCCGCTACCGCCTGCGCATCGCCAGCGACGCGCCGCATCTGGGCCTCGACCAGCGCCAGACATCGGCCATCTTCCGCGTCCTGCAGGAATCGCTGTCGAACATCGTGCGCCACGCCCAGGCCAGCGAGGTGGACGTGGCGCTGGCACAGGATGAAGACGCCATCGTGCTGCGCATCAGCGACAACGGCATCGGCATGCAGCCGGGCGACGATGGCAAGCAAGCCGCCTTCGGCCTGAAAAGCATCCGCGAGCGCGTGCACGCGCTGGGCGGCGAATTGCGCATCGACAGCCAGGCGGGCCAGGGCACGGCGCTGGCGATCCGCCTGCCACAGGCGCACTGCGGCCACAGCCAGGGCATGAAAGCCGAAAAGTTACCAAAAATAGTAGCAAATTAGGTATGCGTCGACAGCATAAAAACGTATAGTGAGTTTTTTCTTTGAGGAAACTACCATGCCGCCACGGTCCTCCTGCTTTCCCGCCACGCCGCTGCCACGCCTGGCCCTGCTGCTGTTGCTGTCCATAACGCCCCTTGCCGGCGCCAGCATCTATGCCGAACATGGCTTCGGCGAAAAAGGCGGCGATGGCAGCATCGCGTCCGACCTGAACCCGGCGGGCCTGGTGGCCGGCATCATCACGGAAGAGGAAGGCCGGCGCCGCGCCGTGGTCTACCAGCACGGCCGCATCCGCGAACTGGGCACCCTCGGCGGCAATGAAGGTTTCACCAAGGCCATCAATGCCCACGGCGTGGTGGTCGGTTCCGCGCAGACGGCCAGCGGTGCCTGGCACGCCTTCCGCTACGAGGAAGCGGCCGGCATGCGCGACCTGGGCACCCTGGGCGGCAACAGCAGCTATGCCACCGCCATCACGCGCGACGGCCGCGTCGCCGGCTATGCCGATACGAGCGGCGGCGATTTCCATGCATTTGTCACGCAGGCCGACCACAGCCTGCAAGACCTGGGCACCCTGGGCGGCGCCAGCAGCTATGCCAGCGGCCTGAATGCGCATGGCGTGGTGGTGGGCACGGCCCAGCGAAGCGACGGCTACCGCCGCGCCTTCGTCTACCGCCCCGGCGAGGGCATGCAGGAAATCGGCACCCTGCCAGGCGGACGCATCAGTTCAGCCACCGCCGTCAATGATGCGGGCCTGGTCGTGGGCGCGTCGGAAACGGAAAAACGCCGCTGGCATGCGTTCGCGTGGGATGGCAAGCGCATGCTCGACCTGGGCGCCATGATCGGCCAGGGCGACAGCTACGCCACGGCCGTCAATGCGGCCGGTCACGTCGTCGGCAGCGTCAGCATCAACGGCTATGAACCGATGACCTTTGTCTACAAGGACGGCGTGATGACGGTACGCCGCCGCGACGACGGCCTGTACCTGACCAACAAGATCACGGATGCGGGCCTGGTGGTGGGCGCCGTCTACACGGGACATAAATTCCAGGCCTTCGCCGTGCCGTCGCAGGCATCGCCGGCGCCGCGCCGCAGCAACCCGCTGGACTGGCTGGTCATCACCTTCCTAATCTCCGCCAGCGGCGTGCTGCTGTACAAGCTGCAGCGCCGCCACCGCGCCGGCCTGGCGGGCCAGCGCATGCATTTCCTGTAAGGACGCGCGCGGCACGGGCGTAAAAAAAAGGAGGCTCGCGCCTCCTTCTAAATATACTCAACAACGACCACGACGCCTGACAGGACCGTCGCGAGCGGAAGTGAATTGTGGCCGAGACGCGGAACTGTACTTTAGTACAGTGAGCATCGCAGGCCGCAAGTCACGACGCGCAGCAGGTTCTGACAGGTGTCTCTAGTTCTGCGTCAGGAAGGTCTTCAGCTTGTCCGAACGCGAAGGCTGGCGCAGCTTGCTCATGGCTTTCGCTTCGATCTGGCGGATGCGCTCGCGCGTCACGTCGAACTGCTTGCCCACTTCTTCCAGCGTGTGGTCGTTCGACATTTCCACGCCGTAACGCATACGCAGCACTTTCGCTTCGCGCGGGGTCAAGGAATCGAGCACTTCCTTGATCACGTTGCGCATCGACGCGTGCAGCGCGGCGTCCAGCGGCGCCAGGGTCGTGTTGTCTTCGATGAAGTCGCCCAGCTGCGAATCGCCATCTTCGCCCATCGGCGTTTCCATGGAAATCGGCTCTTTCGCGATCTTCATGATCTCGCGCACCTTGTTTTCCGGCATTTCCATCTTGACGGCCAACGTTGCCAGGTCCGGCTCGCTGCCCGTTTCCTGCATGATCTGGCGCGAGATGCGGTTCATCTTGTTGATCGTTTCGATCATGTGCACCGGCACGCGGATGGTGCGGGCCATGTCGGCGATGGAACGCGTGATGGCCTGGCGGATCCACCAGGTGGCGTAGGTCGAGAACTTGTAGCCGCGGCGGTATTCGAACTTGTCCACGGCCTTCAGCAGACCGATGTTGCCTTCCTGGATCAGGTCAAGGAATTGCAGGCCGCGGTTGATGTATTTCTTGGCGATCGAAATGACCAGGCGCAAGTTGGCCACCGTCATTTCGCGTTTCGCGTGACGGGCGCGCTTTTCGCCGGCAGCCATCTGCTTGTTGATCTTGCGCAAGTCAGCCAGCGGCAGGGCCACGCGGGCTTGCAGGTCGATCATCTTCTTTTGCAGTTCCTTGACGGCAGGCACATTGCGGCTGAGGATGGCGCTGTACGGATACTTGCAATCGACTTCGCGGTCGACCCATTCCAGGTCGCATTCATTGCCCGGGAAGACCTTGATGAAGTGGGCGCGCGGCATGCCGCATTTGTTCACGCACAGTTCCAGCACGGCGCGTTCGATGTGGCGCACTTCTTCCATCTGGCCGCGCAGGGTGTCGCACAGCTTTTCCACGACCTTGGCCGTGAAGCGGATGCCCAGCAATTCCTGCGAAATGGCTTCCTGCGCCTTGATGTAGGCTTTCGAGTTATAGCCCTCGGGCGCCTTGCGCATCTTGTCATACTGCGTCGAAATGACGTTGAATTTCTCCAACGCATTCTTTTTCAGCTGCGCCAGCTGTTCGCTGGAGAAACCGGCCGCGCCGCCATTGGCGTCGCCGTCTTCTTCCTCGGCTTCCTCTTCCTCTTCATCCTCGTCGCCGGCAGCGGCGGGCGCGGCGGCAACGGCGGGCGCCGGGGCATTGCTTTCGTTCAGGTCGACGAAGCCGTCGACCACTTCATCGACCTTGATTTCATCGCGCGCGATTTTTTGCGACAGCGCGACAATTTCGCCGATGGTGGTCGGGCAGGCGGAAATGGCCTGGATCATGTCTTTCAGGCCGCCTTCGATGCGCTTGGCGATCTCGATCTCGCCTTCGCGCGTCAGCAGCGCCACGGCGCCCATTTCACGCATGTACATGCGCACGGGATCGGTGGTGCGGCCGAAGTCGGAGTCGACCGTCGACAACGCGGTCGCGGCAGCCGCTTCCACTTCATCGTCGCTGGTAACGGTGGCGACGTTGTCTGTCAACAACAGGCTTTCCGCGTCAGGGGCGCGCTCGTAGACGGCGATGCCCATGTCGTTGAAGGTGGCGATGATGCCTTCGATCGCTTCCGGATCGATGATGTTTTCCGGCAATTGGTCATTGATCTCGGCATAGGTCAGGAAGCCGCGTTCCTTGCCCATGTTGATCAGGCCCGTGATCTGCTTGCGGCGGCGTTCCAGGTCCGCTGCCGATGCCTCCGGATCACCGAGCGCGTCGGCCAGGCCGCCCTTGGCCTTGCGGTCGCGCGCTTTCGACACGGCCTTCAGTTCGGCGCGTTCGACGGCGTTCAGTGCGGCCACTTCATCGTTTTCCGGCGTGAATTCGCTTGGCTTGCGGCCACGGCGGCCTGGCACCTTGACGGTCGGCAGGAAGTAGTTCGACGTATCGATGGCGGCCAGGGCGTCGGCGTCCGTGGTCTTGCTGACCACTTGCGCGCCCGTGATGATGGTCACGGGTGCCGCTTCCGGCTTGGCGCGCACGACTTTCGAGCGGGCCGCCGTCACCACTTTATTCGTGGCGGCGCTTTCGCTGACCTTGCGCGGCGCCACGGCCACCTTGGCGGCCGGGGCGATTTTCACGCTTGGCACCTTGGCCGGCGCCGCTTCGACAGGCTCGGCAACCGGCTCGGCTGCCACGGCGGCAACAGGCGCTTCCACTGCCGTTTCGGCTGGCGGCACGGCGGCCAGGCGCGAGCGGCTTTTCTTCACCACGGTGACGACAGTCGGCGCCGTCGTGACGGTGGCTTCCGGATTCGCTTGCGCATTATCGATGAAGTAAGATAAAGTCGTTTTTGGTACGGCAAGCGGCGCCGCGGCTGGGCGTGGCGCCTTGGCGGACAACGTTAAAGTTTTTGGCGTATTCTTCATGAGATATCTCTTAATGCGAGACCAGATGGTGTCGGCGCGAAGTGAATGATTCCACCTAAGCCTGCGAAACCGGACTCGATGGAGCGTGTTGTTGCGGCTGCCGTCAACGGCAGCGGCGCCTGTTTATCGGAACGTTCAAAGCCCGCGCCTCCGGCATGCGGAGCGGCGGGGCCGAAGCCGGGTCAGATAAATAAGCGATGTACATTGCGGAATGAAAAAAAGCCCGTACCAGAACGGGCTTGAATCTATTGTTGTTCATTGAAGACACAGCGGAGAGCAAGAGTATGCACGAAGGCCAGTTATCTGGATAATTGATAAACGGAATGTCCGATATCAAAAATACCAATAATTGTCGCCCTGCACCGCACTGCTCCTATCCCCTGCACACCTGAGCCAGACCATCAAAAACCGGGCCCGGTCATCAGCGCAAGCCGACATTATACACATTTCCCGTATTTCGCGCTGTGTCCGCTGTAGCGCGAAGCCACTTATCGCAGGTCAAGTTGCCAAAAAAGACAATGCACTTGCCTGTGGCGCGTGCTATGCTCCCCTTTTATAGCCCAACCAATGATGTCGATGACCAGCTCCACGCCAGACCAGCAAGCCACCACTCCTGTCACGCCAGCAGATGCAGCCCCAGCGGCGGCACCGGCCGCGACGGCCACACCGGCACCCGCCGGATTGACCGCGCGCGCCCTGTTGAAGCAGTTCCAGGAGCAATTCACGCCTTTCCGCGATTGCCTGCCCTTGTCGATCGGTATCGACAAGCAGATCCTGGCGCGTCTGCCAGAGCTGGACCGCAAGCTGATGCGCACGGCGCTGGGCATCCACACGGGTTCGCTGCGCTACCTGCGCGTGATGGAAAAAGCCAAGGTACGCTACGACCTCGACGGCACAGCCGGCGCGGAAGTGACGCAAACCCACCGCGACCACGCCACGCAAGTGCTGCAGCAGCGTTTCAAGAAAGAAGCCGAGCGCAAGAAAGCCGAACGCGATGCCGCAGCGGCCGAGGAAGCGAACCGCTTGCGCCTGGAAAAACTGAATCAGCTGACCGCGAAATTCTCGCGCAAAGGCTGATCCGGTTTCATGGAGACAGCCGCCGCGCCGCCCCTGCCGCCCTACCAGGGCATAGCACTCGACCATGTCAAGCTGGTACGCACCAGTGACGATGCCAAGGCCGCCATGGCTGCCTTGCTGGCAGCGGACGCCATCGGCTTCGATACGGAATCGAAGCCGACTTTCGTCAAGGGCGAGTCCTCCACGGGGCCGCACCTGATCCAGCTGGCCACCGACGACATCGCCTACCTGTTCCAGGTGGGCGCCACGCCGGCACCTGCCCTGGCCGAACTCAAGGCCATCCTCGAATCGACTACCACCCTGAAGGTGGGCTTTGGCCTGTCCGACGACGTCAAGCGCCTGCGCGCCAAGCTGGGCATCGCCCCGGCCCAGGTGCTCGACCTGTCCGTCGCCCTGCGCGGCGGCCAGCGCAACGACCTGGGCGCGAAAACGGCCGTGGCCAAGTTCTTCGGCCTGCACCTGCAAAAATCGAAAAAGATCTCCACCACCAACTGGGCCACGTCGCGCCTGACGGAAAAGCAGATCCTGTACGCGGCCGACGATGCGCAAGTCGCCTTGCGCGTGTACCGCCGCTGGATCGCCGACGGCGGCAAGGTGGCGCCGCAAAAAGCGCCCCGCGCCAGCACGCCGCCGGCGCCGCCAGTAGCGGCCTGAGCCAGCCACACCAGCCAGGCACCGCCCAGTTTTTTCATGGCTAAAAACACATCCGTCGGCACCAGCCCCGCGGCGATCGCCGCCGCCGAACAGGCGCTGGGACGGCCGCTGCCTGCGTCCTACGCGCATTGGCTGCTGGCCAACAATGGCCGCGCCCTGGGCGCCCTGGTCATATTTCCCGTCTACGACGCGGACCATGCGCGCAAGACGTGGGAATCGATAGTCCGCCACTACCGGCAAGACTGGCAGGCATGGCTGGAAAATGCAGGTGATGCGGAGCATGATGGCAGCGCCCTGCTGCCCTTCGCCCAGTTCGGCACGGGCGACTACTATTGCTTTGACTATGCGCAAACGGGACTGTCCGGCGAACCGGTGGTCGTGCTGTGGTCGCACGAAACGGGCGCCACCAGCACGGTGGCGCCCGACTTCACGGCATTCCTCGCCATGCCCGGCCGTCCCGGCTGAAGCGGGACGGCCGGCGCCGCCTTATTTGACGATGCGCCAGGTCAGCGGGTAGCGGTACGTGACGCCATTGCTGGCTTTCACCGCCGCGACGATCGAGCACACCAGATTGGCCAGCGCCACGACCCAGAACAGGAAAATGCCGATGATGACGAAGGTCAGGATGAAGCACGCGATGTACCAGAGGATCAGGGTGATCTGGAAATTGAGCGCTTCACGGGCATTCTCGGCCGAGAATGTATCCGCATCATCCTTCTTGATCAAATAAATGATCAGCGGCGCTACCCAGCTGGTGAACAGCCCGCCAATATGGGACAGAATGGCGATCGTCGTGTCCTGCGTACGACCCACTTCCGGCTGCGAGTTTTCCATTATCATTCCCATCATTAGTTATAGATACACCAATATAACAGTAATATTTCTTTTTGGAATGAAACACTTGTTTGCAGCAGGGACTTTTTTCTCGCCTAAGACGCCGCCGCCAGCGCCAGCCGCCCCAGGGTGGCGATGGCCGCTTCCATCTGCCCGTTCCACGGGTGGCCGTAATTGAGGCGGATGCAGTGGCGAAACGCCCGCGTGGCGGAAAAGATGGGGCCGGGCGCGATGCTGATGCCGGCCGCCAGCGCGCTGCGGTGCAAGGCCAGCGCGTCGATGCCTGCCGGCATCTCGACCCAGACGAAATAGCCGCCCTGCGGGCGCGTGACCCGCGTGCCGGGCGGAAAGTGCACGGCGATGGCTTGCAGCATGCTGTGTTGCTGCGCCGCCAGGGTCAGGCGCAGCTGGCGCAAGTGGCGCTCATAGCCGCCCTGCGCCAGGTAATCGGCCAGCGCCATCTGCAGCGGGATGGGCGCGGACAGGCTGGTGGTCAGCTTCAGGCGCTCGACCTGGCGCGCGTAGCGCCCCGCCACGGCCCAGCCCAGCCGGAAGCCGGGCGCCAATGTCTTGGAAAACGAGCTGCAGTGCATGACGAGGCCCGCGCTGTCATGGCTTTTCGTCAGCCCGGGGCGCTGCTTGCCAAAGTACAGCTCGCCATACACGTCATCCTCGATCAGCGGCACGCCATGCCGCGCCAGCAATGCGACCAGTGCGCGCTTCTTTTCCGGCGGCATCAGGCTGCCCAGGGGATTCTGGAAGGTCGTCATCAGCCAGCACGCCTTGGGCCGGTGGCGCAGCAGCGACTCTTCCAGCGCCGCCAGGTCGACGCCGTCGCGCGGGCTGGTGGCGATCTCGACGGCCTTGAGTTCCAGCCGCTCCAGTGCCTGCAGGCAGGCATAGAAGCTGGGCGACTCGATCAGCACCGTGTCGCCGGGCCGCGTGACGGCTTGCAGGCACAGGTTCAGCGCTTCCAGCGCCCCATTCGTGATGACGATATCGTCGCTGGATACCAGCACGCCGCCCTGCTGGTAGCGCAGGGCGATCTGGCGGCGCAGCTCCGCATTGCCCAGCGACAGGTCCGTGACCGTGCTCCACGGGTCGAGGCGGCGCATGCTGGCCGAGACGGCCCGCGCCAGCTTTGCCATTGGAAATAAATCCGGGCTGGGAAAGGCCGAGCCGAAGGGCACGATGTCGCGCGCGCCCACGGCGCCCAGTACCTCGAACACCAGGTCGCTGACATCGACGGTGGTGCTGGCGTCGACGGGGCGGGAACTGTCCGGCTCGGGCGCCAGCGCGGCGCGCTGCGGCGCCACGTAATAGCCGGAGCGGGGACGCGAGACGATCATGCCGCGCGCTTCGAGCAGGTAATACGCCTGGAACACCGTGGACGGACTGACGCCGCGCCGCGCATGCTGCTGGCGCACGGACGGCAGCTTGTCGCCGGGCAGCAGCAGCTGCGTGGCTATCATCGCGGCCATCTCGTCCGCCAGCACTTCATATCGCTTCAAGCTCACCCCAGCATCCCCTAAAACTGATCCGTAGTTTTTCCGCACAACTGATCCTGTTCCAATATCCACCCACAGTATATCCTTGGCAATGATGCCAGCAGCCCCGGCCAGCCCAGACAGGTGACACTTACATGCGATTTTCCATTTCCAGGCTTCCTTTCTTGCTTGCCGGCATGGCAGCCCTGCTGCCCGGCTTGGCCATGGCGGCCCCGGCCACCGTGCCGGACAGCCTGGAACAGCGCATCAAGGCGTGCACGGCATGCCATGCACAGCAGGAAAAGCATGACGCCTTCTTTCCCCGCATCGCCGGCAAGCCGGCTGGCTACCTGTACAACCAGCTGCTGAACTTCCGCGAAGGCCGGCGCCAGTATCCGCTGATGAACTACATGGTGGAGCACCTGCCGGACGCCTACCTGCGCGAGATCGCCGAGTACTTTGCGGCGCAGCACCCGGCCCCGCCGCCGGCCCAGCCCAGCGGCGCCGGCGCGGCGGCCCTGGCGCGCGGCAAGCAGCTGGTGCTGCAAGGCGATGGCGGCAGGAAGATTCCCGCCTGCATCGCCTGCCATGGCCAGCAGCTGGCCGGCGTGGCGCCCGCCATTCCCGGCCTGCTGGGCTTGCCGCGCGACTATATCAACGCCCAGCTGGGCGCCTGGAAGAATGGCATCCGCCGCGCCCACGCGCCCGACTGCATGGCGCAGGTGGCGCAGCGCCTGTCGGATGCGGACGTGGGCGCCGTCTCGGCCTGGCTGGGCACGCAGGTGGCCAGCGCCGACGCGCGTCCGGCCAGCAGCGTCACCTTGCCGCTGCCGCTGCACTGCGGCGGCGTCCCCGGTTCCAGCGCGCAGGTGGCGCCATGAAAAAAGGGATCATCGCGGCGGGCCTGGCACTGATCGCGGGCGCCAGCGCCGCCTTCCTGCTGTACCCGAAAGACGATCTGGGGCCGCCGGCGGCCGCCAGCACCTTGAACCCGCAGCAGTTGATCGAACGCGGCGCCTACCTGGCCAGGGCGGGCGACTGCATGGCTTGCCACACGGTGCGCGGCGGCGTGGCCTACGCGGGCGGACGCGCCTTGCAGACGCCGTTCGGCAAGGTGCTCTCGCCCAACATCACGGCCGACAGGGAAACGGGCATCGGCAGCTGGACGGCCGACGATTTCTGGCGCGCCATCCACAACGGCAAATCGAAGGATGGCCGGCTGCTGTACCCTGCCTTCCCGTACACCAACTACACCAAGGTGCGGCGCGAAGACAGCGACGCCCTGTACGCCTACTTCCAGAGCGTGCCGCCGCACCGGCAGGCGAACCGGCCGCACGAGTTGCGCTTCCCCTACAACCAGCAGCTCGCGCTGGCCGCCTGGCGCGCCCTGTATTTCAAGCCGGGCGTGTATCAGCCCGTCACGGCGCAAGGCATGGAATGGAACCGCGGCGCCTACCTGGTGCAGGGCCTGGGCCACTGCAGCGCCTGTCATAGCAGCCGCAGCACCCTGGGCGGCAGCGACGGCGGCCTGTCGGGCGGCCTGATCCCCGTGCTGGGCTGGTATGCCCCGTCGCTGACGTCGGATGCGGAAGCGGGCCTGGGCGACTGGGACACGGCGCATATCGTGGAACTGCTGCAAACGGGCGTCTCGCCGCGCGCCACCGTCTTCGGCCCCATGGCCGAGGTGGTGCGGCAAAGCCTGCAGCATATGAGCACGGCCGACGTGCAAGCCATGGCCGTCTACCTGAAGAGCCTGCCCGGCCCGGCACAGCCCGCACCGCGCGTGCCGCGCGGCGCGTCGGAGCCGGCCAAGCGGCAACTGGCGCTGGGGGCGAAACTGTATGCGGCGCAATGCGCCAGCTGCCACCAGGACGATGGCAAGGGCGTGCCGCCCGGCTACCCGCCGCTGGCCGGCAACCGCGCGCTGACCACCGCGTCCGCCGTGAATGCCATCCGCCTGGTGCTCAACGGCGGCTTCGCCCCCGGCACCAGGGGCAACCCGCGCCCGTACGGCATGCCGCCTTTCGGTCCCGTCATGGACGATACGGAAGTGGCGGCCGTGGTGACGTATCTGCGGGCGTCGTGGGGCAATGATGCGCCGGCCGTGAGCGCGCTGGAAGTGAACAAATACCGCAGCGTGCCGCTGGAATAGGCGCATATGAAAATAAAAAAACCGGCCAGCGCCGGTTTTTTCACGTCAAGCCGCCGTTTTCAGCGGAACTTGCTTTTATGACCCGTCTTCAGGTCCAGCGCAAACCGCACGCCGTTGTCCGTCAGCATGACTTCATCGGGCGGTTCCTCGCCGGCCAGGGCGCCGTCGATCAGCGGCAAGCCTTCGCCTTTGCGCATCAGGTCGTTACAGCGTTCGTACACATTGGCGCAGCCCGTCGACGCCATCAGCGATTGCACGATGGCCACTTTCCACGCATCGACGCCGCCCGCATTGAATTCGCAGATCAGATAGCCTGGCACGCCGCCGAACAGCTGCACCACCAGGCCCGGCAAGCCCTCGTCCTCGCCCTTGATCAGGGTCAGCAGCTGGTTCTCGCCCGCCTTCCTGATGGCTGGCAGCTTTTTCTCGATGGCGGCCTTGACCCGGCGCTTGATCAGCGCGTGGTCGACGGGCTCGTCTTCCTTGAAGCTCCAGATGCGCGCGCGGATCTGCGACTTCGAATTGTAGGCGGCGCGGGCAATGAACTGCTTCGACGAGCTTTGCACGATGGCCGTCGAGCCGGGCTTCATTTTCTCCTGCGGCTTGCCGTCGACTTTTTCAATCGCGGAGGCGTAAATCCACGATTGGCCCAGCAAGCTCTTTTCCTTGCCCTGTTTGATGGTGATGATCAGCATGTAATTCCAGTAGTGGGACCGGCGCGTGCCGGTCGTCGTATGTCCAATACCGGCATGATACCTCATGCCATCCTGTCGCATCTTGCTGCATTCTGTGCCGCCGGCATTGCAGTCTGTCGCAGCGCCCTGCGCGGCGGGGGCCGGCTGGCATACCATGCAGTCAGACCAAATCCAATCAGGGAGCAAGAATGACACATGCAATTTTCCACCCCCGCCACATCCGCGCCGCGCGCGCCCTGCTGCTGGCCGCCTGCGTCCTGGCCGTCCCCGCCGCGCCGGCGCTGGCCTCGCCGCTGGACTGGATTTCCGGCAGCGGCATCCAGGGCAGCGGCAAGCTGCAAAAACAGACGCGCGAAGTGGGCAGTTTCCATGGCGTGGCGCTGAACGTGCCCGGCAATGTCGAACTGCGCATCGGCAACACGGACAGCATCACCATCGAAACGGATGACAACATCCTGCCCCTGATCGACACGGCCGTGGAAAACGGCACCTTGCGCATCCGCCCCGCCAAGCGCAACGCCAGTTTCCGCCAGACCAGTCTGACCATCGTCATCCAGGCGCGCCAGGTGGAACGCATCAGCGTGGGCGGCTCGGGCAGCATAGTCGCCACCGGCCTGCGCGCGGAAAAGCTGCGCTTTGACGTGGGCGGCTCCGGCTCCATCAGCGCGCGCGACCTCGACAGCCGCATGGTGTCGGTCGCCATCGGCGGCAGCGGCAACTTCAAGGCCAGCGGCAAGACGGAGCAATTGACGGCCTCGATAGGCGGCTCGGGCAACATCCAGGCGGGCAAGCTGGCCGCCAACGACGTGCAGGTCAGCATCGGCGGTTCTGGCGAGGCCACCGTCTGGGCCAAGGATGAGCTGACCATCAGCATCGGCGGCTCGGGCGAGGTGAATTACTACGGCGACCCGCGCATCAGCCGCAGCATGCAGCGCTCGAGCAGCATCAAGCGACTGGGCGCGGCACCTAACTGAGGACGTCGGTCCACACCGACTGCGCGTGGCGATTGCGGCCTGCGATGCTCACTGCCTCGGCGGCCCCGTACAGTCGCACAGCTGCGCTTTGCAAGCGCAACTGACATCCGCGCGCTACGGTGTTGCCAGGTGGCGCCGTAGTTAAAAAAAACAAAGCCCGGAATGATCCGGGCTTTTGGCATTTCAGACAATCCAACTCAGCGGGCCGGCTTCACCGGTTCGCGGTCGATCAGGACCGTGTTGACGCTGTCGGTCAGCCAGATCTGGCCATCCTGGATGGTGCATTGCAGCTGCATGGTGCGCTGCGCCAGCTTGCTCATGTCTTGCGCCGCTTCCGACGGCAAGTTGATGACGGTCAGGTTCTTCGCCCGTTCCAGCTTGTTGGCGATCTGCTTCCACCAGATGTGGCTGGTAGCGCCATAGCTGTAGACGATCACCTGCTCCGAACGGCCGCAGGCCTTCAGGATGCGTTTTTCGTCCGGCTGGCCCACTTCGATCCACAGCTGGATCGCGCCGGTCAGGTCTTTCTGCCACAGGTCCGGCTCTTCCGTATCGAACAGGCCCTTGGTGAAGGTCAGCGCCTCGTTGGCGTGAATGGCGAACGCCAGCAGGCGCACCATCATGCGCTCGTCCGTTTCGGACGGGTGGCGCGCCAGGGTCAGCGCGTGATCCTGGTAGTAATTGCGGTCCATGTCGGCGATCTGCAGATCGGCTTTGAAAATTGTTGCTTTGAGGGCCATCGTGTTTCTGTCTCGGTAAAGTGATAGTGAAGTCGGTATCAGCGGAAAACCACCGTCTTGTCGCCGTTTTTCAGGATGCGGTGCTCGACGAACCATTTCACGGCGCGCGCCAGCACCACGCACTCGACGTCGCGGCCGATGGCCGTCAGGGTGTCCGCATCCATCGCATGGTCGACGCGCTCGACGTCCTGCTCGATGATCGGGCCTTCGTCCAGGTCGCCCGTGACGAAATGCGCCGTCGCGCCGATCAGCTTGACGCCGCGGTGGTGCGCCTGCGCATACGGCTTGGCGCCCTTGAAGCTGGGCAGGAAGGAGTGGTGGATATTGATGGCGCGGCCGTCGAGCGCCTGGCACAGGCCGGGCGACAGGATCTGCATGTAGCGCGCCAGCACCACCAGGTCGATCTTGTGCGTGTCCATCAGGTCGAGGATCTTCGCTTCCTGCGCCAGCTTGGCCGCTTCCGGCGCGCCGGCCGCCAATGGCAGGTGGTGGAACGGAATATTGTAGCTGGCCGCCAGCTGGTAAAACTCCATGTGGTTCGAAACGATGGCGGGAATTTCCACGTTCAGCAAACCACTCTTGTAGCGGAACAGCAAGTCGTTCAGGCAGTGGCCGATCTTCGACACCATCAGCATCACGCGCGGCTTGACGCGCGCATCGTGCAGCTGGCCGTGGAACGGGCCATTCAATTGCATGGCTTGCGACAGGGCGGCGAAGTCGCTGCGCAGCTGGGTGTCGCTGACGGCGCCGTCTTCCAGCGCGAAATGCACGCGCATGAAGAACAGCTGGGACTCCTGGTCGCCAAACTGGGCGGAATCGAGGATATTGCAGCCGCGTTCGGCCAGGAAGCCGGACACGCGGTGCACGATGCCGCGCTGGTCCAGGCAGGACAGGGTCAGGATGTATTCGGGATGCGTCATGGTCGCGGAATAAGGTCAAAAAGTAAGTCTACGCTCGGCTCAGCCACGCGCGCCGGCTATCGGCTGCGCTGCCGCGAGCCGGCTATTGTCGCACGGCTGGGGCCGTAAAACCGCATTTTCCATGCCGCAGCAACGACCAGGCCCCTTCCGCATGCGATTCAAGCATCTTTTGATCTGGCGCAAAGCCCTCGCATTTTTCAAACGGCGAAGGGCCAATCCCCCCCTAAACAGCCCTGTGGCGCGGAACCTGGCGCGCTGTCCGGCGTCTATCCCTTTGCTTGTTTCAACACACGTCGCACCCGGTGCACCGGGTGTTTCTCGGACCAGATTTTCATCGAGGTAGAACATGTTCACAAACAGTTTCAATTCCAGTCTCAGCCCCGCCCTGAAGTCCCATCTGGAAGCTCAGCTCAACTTCGCCACCGAACTGTCGCGCAAGATGTTCGATACGGCACAGCAAATGAGCGCGCTTCACCTGCAGCTGGCGCAAGACCTGTTCCAGGAATGGAGCAGCGCCGGCCAGCAGCTGCTGTGCGCGCGCGACACGGGGGAATTCATGTCGCTGGCAGCGGGCCAGCTGCAGCCGGGCAGCGACAAGCTGCGCCAGTACCAGCAGCAGCTGGGCAATCTCGTCGCCAATGCCAACGTCGAAATGAACCGCACAGCGGAAACACATATTCCCGAAGCGAGCCGCACGGCTGCCGCCTTCGCCGACGAAGTGGTGCGCAAGACCGCCGAAGAAACGGAAAAAGCCACGCAGCGCCAGCGCGAACTGATCGAAAAAATGCACGCCGGTGCCCACCGCGACGGCGCCGGCCGCAGCCGCGATACGGGTACGCAAGCCGATCAGGCGCATTGACAACCAGATCCCCCACTCGACCGCAAGGAGAACACCATGGCTAGCAATCAAGGTAACGAACAAGGCAAAGGCGCTGGCAGCAGCCAGAAAGCCGGCGATCCCGGCAGCACCAAGGGCACGAGCAAACGCGGCTTCGCCGCCATGAACGAGGAACAGCAGCGCGAAATCGCCAGCAAGGGCGGGCAGGCCGCCCACCAGAAAGGCACGGCGCACGAATTCGACTCGGAAGAAGCGCGCCGGGCCGGGCAGAAAGGCGGCGAAGCCGTGAGCCGCAACCGCGAACACATGGCGGAAATCGGCCGCAAGGGCGGCGAAAGCCGGCAATCGGCCCAGCGCGCCAATGAAAGCCGCAGCAGCGCGGCGGCGCGCGGCGGCAGCACCGAGCAACAGTCGAAAACCAGCCGGCAAGGTGAGAAAGACGAGGAGGACAAGGGCTGAACGCGCCGGCCCCGTCTGCGCGGAAGGATGACGGGGCGGACCAGGAGGGAAAGCGGGCGGACGGCGCCGCGCAATATGCCGGTTTGCGCGCCGTCTGGGTGCCGGCTTGGGCGATATGGTACATTCTCGCCTCTCCGACACGCCCGCGATCCGCCCCGCCCTTCCCCCATGCAGCCATCCCTGAAATACCTGAGCGCCTATTCCGAGCAGACGCAAGCGCAAGTACAGCAACTGATCGCGCAAGACAAGCTGGGTGACGTCCTGCTGAAACGCTATCCGAACGCGCATGACGTGCGCAACGACAAGGCGCTGTACCAGTATGTGCAGGATTTGAAGAATGAATTCCTGCGCAATGCCGAACCCATCAACAAAGTGGCGTTCGACAGCAAGATCCATGTGATCCAGCATGCGCTGGGTTTGCACACGTCCATCTCGCGCGTACAGGGCGGCAAGCTTAAGGCCAAGCATGAAATCCGCGTGGCCACCATGTTCAAGGAAGTACCGCTGGAATTCCTGCGCATGATCGCCGTGCACGAGTTGGCGCACGTGAAGGAAAAGCAGCATGACAAGGCGTTCTACAAGCTGTGCACGTATATGGAACCGCAATACCACCAGTACGAATTCGACGTGCGGCTATACCTGACCCAGCTTGACCTGTCCGGCCAGCGCCTCTGGTCGTAAAGTCACAAGACTTCAAGGTTGTAAGGTTGTAAGGTTGTAAGGTTGTAAGGTTGTAAGGTTTTGCAGGGCAGCAGGATCTAGCGGGCGCACGCCACGCCTGGCGCGCGACTGGCAGCGGGAATGAGGTGCGACATGCGCAGTGCAGTGCAGTGCAGCATACGCTGCATGGTGCTGTATGTGCGGCATTGGTATTGGGGATGATGCGCCTGACACGCGCGATGTACCTGATACCCTTGACGCGCCCGATGCGCAGGAAGCGCAGGAGGCGCAAGAGATAGGGGGCAAGAAGTGCGAGAGGCGCATAGCACGCATCAAGAAAGCCGCCCCGTGCATGCAGATGCACGGGGCGGCTTTTTTCTTGCGCGCCGGCGCGGCCGGCGCGGCAGTCACACTCAGGCGGCTTTCTTGCGGCGGCCCAGGAAGGCCAGCAGGCCCAGTCCACCCAGCAACATGCCATACGTAGCCGGTTCCGGCACGGCGCTGACAGTGGCGGCAATATTGTCAACCTGGAAAGTATGGAAAGCGCCTTCGCGCCACGATGCCGACAGCAGGTTGCTGAAGCCCGTAAACGTGTAATCGGCGAAAGTGTGGCCGCCACCCAGGGTGAACGTCTGCGTTACCGTGCCGCCGCCCACCTGGTGGCCGACGAAGGTCACGTCGAAGGAACCGGGCAGGCTGACGAAATCGGCCAGGCTGATCGAGTTCAGCGAGAAAGCGGCGCCATCGGCACGGCTCAGGGTCGTCGTCGACAGGGCCGTCGCGCCCAGGCCGGCCGAGCCGGCATAGGCGAAATTGCTCTGATGTGGCGAACTCAACAGGCCCAGGAAGCTGCTGTCGAAATTGTAGCCGCCTTCCGAGTAGGAGTTGAACACGGAACCGAAGAGGCCAGGCTGTTCCAGCGAGTCGAAGCCGATCACGGTGGTTTGCGCCTGGGCGCCGCCGGCGGCAGCGAGAATGGCGGCGACGGCGGTCGCGCGCAAGAGTGTCATAGGTTTCAAAATAGCATCCTTTCGAGATGATGAAGTAGCGTGGCTGTGGCAACTTGAAACTTGTCGGCACCATTTTTTGGGAGTCATGTGGCGCTCACAGGTGTCCGGCAGTCCTGACTTTGAACAGCACCAGTAGACCACACTCATGCATAAAAAGCATCTTCATTTTCAAAAAAACATGCAAACAGAGAAACATTATGATCATATTTTTATTAATTAATTCATTGAGCTTGATCAATTTTCCCGTGCGGAAATAAAAAAGCCATGCACTTCGCAGTGCATGGCTCCAGATAACTTTTGTAAAGCAGACCTACGGCGCGCAGTCCTTCAGGCGCTGCACCAGTGCCGCCGGATCGGCATCCGCATTCAGGAAGGCCGCATGCTGCGGACGGATGAAGCCCTGTTCCTTGCCGTTTTGCACGAAGGCAATCAAGCCATCATAGAAGCGGTCGACGTTGAGCAGGCCGATCGGCTTGGCGTGCAGACCCAGCTGGGCCCAGGTCAGCATCTCGAACAACTCTTCCAGGGTGCCATAACCGCCGGGCATGGCGATGAAGGCGTCGGACAGGCTGGCCATCATCGCCTTGCGCTCATGCATGTCCTTGACGATGAACTGGCGCGTCAAGCCCGTGTGTCCCACTTCGCGCTCGACCAGCTGGGTCGGGATCACGCCCGTTACCTCGCCGCCCAGGCGCAGCACTTCATCGGCGATCACGCCCATCAAGCCTACCTTGCCACCGCCATACACCAGCGAAATATTTTCCGACACCAGCACCCGCGCCAGTTCACGCGCCGCCACCGCATAGTCGGGCGACACGCCCGCGTTGGCGCCACAGTACACACATAAAGCCTTGATCACAATATTCCCTATTCTTTCAGTTCATCAATCGCTGCCTCGACTTCAAGGCGCTCCTTCGCGTCCAGCGCCACGCATTCGGCCGCCAGTTCATACAGGGCCAGCGCTTCCGCCAGTTTTTTCTTTCCATCGAGCATATTCAAGGCCCGCGCATACTCGCTATGCGCCAGCGCCGAATACGGCGTCAGGGCCAAGGCCGTCTTGAAGTGCTGATAGCCGTCTTCCTTGTTGGCGCCGTATGTCAGGCTGCCGATCATGGCGCCGACCTTGTCGATAATTTCCGTATGATAAATCCCAAACGCGATATGCGCTTCCGCATGCATGGGCGCCACCGTCATCGTGCGGTCCAGGCTGTTACGCACGCGCGCGCCCATGCCCTGCGCCAGGGCCTTGACGACGGAAGTACCCAGCGCATACCGGCCCAGGCTGTAGGCATGCCAGTAATAGCCGGCCGGATTATCGGGCTGCTCGATCTGCTGGCGCTCGCAGCGCTCGGCCACCTCTTCGTACATGTCGAGTTTCTGGCGCTCGCTCACTTCCAGATGCGTGGCGTAAATGCAGGTGGCCTTGTGCGCCACCGCATAGCCAGGCACGCCAACGGCCAGGCCCAGCTTCACGGCACGTTCGAAGTCGCCCGCGTGAAAGGCCAGCCACGCCTGCAGCAGCGCCGGGTGCGCGGGAAACGGTTCGACGTCGCCCGCATGCAGGCGCGGCCAGGCCGCTTCCAGGCTTTGCGCCGTGTAGACATAGGCTGCGTCAGGATAAGGGAATTGTTTCCAAGCCATACCGTCTCTCCTGTAAATAACGTCCTGCCCGCCTGCCGGCCGCGCCGGCGCGCCGGGCTCGGCCGTCAGTCGTTCTTGAGTTTGGTCACATACTCTTCCGACAATTTGCGGAACAACAAATGTGTTTCATTGCGCAGATACGGCCCGATCAGCGACAGCACCTGGTAGCAGCCGCGCGCCAGCGCATCGGACATCGATTGCTGCTCGCTGTACTTGCGCGGATTGCGCACGTATTCGTACGACAGCCAGTAAGTGGCGACGACGACCATATTCGTCGCCATGGCGCCGATTTCCATGTCCGACGCTTCCAGGGACTGTTCGCTGCGCAAGTCTTCGCACAGCTGCGTGGCCACCTTAATCTTGTGCGCCAGGATCAGCTTGAAATGCAATTCCAGCTTGCGGTTGCGCGACAGCAGATCGTTGAGGTCGCGATAAAAGAAACGGTAGCGCCAGATCAGTTCGAACATCAGGTGCAGATACAGCCATACGTCCTCGATATTCGAGCGGCGCCCGTCCGGCACGGTCAGGATGCGTTCGATTTCCGCCTCGAACTGCACGAAGATGGAATTGACGATATCGTCCTTGTTGCGAAAGTGGTAGTACAGATTTCCCGGCGAGATATTCATCTCTTCCGCGATGACGGTGGTCGTGATATTCGGCTCACCGAACTCATTGAACAGGCGTAGCGACAATTCCAGGATGCGTTCGCGGGTACGGCGTGGTGCTTTTTGTAGCATGGCGGGCAATCTCTCTGTGTTCTGCCGCAAGCATACCACCTTAAATAGCCGTAATGAAACACTCCGCCCGCCGGCCCCGGCGAAAAGGCTGGCGAAAAAAAGCCTGCGCAAGCAGGCTGGGGCTGGAGCGGGAAGCCGGTCAGGCCGCCGGCGCTTTTTTCTTCGCCGCCGGCCTGGCAGCGGGTTGGCGCGCCGGGCTGGCTGCGGCCTTGGCCGGCGTCTTCGCCGCGGCTGCCTTTGGTGCCGCCTTGGCCGTGCCCTTGGGAACCGCGACCCCCTTCGACGCCGCTTTCGGCGCCGCCTTCACGGCGGATTTGGCGGCAGGCTTGGCCTCGCCCCTGGCCAGCGGCCTGGACAGCGCCGCCACCTGCGCGCTCAAGGCATCGAGCTTCGCGTGCAGCGCGGCGATGTCATGCTGCGTGGGCACGCCGATGGTGGCCAGGGCGCGCGCCACGCGCTCCTCGAACACTTGCTCCAGCTTGTCCCAGGAACCGCTGGCCTGCTTGCCCACGCCGTCAGCCAGCTTGCCCACGCTGTCGCTGACGTCGGCCACCTTGCTTTCAGCGCGCTGCTGGAATTGCGTGCCTTCCTGGACCAGCTTGGAAAACACGCGGCCACCCTCTTCCTGCGCCTTGGCGAACGCGCCCAGGCCCGCCTGCCAGATCTGCTGCGCCGACGACCGCACGGCGTTCGCCAGTTCCTTGTCTTCCGCCAATTCCTTCAATTTCTTTACCATCGCCAGCTCCCGTCGTTTGCAAGGCCATCACTATCATGGATGCTTTTATTCTAGAGAGCAAAACTAGAGACGGGCGTCTAATCCGATAAAAATCCGGCGCGCAGGGTGCGCCAGCACACGCAAGCAAGCACTCAGGCGGCCGCCTTCACGGGGCCGTGCAAAAGACCGTGCAGGCGGAAGCCTTCGCGGATGTTCTCGCGCAGGACGGCGCCCTTCCATGGCTTGGTATAGAAGCGGTCGACGGCGCCGCGGTTGATGGCGGCCATGATGGGCGTCAGGTCGGCAAAGGCGGACAGCATGATGCGGAAGGTATCGGGGCACAGGTGCTTGACCCGCTCCATGAATTCCGTGCCGCTCATGAGCGGCATGCACTGGTCGCACAGGATCACCTGCACCTTGTGGCGCGCCAGGATGTCGAAACCTTCGGCCGCCGTCTGCGCCGTCAGGATGCGGTAGCCATCCTGCGCCAGGAAGTCGCTGAGCACGTCGAGCATGAAGACATCGTCGTCGACGATCAGCAGGGTTTGCTGTTCTTCGCTGCCCGCATCGAGCGGCGCCTGCAGCAGCTTGCCCCCCATCAGCATCTGCTCGAATTCCTCCTGCGGCACGGGCCGGCTGAAATAATAGCCCTGCATCTCGTCGCAGCCATGGCGCCGCAGATACGCCAGCTGCGCGTCGTTTTCCACGCCTTCGGCGATCACCTGCAGCTTCATGCTGTGCGCCATGCTGATGATGGCCAGCACGATGGCCGCGTCATCGGGATTGCTGGTTACTTCGCGCACGAAGGCGATGTCGATCTTCAGCTTGTCGATGGGGAAGCGCTTCAGGTAGGCCAGGCTGGAATAGCCGGTGCCGAAATCGTCGATGGAAATCTGGATGCCCAGCGCCTTCAGGTTGCGCAATACGGCGATGGTTTCCTCGGCGTTCGACATCAGCGAGCTTTCCGTCAGCTCCAGCTCCAGCAGGTCGGGTGCGATATCGTACTTGCGGATGGCCTTGAGCACTTCTTCTTCCAGGCCGCCGACAAAGAACTGGATGCCCGACACATTCACGGACAGGTGCACGGGGCCGATGCTGCTGGCGCCCCACTCGCTGATCTTCTTGCAGGCCTCGTCGAGCACCCAGTTCCCCACCCGCACGATCAGCCCCGTTTCTTCCAGCAGCGGGATGAAGAGGGCCGGCGAGACCATGCCATGGCCGGGACGGCGCCAGCGTATCAGCGCCTCGGCGCCGCTGATGCGCCCCGAAATGATGTGCACCTTGGGCTGGAAGAACAGCACGAATTCCTCGTTGTCGATGGCGCGCCGCAGGGCGTTCTCCATGTCCAGCCGCGCCATCGATTGCGCATTCATTTCCGCCGTGAAGAAGCGGAAGGCGTCGCGCCCCGCTTCCTTGGCGCGGTACATGGCCGTGTCGGCGTACTGGATCAGGGTGTCGGCGTCGACAGCGTCGTCCGGATACACGGAAATGCCGATGCTGACGGTGACCGTCACTTCATGCCCCTGCAAGTCGAATGGCTTGCGCATCGCTTCGCGGATCTTGTCGACCACGCCGACGGAATGCTGGGCGCCTTCGGGCAACACCAGGATGGCGGCAAATTCATCGCCGCCGAAGCGGCCGATGGTGTCGCGCACGCGCAGGCAATCGACCAGGCGGCTGGAGAACTGGCGCAGCAGGTCGTCGCCGATGGTATGGCCCAGGGTGTCGTTCACGTTCTTGAAGCGGTCGATATCCATGAACAGCACGGCCACGGCCCACTGGTGCTCCACCGCCTGCGCCAGCGAATGGGTCAGCGAGGCGTAGAACTGGCTGCGGTTCGGCAGGCCGGTGAGCGTATCGAAATGGGCCAGCTTCATCAGGCGCTGTTCGGCATCCTTGCGCTCGGTGATGTCGCGCGCCACGGCCACCAGGATCCAGCTCTGCCCCGAACGCAGGGTGCGCCGCTGCACTTCCACCGACAGCGGCGAGCCATCCTTGCGCTGCAGCTGCAATTCCGTCATCGGACCGCCCTGGTCGCCGGCCAGCAGCTTGTTGTACAGTTCTTCCAGCTGCGCCTCGCCCTCCTGCGCGCGGCCCGGCCCGACGCGCAGGAAATCCTCGCGCTCGAAGCCCAGCATGCGGCATGCCGTCTGGTTGACATCGACGAAGCACATGCCCGCGCGGTCGACGAGGAAAATCGCGTCCGCCGTCGCATCCATCGCCAGGCGGAAGCGCCGCAAGTCTTCATCGAGGCGGATGCGCGCCGCCATGTCCAGGGTCAGCTGCTCATGATGGCGCTTGATCTCGTCGTACAGCAGCAGGTTGTCGTAGGCGACGGCGATCTGCGCGGCCACCGTGGCGGCGACGCGCTCGTCGACTTCGGAAAATTCGTTCGCGCCCAGCTTATCGACCAGGTACAGCCAGCCGTGGCTGCGCTCGCGCGAGGCGATGGCCACGCCCAGGAAGGAATGCACGGGCGGGTGCGAATCGGGCAGGCCCAGCGCGGCGGGGTCGCCCTTCAAGCCGTTCACGCGGTAGGGCTGGCGCTGTTCCAGCAGCCGGTTCAGGATGCCCACGCGCGGCGCGCTGGCGATGCGGTCGAGATTTTTCTCGGCGCCGCACGAGGAAAAATAACTGAGCTTGTCGGCGCCCGGCTCCAGCACGCCGATGCACGCATACTTGGAGACGCAGATATTCTGCGCCACCTTGCAGCCTGCCTCGATCAGGGCGCGCGGATCGCGTTCGGCGCCCAGCTCGATACCCAGCTCGATCAGCGCCGTCAGCCGCAGGCTCACCGCCTGCAGGCTCGATAGCGAGCGCGACAGCCGCTCCGTCATGATGGCCAGGTCTTCCGGCACCGGTGCCTGGCCTTCGTTTTGGCTGGCCAGCTGCGAAATCTGCTGGCTGCTCGACTCCAGTTCATCGAGATAGCCGCTGACCTGGTGCTCGATGCCGGCCAGCTGGCCAGAGCCCGGCGCGGCAGCGTTGCTGCCGGCAGCAGCGCCGGCAACCGGCGTGGCCGGCAGCGGCACCGCCGCCGGCATCAGCCCCAGCGCCTCGTTCACGGTGCGCACGATGACCTCGGGGTCGGACGGCTTCGGCAGCACCCAGCGCACGCCGCACGCCTGCGCCAGCAGGATCGCTTCCTGTTCGCGGTAGGTGGCCGTATAAAAAATGATGGGCACGTCGGCCAGTGCCGCATCCTCATGCACGCGCGTGACGAATTCGTAGCCATCCATGTTCGGCATGAGGATGTCGGAAATGATCAGGTCCGGCCGCTCGGTGCGCATGACGTCGAGCGCATCGGCGCCATTCGCCGCTTCCAGCAGGCGGTGGCCGCTATAGCCGAGCAAGGCGGTGAGGAATTCGCGGTTCAATACATGATCGTCGACGATCAATATCGTTGCTATGTCGTTTTTAACTGGCGTCGACGGCGCCCCGGGTAAAAAAGATTCAAGCTCCGCGACAAACAGGTCGGGTTCGATCGGCTTGCCGATATAGCCATTGAAGCCCGCTTCGAGCAGGCGTTCACGGTCGCCCACCATGGCCAGCGCCGTCACGGCCAGGGCCGGGATCTTGCGCAGCTGCGGGTCTTTCTTCAATTCCGCCACCACGCCATAGCCATCGAGCTTCGGCAGATGCACGTCGCAGATGATCAGGTCCGGCAACTCGCTGCGCGCCATGCGCACGCCCTCTTCGCCGTCATAGGCGGCCAGCGGCGTATAGCCGAAGGCACGCAGCAGGTACACCATCAATTCCATGTTGGTGGCGTTATCTTCAATAATCAGGATTCGTGCGGACAATTAGCACTCCCAATAAAAACTGCATTGATCCATTTTTTTGCCTGTACTCATCTTTCCACTTGCGCACATAACATAACAATCCCACAACATCTTGCCATAGATCCCGGTAAAAATCTCGCACCCGGATTTCAGCGGGACGGCGCAGGCGGCCTCAGGAATAAATTTCTCGATGGCACCTTCCTGACGTTAGCTTAATACAGTCCGCCAGTGGAAAACAGGTTTTTCTGGCCCGTGCCCTGTTAAACCCAGGCAACAGCAGAGTCAAAACAGACACTCTTGCCATGCGGGTAAAACACAACAGCACTCAGGCAAAATGGGGGGAGGATGGGGGCTGGCAGACTTCGTTCTTGATAGTAATTTCTGCCAGCAGCTGACGCAGCACGCGCGCCTCGCTGGCCAGCGCCACGTGGCCGATGCCGCCGAAGGCGATATTGCGCGCGCCGGGCAGATGCGCGGAAGCCTGCGGCACGACGATATTGTCGTGATGCGAATAGATCGACGTGACCAGGGCGCGCATCTCGGGCGTCTCGCTGGCGGCCAGCTGCGCCAGCCAGCCGCTGGGCGCGTCGTCGCTGCGGCTCATCTGCCGCGCATTCGTTCCCGCCGCCAGATTCGCCAGCGCCGTGCCGTGGTGCGGCGTGCCGATGGTGACGATGCGTGCCACGCGCGTCGCGCCGTGGCGGCGCAGCCAGGCACGCGCCACCAGGCCGCCCATGCTGTGCGCGACGATGACGGCGCGCGCGCTGCCCGTGCGCCCGCACAGCTGCGCGAGCGCCTGCTCGACCTGCGGCACGAAATCGTCGATGCTGGCGCCGATCGGCTCCAGGTCGACGGCATCGTGCGCGATGCCCGCCTGCGCCAGCAGCTTGCTCAGCTTTGCCCAGTAGCCGCGGTTGCACACATAGCCGTGGACCAGCAGCACCGGCAGGGCCTGGCCAGCGTCGATGGTGGCGGCCGCATGCAGGTGCGGCCGCAGCATGCCCCACGACGACGTCCACAGGGTGGCGCGCAGTTCGCCCAGGAACAGCCGCGCGGCGGCCATGGCGCCGAGCCGAAACGCTGGCGGCACGGGACTGCCCAGGCGCCGGCTTTCGGCAAAATTGCGCGCCACGATCAGCGCGCGCACGGCCAGCAGCATGGCGCCCGCCAGCAGCAACGCCAGCAGCGGCGAAGCGATGCCCCAGGCATGCATGGCCAGCCAGGCAAGTCCCAGCACGGCCAGCACTTGCAGCAGCATCAGCCACTTGAGGATGCGCGCGATCATGCCGTCGTGGCAGCGGGGACGGGCACGGGGGCCGGTTGCCCCGTCAGCTGCCGCGCCAGGCCGCTGGCCAGGCGCGCCGCCAGCGCATAAATTGTCAGCTGCGGATTGGCGCCGATCGACGTGGGAAACAGCGAGCCGTCATGCACGGACAGGTTGCGCACGCCATGGTAGCGGCCATCCGCGTCCGTCACGCCCAGGCGCGCATCGTCCGACATGGCGCAGCCGCCCATCACGTGGGCCGACACCACGCGGGCCAGCAGCGCCTGCATCGGCAACGCGCCGATGGCCTGCTTCGCCTGCGCCCAGCTGGTGTAGTGGCGGGCCAGCTCATGCACGGGATACACGCTTTGCGCGCCGGCGGCGAACTGGATCTCCGCCATCGACAGCAGCGCGCGCCGCACGCCATCCCAGAGGTAGGGCGTGAGCGGATAATCGAGCACGGGGGCGCCGAAGCCGTCGATGGAGACGCTGCCGCCCGCCGAATCATGGTGAAAGCCGTCGCGCAGCAATGCCAGCAAGGCATGCGCATGGGGAAACTGGCGCATGGTGCGCGCGTGCTCGTCGCCAAAGCCGCCCATGGTGGTGGCCATCAGCAGCGGATGCAGGGGCGGCGCTTCGAGCTTGTAGCCGATGGGTCCGTCGATGGGCGCCAGGTGCAGGAAATGGTCGGAATAAATCGTCTGCGGCGCGCCCGCGTAGGCGTCGACGCGCTGTTTGAACAGGCCCGCCGAGACCACCGTCGGATGCAAAAAGGTGCGCCGGCCCAGCAAGCCGTGCGGGTCGGGCGCCTGCGAGCGCAGCAGCAGCGCCGGCGAGTTGATGGCGCCGCCGGCCAGCACGAAGTGCCTGGCGCGCAAGGTGAGGCGCACGCCCGTGGGAGCCTGGCCGGCCGCGTCCAGCGCGGTCACCTGCAGGCTGTCGACGCGCTCGCCCTGGAAAATAAAACGTTCGGCGCGCGCGTGCACGAGCAGGCCCGCGCCCAGCGCCAGCGCCGACGGAATCGTCGTCACCAGCATCGACTGCTTGGCGTTCGTCGGGCAGCCCGTGCCGCAGTAGCCCAGGTTCCAGCAGCCGTTCACGTTGCGCCGGATGGCGGCCGTGGGGATGCCCAGCGCCGTGGCGCCACGCCGCAGCAGATCGTTGTTCTCATTGGGCGGCGCAGCCCAGTCGCTCACGTGCAGGCGCCGCTCCATCATGGCGAACCACGGCGCCATGGCGTCCACGGCATAGCCGGACAGGCCGCAATGCTTGCGCCAGTATTCCAGGGTGCCGGGCGGCGTGCGGAAACTCGACGTCCAGTTGACGGTGGTCGAACCGCCCACCGTGCGGCCCTGCAGGATATTGATGGCCTTGTCGCGCGTCTTGCGCGCCGCCGATTCCTGGTACAGGGCGGGATAGGCCTGCGCTTCGCGCATCTTGAAGTCGCGGGAAGACTTCAAGCCGCCCTCCTCGACGATGAGCACTTTCAGGCCGGCCAGCGCGAGGATTTCCGCCGTCACGCCGCCGCCGGCGCCGCTGCCGATGACGACGACGTCCGCCTCGAAGGCACGGTCGCTGCTCAGGGTGCTGGCGTCGGTGACGTGCCAGCCGCTGGCCACGCCGATGGCGATGGGGTCGGGTATCGGTGATGTGCTCATGGTGGCCTTGTCAGCTCAGTTCGGGCAGCGGCCCCGGATAGCCGATGGCGGCCCAGTGGGCGGCATCGGCATACCAGGCGCCGAGAATCAAATCATGCAGGGCCAGATAGGCCGTCTGCAGGGTGGCCAGGCGGTGCGTGCGCCACGCCTGCAAAAAGGCGGCCACCTGGGCCGGATCCGCCCCGGGCCAGCCATCCTTCACGCCGGCGACGAAGCGCCGCGCAGGTGCCAGCGCCAGCAGGCCAAACAGGTCCTGCACTTCCTGCTGCGCCGCCAGGGGCAGGCCATGGATGGCCGTGTCCACGCCGGCGATGGCGCCATCGAGCGCAGTGGCCCGCGCGCCGGCTTCGCGCGGCAGCGCGCTGCCCAGCATGGCCGGCACGATGGCCGCCAGCGCCGCGCGCGCCGCGCCATCGAGCACGAAGCGATTCGGCGGCGCCGGCCCGCGTACCAGGCGGTAGGCGGCGCCGCCGGCGGCCAGCGCGCAGGCGCCCAGCAAGCCCAGTTTCAGAAACGATCTGCGTCGCATCGGCATGTCTCCCCTTGTTTTGCACGGCCTTTTGCCGGCCAGTGTACGCCAAAGGAGAAGCGGCTCCGCGCGCAAACACTAGAGCAGAGCGTCTAGTTTTCTTGACGAAAACCACAGCAGCAGCATGGCCAGCAGCGCCGCCAGCGCCCCGCCGAGGGCGATGCTGGGCAAGCCAAAGCTGACGATCAGGGCCGCACCGAGCGCGCCGCCGGCCGCCGTCCCCGCATTGAAGGCGGCGATATTCAGGCCCGCCGCCACGGCGTCGCTGCCCGGACAATGCTGCTGCGCCAGGCGAAGCAAACGCATGGTCGACAGCGTCACGAGGGCAAAGAACAGCAGGCCCAGGCTGCCGCACAGGGCCAGCAGGGCCACGGGCCAGGCGCGCAGCAGATAAAAACCCAGCAGATTGAGCGCCAGCGCGGCCAGGGCCAGCACGGTGGCACGCTGCGCGAAAGGGCGATCCGCGCACCAGCCGCCCAGCAGGTTGCCGCCGATGGCGCACGCGCCAAAGCACAGCATGGCGGCGCCCAGCCAGCCCGCGCCGAGTCCTCCCATCTGCAGCAAAAACGGCGAGACATACGTGAAAAAGCTGAAGGTGGCGACGCTGACCAGCGCCGCCACGCCGGCCGCCAGCAGCAGGGCCGGCTGCACGATGGTGCGCAGGCCGGCCCAGGCAGACAAGGGCGCGGCAGGCTTGCGCACCGATGGCATGGCCCACAGCAAGCCGGCGCCGCCGCCCAGGGCCAGCACGCCGATGGCGGCAAACACCCAGCGCCACGACGACAGCGCGCCCAGCCAGGTCCCCAGGGGCACGCCACCCGCCAGCGCCAGGGTCAGGCCCAGCCAGACGATGGACAGCGCCCTGCCCGCGCGACCCGGCTCGACCAGGCTGGTGGCCGCATGCGAGGCGACGGCCATGAACACGCCATGCGCCAGGCCGACGACGAAGCGCACGCCCAGCAGCGCGCCCAGCGCCGGCGCCGTTGCCATGGCCACGCTGCCTGCCGCCAGCACGGCCAGCGTGGCCACCAACAGCTGGCGCTCGGGCCAGCGCGACAGCGCGGCCGTCAACAGGGGCGCGCCGATGGCCGCCCCCAGCGCATAGGCGGCGATGGCGCCACCGGCCGCCGCCACGCTGGCGTGCAGGTCGCGCGCCATGCCGGACAAGAGGCCGGCGGCGATAAATTCGGACAGGCCGAAGGCAAAGCTGCACAGGGACAGCAGATAGATGGCGGGCGGCAGCGCGGCAGGCGACGCTGCGGCGCGGGTAGAAACAATGGACATGGCGCTTCCAGTACAGTCAAAACGCCATGCTGGCCCCTGGGCCGTCATCTGTAAAATATCTTATTGATCTCGAAACGAGACCCTCAAAGTCTCAATGGGCAGATAACAGCCGCAACTGCGCCAGCAGGCGCTCGCGCACGGGAGACTCGCGCCGCGCGTCCCACGCCATGTACAGGTCGAGCTGGCGCAGCGGCCCGGGCGCATCGCTGTCGAGCGGCAGCATGACGACGCCCGCCGGCATGGATGCGGCCAGGCTGGCCGGCAACAGGGCCACGCCGAAACCGGCCGCCACCAGTCCCAGCACCGTTTGCAGGCGGCGCGCCTGCTGCGCCACGTTCGGCACGAAACCCGCGTGCAGGCACAGGCTGGCCAATTGATCATGGAAACCCTGGCCCAGCTCGCGCGGCGAGGCGACGAAATCGTCATGGGCCAGGTCCGCCAGCGCCACCCGCGCCTGTCCCGCGCAGCGGTGGTCCGAAGGCAGCGCAAGCACGATGTCTTCGCCGGACAGGCGCTCGAAGCGCAAGCCGGGCGTGCTGCGTCCCGGCGCGCGCAGCAGGGCGATGTCCGTCTCGCCCCGCTCCAGCCACTCGACCTGCTGCTGCGTCGATGCTTCGCGCAGGGTGAACTGCACGGCGGGCGAGGCAGCGCGAAAGGCGCGCAAGGCGGCCAGCACGTGGGCGTACGGCGTGATATGGATGAAACTCAGGCGCAAATGTCCCTCGATGCCCTGCGCCACGCGGCGCGCGGCCGACACGCCCTCGTCCAGGCTGGCCAGCAGCTGGCGCGCCGTGGCGAGGAAGGCCGTGCCGGCCGGCGTCAAGCTGACCTTGCGATTGCTGCGTTCGAACACGGGGTGGCCCAGCGCTTCTTCCAGCCGCAGGATGGCCTGCGACAGGGGCGGCTGCGCCATGTGCAGCCGTTCGGCGGCGCGGCGGAAATTGAGTTCCTCGGCGACGGCGATGAACTGGCGCAGCAGCCGGGTTTCGATCATGGCGCTTTTTTCGCCGCCGCCAGGATGTGCCGGGCGATGCCGCGCAGGATATTGACTTCTTCCGTCTCCAGCCCCGTGCGCGAAAACAGCCGTTTCAGGCGCGGCATGAGTTTTTTCGGGTTGTCGGCGTCGAGGAAATCGATGGCCACCAGGGCCTGCTCCAGGTGCGCGTACATGCCGTCGACCTGCGCCAGGCTGGCCGCGTCGCCATGGAAACCGACGGCGCTGGCCGCCGGCGCCGCGCCCGCCGCATCGAGGGCCGCCACGCGGCATTCATACGCGACGACTTGCGCCGCCTGCGACAGGTTCAGCGAGGAATACGCGGGATTGGCGGGAATGTTGATCAGCACGTTGCACTGCTCGACGATCTCGTTGGGCAAGCCGAAACGCTCGTTGCCGAAGATGACGGCGGCGTGCAGCTCCGTGCCGGCGGCCAGCTGGCCGGCGATGGCGCGCGGGGTAGTGACGGGCGGCGAGAATTCGCGCAATCTGGCCGACACGGCCGCCGCGTAGTTGCAGCCTTCGAGCGCCTCGGCGATGGAGCCGACGATGCGCGCGCCGGACAGGATATCCTGCGCGCCGCTGGCGAAAGCCACGGCTTCCGGATCCGTCAAGGCATCGGGAAAGCGCGGGTTGACCAGCACCAGATCGGAAAAACCCATCGTTTTCATGGCGCGGGCGACGGCGCCAATGTTGCCAGAGCGACTAGTTTCGACAAGAATAAATCGCAGGCGGTTGAAAAGAGACGTGTTGATTTCGGGCAGATTCATTTAAAATAGCGCTATTGCGCGGTATCGATACAGGAAATTTCGGGAAACGGGGTCACAAAACGCTGACGCCAGGCCGGGATTTTAACCACTTCGGCACCGCTCCGCTCTTTAATTCATTCTTGCACTCTATCGTACCGGCGCCGCAAGGCGGCCATGGGCGGTCGCGTGCTTTTAACGGAAGCTCACATGCACCCAATGCTCAACACGGCGATCAAAGCCGCCCGCCGCGGCGCCGCCGTCATCAATCGCGCCTCTTTTGACCTCGACCGCGTCGTCGTCACGGAAAAACAACATAACGATTTCGTCACCGACGTCGACCAGGCGGCCGAACAAGCCATCATCGAGGTGCTGTCCAAAGCCTACCCGGATCACGCGATCCTGGGCGAGGAATCGGGCGCTTCCGCCAACACGCACGACGAGAATGAATATCAGTGGATCATCGATCCGCTGGACGGCACCACCAACTTTATCCACGGTTTCCCGCAATACTGCGTCTCGATCGCCCTCGCGCACCGCGGCGTCGTCACGCAAGCCGTCATCTACGACCCGGTACGCAACGACCTGTTCACGGCCACCAAGGGCGCCGGCGCCTACCTGAACGAAAAACGCATCCGCGTCACCAAGCTCGACCGCATCTCGAACGCCCTGCTGGGCACCGGCTACGTGGCCGGCAGCGCCCGCGCGCTGGACGAATACCTGAAGATGTACGCCATCATGGGCGAACGCTGCCAGGGCGTGCGCCGCGCCGGCTCGGCCGCGCTGGACCTGGCCTACGTGGCCTGCGGCCGCCTGGACGGCTTTTACGAAAAAGGCCTGAAGCCTTGGGACATCGCCGCAGGCGCGCTGATGATCACGGAATCGGGCGGCATCGTCGGTGAGTTTTCCGGTGAATCGGACTACCTGTACAAGGGCGACGTCATCGCCGCCAGCCCGAAGATCTTTGGCCAGATGATCCCCCTGCTGACGCCATTCGCCTGATTGCCAGACGCGGGCTGACGTAAAAAAAGCTGCCGGAGGAAACTCCGGCAGCTTTTTTTTGCCCGGGCTCCCCGTGCTCAGTCGCTGACGGCGTATTGCGCCGTCGTCACCACGCCATTCGGCGTTTGCACGCGCACCGTCAGCAGGCCGTTGCGCACGTTGTTGGGCTGGCACGCGGTGCCGATCTGCGTGACATCGCTGATCATCTGCAGGGGATAGATCCAGCTGGCCGAACTGGCGCTGTCCATGCTCGGCACGACAAAACTGCTGTCGCTGACGATACTGCCGTTGCTTGTCGAGAAACTGATCGTGGTGCCGGCCGGCAGCGGATTGCCGGGCAGGTCGATCGCCCGCTTGGTCACGTCCTTGCTGTTAACGACAAACACGGTGTCATTATTATCCCGGATGGCGAGCGGGAAAGTATGGACCGTGTTCTCGAACACGGTGCCGTCGACGCACTTGTCCAGGTCGATCGATGCGGCGCCCAGGGGCGTGATGCGCGCCGTGCTGCCGGACATCACCTGCACCAGTGCCTGGCGTATATGCACGGTGTTGGCGGCCGTGGTGTTGACGCTGGAGGCCGCGCGCAGCACGCCGTTGTATCCCTTGTCGCCGGTCGCATCCCAGTCGCCGCTGCCATTCGAATCGATATACGGCTCGCCGCTGGCGCGCACCGCATTGTCCTTGCTGTAGGCGTCATCCTTGAAGTTGGCATTGCCGCTCACGATGGCGCGGTCGTTGCGGAACGGCTCGCCCAGGTCGACATAGCTTTCGCCATTCTCGAACAGGTTGTTGCCATTCGCATCGACAAAACTTTCCTCGCCCAGCGCATACGCGAGGATGGTCACGCGGCCGTCAGCCGGACGGGGATTGCCAGGGCAAAAGCGCACGGAGCAGGAACCCGGCACGCCTTTTTGCGTGATCACCGTGCCATCCGTCAAGGTCGTGTTCACCAGGCCCGTCAGGCACGATGCGTCGATGGTGCCGCCTTCCGCCGTAAAGCTGACGGCCGTGCCATCGGGCACGGGATTATGGAAATGGTCGCCCAGGCGCGCCGTGATGGTAGCGCCCGTTGGTACGCTACAGCCGGCAAAGTCCCGGCCTTCCGTATTGAACATCGACGTGCTCAAGGTAAAGCTGTCCTGCTCGGCAACGCCGGTGGACACCACCAGCTGGTCCGACACCGTCGACAGGCTGGTACCCTGCAGGCTGGCCGTGATGCGGATCGGCGTATTCACCGTACCGGACGCTACCGTGGTGCTGACGCTGCCATCGGCGCCGCTGGTCGCTTGCGCCGGATTCAGGCTCAGGCCACCGGCCGTGGTGTTCAGCGCAAAATTGACCACGTGGCCGCTGACAGGATTGCCGTTCCGGTCCAGGACCTTGAAGGTCACGACGGACGATTCTTGCCGCCCCGCCCCGCCCGTGCCCTTCAGGGCGATATTTTGCGGCAGCGCGGAAACGAAGCCGATCTGGCCGGCGCTGGCCGTCTGCACCGTCAGGGTGCCGGTCTGGCTCAGTGTGGTGGCATTGAACACGGTGCTGGCCGTGATCACGTCGGGCGCGCCGCAGCCCTTGTCGATGTACGAGGTGCTGGCCACGCCATTGACCGTATTCACGGGGCTGCTGATGGCCGCCTTGCCGGCGCTGGCGCAGGGCGAGCTGAAGACCACCGACTGCACCGGCGCATACACCGCACCGCCACTCATCACCGTCACGCTCAGGCCGGCCGTGCCGCCCGCCGACAGGGTTGCCGGCACGGCGCCAACGCCGCCCAGCGTCAGGGTCGGGAAGACCACGCTGTAGTTGATACCCGAGGTCAGCACGCTGCCATTGACGGTGGCGCTGGCCGTCAGCGCAAAAGCGCCGCTCTGGCTGCCGGCCGCGAGGACGATGGTGGCCACGCCGTTGGCGTCCGTCAGGGCACTGGCCGCCCCCGGCGTGAAGACGGCGCTCTTGTCGCTGCTGTTCAAGGTCAGCAAGACGCCTGGCAACGCGGCGCCGCTGCCATCCTTCACGACAGCTTGCACGGTGGCATTGTTGCCGGGACTCACGGACGTCGTCGCCTTGCCGGCGGCGTCCTTCAGGCTCAGCACCACGGTGGCGGGCGCGGCGGGAACGACAGGCTTGACCGGTACCTCGGGCGTGACGGGTGGCACCACGCAGCCGGGCAGGTTCGGATTGCGGCTCGGATCGAGGTTGCTGCAATCGCTGCTGCCGGAACCTCCTCCGCCACAGCCGGCCAGCAAGGTCACTGCCGTGCCGGCAGCCAGATACAGCGCCCAGCGCGCCGGCGTACCGCTACTCGTAAATCCTGACATGCACTTCTCCCTGTTATTTTGTTGCTGATAATTGTGTAGTTTTGTTCTGTCTTGCTCAGGCCTGGTCACGGCCCAGGACCAGGCGGATGCCGGCGCCGCGTCCCAGGCTGTCCACTGCCACCAGTTGCATGGCCGGGCCATGCTGCGCCAGGCTTTGCCGCAAGGCGCTGGCCTGTCGCGCGTTTCCGGGCGCATACAGGATCTGGCTGCGCACCTGGCGAAAACCGGGGAAATTTCCCAGCCGGCCCACCACCATGCCCTGCGCCTGCACGCGCAAGCGCAGCGCCGCCGCCATGCCGCGCACGCCGTTGCCATTGATGATGTCGACCCTGGCCGGCGGTGCGGCGGGTGCCGCGGCAGCGGACTGCCCTGCCGGCGCCAGCCGCGCTGCTTGCGCCTGCTGCACGAGCTGCAAGTTATTGCGCGCCAATGCCCTGCCGCCAGCGCGCGTCACTGCCTGCTCGAGCACGCTCGACGCTTGCGCCAGCTCGCCTTGCAGGTAATACACATAACCGAGATTATTCATGGGCTGGGCTGCCTCGGGATAGTCGCGCACCAGGGCGCGCAGCGCCGTGGCGGCTTGCTCCAACCGGCCACGGCGCGCATCGAGTACGGCCTGCGCATTGCGCGCCGCCAGTTGCTGCGGGTCGATGGCGATCGAGGCGGCATAGGCATCCGCCGCCAGGTCCAGCTGGCCCCGTTCCTGATAAAACTTCCCCAGTTCAAGGTAGGTTGCCGCATTCTGGCCAGCGGAATTGCGGATGCGCTGCACGCCCTCCACCTGCCACTGCGGCGGCACGTGGGTGGCCGCGCACCCTTGCAGCAACCACAGCAGCAAGCACAGGCCAGGCAGGCGCAGCCAGCACGATGGCGCCGTCATTGCGCGCCCATCGCCGGCAGCAGGGAGCGGCGGATCTGCAGCAAGGCAGGCCCCATCAGCACCACCAGCAAGGAGGGGAAAATGAAAAAGATCAGGGGGAACAGCAGCTTGAGCGCGATCTTCGCCGCCGTTTCCTCGGCGCGCTGGCGCCGCTTGGTGCGCAGCTGGTCCGATTGCACGCGCAGGGAGGCGGCGATGCTGGTACCGAAGCGCTCCGCCTGTATCAGCAAGGTCACCAGCGCATCGACATCTTCCACGCCGGTGCGCAGTGCCAGGTTGCGCAAGGCCTTGTCCTTGGCGCTGCCGGCGCGCAGCTCCAGCGTCACCAGTTGCAATTCCTCGGCCAGGATCTCGCTTTTCATGCCGATTTCCTGCGCCACGCGGGCCAGCGCGGCATCCATCGCCAGGCCCGCTTCGACGCAGACGGTCATCAAATCGAGCGCATCGGGAAAGGTCTCGAAAATTTCGCGCTGCCGCTCCTTCAGGCAATGCTTGAGCCATAGGTCAGGCAGGTAATAGCCGAGTGCTGCGCCCAGCACCAGCCACAGGAACAGATTATGCTCGCCATGGCGCAACAACAGATATGCCAGCAAGGGAAACAGCACGGTCAGCCCCGTCTTGGCCGCGTAAAACAGCGCCGGCGCGGAACTCTTGCGCCAGCCCGCATTGATGAAGCGAATGCGCACGGGCGACTCTTCCCAGCCATCTTCGGGCAAGGACAGCTTGGCCAGCGGACGGGTCAGGCTGATCAGGTGCGCCATCCAGCGCTGGCTCATGCGGCGGGCCTTGCCGCTCTCTCTTTTCTTGACGTCCAGGGTATCGAGGCGCACTTGCACCGCGTTGCCCGCGAACAGCCGTGCCAGCACCAGGACGATGCCGAACACGATCAGGAACAGCACCACCAACAGGCCGATCTGCATGCCGCTCATCGCGCCCCCGTTTGTCTAGTCAATTGCTTCATCTCATGGCCTCACACGCGAATCCGGATAATCTTGCGAATCACAAATATTCCGATAATCAACATCCCAAACGAGCCGGCAACCATCTTGCGGCCACCGCTATCCATGTACAGCACGGCGAGGAACTCCGGGTTCGTCACCTGCATCATCACGGCGGCGGCAAAGGGCAGCGAGCCGAGCACCCACGCGGACATGCGCCCCTCTGCCGACAGCACGCGCACCTGGCCCAGCAGCTTGAGGCGGTCGCGGATGATGGCGCTGATACTGCCCAGCAGTTCCGTCAGGTTGCCGCCCGTCTCGCGCTGGATCAGCACGGCGATGACGAAATAGCGCAAATCCGTGCTGGGCACGCGCGCCGCCAGGCCCGACAAGGCATCGGACATCGACACGCCGAAATTGACTTCGTCAAACACGGTGCGGAATTCGTCCGCCAGGGGTCCCGTCATCTCATCGCCGACCATTTTCAGGGCCGTGGGAAAGGCATGGCCGGCCCGCATGGCACGGCTCATCATGTCCAGCGCATCGGGCAACTGCTGCTCGATGCGCACCAGACGGCTGGCCTTGGCGCGGTTCACAAGCAAAAATGGCAAGGCCGCGCAGAACAAACTCAGCAGCAGGCGCAGATACCACGGAAAAGGACTGAGACTTCCCAGCAGCAGCCCCGCCAGCCAGCCCAGCAGGCAATAGCCGAGCAGCTTGCCGACGTTCCAGTGTTTACCCGATTGCAATAGCAAGCGGTCCAGCCACTGCATGCCGGGCAATGCCTCCAGCAGGCCCTGCACGCCAGCATGCGCGCTGAGCGGCCGCTCCTTGGTGATCGAGACGATTTTCTGCGCGTCGTCGCTGGCCGTATTCATGGCCCGCAAGCGACGCGCCACCCGGTCGGCACCGGCGCCGCGCGATTGCCAGTTGACATAGACGGCGCCGACCAGCAGCATGACCGTCAGGAAGACCAGCAGGTACACCAGGTAAGATAAATAGCCCATGCCGCCTCAACGCCCGGGGCCGGACGGCTCGAACACCGTACTGGAAATACCGATGCCAAAGCTCTTCAGCCGCTCGAGGAAACGGGGACGGATGCCGCTGGCGGAGAAATAGCCCACCACCGCGCCGCTTTCGCCCACTCCCGTCTGCTTAAAGCTGAAGATTTCCTGCATCGTGATGACGTCGCCTTCCATGCCCGTGATTTCCTGGATCGACGTGACCTTGCGCTTGCCGTCGATCAGGCGCGACACTTGCACCACCACCGAGACGGCGGAACTGATCTGCTGGCGGATGGCCTTGCTCGGCAGGTTGGCGGCCGCCATGCTGATCATGTTTTCCAGCCGCGTGATGGCGTCGCGCGGCGTGTTGGCGTGGATCGTCGCCATCGAGCCTTCATGGCCCGTGTTCATGGCGCCCAGCATGTCGAGCGCCTCCGCGCCGCGCACTTCGCCCAGGATGATGCGGTCGGGCCGCATGCGCAGGGCATTGCGCACCAGCGCGCGCTGCGACACCTCGCCCTTGCCTTCGATATTCGGCGGCCGCGTTTCCAGGCGCACCACGTGTGGCTGCTGCAATTGCAGCTCGGCAGCGTCTTCCACCGTGACGATGCGTTCCGTATTGCCGATAAAGCCGGATATCACGTTGAGCATGGTGGTCTTGCCGCTGCCCGTGCCGCCGGAAATGAGGATATTCATCTTTGCCTTGCCCAGGCCCTGCAGCACTTCTGCCATCTCGGCCGTCATGCTGGCGTAGGCCACCAGATCGGCCAGGCGCAGCGGATCGACGGAGAAGCGCCGGATCGACATCACGGGACCGTCGATGGCCAGCGGCGGAATAATGGCATTCACGCGCGATCCGTCGGGCAGGCGCGCATCGACCATCGGGCTCGATTCATCGATGCGCCGGCCCACGCGCGAGACGATCTTGTCGATGATCTTCATCAGATGGGCATCGTCATTGAAGACGACATCGGTCAGCTCCAGCTTGCCGCGCCGCTCCACGTAGACCTGCTGGTGGCCATTGACGAGGATATCCGATACGGTAGGATCGGACAGCAGGGTTTCCAGCGGGCCAAAACCCAGCATTTCGTTGCGGATGTCGCGCGTCAGGTTCCTGCGCTCGGCATCGTTGATGACCACCGCTTCCTCGTCCAGCAAGCGCTCGACCAGGCTGCGCAGCTCGTCGCGGATCTGTTCCTGCGTCAGGCGCTGCATGCTTTCCAGGTCGACCCTTTCCAGCAGCAGCGTGTGGATGCGTTGCTTCAACTCGCGGTAGCTGCGGTTGTCGATGGACGGCGCGCGCTGCGGCGTCAGGGTGGCGATCTTGCCGCTGCCGAGACGCTCGCGGATCGACAGGCTGGGGGCGGAGGTGGTGGCCATGGATGGTTTCCTGTTCGGGGAGTTAGGCGCGTTTCAGCACACGGTTCAGCCAGCCTTGCCGCACGGGTTCGACGTTGACACCCGTCAAGCTGGCCGCGAACTCCTGCAGCGAGCGCGTGATGGGGCTGTTCTTATCCAGCTGCAAGATCGGCACGCCCTGGTTGACCGAGGCGGCCGCCGACATATAGTGATTCGGCACCGTGCGGTCGATGGTCGTGCCATATGCCGCCTCCAGGTCCTGCAGGCGGATTTCGCCGCCCTTGTCATGCCGGTTGACGATCAGGCGCACCTTGTCCTTGTCGTATTCCAGCGAGCGGAACATCCCCAGCAGGCGCTTTCCATCGCGGATGTAGGGCAAGGTGGTTTGCAGGATGGGAAAAATCAGGTCGGCATGATCGAGCGCGCGCACGCTGACGGCGTCGAGGTTGCGGCCCACGTCCAGCACGACGAAGTCGTACTGGCGGCGCGCCAGCTTGATGATGGCGTCGATATGCTCGGGCAGTACTTCGCTGGCGTGGGCCGGATCTTCGGGTGCGGCCAGCACGCTGAAATTGGGCAAGACATTGAGCATGCTCGAGGCCAGGAAGGACGGATCGAGGCGGTGGATGTCGCGCGTCACGTCGGACAGGGTGGCCAGCGGCTTGCTTTCGGAGACAAACAGCGAGGCGTCGCCGAAGTGCAGGTTCAGGTCCAGCAGGGCAACGCGCTTGTGTCCGCCTGCCGCCAGGGCATAGCCGAGGTTGGTGGCGATGAAAGTGGCGCCGCTGCCGCCCTTGCACGAAATGAAGGCCAGCACCTTGCCATTGCCATTGTCGCGCCGCTCGAGTTTTCCCTCGATGCGTTCGAGGGCCGGATGGATGCTGCTGGCGGCGGCAGGCGACGGCAGCACTTCGCGCACGCCGGCGCGCATGGCTTGCAGCAGGAAATCGGGCGTATGCTGCGGACACAACAGGATGACGGCCAGGCGCGGATACTGGTTGCTCAGGCGCTCGATGGCCGCCAGGTCGGCGCCCTCGTTGCCAGGCCGGTCGAAAATCAGCACGTCGGGCAACTCCTGCGCCGAATACAGCTGCTCCAGCGGCCCGGCGCTGGCCTCGACCTCGTCGGCCTGGTTACGGTTGCCCACCAGCCGGCCCAGTTCGGCCAGCGCTCTTTCATCCCTCGATATGATGACGATTTTCACAATGTGCCTTGCTTGTTCTGTGGTAACGATGACATGTTCATTGGCGTCCGACGCCGATCGTCAAGGTGCTCGATTGCGGTACCGGCGCACTGAACGTCTTTTGATAGGCGTTGTAGCCCGCCACCGCCGACTTGCCGTCGAGGCCGGCCACGGGGTCGCGGTTCAGTCCCGCCTGGGGATGGATTACTTGCTGGGCCCGCAGCAAACCGACGCTGCGGCCAAATTCGCGGTCCAGCTGCGGCGTGGTGCTGCAGCCGCCAAGGGCGCACGCGGCCAGCAGCACGCACGGCAGGGAAAATAATGGAGGACGCTGCATGGTCACGCTCCTATTGAATGTCAAAGCCGGTCGCCGCTGGGGCGCCCGGTTGCTTGTCAGCCGCTGGCGGCGCCTTGGGCGTGCCTTCCATCTTCCCTTGCAGGAAGAATTCCGCGCGGCTGGGCGCCACGTAGGCATCCGTCGGCAGCGCGTAGTCGCCAGCCAGCGGCTTGACCAGGTGCGGCGTAATGATGAACACCAGCTCGGTGCGGTCAGTCTGGAAATCGCTGCTGCGGAACAAGGCGCCCAGCACGGGGATCTCGCCCAGCATCGGCAGCGCCTTGATGTTGGTGGTCACATTGTTCTTGATCAAGCCGCCGATGGCAAAGCTCTGGCCATCGAACAACTGCACGGTGGTGGTGGCGCGCCGCGTGGTAAACGCGGGCAGGATGGCGCTGCCGGCCGTGCCGCCCGTGGTGATGCCGATGCCGTCCTTGTTGAGTTCCGACACTTCCGGCGCCACCTTCAGGTTGATGCGCCCGCCGTCGAGCACGGTGGGCGTGAACTTGACGGCGATACCGAATTCCTTTTCTTCCAGCGTGATCTTGTTGGTGGTGCTGTCTTGCGAGACGGGAATGTAGATCTTGCCGCCAGCCAGGAAACTGGCTTCCTGCCCGCTGATGGCCATGATGTTCGGCTCGGCCAGCACTTTCACGAGGCCGTCGCGCTTTTGCGCGTCGAGCGTGAGGAAGTTGCCGTTCTTGCCGTTGAAGCCATCGATCATGCTGGGATTACCGCTCAGTAAATTTGACAGGAAACTGTAGGTCCAGTTGCCGCTGCTGGCGCGCGCGCCGATGCTGGCGCCCAGCTGGTCGACGAGGGTTTTCGACACTTCGGCGATTTTGACTTCCAGCATCACCTGCTGCGGCGCGGCGACGGTCAGCATATTGATCACGCTGACCCCCGCACCGGCCCCGCCAGCACCGGCCGGGCTGGCCGCTGGCGCGGCAAGGACGGCCGCCCCTGCGGCCGCGGCAGGCGCGGCGGCATCCGCGGCGCCGCGCTGCGCGAACGCCGTGGCCATGGCCACGATCTGGCTGGCCTTGACGGCGTCCGATACCATGCCCGTCAGCACGATCGCGCCACCCGCCGAGCTGGCCTTGAGATCGGTTTCGCGCGGAAACACGTGCGTCAGCTGCGCCTGCAAGCCATCCGCATCGACGTCGACTTCGATATCGACAATCACGGGCCGATGATCCTTGTCCCACAGGATCAGGTTGGTGCTGCCCGGTGCCAGGCCCCAGATATACAGCTCGCTGGAACTGCCCAGCAGCCTGGCGCCCGCCACCTTCGGATCATTGACGGCGATCTGCGAGACGGCGCGCGTCAGGCTGCGCAGGGTCGACTTGCCAACGGACAAACGGATCGGCGGCCCCAGCCTGGCGATATCGGCGCCCAGCGCCAGGGGTGCCGCCGCCTCGGCCACCTTGCCGCCGGTGTCCGGCTTGCGCGCGGCGGGCGCGGCGCTGGCCGGCAAGCTCGCCGCCAGGCCGCTCAAGGCCATGGCCAAGGTCAGGGTCACGTGTGGCCTGACAATACGGGTACGAAATGAGGTCATCAACTATCCCTGGTTCTGGTATTTTTAAAATTGCTGGACGCGCGTGTCCATGCCCGTGATCACTTTGACGCTGTCGGCCGGCGGCGCGGGAGCGCGCGGCGGCGCCGGGCGCACTGGCGCGGCGGCGCGCGGCGCGGCCACCGGCACCAGCGGTTTCAGTCCCAGCAGAGACTCCTTGGTGGCGCCGCCCGTATTGACGGGCGCCGGATCGACCTGATTGCGCAGCACCAGCGACAAGGCGCCCACGCTGCGCGCCAGGTCCAGCTTTTCCACCTGGTCCGGCGTCAACTCCAGGGTCACGGCATTGACCACTTTCGGCTTGTTGTCATCGCGGTTCGATTCCTGCGCCACGGCCAGCACCAGGATGCGCTCAAGCACGATCTTGGAAATGGCCAGTTCGGCGCCACCGCTGGCCTTGGCGCGGTCATCCTGGGTATTGACGAGGATGTCGACGAAGTTGCCGGGCAAGGCAAAACCGGCCACGCCCACCACGTCATTGACGCGCACGGTCATGGCGCGCTTGCCATCGGCGACGATGGACGACAGGCCACCGGTCGCGCCCGGCGGCGCCAGTTTGCTTTCCAGCACAGGTTCGCCCATGCTGATGGCCGTGCGCGTGATGCGGCCGTCGAGCACCTTGTCATCGGTGAAGGCGCCGGGCGGCTGCGCCCCTGCGGGCCAGTCCATGCTGCGCAACATCACGGGCGTCACCTTGGTGCCGACGCCGATATCGACCAGGGCCACGACGATCTTCTGGCCCGACGGCGTGCTTTGACCGCCCATCCACACGGCGGCCGCCAGCACGGCGGCGCCGGCCAGCACCAGGGCCAGCAACAACATGAGTAAAGCACGGGTATTTCGCATGGTTTTTCCTCTGACTTCAGCTTGGTTTCTGTTCGCGCCGCTCTTGCACGGCCTTGTCCTGGGCGCCGTGAGTGTCGCCAGCGCCGGCAAAATAGTTGTTCCAGGCCCAGTCCAGCACGGCCTCGTCGAGCTGCACCGCCGTGCCTTCATAGCGGGCCAGGTCGCGCACCTGGCGTATCAGGTCGCGCGGATAGCAGGCCAGCAACGGCGTCTTGCCGCGCGCATGGCGCTGCAGCAGGAAGGCGAAGGCGGCCGCATCGAATGCCACGCCACAGGCGGCGCAGGTCTGGCGAAACACGGTTTCGTAATGCTCGGCGCTGAGCGCAGGCACCTCGATCTTGTAGCCCAGGCGCCGCAAAAAGGCCGCGTCCGACAGGCGCTCGGGCAGGAAATTCGAGGAAAACACCACCACCACATCGAACGGCACCTGGAAGGTGTGCCCGTTGTGCAATGACAGGTAATCGATGGCACGGTCCATCGGCACGATCCACCGGTTCATCAGTTCCAGCGGCGAACAGCGCTGGCGTCCCAGGTCGTCGATGATGAAAATGCCATTGTTGGCCTTGAGGTGCGGCGGCGCGCGGTACAGCCGCGTCACACTGTCGAAGCGCAGGTCCAGCATTTCCAGGGTCAGCTCGCCGCCGGTGAGCACCGCGGGGCGGCGCACGCCGCGCACCCAGCGCGCGTCGAGCTGCACGACTTTCTCGATGCCGGCCGGCGCGTCCTGCTGCTGCGCCGCCGGCAGGTGCAGCACCGGATCATAGAAAGGCACGACTTCGCCATCGACCATGATGGCGTACGGCAGGGCGATAGCGCCCTGCAGCAAGTCCTGCAGGCGCTCGGCCAGGTAAGTCTTGCCGCTGCCGGCGGCGCCGTAGATGAAAATGGCGCGGCCCGAGTTCATGGCCGCGCCCAGCTGGTCGAGCACGCCCTGGTTGACCACCACGCCGTCGAAGCTGGCTGCCACCCGCGCGCGCGTGACATGCATGTTGGCCACGCTCTGGCTTGACACCTGCGCGTTGTAGGCGGCCAGCGGCACCGGGCACGGTCCCGCATAGGCATTGCGCGCCAGGCATTCGAGCGCGCGCTGGCGGCCGCTGTCCGTCAGCTGGTAATGGATGTCGGCATCGGTGCCGCTGGCGCCGCGGCGCATGACTTCGCACATTTTTTCCTGCCGCATGAAGCCGATCACGGGATCGATCACGCCCAGGCCCAGCTTGACGTAGGCGGCCAGTTCCGGCAGGTGCAGCTGCCCCCGCTGGAACAGCACCTTGACGAGCAGCTCGACGAGGAACAGAAAAGGCAGGCCCGTCTCTTCCACAGTGCGCGGGGCGCGCAGCGAAGCCGGTGCGGGATGCAGGTCAGCGTGCATGGGCACGCGTCCGGGTGATGCCAGCCATCATGCGAATATGCCCGCCTTGCCGCTGGCGGCCAGCAGCAGATACAGCAAGGTGCCGCTGGCGATGGCGATGGCATACGGCAACTTGCCGCTGGGCACGGCCGGCGCATCGATCGTCGGCCGTTGCGCCGCGATGGCGCGCAGGAAGCTGGCCAGCACCAGGTGATAGCTGGTGCTGGCCACCTGGCGTAGCGTGCCGTGGCACGCTGCCACGGCCAGCGCCAGCACGCCGCCGGCCAGCAAGCTGCTCAGCAGGCAAAAGAACACGGCATGGGGGCCGACGAAAGCGCCCACCATCGCCATCAGTTTCACGTCGCCGGCACCCAGCGCCTTCATGGCATACATGGGCATCAGCAGCGCCAGGCCCAGGGCCAGGCCGCCCAGGGCAGGCCAGAAACCAAGCGCACCGGGCGTGGCCGTCAACAGACCTGCACCGGCAGGCAACAGCGTATTGAACAGCAGTCCGGCCAGCGCGCCGGCAAACACCAGGCGGTTCGGGATGCGTCGGCTGCGCACGTCGTGGCATACGGCCAGCAACAGCAAACCGACCAGCAGGACTGCCGGTGACCAGGTCAGGAAAAGATCGGTATGCATGGATTATCCGGCGCAGGAAGGAGAAGGACTCGGGTACAAACAAAAATGGCCCGGCGCCATGCAAGAGGATCCGGGCCACCATCGGCGCGCGCCCGAAACCGGGCACGCCGCCATGGAACGTGTGGCGATTACTTGCCTGTCAACTTGGCCGAGACGTTGGTAAATACGGCGCCCAGATCGGTGCCAACGGTTTTCACGACGCCAACGATCGCGACAGCGATCAGCGCGGCGATCAGGCCGTATTCGATTGCGGTCACGCCATCTTCTTCAGCGATAAAGTTTTTGATGAAATTCATGATTAATCCATTCAGAGTGAGTTTGACAACGTCATGTGCAACTGCGGGAGCAGCCAGTAAATGGATCGATTTCAGGGACCCTTGCATATGGCCAGGAGTGCAATCAGGCACACCACGGCCATCAGGGACAATAACAAGGCGTGCTCGAAAAATGAATTGCCGCGCTGATCGCGCAAGAAATGCGCGACGCCTTGCATACCTTCATTTTTCAAAACCATTCCCGCTCCTGTCCTGTTCGCAATATCAGTCTGGCGCATTCAGCGGCATTTACCGATTGCTGATGCAGGTATTGTATGAAAATAATTATTGATATTAATCAGACAAAAGTCATTTTATTGCCAGTACAAAGCATCTTTTTTTCCCGCACAGAAACAGGACATTTGTACTATTCACCCGTATCCATCGGCGTTGCCAAGCTATTCTTGACGGCATAGACATATAATTCCAGGCGATTGGCCACCTCCAATTTGCTGTAAATCGAGGTCAAATGGTTACGCAAGGTCTGTTCTGAAATAAAAGCGCGCTGGGCAATTGTCTTGTTGAGGGCGCCATTGCCTTCCACCATCATGGCCACGATCTTGCGTTCCTTTAGCGTCAGCAAGGCGATGCGCGCTGCCTCGGGATCGGGGGCCGCCGGCACGGGTGCAGGCTTGATCAGCGCGCCCAGCAGGCTGCCCAGCAAGGCCTGGTCCAGGCACAGTTCGCCGCGATGCACCCTGGCGATGGCATCGATCACCTGCTCCGCCGCCGCTTCCTTGCCGATCACGCCGCGCGCGCCGTTGCGCACGGCGCGTCCCAGCATCTCCTGATCGCGCGTGCCGCTGAACATCAGCGCCCGCGTGACGCCATTGGCCACCAGCGCCGGCACGAAATCGATGGAACACACCCCGTCGAGATCGACGTCGAGCACGACGATATCGGGCCGCAAGCTGCCGGCCAGCGCCACGGCGGCGTCGATATCGCTGACGCTGGCGACCACTTCCATCAGCGGGCGCGCCTCTTCCAGCAGTTTTTCCAGGCCCCACAACATGGTTTTGTGATCGTCGACCAGCATGACGCGGATGGGATGTTGACTTGACATAAGCTTGCCTTAAATGTGCCGCGGCCCGCAGGGCCCGGCCCTTACACGGGAATGTGGATGCGCACCGCCGTCGCGCCGCCAGCAGCCAGGCCCACCTGCACGGTGCCGCCCAGCGCCAGGGCCCGTTCGGCGATCGAAGCGGGAACGAAGGCGGTATGGCCAGGCGCCTCGGCCTCGACCGCATTTTCGATCGAGATCGACACGGCGTGCGGAGTGCAGGCAAGGCGCACGCAGCCCTCGCGGGCGGTGGTATGCCTGCGGATGTTGCTCATGCCTTCGTTGACGATCTGAAATACCTCCGCCGCCAGCCGGTCACTCAGGGCAAACGCGCGGTCCGAGACGATCGCAATATCGATACCAAAGAATTTCTTCAACTGTTCCGCCTGCCGCCGCAGGGCCACCAGCAGCTCCGGCTCATCATGCTGCTCCGGACCGCCGCCGCGCACCGTCTGTGCCATCTGGCGCAAGTCGCCGATCACCTGGCCGCTCATGTCGATCAGCTGGTCAAGCTCATCGAGCAGGGGGCTGCCCGCGGCCACCTTGGCGCGCAAGGCGCTCAAGCCGTGGCGCAAGCCGATGTAGGGTTGAATGGTCGAATCATGCAAGTCGCGCGCAATCTTCTGCCGTTCGCGATACGCCGCGCCGGAAGCGAGCTTGTCGAGAATCGCGATGTTCTCGATCAGGGGAAATACCTGGCTCACGATATGCGCCAGGAACCTGGCATCGGCTTTCGTCAGCCGGCTCGTGGACGAAATCACGTACAGGCGGCCCTGCCCCTTGTGCAAAGGCAGGGGAACGCTGATGAAAGAGCGGGCATCGAACAACTCGGCCAGGGCGCCGCCCTGGGTGGCGTCCATCTCCAGCCGCTGCCACTTGGCAGTGCCGCGCACCTTCGCCTGCCACGCAGGGACGAGGCCGAGACGGGCACGCAGCGACGGCGCGTACAGCACGCTCTGGCTGGCATCGAACACCATCAGCGGCGCCACGGCCGCCTCGCTCATCTGGCTGACGCGCCCGCCATTGCCGCGGCGGTCGTCGAGCGCCGTGCGCAGCTGCCAATGCGCCGCGCCGCCTTCGCGCATGATCAGGATGCAGCTGCTGGCGCCAAAGAAAACACGCGCCTTCTCGAGTATCGACGCCACCGTATGATCGACGCCGAAGCGGGGATTGGATTGCTGGCTGACTTCGCGCAGCAAGGCAAGGCGGCGCTTTTGCAGCAAGCTCAAGCCACCCCAGTAGGCAATCATGTAGCCGAGCGCCATGACAAACGTCGTGCGCAAGAGCAAGTGCGACAGGTTCAGCGCATGATCGGAAACTGCTGACGCCAGCACCAGCACGGCGCAGGAAGCGAGCGTGATACGCGCGCCTTCATCGAGTCCCCGCTGAAACGAGGACGCCAGGATGACAAAGAAAAAGAAGGGAAAAAAATAACTCTCGCCGCCGCCGGTGCAAAACACGATCAGGCCGCACCACAGGACATCGAGCCAGTAAATCCGCTTGCCCTGGACGAATAAGTGATTGAAATACAGAAAAACCAGCAATACGGCGCTGTACACCACATACAAGGGCAAAATTACCCACGCCAATTGCCCCGACATGCCGTGACTGCCGGGATTGATAATCAATGTCAGCAATGCCGTCACGGCCAGCAATAAGCGCATGCCAAAAATCATGTTCAAGTCCGCATGATCGGCCAGCGGCAAAGCCGCCTCGGCATTCTGCTCCACCTGCAATTGTTGCTGTTGCAGCATCCTGATTTCATCTTTGCAAAAAGAACGCCATTGGCAAGATATGCCAGACATGCCCAGACAATGGTTAATTATTTTTTAATTTCTGTACGCCACGCATATTACTCTCAGCAATGCAAATTAGGAATGGCAAGCCAGCGATTAACTACATTAATTGCAACAAACTTGATTTTCGTGCATTTTAATCCCACCCTCACTTACATAAAGCAATATAAAATGAGCTTCGGCAAGTTTGCATCAATTCAATTGCCAGACATGCGCCGGCGCGAGCCTTTACCTGGATAACAAAGAATGATGCTCAGCAAGGCCACATCCCGCTTTCCCCGCACCCCAACAGGAAAAATCCGGCAAGCTGGCGCCACCATCGTCGAGTTTGCCATCATCGCGCCAGTCTTCCTGCTGCTCATGATCGGCGTGATCGAATTGAGCATGGCGTATTTCGCCAACCTCACCATGCAGCATGCGGTGCGCGAAGGCGCGCGCTATGCAGTGACGGGCAACAAGGATCTCGACCCCAACAGCAGCAACCAGCAGCGCTACCAGGCCGTCATCCAAAAAATGAAAGATAGTTCGATGGGCATCTACGACAAGGTCAGTCCCGTCATTTCGGTGAATGGTTCCAGCGGCACGAGTAGCGGCATGTTCGGCAACAGCGGCGACATCGTCGTCATCTCCGTCGACTGCAGCTGGACATTTGCCACGCCGATGATGGCGCCCTTCTTCAAGGACGGCAAATGGCGCTTCGTGGTGGCCGCCACCATGCGCAATGAAAGCTTCGGCGGCGTATGATGCGCACCCGTCCCCCGCTTTCGCGCCGCGCCGCGCGCGGCATCGCCGCCGTCGAATTTGCCATCGCCCTGCCGTTGCTGGCCTTGCTGCTGTTCATGGTGGTCGACCTGTCGCGGGCCATCCAGGCCAAGATCATCCTGCTCAACATCAGCCGCGAAGGCGCCAATCTCGCTTCGCGCGCCACGTCCGACCTGAGCGGTTCAAGCCAGGGCATCATGGATGCGCTGGCCGCCAGCACGCCGCCGCTGAACATGAACGGGCGCGGCATGATCTATATCACCAAGATCATGGGCTATGTCCCCTCGGCCAATGCCTCCGTGCGTAACATCGTGCTGGAACAGTACCGCTGGGAAGCGGGCGCCAGGACCAGCGGCTACCTGCCCGCCAGCCAGGTCTGGCAATGCGGCAGCTGGAGCAATGGCACGTGCACGAGCATCGGCAAAGGCGGCAGCGCGCCCGTGCTGGCCCTGATGTCAGGCCAGCTGGCAGATGGCGAGCTGATTTACGCAGTGGAGACTTTCTACAATTTCGACATGCTGTTCGGCACTTTAAAAGTTGGCGACGGCACGACGCCGGTCCTCGGCCCCAACCTCAATTCGATGACGATATTCTGATGCGCATTCCACACAAGCGGCAAAGCGGGCAGGTCCTGATCATGGTGGCGCTGTCGGCCGTGGTCCTGATCGCCGCGGTAGGCCTGGCCATCGATTCCGCGCTTGGCTACTTCGTCAAGGCCAAGCTGAATGCGGCCGTCGACTCGGCCAGCCTGGCGGCGGCGCGCGGCGTGACCACGGGCAGCACGGAGGCCGAACAGCGGGCCAGCGCGCGCCAGTCGGCGAAGGAGTTTTTTGACATTAATTATCCGGACAACTTCCTGCTCTCGACCCCCGTGCTCAATCCCGTCAGCGTGGTGTTCGACAAGGGCACCGTCACCATCGACGTCTCGGCCACGGCGTCGCTCCCCGTCTCGCTGATGGGCATACTCGGCTTCAAGACCCTGAACGTGGCGGCCAGCGCGCAAACCATCCGCAAGGACCTGGACATGGTGCTGGTGATGGACACGTCGCGTTCGCTGGAACCCAATGCCGCCGCCGTGCGGGCGGCGGGCAAGTCCTTCCTGAACAAGTTCAACTCCACGGTCGACCGCGTCGGCCTGCTGCATTTCGCCTCGGAAGCGCAAATCGATGTCCCGATCAAGCAGGTCGACCGCGGTTTCGACCGCAGCAGCATGACCGTAAAAGATGGCAAGATCGATAAATTTATCTTTACCGGCGGCACTAATTCTTCCGCCGGCATGTACCAGGCACGCAAACAGCTGAACGATATCTTGCCGCTCAACCGCTCCAGCCTGCGCGTCATCGTGTTTTTTTCCGATGGCTCGCCGGCAGCGTTTTCCTCGTACTTTCCCAACACAGGCAGCAAATGCACGACGGCAGGCGGCCTCGCCACGTTTACCGATTTCCAAAACCCCGCGCTGGTGGGTCTGTACGCAATGAAAGAGACTGACAACGCGCAGTCCGGGAACTGCGCTGCCAGCAAGATCACCGCGATCCCCCCCTGGTACAACGCGAATAACGATTTCGACAAAGCCGACGACGTGGCGCTGCGCGAGTTTCCCATCGTCACCAACACGCCCCGCGTCGTGACCGCTTCCATCGCCTCGGCGCAGGTGCAATGGACAAATGTGCACCGCGCCTCGCGCAACCTGGTCGAAGCGATGGCGGCCAAGGCGCGCCAGGAAGGCATGTTCATCTTTACCCTGGGCATGGGTGCATCGCTGAAGACCAAGGAAGGACCGGACAGCGAGCTGGGCGAAGACTTGCTGCGCTGCCTGGCCAACACGGTCGATGCTCCCTCCCGCTGCCGCAAACCGGCCGAACCCGTTGGCCTGTACTGCTACGCGGCCACCGACAGCGACCTGAGTCCGTGCTTCACGCGGCTCGCCTCGGCCATCTTGCGCATTTCCAAGTAAAGGCTATCTCCCCACCTGCCCCGCCACGACGAAACCCAGTGTCATGGCCACCACCATCGCCGCGCCGGTGGGCGTGGGCGGCGTGGGCGATGGCAGGTCGAACCAGCGGCATACCACGCCCACCAGCAAGCCCAGGACCGATCCGGCCAGCATGACGTTCATGGCGCCTCCCGTTTCAATTCCCGGCGCTGCAGGTACAGGCCCGTGAGCCAGTAGCCGCAGCTGGTCAGGAACACCAGCAGCGCGGCGCTCAGCACGGGCGGTGCCGGCACGGGGATGCGCGCCAGCTGGCAGACGAAGCCCACGACAAAGGCCAGCAGCAGGCCCAATATGACTTTCTTGTAGCGCATGGCCCTCTCCTCGTCTAGAAAGCGAAGCAGCTGCAGCCCAGTGTGCCCCAGAAACCGGAAAAATCGCTGATCGGCACGGCCGACTTGCGCGCCCGGTCGTGGGCATGGGCATGCACGCCGCAGGCGCCCGCGCACTGGTGCGGCATGGCGGCCTGCGCCGGCCTGGCCACGGGCCGGTAATGCCCCGGCACGGCGCGCACGGGCGACCACTCTGGCAGCACGGGGATGGGCGGCGGCGCCAGGGCCGTGAATTCCGCCTGGCCGTAGACGACCTTGCCGCCCACCATGGTCAGCACGGATTCGATGGATTTGATCGCCTCTTCCGGCACGCCAAAATAATCGGCCGACAGCACGGCCAGGTCGGCCAGCATGCCCGCGCGGATGCGCCCCTTCTTGCCCTGCTCGCTGGAGAACCAGGCGCTGCCCGCCGTCCACAGTTCCAGCGCCGTATCGCGCGACAATCTGCCCGCCGCATCCGTCAGGGCCAGGCCGCCCACGGTGCGCCCGGATACCAGCCAGTACAGCGCCGTCCACGGGTTGTAGCTGGCCACCCGCGTGGCGTCCGTGCCGCCGCCCACGGGCACGCCGGCGTCGAGCATGCGCTGCACGGGCGGCGTGGCCTTCGCCGCCTCGGCGCCATAGCGCTCGACGAAATACTCGCCCTGGAAGGCCATGCGGTGCTGGATGGCCAGACCGCCGCCCAGCGCCTTGACCCGGTCGATATTCCTCGGGCTGATGGTTTCCGCGTGGTCGAACAGCCAGTGCAGGCCGCCGAATGGCGTGTCGCGGTTGACCTTCTCGAACACGTCGAGCATGCGGCTGATCGATTCGTCATAGGTGGCATGCAGGCGGAACGGCCAGCGCTGCTCGACCAGGTGGCGCACGACCTTTTCCAGCTCGTCTTCCATGCCGGCCGCCAGCTCCGGGCGCGGTTCGAGGAAATCCTCGAAGTCGGCGGCGGAAAACACCAGCATTTCGCCGGCGCCGTTATGCCGGTAAAAATCCGTGCCGTCGCCCGGCTTGACCATGCCCGTCCATTTCTGGAAGTCCTGCAGTTCCGCGCCCTTGTTTTGCGTGAACAGATTGTAGGCGATGCGGATGGTCAGCTGCTCCTGTTGCGCCAGTTCCTCGACCACCGCGTAGTCTTCCGGATAATTCTGGAAGCCGCCGCCCGCGTCGATGGCGCTGGTGATGCCGAGGCGGTTCAATTCGCGCATGAACTGGCGCGTGGAATTGACTTGCAGGTCGCGCGGCAGGGTTGGCCCCTTGGCCAGGGTCGCATATAAAATCATGGCGTTCGGGCGGGCGATCAGCAAGCCGGTCGGATTGCCGGCCGCGTCGCGCACGATCTCGCCGCCCGGCGGGTTCGGCGTGTTCTTGTCATAGCCGACGGCGCGCAGGGCGGCGCGGTTCAGCAGGGCGCGGTCGTACAGGTGCAGGATGAAGACGGGCGTGTCGGGCGCGGCCGCGTTGATCTCGTCGAGGGTCGGCATGCGCTTTTCCGCGAACTGGAATTCCGTCCAGCCGCCCACCACGCGCACCCACTGCGGGTTTGGCGTGCGCAGCGCCTGTTCCTTCAGCATGCGCAGGGCGTCGGCCAGCGACGGCACGCCTTCCCAGCGCAATTCCAGGTTGTAGTTCAAGCCGCCGCGGATCAGGTGCAGGTGCGAGTCGTTCAAGCCGGGGATCACCGTGCGGCCAGCCAGGTCGATCACCTGCGTGGCGGGGCCGCGATGGCGCATCACGTCTTCAGCGTCGCCCACGGCGAGGAATTTGCCATCGGCGATGGCGACGGCGGACGCCAGCGGCTGCGTCCTGTCGACCGTGTGGAAACGGCCATTGAGTAAAATCGTGCTTGCGTTCATGCGGGTTCTCCGGGATCAGGTGCGGGACGGCGCCCCGCCGGCGGGCGGGGTCAGTGCATTGCGATGCAATCAATGGCCTTCGCTGGCGTTGAACATGGATTTGGCGTAGATCAGGCCCAGGCCATAGCCGCCGCCGTGCGCCACGGCCGTCGCCACCGTGTCATTGTAGGTCTCGCCGCGGGCCCAGTCGCGCTGCAGTTCCAGCAAGTATTGCACGGACGTCAGCGGCTGCGCGCCCGCCTGTATCATGCGCTGCATGGCCATCGCATGGGCTTCGTCGGAGACATCGCCGCTGGCGTCGGCGATGACGTAGACCTCAAAGCCCTGCTCCAGCGCCGACAGCGCGGGGCCGACGATGCAGACGGACGTCCACAGGCCGGCCAGCACGATCTTGCCCTTGCCGTAGCCATTCACCTTGTCGGCGATGCGCGCGTCTTCCCAGGTATTCATGCTGGTGCGGTCGATGGGCGTTTGCTCCGGGAAGACAGACTGGATCTCGTCGAAGATAGGGCCGGAGAACGATTTGGCCGCCACCGTCGTCAGGATGGCCGGCACCTTGAATTCGGCCGCCGCCTTCGCCACCAGCGCCGCGTTGTTGCGCAGCAGGGCCAGGTCGATCGAGCGCGTGGCGAACGCCATCTGCGACTGGTGGTCGATCATGATCAGGGTATGGTCGTTCGGGGTCAGCAGTTTTTGTGCGGCTTGGGCGGTAGCGATCGGCATGATGTTTTCCTCGGTGAAAATAATTGAATATGAAAATGATGGTATCCGGCCCGCACAATCTAGCGCCTTTCTTCTTGCGCTGCCATGCTGCGTGTCAGTGATATGCAGTATGCACGCACAAAAACGAAAACAAAAACGGAAAGAATGCCAAGCTATATTCGATTTTTTCGATGATATAAAATGGGCACACCAACACCTTAGCTACGGGAGGAAAACATGGGATTTGAATTCAGGATCACGGCCAGCCTGACGGCAGGCCAGCGCCAGCACATCGAACAGCTGCTGGCGGCGCTGCCGCTGGCCTCCGGCGGCCTGCCCGACACGGACGCCCGGCTGACGGACGCCGGCCTGTATGTGTGCCAGTACCTGCGCCCGGAGCCATGGCACGGCCTGGCCAGCCTGCGCGCCTTCCTCGAGGCTCAGGGCGTGGCGCACACTGTCGCCGAGATCGACGACTAGCCAGCTACAGGGTGCCTTCCAGCATCACGCGCCAGGTGCGGTAAGTACCCGCATCGACCGTGCGCAGCATGCTGCCCGCCCCATCGGCATACAGGCTGCGCGCGCGGTCGGCCTGGCGCAGCAGGTTGGCGCCCGACAGGCGCAGGCGCAGCTGGCCGCCGAACTTCCACAGCGCGTACAGATCCAGTTCGCGCTTGGCGCCCTGCCAGGCCAGCAGCTGGCCAGATTCGCGCGACAGCGCGCCCGCCTGGTAATGCAGATTGCCGCCCAAGGCCAGGGGCCGGCTGGCCAGCTGGTAGTCCGCACCCAGGTTGGCGCTCCACGGCAACTGGCCATCGAGGCGGTTGTCGGGGCAGGGCACGGCATCGACCGCCGACCAGTTGCGCGCCAGATTCGCCCGCAGATCCAGCGCGGGCGCGCCCGCGAACAGCGCCGTCAATGGCAGCTTCGCTTCCAGCTCGATGCCGCGCACCTGCGCCCTGCCGTGGTTGACGGGCGTGGCCACCCAGCGCCCGTCTTCCTGGTACAGCCGGTCCAGCATGACGTCGCGGATGCGCCGCCAGGTGGCGCTGGCACTGAGCATGGCCCCGTCCCCAAGATAGTACTCATAGGCCGCATCCAGGCCCCACGCCAGCTCCGGGCGCAGCGCCGGGTTGCCCCGGTTATCCGGATTCGTGGGGCTGTTGCCGTTGTCGATCGTGTACGGTCGCGGGATCAGCTGGAAAATCTGCGGCGCCTTGTAGGTGCGCGTGACGGCCAGGCGCACCTGGTCCTTGCCGGCGAGCTTCCACAGGCTTTGCAGCACGGGACTCCACACCTGCGCGCGCACGTCGACCGGTTCGCCGGCGTCCGTGCCGCTGGCCGTGCGCCAGACTTCCCAGCGCAGGCCCAGGTTCAGCGACCAGCGCGCGGAGACATCCCACTCATCCTGCGCGAACAGGGCCAGGCGCCGCACCGTGGCCGCATAGTCCGCGTCCATGAGGACGGGCGGCCCGCCCGGCTCCAGCTGGCGTTCGCGGCGAAATTCCGTGCGCCGCCGGTGCCCCGCATCCCAGCCCGCCGCCAGCGCATGTCCCTCGCCCAGGGTACGGCGATACGTGCCGCTGGCCTGCACGCCCGCATCGTCCACGCCCGCATCGACGCGGCGCACGTTGGCCGGCCCGGGCGCGGCGCGGCTGCCCTGGAACAGATAATCGCTGGCGCGGTGGTTGACATCGACGCCCAGTTTCACATCGAGGCTGGCGCCGTGCTCCAGCTTGCGCAGCCAGTGCAGATCGCTGCGCACGGTGGCGCTGTCCTGGTCGAAAGCGGCGTCGTTGTCCGGAAAGTCGGTGGCGCCACCCAGATAAGCCTTTTCCACCACATGGCGGCGGCTGGCCAGGCGGCGGACATTGAGCAGGCTTTGCCAGGCCAGGCTGCCTTCCCCCGCCAGCGCCCATTGCAGGCGGGGCGCCAGCTCGATGCCGTCGCTTGTCACGCGCTCGGCGAGCGGCGCATGGCGCAGCAGCACGGGCGTGCCGCCACCATCGAAGGCGCGGTTCCACTCATCGAACAGGCCCCGGCGCCCCGTATGACTGAGCGTGCCGGCCAGCGCGTATGCCAGGCGTCCGTCCTTGTCCGACCATTGCACGGTGGCGCTGCCGGCCGGCATGCCATGGCTGCCGGACGCCCCCAGCTTGAACGTGCGCTCGCGCCGCCCGCCGGACTTTTTCAGCACGATATTGATGGAACCGGCAATCGCCTGGGCGGAAAACTGCGCCGTGGCGGCGCGCATGATTTCCACGCGCTCGACCAGTTCCGGGTCCAGGGAATCGAGCGAAAAACCGGCCGGCACGGGCACGCCATCGAGCATGACGAGGGTATACCCCTGGCCCAGCCCGCGCAGCTGGAGCTGCCCGCCCGTTGCGCCGCCTGGCGCGCCGATGGTCATGCCGGGCAGGCGCTTCAAGGCATCGGACAGGCTGCGGTCGCCCTGGCGTATCAATTCATCGTGGCCGACGACGATGGCGGCGACGGTATCGTTGCGGCGCTGCTCCGTCTTGCCCGCATTGACCGTCACGGCAGGGAGAATAGCGTCGGCGCGGACGTGGGCCGTCAACGGCAGCGCGAGGCTGCACAAGAGAATACTCAATCGCATGGAAGTTCCTGAAAGGGTGAGTGACTGCCGGGCCAGGCGCGCCGCGCCCTCCCGGCCTGCCGCCACATGACTGGCGTCAGCGGCCGAATTGCTCCTTGCGCATGCGCAGGGCGCGCGCGCTGGCGTTGGCATCGAGGCCGTGCAGCCACTGCTGCGGATCCTGCACGCGGCCATCCTGCCTGACCTGGAAGTGTAGATGCGGCCCCGTGGACCGGCCCGTCGCGCCCGCCGTGCCGATGGGCTGCCCCGCCTTGACGATGGCGCCGTCGGCCGGTGCAACGCTGTCGAGATGCGCGTACAGGGACTCCAGCCCGCCGCCGTGGTTGATGCGCACCAGCTTGCCCAGCCACTCATCCTGCGTCACTGTGGCAATGCCATCGGCCACGGCAAGCACGGGCGTACCCCGCCTGGCGGCCAGGTCCAGCCCGCGCAAGCCCCTCGGCGTGACGGGGCGCGCGACGCCAAAGAAACCCGTGACGCGCATGCTGGCCAGCGGATTGCGCCAGGGCGTGGCCTGTGCCGGTACTGCGGCTGCAGCCAGGGCGCTGCTGGCAGTTGGCTCGGCGGCCGTCCAGGCCAGTGCCGGCTGCAGGACCACACTGGCCGCGCCCAGGGCGCACAGCGCCAGGCCGATTGCCAGACTGGCAGCCCAGTGCACTCCGGCGGCGCTGCTGTCGCGCATGCGAACGATGCGTTCCTGCATGCTGCTGGCCTGGCCGCCAAATGCCAGGCCGGCGAGAAAACATGTCTGCAGGCCCAGCTGGCGCACCAGCGCGGCCGCATATTGCTGGCGCTGCCGCTGGGGACGGCCAGCCAGTACGTGGCGGTCGCAGGCAAGTTCCTGGGCCCAGCCCAGTTGCGCGCCCAGCTGGCGCGCTGCCGGGTTGAACCACAGCAGCAGCCGCACCGCGCCGGCCAGCAGTTGCAGCGCGGGGTCGGCGTGGCGCGCATGCGTCAATTCATGTTCGATCACCAGGTGCTGCTGCTCCAGCGTAAATAGGCGCAGATGCGCGGGCAGCAGCAGGCGGGGACGCCATGCCCCCACCAGCATGGCCGACACGGGCGCATCGATTTCCAGCACAGCAATGCGCTGTGCCCGCAACTGGCGCATTTGCTCTGGCGAAAAGGCTGCATGCGTGGCCAGCGGCTGCGCCGCCTTGAGCAGGGACCGCACGCTGGCGCGGCCACGCCAGCGGCGCCGCGCCATCACGGCCAGGCCCAGTGCATACACGCCCAGCCAGGCAATCGCCAGCATGCTTAGCCAAGTAGTGGCGGATGGTGCCGGTGCCAGCGCGGCAGCCGCCAGCGCCGGCACCACCTCGGCTTCGGCCTCGTCGCGCGGCAAGGCTGCCGCAGAGGCGGCGGCGGGCAGGCTGATCTCCGGCACCACGCTAATCTGCCGGCCATGCGGCAAGAGTGGCAGCAGGAAGACGGCAAGCAGCACCAGCAAGGCTCCCAGCCACACGCTGCGCTGCGCCCCCAGCGCGGGCCAGCGGCGCAGCGCCAGGTACAGCAAGCCTCGCAGCAGCCAGCCGCCCAGCAGGCAGGCGAGCGTTGCCTGCAGCAAAGTCAGGGCAAACAAGGTCATGGCTTACTCCTTGCCGTCGAGCGGCCAGTCCTGCAGCAGCTGTTCCAGCGCCGCCAGTTCCTGCTGGTCCACCAGTTTGCTGCCCGTAAACATACTGACCGGCAAGGGACTGTCGATTTCCATCACGCGGCGGCCAAAGTCGTGGGCGAAGGCGGCCAGGGTGGACACCTTGTCCACATTGGCTTCATATACCAGCACGCCATGCACGCTGCGCTGCAGCAGCATGCCCTTGTCCAGCATGCGCTCCAGGGTCTTGCGCGTGGAGGAAAACGACCAGCCCAGCTCGTCTTCCACGCGGGCATGCAATTCACGGGCGGACAGCGGCTGTTCTTTCCACAAGGCTTTCAGCAACGACAGTTCGGTGACGGCGGGCGTACTCATGGCAATTCCTTTTAGTGACTATTGACACAATTATGCGACAACAGTCACACACACGCAAGCCCTGTTTGCGACAAATGTCGCACGCCCGCACGCACACCGCGCTAAAACTCTTCCCACTCATCCTCGCCCGTACGCTGTTTCCCGGCAGGAATGTGCGGCGCATGGCGCGCCACCGCCTTCACCGGCAGCCGGGCGGGAGCGGGCGCCGCCTTGACGGACGCGGGACGGCGCGCGGCGGGCGGCTGCGCCGGCGCCGGCATGGCCACCGCTTGCGCCGTCTTGAACACGGCCACGGCGTCGGCCAGGCGCGCCGCCTGTTCCTGCATGGCTTCCGCCGCGGCGGCAGCCTCCTCCACCAGCGACGCGTTCTGCTGAGTCACCTGGTCCATTTCACTGATGGCCTGGTTGACTTGCTCGATGCCGGCCCGCTGCTCGTCGCTGGCGGCCGAGATGTGCCCGACGATGCTGCTGACCTTGTGCACGCTGTCGACGATCTCGTGCATCGTGTGGCCCGCCTCGTCGACCAGGCGCGCGCCGCTTTCCACCTGCGCCACGGAATCGTTGATGAGGGCCTTGATTTCCCGCGCGGCACCGGCCGAGCGTTGCGCCAGATTGCGCACTTCCGTCGCCACGACGGCAAAGCCGCGTCCCTGCTCGCCCGCCCGGGCCGCCTCCACGGCCGCGTTGAGAGCCAGGATATTCGTCTGGAAGGCGATGCCGTCGATGACGCCGATGATATCGACGATCTTGCGCGAGGAAGCATTGATCGACCCCATGGTGTCGACCACTTGCGCCACCACGGCGCCGCCCTTGCCCGCGACGCTCGACGCGGTTGCCGCCAGGCCATTGGCCTGGTGGGCATTGTGCGCATTCTGCTGTACCGTGCCCGTCAGTTCTTCCATCGACGAGGCCGTCTCTTCCAGCGAACTGGCCTGCTGTTCCGTGCGCGCCGACAAGTCCAGGTTGCCCGAGGCGATCTGGCGCGACGCCGTGGCGATGGTCTGCGTGCCGCTGCGCACTTCGCTGACGATGCGCAGCAGGCTGGCCGTCATGTCCTGCAAGGCCTGCATCAGCTCGCCCGTTTCATCGCGCGAACGCACCTCCACGCGCACCGTCAAGTCGCCCTGCGCCACTTGCCTGGCCACGTCGATGGCCGAGCGCAGGGGCCGGCTGATATTTCTTGCCAGCCACATCGCCACCAGGCCCGCCAATACCAGTGTCGCCAGGCCGCCGCCCAGCAAGACCCAGCGCGTCTGCGTCTGCAAGGCGGCCACGGCCTGCGAACGCTGCGCCAGCAAGGCCGTTTCCGCCTGCTCGACGTCTTTCAGCAGCGCGCGCATGGCGTCCATGCCCTGCTTGCCGCGCCCCTGCTTTTCCAGCGCCAGCACGGGTTCGATGGGCGCCGTGCCCTGCGCCACGGCGCGCCGCATGGCGATCACGGGGTCCAGCGCGCCCGCTTGCCAGGCTTGCGCGGCAGTTTCGAGTTTCGCCAGGCGTTCCAGCTGGGCAGGATTGTCGCTCGTCAGCGCGCGCGCCTTGTCCAGGTGGTTGCGCAGGGCCGCCTTGCCGCCCGCGTACGGCTCCAGCGAGGCATCGAGTCCCGTGATGACATAGCCGCGCTGCCCCGTTTCCATATTGATCAGACTTTCCAGGATGGCATCATTTTGCATGAGCACCTGATACGTATGGGTATTGATGGCATTGGCCTCGGCCAGTTTCGAAAAATTCAGGGTGGCGACTGTGACCAGAACGGCCAGCAGCAGGACGATGATGCCAAAACCACCGTACAGGCGGCTGGCGATGCGAAGGTCGGCGATGCGCATGGTATTCCTCCAGGAACAAGAACCCCGGCAGCGCGGCGATCCCCCGCGCAAGGGGTGCAGGCGGAAATTCTACCCAAAATTGCCAGGGAGTAGCGCGCCTTTGCCGCATTTTTCTTTACTTGTGGCATTGCAAACTTGAAACAAAGCAGGCGCTTTTTTGCCAGGCTGTTATACTTCGCGTGTGCGGCACATATGACCAGTCCCCTTGCCGCTGTCTTTCGACCCCTAATCTGATTGCCTGCGACTGGCGCCCCACGATGGCGACAGGCCGATCTCACAATAAAGTTACCATGTCCTTTTCCTCCCTCGGATTGTCCGACGCTATCGTACGTGCCGTTACCGAACACGGCTACACCGTGCCGACCCCGATCCAGTCGCAGGCGATTCCCGCCGTGCTCGCTGGTGGCGACTTGCTGGCCGGCGCACAAACCGGTACCGGCAAGACGGCCGGCTTTACCCTGCCCGTGCTGCACCGCCTGTCCACCGACGCGAACGGCGCAGCCATCACCAGCAACACCTCGACGCGCCCGATCCGCGCCCTGATCCTGGCACCGACGCGCGAACTCGCCGCGCAGGTCGAGGAAAGCGTGCGCGCCTACAGCAAGTACACCAAGCTGAACTCGGCCGTGATCTTCGGCGGCGTCGGCATCAACCCGCAAATCAAGCAGCTGAAACATGGCGTCGACATCCTCGTCGCCACGCCGGGCCGCTTGCTGGACCACATGGGCCAGGGCACCGTTGACCTGTCGAAAGTGGAAATCCTGATTCTCGACGAAGCCGACCGCATGCTGGACATGGGCTTCATCCGCGACATCAAGAAAGTGCTGGCCGTGCTGCCGCCGAAACGCCAGAACCTGCTGTTCTCGGCCACGTTCTCGGAAGAGATCAAGGCCCTGGCCGACGGCTTGCTGAACAAGCCGGCCATGATCGAAGTGGCGCGCCGCAATTCGACCGTGGAAGTGATCAAGCAAAAGATCCATCCCGTCGACCGCGACAAGAAGCACCCGATGCTGTCTTACCTGATCAAGTCGAACAACTGGACGCAAGTGCTGGTGTTTACGCGCACCAAGCATGGCGCGAACAAGCTGGTCGAACAGCTGGGCGCGGACGGCATCGGCGCCCTGGCCATCCACGGCAACAAGAGCCAGTCGGCGCGCACGCGCGCGCTGTCCGAGTTCAAGGATGGCACCCTGCAAGTGCTGGTCGCCACCGACATCGCCGCGCGCGGCATCGATATCGACCAGTTGCCGCACGTCGTCAACTATGACTTGCCGAACATTCCGGAAGACTATGTGCACCGTATCGGCCGCACGGGCCGTGCCGGCGCCAAGGGCGAAGCCGTGTCGCTGGTCTGCGTGGACGAGCACGAAATGTTGAAAGACATCGAAAAGCTCATCAAGCAAACGCTGCCGCGTGAAGTGATCGCTGGCTTTGAACCGGACCCGACGGCACGTGCCCAACCTGTGCAATTGCGCAGCGGCACCGGTGGCCACCGCAACAACAGCCGCGCGCCAGCCGGCGCCGTGGTGCGCGTGAAAACCGGTGGCGGCGGTGCCAAGCCACGCAGCGCCGGTCCATCGGGCGGCGGCGGTGGCGGCGGCAACCGTTCGGGCAATGCGCCGCGTTCGGCGGCCAACCACCGTTCCGGCGGCCGCGGCCGCTAATACACGGTTGCAAACCTACTGCGCGGGGCGCTATCGATTCTCCGTTGTGCGCCGTACTTCAGTACGGCTGTGCTACTCGAACCGATATCACTCCCGCTCGCGACGGTTTTCAACCATGTATTGAACGTTGATCGCAAAGCTAAAAACCGTTCCAGGACTTGTTTCTGGAACGGTTTTTTCATGCCCGCCACCATTTGCCGATTTGGGCTAGGATAGGGTCATCATCCCCTTCGCGCCCAGACCATGCCGAACTTCGCCGCCAATCTCAGCCTGCTGTTTACCGAGCTGCCCTTCCTCGAGCGCTTTGCCGCCGCGCGCAAGGCGGGCTTCGATGCGGTGGAATTCCTGTTTCCCTATGCCGTCGAGGCGCGGCAGATCGCCGCGCAGCTGGACCAGCATCAATTGCAGCTGGCCCTGTTCAACCTGCCGCCGGGCGACTGGGAACGGGGGGAAAGGGGCATCGCCTGCGATCCGCGACGGGGCGAGGAATTTCGCAACGGCGTGCAGCTGGCCATCCACTATGCGCTGGCGCTGGGGGCCACGCAACTGCACTGCATGTCCGGCATCGTGCCAGCCGGCATGAGCCTGGAGCGGGCGCGGCAAAGCCTGATCGGCAACCTGCAATTTGCGGCCGACGCCTGCCGTCCGCATGGCATCAACGTGCTGATCGAACCGATCAACCATTACGACATGCCTGGCTACTTCCTCAACCATAGCCAGCAGGCGGCCGACATCATCGCCGACTGCCAGCGCGGCAATGTCTTCCTGCAGTACGACATTTATCACATGCAACGCATGGAAGGTGAGCTGAGCAACACCATCCGCGCCCTGCTGCCCCTGATCCGGCACATCCAGGTCGCCGACACGCCGGGCCGCCACGAACCGGGCACGGGCGAGATCAATTACCGCCACCTGTTCAAGCTGCTGGACCAGGTCGGCTACACGGGCTGGGTCGGCTGCGAATACCGCCCCAGCGGCGACACGGTCGCCGGACTGGGCTGGCGCGGGAACTTGACGACAGGCTGATCGCACGGCGCTTGCGCCCGCACAAGACAGCCCCGGCAGGCTGGAATCACAATACCTTTCCGTACAGTATTTCAACGTATCGCGAGGTGCCGTGTCTTCCTTCTGTGCCCGTTATGGCGCCATCGTCTGCCTGCTGCTGTGCGGCTGCGCCAGTCCGGGCACGGAGCTGGCGCAGGTGCGCGCCCTGGCGGCCGGCGGCGACGCCTTGAGCGCCTTTGGCGAGCTGTCGCAGCGCCACGTCGACAGCTACCAGCGCGTGCGCCCTTACCTGTCTCCCGCGCAAGATGCACGCGAACGCCTGCTCGACATCCAGCGCCGCGCCGCGCAGGCGGACGTGGAACGGCTGGCACAGGCCGTGCGGCTGTACCTGCAGGCGCTGGCGCGCCTGGCCAATGCCGATGCGTATGACATTGCCCCCGAGCTGGGCAGCGCCGGCGCCGCCCTGCGCGCCTGGCCCGGCAGCGGCATCGACGATCGCCATGTCAGCGCGTATTCCCTGTTGCTGCAGCAACTATCGCGCCTCGGCGGCGCGGCCGGCCAGCAGGCGCGCCTGGCACAAGTGCTGCATGAGGGCGACGCCCCCCTGCAAGCGCTGCTGGCCGCGCTCGACCACTTGCTGATGCTGTACGACAAGAGCGGCGACAACGAACGCGACGTGGTGCTGGGACTGCTGGAAATGGATATCGCCTATGCCGACACGCCGCCGCAGCGCTTGCTGCGGGTGCTGGCGAAAAGCCTGCAGCACAGCAAAAGCGAAGAGTACCGCCTGGCCGGCTTGCGCCACACCCTGGCACGGCGGCAACTGGCGGCGCTGGGGCGCGAACATGCGCGCCTGGCCGCCGCCCTCACCACCACGGAGGCACGATGGACGGATCACCTGGCAGCGAACGCCGCGAAGCAGCCCTGAGCAGTGCCATGCGCGTGGAGCAACTGGCCGACAGCCTGTCGCAGGCAGCCGTCACCTTGCATGGCGCCGTCATGCGCGCCATCCGCCGGCGCGCCAGCCAGGGAGAGCTCGGCATCAGCCACAGCCAGGCGCAAGCCGTGTTCGCGCTGGAAGTCGCCCTGCGCCAGCAAGCCAACCAGCTGTATGCCGATGCTGCCGGGCATACCGTCGCCGGCCTGGACACGGCACAGCGCCAGCTCAGCGGCCTGCTCGACACGGTACGCCTGAGCATTGCCCGCAACGATGACGTACGGCACTGGATCAGCCTGGCCACGAGTTTATTGCACATGGGCAGCGCCGTCCTTGCCGGCAATCCCGAACGCATCCTCAGCACCGTGGGCAAGGTGCGTGAGCGCCTGCAAGAGATGGCGCCAGACTGATTGAATTCGGCCACCCAGCGTCTATACTGGGACGTCCCCGCATGGCAATCAGGCCGGCGGGGCGACCAGAGGAGACCAACATGCGTATCGAACCGTATTTGCAATTCGATGGAAACTGCGCGCAAGCGCTGGAATACTACCGCCAGCACCTGCAGGGCGAAGACCTGTGCCTGATGCCGTTTCGCGGCTCGCCCGGCCAGGAGCAAGTCAAGGAAGACTGGTACGACAAGATCATGCACGGCTCCGTGCAGCTGGGTCCCACCATGCTGATGGGCTCGGACGGCGGCTGCCCCGGCGATGCCGCCAAGGGCATGAGCGGCTGCTCGGTTTGCCTGACCCTGGACACGCCGGAAGAAGCGGAGCGGGCCTTCGACGCCCTGGCGCGCGATGGCAACGTCCAGATGCCGCTGCAGGAAACCTTCTGGGCCAAGCGCTTCGGCATGCTGAAAGACCAGTTCGGCGTGGCGTGGATGATCAACTGCCTGAAACAGCCAGCATAGAATGCCCCTTGCCTGCCTGCGCCGCCTCAAACGCGGCGCGGGTAGTAGCGCAAGCAGACGTGGCGATCTTGGACTACCATACTAGGAGAGACTCCTACCGGATGACTGCCATGAATGGATTGCCGCAAGATCAGCTGCTGCGCCTGCAAGGCGTGCTGGAGCAGCGCAAGCAGGCGCTGCTGGAACAAATCGATGGCGAGATGGCCGAAGCAGGCGCGCGCGCCTCGCTGCTCAATGAGATCGAAGCATCGCCGGCCGACAATGCCAGCGTGCGCACCTTGAACGCCCTCGTCAGCGAAGCGGCCGAGCACAATCTGGCGCAACTGGCCATCGTCAAGCAGGCGCTGGCCAGGATGGCCGACGGCAGCTACGGGCTGTGCGACAATTGCGGCGAGTCCATCGGCCTGTCGCGCCTGAATGCGCGCCCCGAAGCGCGCCTGTGCATCGATTGCCAGACCCGCCTGGAAAAGGCCCGGCGCGGCGTGCCGTAACGCCCAGGCCGTGTCCCGAAGTCACCACAAGGGGCAGGGCATCGCTGCCCTGCCCCTCGCTTGCTGCCCTTGTCTGCTGCTTTTGCTTGCTGCTTTTGCTTGCTGCTTTTGTTTGCTGCTTTTGTTTGCTGCTTTTGCTTGCAGCCTTTGCCACCTCTCCTACGTTGGCGCACTGCCATACCACGCTGCTGCCATCCGCCGCCCGCCAGCATCGTGCGTGCCGGCTGGGCAGGCGCGTCTCCTCCACTGCCATTGCCCTGTTTCAAGCTTTCCAGCCTCGACGGCAAGCCTGATCAACTCATGTGCTGGCCGCCATTGATGGCGATGTTCGCGCCCGTGACAAAGGCCGCCTCGTCCGACGCCAGATAGGCCACCAGCGCCGCCACTTCTTCCGGCTCGCCCAGGCGGCCCAGGGGAATCTGCGGCAGGATCTTGCCTGCCATGATGTCGGCCGGCACGTCCATCACCATCTGCGTGCGCAAATAGCCGGGCGAGACCGTGTTGACGGTAATGCCATGGCGCGCCACTTCCAGCGCCAGCGCCTTGCTGAAACCATGCACGCCCGCTTTCGCGGCCGCATAATTGCACTGGCCAAACGCGCCCTTCTGGCCATTCACGGACGAGATATTGATGATGCGGCCCCATTTTTTTTCCAGCATGGGTTCCAGCACCTGCTTGCTCATGTTGAACAGGCTGTCGAGGTTGGTGCGCATGACCTCGGACCAGTGCGGCAACTCCATCTTGCGCATGCTCTGGTCGCGCGTGATGCCGGCATTATTCACCAGCACGTCGACGCTGCCAAACTGCCCCAGCACGCGCCCCACGGCCTCGCGGCAGGCGGCGAAATCCGTCACGTCGATGGCCAGCGGATGAAAGTAATACCCTTGCGCATGCTGCTCATCGAGCCAATTTTCCACGCGCGCATTAGCCGGCGTATGCGCCGCCACGACCGTCAAGCCGGCCGCATGCAGGCGGCGGCACAGGGCCGTGCCCAGTCCGCCCATGCCGCCCGTGACGAGGGCCACTTTTTTTCCAGCCGTGCTTGATGCACTTGATTCAGCCATGCTTGTCTCTCCCCGCTTGTTATGGTTGTTCTGCGTGGAATCAAGTGTAGGTGGCACTTTTGAAGGAGGCATTGCGCCAGATCAAAAGCTGAGCCTGTAAATTGCAGCGTCCGCCTGCGCCGTGTCCATGCATGGTGAGTGCATAAAACTACACTCATCCATGAGGTGACGGCACCTCGGCAGGCAAGCCGTGCAAACTTTGCCTGATGGCAGGAATCACAGGAGAACGCGATGGAAATCCAGGACGACACAGAAGCATTGAGGGATTTGTTCAACGATATCAATCCCGGCATGAGCGACGTGGAATCGGTGCATCAGGCCGAACTCGATCCACAGCACGCGCTGGCCCTGATGGCCAATCCGAAGGCGGCCCTGAAGGCCATGGGCATTCCCGTCAGCGATGCTTCGCAAGTGCAGGTGACCATGAAGAACCGCGCCGACCGCGCCATGCTGACCGTGGCGCAAAAGGCGGCGCAGTTGCGGCGCATCATCGTCATCGTGATTCATTACCGCAATTGCGACGCGGATATCATCATCATCGCCATGAGCTGATGCCCAGGGCGCCGTCCTCAGGCGTGCGCGGCCGGCGTCCGTGACTGTGCCAGAATGGGGCTTACTCCACAGCGAGAGGCCAGGCCATGACGTATAAAACCGTGTTGCTCCATATTGACGACAGCGCCAGCCGCGGCGCCCGCATCGACGCCGCCGCCAGCATCGCGCAAGCGTGCGGCGGCCACCTGACGGGCGTGGCGCTGACGGGCGTGTCGCGCCTGCTGTACCAGAACCAGCCCGACCTCGATGCGGACCCGAACCTGGCGCTGCACCTGAATTTCCTGCGTGAACGGGCCGCGCGCGCCCTCGATGGTTTCGAGCAGCAAGTGCGCGCGGCGGGCGTGGCGTCGTTCGAGCAGCGCGTGGTCGATGACGAGGCGGCTGGCGGCATGAGCTTGCTGGCCCGCTATGCGGACCTGGTGGTCATCAGCCAATACAATGCCAAGGATAAATCACCATCCGTGATGCGCGATTTCCCAGCGTATGTACTGCTGCATTCGGGGCGGCCCGTGCTGATCGTGCCATATGCGCCGCCACTGCCCCTGCTGGCGCCGCCGGCGGCTGCGCGCAACGTGCTCATTTCCTGGAATGCCAGCAAGGAAGCGAGCCGCGCCGTCAGTGCCGCCCTGCCTTTGCTGCAGCGCGCCGAACAGGTGCACGTGGCCATCTTCGATGCCCAGGTGCATGCGGCCGAGCATGGCGAACGGCCGGGTGCGGAACTGCTGCAATACCTGGGGCGCCACGGCGTCAATGCGCGCGTGCATTTGCTCGATGGCGGTGGCGTGCGGCGCGGCGATATCGGCGAGGCGCTGCTGTCGCAGGCGGCCGACCTGTCGGCCGATCTGCTGGTGATGGGGGCCTACGGACATTCGCGCCTGCGCGAAACCATCCTGGGCGGCGTCACGCGCACGATATTGCAGAGCATGACGATTCCCGTGCTGATGGCGCACTAGCGCCAGCGCCCACCCGGCCGGGAGCGGACGGCTAGCCTCCCTGCCACGGCTGGCTGCGGATCTTCGCCACCTGGCGCTGCGCCAGCCATTGCCACAGCTGCAGCGCATCGTCCTGCGGCAGGGCCGACATGCGGCGCGGGCTGGCCAGCGCGATTTCGCAATCGCGGTCCGACCATTCCTCGAAAGTGACTTCGCCTCCGCTAGCGACTTCGACCTGGTACATCAAGCCATCGTCGTAACCAAAACGCAACAAGACGGCGGCCGGGCTGCCATCCGGCGCGACGGCGGTGCCCCGGTAGACCTCGGCCAGCGCCTCGGCCAGCTGCGATGGCGAAGGCGCGCAGATGTCGCGCCCATCGGCCCGAGTCAGAATGAACCATGCCTGTGTCATGACGCGCCCTCCTATCCATACTCGTTAGCATGCGAGGCATTATTACGGGCAGTCACCTTGGTCCTGTCTGGCTCGGGGCGCTAGGAACTATCCCTGTCGGCATTGATTACCAATACTAACAAGAATAATACCTAAATTTCGTGCAGCGCGGCATTTATGGCTTCGTGCGTGGCGCCAGCGCCAGATCAGGCCACCAGCACGGGGATGCTGAGCGGGTCGAAGTCGTGCCAGTCGCCATTGGCGATGGTGCCTTCCGCCTCCTCGATATGCTCGGCGCCCAGCCGGTGCAGCGCCTCGAGCGCCCGCTCGCGCTCGTCGAGCCCGCTCAAGGCCACGGCGATCAGCATGCCCGGATGGCGGGGCTGGCGGCGGTTTTCGCCATTTTCCTCCGGCTCGCCCGCCCCCTTCATCTTATTGAAACTGTAGAGCGAACCTACGTGGGCACCCACCAGCGCGCCGACGACCGGACCCAGCGGCCCTGTCGCCAGTGTCGTGGCCGCGCCGATGCCGGCGCCCACGGCAGCACCCACGGCCGCGCCTTCCGCCACGCCCTCGGGCGTTTCCTTGGCGCCCGGCGACATGTCGCGGTCGCCACCGAGCGCGTGCAGGTCATGCTGCCCAGGCTGGTTGACAAAAAAAGCGCTGATGCGGCTGTCGGAAAATCCCGCCTGGTTCAGCGCGGCGCGCGCGGCGTCGATTTGTTCCTGCAACTGAAAATGACCTGCAATGATGCGTGACATGATCTGCCCTCCTGGTCGGCTGCTGGCGCACCGCGCGCCACTGACAGGCAGCGTGCGCCTGCGCGCCGCGGCGCACCGTTCGCTTACGCACACAGCCCAAAAATCCTCAGGCCGGCACGCCAAACGGGCTGCGGATATCGGACAGGAATTGCTGCGCGCGCGCGTGTTGCGGCCGCGTGAAAAAGTCGTCGGGCGTGGCCCGCTCCAGCACCCGGCCTTGGTCCATGAACCAGACCTTGTCGGCCACTTCGCGCGCAAAACCCATCTCGTGCGTGACGCACACCATCGTCATGCCGCCCTGCGCCAGGTCGCGCATCACTTGCAGCACTTCGCCCACCATTTCCGGGTCCAGCGCGCTGGTCGGCTCGTCGAACAGCATCAGCGGCGGCTGCATGGCCAGCGCGCGGGCAATCGCCACGCGCTGCTGCTGGCCGCCCGACAAGGCCACCGGCATGGCGCGCGCCTTGTGCGCCAGGCCCACCCGCTCCAGCAGGCCCAGCGCCCGCTCTTCCGCTGCGCGCCGGCCGAGGCCACGCAGACGCTGCGGCGCCAGCGTGCAATTGTCCAGCACGGACAAATGGGGGAACAGGTTGAATTGCTGGAAGACAAAACCGATATGCGAGCGGAAGGCGTTCACGTCGCGTCCCGGCGCGTGAATGTCCTGGCCCGCCACCGTGATGCGGCCCGAGGCGATCGGCTCCAGGCGGTTGATGGTGCGGATCAGGGTCGACTTGCCGGAGCCGGACGGGCCGCACACCACCAGCACCTCGCCCCTGGCCACGTGGCCGTCGATGCCGTTCAAGGCGTGATAGCCGCCATAGTATTTGTGGACGTTGTCAAAGTTGATCATGCTGCCGCTTTCAAGATACGCACCTGGCGCCGCTCGAGCCAGAAGGCGGCGCGCGACAGGCTGAAACATAAAACAAAGTAGCTCATGCCCAGCAGGAAATACACTTGCACGGGTTTCGTCAGCACCAGGCCGTTGACTTGCGAGGCGATGAACGACACTTCGGCCAGGCCGATGATGGTGCCCAGCGACGTTTCCTTGATGGTCGAGACGAACTGGTTCACCAGCGAAGGCAGCATGTGGCGCAGCGCCTGGGGCAGCACCACGGCGCGCATGCTCTGCAGGTAGCTCAAGCCCAGCGAACGGGCCGCTTCCACCTGGCCACGCGGCACGGCTTGCACGCCCGCGCGCACGATCTCGGCCAGGTAAATGCCGTCGAAGAGGACCAGGGCCGCCAGCATGGTGCCGAACTGCCCGCTTTCATGTCCCGTCACGCTGGGCAGGAAGAAATAGGCCCAGAAGATAACGAGCAGCAAGGGGATGCCCCGCACCACGTGGATCAGCGCCGTGACGGGCCAGCGCAGCGCGCGCCACGGACTGAGGCGGGCCAGGCCCAGCAGCAATCCCAAGGGCAAGCTCAGCACCAGGGCCAGGCTGGCCAGCAGCACCGTCAGCGCCAGGCCGCCCAACGGCCCCTGCGGATAGCGTCCCACCAGAAAGTAGAGCCAGTAATCGTGCAGCAGTTCCAGCATCAGGCCACCTTTTTTTGCAGCAGAGCCGCCAGGCCGGACAGGGCCAGCGAGACGGCCAGGTAGGCCGCGCTGGCCAACACGAAGGCCTCCACGCTGCGGAACGAGGCCGCTTCCACGCGCTGCGTCTGGTACATCAGCTCGGCCACGCCGATGACGGTGGCAATGCTGGTGTTTTGCCACAGGTTCAGGGTTTGCGACAACAGCGGCGGCGCGGCCAGGCGCAGCGCCTGCGGCAAGATGCACAGGCGCATGGTGGCCAGAAAACTCAAGCCCAGCGCGCGGCCCGCTTCAAATTGCTGGGCAGGAATGGCGCGGATGCCGCTGCGGATATCCTCGGCCATGTAGGCGGCCGTATACAAGGTCAGCGCCGTGATGGCGCTGGCAGCCTCGATATTGCCAGCGTACAAGCGCTCCTTCCACGCCTCGGGCAGCAGCTCGGGCGCGCCGAAATACCAGAACAGCAGATGCGCCAGCAGCGGCACGTTACGGATCAGCTCGACATACGCGGCGCCCAGCCCGTTCAGCAGCCGCGACGGCGCCAGGCGCAGCATGGCCACGCCGCACGCCAGCGGCAAGGACAAGAGCAAGGTGATGCCCATCAGTTGCAGGGATAGCAGCAGGCCGGACAGCAGCCAGTCGCGGTAGTCGCCGGACAGCAGAAAGTTCAGGTCAAACATGGGGAAGCGTCAGGCCAGGCTCAGGCGTTGATCTTGTCCGACTCGATTTTAAATGTGCGCTTCTGGAATTTGACGTTGCTCGTGGGGCCATACCATTTGAAGAACAGCTGCTCCGCCTCGCCCGACTTTTCCAGGCTGCGCAGCACGTTGTCGACGGCCGTCTTGAAGCCCGTCTCGCCCTTGCGGATGCCGAAGGCAAAGACTTCCTGGCTGATGTTTTGCGGCAGCACCACGTAGTTTTTTTGCGCGGCGCCCAGCTTGGCGTAATTGTTCAGCAGGGACACTTCATCGTCGACATAGCCGACGCCTTTGCCTTGCTGCAAACCCAGGTAGGCCTGGCCCGCCGTCTCGAACGTCACCACGTCCACGCCGGGCACGGCCTTGCGGATATTCGGTTCCTGCGTGCCGCCCTTGACGGTGAGCACTTTCTTGCCGGCCAGTCCCGCGACGCTGGTGATATTGCTGCTCTTTTTCACCAGCACGCGCTGGCCCGTGTAAAACGTCGACAGCGAAAAATCGACCAGCGCTTCGCGCTCCTTGTTGTGCGTCAAGGATGCCGTGAGGATGTCCACCCTGCCCTGCTGCAGTTCGGGAATGCGGGCAGCCACGGCCAGTTGCCTGATCACCGGCTTCACGCCCAGGCTCCTGGCGATGGCGCGGCACAGGTCCACTTCATAGCCGACCAGCTCGCGCGACTTGGCATCGATGAAGCTGTTCGGCTCGTCCGTGCCCAGGGTGCCGCAGACCAGTTCGCCCTTCGCCTTGATGCTGGCCAGCTGGTCGGCTTGCGCCACCTGCGCAAAGGCAAGCGTCGTGAAAAGAAGGGCGGCGAAGTGAAGACGGGTCTGCATGGGATTCCTCTGGTGGCTAATGAATGGCGCCATTAGACCGCAGCGCCCTTATTTCCAAAAAGGAATCTTTTCACCCTTGTTTATGCGTAAATCATCTAAGCGCCATCATGGCGTGGGCACGGCGCTCTCGCCACCCAGCTGGCGCATCGCCGCCTTCGCCCCCGCAGCGCCCGGATAGCGGGGATCGAGCCGCAATGCCTGCCCGTACGCCGCCAGGGCCTGCGCGCGCAGCCCCTGCTCCGCATACAACTCGCCCAGGCTGTCGTGCAGGTTGGCGTCGCGCGGATGCAGCCGCACGGCCGCCTGCAGCACGGCCGTCGCCGGCCCGATGGCGCCTTCGCCTTGCAGCCGGTAGGCTGCGCCGTTCAGCGCCGCCGGGCTGGCCGCGCCCAGAGGGTCGCGTTCCAGCGCCAGGCGCAGCGCGGCGATGGCCGCGTCGGTGGCGCCGGCGCGCAGCAAGGCCAGGCCGTGCAGCGCATGCGCGCCGTCGCTGAGCGGATACAGGGCCACGGCCAGCCTGCCCGCCGCCAGCGCGTCGCCGGCGTCGCCCCGCGCAGCCGCGGTTTGCGCCAGCTCAAGCAGCTCGGGCATGAAATCAGGATAGGCGCGCTGGCCGCGGAAGGCCGCGCGCAAGGTCGCGTCCAGCGTGGCGACGGAAACGGGCGCCGCCGGCCAGGCGATGGCCCCCGTGCGGTCCCAGCTGCTTGCCAGGGCCGCGACGGCTTGCTCGAAGGCGGGCTCGAAGCGGGGCAGCGCGCCTGCCGGTGCGCCTTGCGACAGCCGCACGTAGTCACGCGCAAAGGCCAGTGCGCCGCCGCGCGAATACCGGTCCAGGTCGATGCCCGAAGCGCGCAAGGCCTCGGCCATGCCGGCGCCGGCCGCCAGGAAAACGCGGCCGCCGGCCGGATGGCGGGCCGCGTCGATGAAGGGGCGCGCCGCCGCGGCGTCGGGCGCCAGGGCTTGCCCGTTGATCTGCTGGAAGGCGGCGCGCGTGGCGGCCCCGTCCGCATAGGGTGCCCGCGTGCGCTCGGCGTACGCGCGGCCCTCCTCGAACAGGCCCTGCGCCACCCGGTAATGGCGCTGCGCGGCGGTATCGGCAACATAGGTTTTCAGCTGCCACGGCTCGCCCGTGACCACCTCGAACAGGCGCTGCGCGAACGCTTCCGTATTCACCCGTTCCAGGTTGGCTGCGACGGCAAGCGTCAGCCGGCGCGACGGAAAGCTGAACAGGTAGGTCGCCGTTTCGGGCTGCTGGCCGCTGTGCGAAATGACGTAGCGCCCGCCCGTGGGATACGTTTCCCAGCCCATGCCGTAGTCCGTCAGGCGGCCCGCGCGCGTGGCCATGGGCTGCACCATGGCCGCCAGGCTGGCCGCCGAGAGCACCTTGCCGTCGTGGATGCCCTGGCCGAAGGCCAGCATGTCGGGAACGCTGGCACGCGTGCCGCCGGCCGAGAAGCGGCTGCTGATGTCGACGAATTCCGCATTGCGCACCTGCGTGCCGGCCAGCCGGTAGCCGCGCACGCGGTGGGCGATCACGACATCGGGGTCGTCCATCACGGTGGCGTCCATGCCCAGCGGCTGCCACACGTGGCGCCGCATGTAGCCGCCATAGCTTTCGCCCGAGGCGCTTTCGATGACGGCGCCCAGCAGGTTGTAGCCGTAGCTGGTGTAGCGGTAGCGCGTGCCAGGCTCGGCGATCAGGTCGAAGTGCTCGAAGACGGCGATGGACTGGCGCGTCGTCTTGTGTTCCTTGAAATGCTGCTCGGCCTGAGGATTGCGGTAGGCGTCGATGCCGCCCAGGTGGCCCAGCAGCTGGCGCACCGTGACGGGAAACGCCTTCACGGGGAAATACGGCACATAGGTCTGCACGGGCGCGTCGAGGTCGACCTTGCCCTGCTCCACCAGTTGCAGGATGGCCACCGCCGTCATGGGCTTGGTGACGGAAGCGAGGCGATAGCTGGACCTGGGCGTCGCCGGCACCCGGTTTTCCAGGTCGGCATAGCCATAGCCCTGCACCCACGTCACCCCGTCCTGCATGAAACCGATGGTCATGCCCGGCATGCGTTCCCTGGCCATGCGCTGCGCCACCCAGCCGTCGAAAGCGGCCAGGCGCGCGGCCAGCGCGGCGGAAGGCGCCGATGCGGCGCCGGCCTGCACCGGGCCGCATAGCAGCGCCAGCGCGAACGCGCCGGCGGACCAGTCATATTTGCTGCATTGCATCATCGATCTTTCCCCCGTATCGCCCCGTCCACCGCGCGGCGCTGCTGCATGGTAAAAGGATTTCACGCGCCGGTGGCGGGCCGTGCACGAAATGCACGCTGTGCGCATGAACGGCACGGGCGGGCGCCAATATGTTGCAAATAAGCAGCTACAATGCCCGCCATGCCCCCACTCCTCCGCGCCCTGCTGCTGTGCTGCCTGGCCCTGCCCTCCCTTGCCATGGGCATGGCCAGGCTGTCGCTCGACGATGGCTGGCGCGCCTGCGGCAGCGCTCCCGCAGCGCCCGTCGCTCCGCTGCACCAGCTGCTCAAGCGGGGCCAGCTGCTGTGCGTCGAACGCGACCTGGTCCTGGCCGCCACGCCGTCGTCCACGCAGGTGCTGGTGCTGTCGGCGCTGGCCGCCAGCGAAGTTTGGCTCGATGGCGTCTTGATCGGCAGCAATGGCCAGCCGGCGTCCCGCGCGGCCGACGAACGCCCGGGCAACATCGATGTCGTTTTCCCCCTGGCACCACGGCAATTGGCCGCCGGCACGCACCAGCTGCGCCTGCGGCTGTCGACGCAACGGGTGCCGGCGCGCCTGGACACGCCTCTGCATGCGCTATGGCTGCAGGAGCAGCAAGCCTACCAGGCGGCGCAGGCGTGGCGCAAGCTGCCGCCCCTGCTGCTGGCCGGCGCACTGGGCGCCATCGCCCTGCTCTTCCTGGGCCTGACCCTGCGCTACCGGCGGCGCCCGCACTGGGCAGTGTTCGCGGCGCTATGCCTGGCCGCCGCCCTGCTGCTGGTAGCGGAAAGCTGGCGCGGCATCGCCGGCTACGCCTATCCCGCGCATCTTGCGCGCCTGTATGCCGTCAGCGGCCTCACCTGGCTGTTTGCCGCCCTGCTGCCGCTGTATTTCCACGCGGCCTACCGCTACCGCCGGGCCTGGCTGGCGGCCGCCCTGCTGCTGCCGGGCATCGCCCTGGCGGGCGCGCTGGCCACGCATTTCGACAGCCAGTGCCGGCTGATGTTTTTCGCCGGCTTGGCGGCCAGCCTGGGCATGAACCTGGCCGCCCTGCGGCAGCGCCTGCCAGGCAGCCGGAGCGGCACGGCCATCGCGGTGGCGGCGTGCGCCCTGTTCTGGCTGGCGGACAGGCAATTTGCCGAGGGGGGATTTGCCGTCGTGGTATGCCTGCTGCTGCTGCCCCTGTGCGCCCAGTTGCTGGCGCAGCTGCTGCGCGAACGGGACAGCGCGGCGCGCGCGCAGCAGCTGGAAAACCAGCTCTTGCGCAAGAGCATGCAGCCGCATTTCCTGATGAACTCGCTGAGCCTGATCAGCGAACTGCATGCCCAGGCGCCGGCGGCGGCCGAGGCGTTCATCGAGGCGCTGGGCGCCGAATTGCGCATGCTCAACGAGTTTGCGCAGCAGCCCAGCATTGCCCTGGCGCAGGAACTGGCCCTGTGCCACAACTACCTGGACATCATGGCCACGCGGCTGCAACAGCCCTGCAGCCTGCAGGTCGATGGCGAGACGGCGGGCATCCGCGTGCCGCCCGCCATGCTGCTGACGGCACTGGAAAATGCGTTCAGCCACAACCGCTACCGCCATGGCGCCTACTTTCTGCTGCAACTGGAAAAGCGCGAACAAACGCAGTTGCTCACCCTGTCGCTACCCATGGGCGAGCCGCGCCAGCATGCGGGCAGCGGCATGGGAGAACAGTACATCCGCACCAGCCTGTATGCCGTGTTTGGCGACAGCGCCCGCTACGACTGCGCGCCGCAGCAACAGGGCTGGCATCTCACTTTCAGCATACCTGTGCCGCCATGAGAATTTTGATACTGGAAGATGAACCGCTGATCGCGTGCGGCCTGGAACGCGAGGTCCGCGCGCATTTTGGCTCCCAGCTGACAGCGGTGGCCCTGCACGACACGGTGGCACAGGCGCTGGCCGCCTTGCGGCAGGATGGCTGCGACTTGCTGCTGCTGGACTTGCAGCTGCACGGCGCGGATGGCTATGAATTGCTGCGCCTGCTCCCCTCTGCCCCGTTCCAGACCATCATCGTCGCGGCCCACGCGGAATGCTCCATCACTGCCTTCGAATTTGGCGTGCTCGACTTTGTCGCCAAGCCCTTCAGCCGCGAGCGCCTGCACAAGGCCTTGCAGCGCTATGTCGGGCGGCATACGCCGCCCGCCTCGCTGGCGCTGAAGAAACGGGGTGCGCTGGAATGGATTGCCATGTCCGAGATCGACCACGTGCAGGCCGACGGCCACTACAGCAACATCGTGCTGCGCAGCGGCGAGCAATGCTTTCATGATCTGGCTATCGACAAACTCATGGCCCTGCTGCCGCCGCACTTCCTGCGCGTGCACCGCTCCTACATCGTCAACAGCCTCGGTTTCAAGCGCCTACAAATCGGGGCGGGCGGCAAGTACGTGCTCGACACGCACACCAGCACGGGAATTCCCGTGTCGCGCAGCAGCTATCCGCAGCTGAAGCAGCGACTGCTGGCTTAATACGGGATTACCAGTGCGGCGCGTAGTTGGGAAATGGCGAGGCCATGTGTTCAGCTTCCACGGGGGGCGCCATCCAGTCCCGCGGGTCGACCTTGTAGTACTGCAGGAATTGCGCGTACAGTTCTGCATGGTGCTCGGCCATCTGGTAAGGCTTTTCAAAGAAGGTTTCCGTCGCCACGGCAAAGAATTCAGCCGGGTTGGTGGCGCCATAATGGTCCATCACGCTTTGCTGCTGGACCATGGCGTCATGGCGCAGATTATCGAAGTCGCGCGACAGTACCGTGGCCCAGCTGCGGTAGCTCGACACGTTCGGCAAATACGGGGCGCCATTCGCGGCGCCCGATTCGCTGTCGAGCTGGTGGGCGAATTCGTGCAGCACCACGTTGTGGCCGTCCGTCCAGTCCGCCGCGCCCCGCTGCACGTGGTCCCAGGCCAGCACTACGCGGCCATCGCCCCACGATTCGCCCAAAAGTCCGTTCGCCGAGGGCGTGACGACGCCGCCCGGCCCCACCTCGTCGCGCGTGACGATGAATTCCGTGGGATACACGAGGATGGTGTCGAGCTCGGGATATACCTGCGTCTGGCGATTGAGCAGCAGCAGGCAGGCCTGGCCGGCGATGGTGTAGCGCATCTCGTCCGTGATCTCCAGGCCGCCGCAGCCGACGAATTTCTTTTGGTACAGGAACTGCACCACGAGACGGCGCAACTGTTCCTGCAGCGGCGCCGGCATGCGGCGATACACGGGGATATTCTTTTCCAGCACGGCCAGCCCTTCGGGCGGCAAGGGTTTCGCCAGGGCGCGCTGCAGGCGCCAGCGGGGAAACCACAGCGAGAAAACGATGGCGGCCGTGACGAGGGCGATCCACAGCAGCGGATTCATGCCGCGCCCCGTTTCAGGCAGCGCGTTGGCGGGAACGATAACAAGGCGGCGTAGGCAGACAAGGACAAGCTCCTTCAAGTGGACCCGCGCGGCGCGGGCAGCAGTCCAGCCCACATGGGGATGCTTGCACTCTTTTCAATCAAGCACCGTTAAGGCACTGCCAAAACGCGTCCAAGCGCGTCTAAGCGTGCAGGCGCAGCGTGCCAGGCCACGCTGCGGCACAACGCCAAAAGCCGGGTTGCAACCCGGCTTTCAACATGCTTCTGATAATACGAACTACAGCATTCCGCCGGGCAGCCGCCAGGCGGCCATCCAGGCGCTGCCGCTCTTATTCAGCAGCCTTTTGCTGCGGCGCACCAAACAGGGCCGCCACCAGCGGATCGCGCGTCACGGGACCGCGATTGACGCGGATGGCGTAATGCGTGTCATCGGCCAGGATGTGGAAGTGACGGCCGCTGCCTGCCATGCTTTGCTCGCGCAGGCCGGGACGGTCCTTGCGCGGTGGCGCGCCTTCGCGTTTTGGCTGCACGATGGCGGCCAGGAAGGCACGCACGCGCTCAGGGTCGGGGGTCAGCTGGTACACTGCCTTGCCCAGGTAGGTGGCAGTGCCTTCGATGTAGCGTGCCAGTTCGATCACGCCCGCTTCGCGCAGGTCGCGGATGTATTTGCGGGCGCCCGATGGCGAAAACTTGAGGAACCAGGCGATTTCATCAGCCAGCATCTCGTGCAGCGACAGTTCGCCGATCAGCTTTTGCATGTTTTCAATACGGCGCAGGGTGGCGGACGTCGAACGCACGCGCTCGATCGGTGCCATGGAAATGGGATTCATGCGCTCCGGGGGGATCGGTGCTGCGCGTTCAACCATTTGCGAGCCTTTTTCGGGGCTACGAAGTTCCTGGTGCGCTGCCTTTAATTCGCTCTTCACGTGAGACTGAGTCATTGCATGCATTTGAATACTCCTTTTTTAACGATTACCGGTAGCCCGGATTGTTAAATTCTTGGCAATTTTTATGCCAGAAAGCCACAAATCCAAGGCGTCTGACCAAAGAATGCCAGTGCCGCCCCCTGCTGGTCTGTGCGTTAACGAACATTAGAAGCAAGAAAGTGAAAAATATTTCCATGTGGAATTGTTTTCCTCCTTCCTCCCGTTTCCGCCCGGGCATACAGCGCACTAGGTGAGATAGCGAACAGAAGCACCAGCCCTCTTGCAATAAATTCAAGCCTCATGCGCGGTCCCCATGCCAGCACCTGGCCCCTGGCACCGCCTGCTGTTCGCGTTGCGACAAACTCTTGCAAAGGAACCATCATGAAAATCGCCTCTCTGCTGGCCGCCACCGCCCTGCTTGCCCTTGCCGCCTGTAAAAAACCCGCCGAAGCGCCGCTGCCCGAAACGGCGCCCACGCCCAGTTCCGCGCCGCAAGTGATGCCTGCCCCCGTCAATCCGGCCGTACCGGAATCGGGCCCGGGCAATGGCGCGCCACCTGCGCCCCTCACCGATCCCGCCACGGCGCCCGCGCTGCCGCCCGCCACGGCGCCGGCAAAATAAGGCCAGCCCAGGCCACCCATCAGGCGCCCGCGCGGCGCCGCCCCTACTCCACGGGGGAGTTACGCGTTGCCAGCTTTTTTGCAACGCGTTTTTTTACGATTGGAGTGGGCCGGAGCATTTAGGTTCACCCGCGCGCGTACGCACGGCGCCGCGCAACGCCCGTTTCACCGCGCCGGAAATGCGGCAAACCGCACGCCATTTACCGCACTCTTGCGGAAAAGCGGAATTTCAATATTTCCTCATTTCAATAGATTCAAATTAAACCTTTATAAACAATCACTTGCAATAAGTGCCGAAATGCGCTCCACTGGCACGGAAGATGCTTTTATATTTTCATAACCGCCACAGAGCGGCAGCCTGAGCGAATATAAAAACCATCTACCTTTTTTGGAGACAACAGCATGGCACGCACCTTCCGCATCTCGTCCTTCCTGAACACCAAAGCCCTGGCCGTCGCCGTCGCGCTGGCCGCGCAATTCCCGCTGGCCGTCCACGCGGCTGATGTCGTGCGCCTGGGCAACCTGAAATTCGCCCATTACGGCGCTGTCGCGTACATGAAGGAAATCGCGCCGAAATACGACCTGAAGATCGAAGAACGCATCTTCGCCAAGGGCCTCGACATCGTCCCGGCCATGATCGCCGGCGAGGTCGATGTGTCGGCCAGCGCGCTGGAAGCGGCCATCACGGGCCGCGCCACGGGCTTGCCCGTCTACCTCGTGGGCGGCTTCGCCAAGGGCGGCGTGCAGATCGTCGGCCGTCCCGACCTGAACATCAAGGGCATCGCCGACCTGAAAGGCAAGAAAGTCGGCGTCACGCGCGGCGGCCCGCAGGAAATCCTGCTGTTTGCCGAACTGACCAAGGCCAAGCTGACCTGGTCCGACAAGCCGGGCAAGGACGTGCAGATCCTGTACATGGGCTACCCGGACCTGAACCAGGCCCTGTTGACCAAGGATATCGACGCCATGAGCCAGTCCGAGCCGTACTCGACACAGGCCATCCACAAGAAATACGGCGCGGCCATCATCAAGCCGTATGACACGCCGCTGGGCGAGCCCGTGCGCGCCCTGGTGATGACGGAAAAGATGTACAAAGAAAAACCTGCCGTGGCGCAGCGCTTCATGGATTGCTTCGTGGCCGCCACGCGCGCCTTCCTGGCCGACCCGAAACTGGCGGAAAAATACGTGCGCGAATCGATGTTCAAGAACCAGATCACCAGCGAAGACTACCGCGACGCCATCGACAACGCCATCTTCACGGAAGACATCACCCAGAGCCACGTGCAGCTGACCACCGATTACATGGTGAAATTCGGCGTGGGCCGCATGGCCAAACCGCCTGCCGCCAAGGACTGGGTCAAGCTGGACCTGCTGGAAAAAGCCAAGAAGTCCTACGCTCCACGCTAATCTGAAAGTGTCACGATGAATATTCAAATGATGAAACGCTTCGCGCACGGTGCCGCCGTGCCCGTCGCCGTGCTGTTGCTGTGGCAAGCCATGTCCACGTTTGGCTGGATCAATCCGCAAATCCTGCCCTCGCCCGTGGCCGTGCTCGTGAAGTGGTATGAATACCTGATGCCGATGGAAGCGTACACGCCGGAAACGGGCAATTACCTGGTGTGGATGTTCTCCGGCGAACTGCCGCACGACGCCTGGGCCAGCCTGTCGCGCGTGCTGGGCGGCTTCGCCATCGGCGCCGGCCTGGCCTTGCCGCTGGGCTTGCTGATGGGCACCAACAAGACCATCTATAAACTGTTCGACCCGCTGGTGCAGGTGCTGCGTCCGATTCCGCCGATCGCCTACATTCCGCTGGCGATTTTGTGGTTTGGCCTGGGCAATCCGCCCGCCTTCTTCCTGATCAGCATCGGCTCCTTCTTCCCCGTGCTGATGAATACCATCGCCGGCGTGCGCCAGGTCGACGGCATTTATATTCGCGCCGCGCGCAACCTGGGCGCCAGCCAGATGACCATGTTCCGCCGCGTCATCCTGCCGGCCGCCACGCCCTACATCCTGGCCGGCGCGCGCATCGGCATGGGCACGGCTTTCATCGTTGTGATCGTGGCGGAAATGATCGCCGTCAACAGCGGCCTGGGCTTCCGCATCCTGGAAGCGCGCGAGTACTTCTGGTCCGACAAGATTATCGCCGGCATGTTTACCATCGGCCTGTTCGGCCTGGCTATCGATATCGCCATGAATGCCCTGAATAATCATTTGCTGCAGTGGCACCGCGGCCTGGAACACTGAGAGGAACGGCCATGACCACCATTAGCATCAAAGCAGTCAACAAGATCTTCACCACGGGCGGCGCGGACGTGATCGCCCTGAAGGACATCAACCTGGAAATCGCCAGCGGCGAGTTCATCTGCCTGCTGGGGCCATCGGGCTGCGGCAAGTCGACCCTGCTCAACGCCATCGCCGGCTTTTCGCAGCCGACGTCGGGACAGATCCTGGCCGGCGGCAAGCTGATCACCGAACCCGGTCCCGACCGCGGCATGGTGTTCCAGGAATATGCGCTGTTCCCGTGGATGACGATCGAAAGCAATATCGCCTTCGGCCTGGAAATCGCCGGCAAGACGCCAGCCGAGATCAAGGAACGGGTCGACATGCTGCTCAACATGCTGGGCCTGACGGAATTCCGTGCCCGCTATCCGAAAGACTTGTCGGGCGGCATGCGCCAGCGCGTGGCCATCGCCCGCGTGCTGGCCCTCGATTCGCCCATCATGCTGATGGACGAGCCATTCGGCGCGCTGGATGCCCTGACGCGGCGCAACCTGCAAGACGAATTGCTGAAAATCTGGAAAGTGTTCGGCACCACCATCGTGTTTGTCACGCACTCGATCGAAGAATCGATCTACCTGGCCGACCGCACCATCGTCATGACCTACCGTCCCGGCACCATCAAGCGCGACGTGGCCATCGAACTGCCGCGCCCGCGCGACCCGAGCGACCCCGAGTTCAACCGCCTGAAGCGCATGCTGGGCGAGATGGTGATGGAAGAGCAGCAGCGGCATCACAATGCCGAAACGATGGCCAGCACGGCTGATTAGTGGATGGTTGCGTCTGACCAAACCTACTGCGCGTCGGTATAGGCGGCCTGCGATGCTCACCGTACTCAAGTACGGCTGCGCTTCTCGGCCACCTCTCCCGTCCGCTCGCTACGGTTGTGTCAGACGCTGCAAGTTTGCATGTCAGACTTTAGTTTGGATTCCCCCCAGTCGGGGTAAATCCCGCCGTACACTACCATTCCTTCTTTGCGGCACACGCAAGCTTAACCCGACACACGGAGCACCATGGCATTCGGCAAATGGACCTTGAGACCAGCGCTGGGCCCCTTGCTGGCCATCGGCTCGCTGGCCGTGCTGACGTGGGCGTCGTATGCCTGGGTGCAGCAGCGCCAGCTCGATGAATTGCACCGCACGCTCGATTCGCGCGCGGAGCTGTATGCGGCATCCATCGGCGGCGCCCTCAACAAGTACGAATTCCTGCCCCTGGCCGTGGCCCAGAGCGATGCCGTGGCGCAACTGCTTGAGCAGCCGACTCCCGACAAGGTCGCGCAGATCAATGCCTATCTGATCGACATCAACCGCCGCGCGGGCGCCTTTGCCGTCTACGTGCTCGACGACAAGGGCACGACCCTGGCTTCGAGCAACTGGCAGGACCGCAGCTCGTATGTCGGCGTCAACTACGGCTTCCGGCCCTATTTCAAGAATGCCATCGCGGGCGGCATCGGCCGCTTCTACGGCATCGGCGCCTCCACCTTTGAAGCCGGCTATTTCATTTCCCAGCCCGTGCAGCGCGACGGACGCATCCTCGGCATCGTCGCCGCCAAGGTCAACCTGGACTGGATCGAGCAATCGTGGCGCACGCCGGGCGCCGGCGAGCAGATCTGGGTCAAGGATGCGAATGGCGTCCTGATCCTGGCCACCACGCAAGCCTTCAAATTCAAGACCCTGGCGCCCTTGTCGCCGGCCGCGAAGAAAGACATCAGCGAGCAGCGCCAGTTCCTGCAAGAAAACCTGCCCATCCTGCCGCACAGGGTGCAGCGCCAGTTTTCCGACGGCGCCAGCGTGATGACGCTGGAGCGTCCGCAATCGGGCGATGCGCCGGCCCTGTCCGGCAACGCCGACAAGGTGGACTATCTGGCCGTGCACCGCGCACTGGGCCCGCTGCAGTGGCAAATCACCGTGCTGGCCGAGCTCGACCAGGTGAACGAGGCGGCACGCAACGCGGCCATCGCCGCCGCGCTGGGCTGGGCCCTGCTACTGCTGGCCCTGATGTATGCGCGCCAGCGCCGGCGCCGCATCGACGAGCGCCTGAACGCGCAGCAAACCCTGGCGCGCGCCTATGAACAGCTGGAAATCAAGGTCGAGCAGCGCACGGCCGACCTCGTGCACGCGAATGGCCGCCTGCAGGCGGAAGTGGCGGAGCGCGAGCGGGCCGAACAGACCTTGCGCTACGCCCAGGCGGAGCTGGTACAAAGCGGCAAGCTGGCGGCCATCGGCCAGATGGCGGCCGGCGTCACCCACGAGCTGAACCAGCCGCTGGCCGCACTGCAGACCTTTTCCGACAATGCCAAGGTGCTGTTGACGCGCGGGCGCATCGACGATGCGCTGGACAACCTGTCGACCATTTCCGACCTCGTCAAGCGCCTCGGCTACGTGACGTCGCAATTAAAAGGTTTTGCGCGGCGCAGCGACGATGCCCGCAAACCCGTCAGCGTGCGCCAGGCGTTCGCGCAAACCATGCTGCAGATCCGCACGCGCAAGAATTCGCAGCGCCTGACCCTGCATGAAAGCTGGCTCGAAGACGATATCATCGTGCTGTGCAACGCCATCGGCCTGGAGCAAGTGTTCAGCAACCTGATCACGAACGCCATGGATGCCGTGCCGGAAAACGAGCCCGTGCAGATCTGGCTGCAAGTGCGGCGCGAAGGCACACTGGCCGTGATCCATATCACCGATAATGGCCCCGGCATCCCGCTCGCGTCGCTGGACAAGATCTTCGATCCCTTCTATACCACCAAGGAACACGGACTGGGCTTGGGTTTGTCGATCAGCGCAGGCATACTGCGGGCGGCCGGCAGCGCGCTGGCCGTGCGCAACCGCAGCGCCGCGGAAGGGGGCGGCGCGCAATTTACCATCACCCTGAGCTGCGACTCGGGGGAATAGAACAGAGACTGAGGTTCGGATGCACGAGAATAATTTTGACGGCATGCAAGTGCTGCTGGTGGAAGACGACGCCGTCGTGCGCAAGGGCGCGCGGCAATCGCTGGAATTGGCGGGACTGCAAGTGACGGCCGTGGCCACGGCCGAGGAAGCCCTGCCCTGGCTGGTCCCCGAATTTGCGGGTATTTTATTGAGCGATATCAAGCTGCCTGGCATGGATGGCTTGAAACTGCTCGATATCGCCGTGGCACAGGATGCCAGCCTGCCCGTCATCCTCGTCACGGGCCACGGCGACGTGTCGATGGCCGTGGGTGCCATGCGCCGTGGCGCCTACGATTTCATCGAAAAACCGTTTTCCGCCGACCTGCTGGTGGAAGTGTGCCGCCGCGCCCTGGACAAGCGCCACCTGGTGCTGGAAAACATGAAGCTGCGGGCACAGCTGGAAAACCGCGCCGGCATCGATGCGCGCATCGTCGGGCGCAGCGCGGCCATGGCCAAGGTGCGCCAGCTGGTGCTGAACCTGGCGCCGAAGTCGGCCGACATCATCATCCTCGGCGAAACGGGCACCGGCAAGGAACTGATTGCCCGCTGCCTGCACGACTTCAGCGAGCGGCGCGACCATCCATTCGTCGCCATCAACTGCGGCGCCCTGCCCGAATCGATCTTCGAGTCGGAACTGTTCGGCCACGAGGAAGGGGCGTTCACGGGCGCGCAGCGCCAGCGCATCGGCAAGATCGAGTATGCGAACGGCGGCACCCTGTTCCTGGACGAAATCGAAAGCATGCCGCTGGCCCTGCAAGTGAAACTGCTGCGCGTGCTGCAGGAGCGGCAAGTCGAACGGCTGGGCTCGAATAAACTCATTTCCGTGAATTTCCGCGTCATCGCCGCCGCCAAGGAAGACTTGAACGTGCTGGCGGAGCAGGGCAAGTTCCGCCCCGACCTGTATTACCGCCTGAACGTTGCCAGCCTGACCTTGCCTGCGCTGCGCAACCGGCGCGAGGATATTCCCCTGCTATTCGAGTTTTTCGTGCTGCAGGCGGCGCTGCGCTATGGGCAGCCGGCCGCCCTCGTCAGCGGTGAACTGCTGGGCTCGCTAATGGCGCAGCGCTGGGCCGGCAACGTGCGCGAGCTGCACAATGTCGCCGACCGCTTCGTGCTGGGCTTGCTCGACGACACCCTGAGCCCGGCCGGCTGCCGCGAAGCCTCCCTGGCCGAGCAGGTCGACACCTTCGAAATCTCCATCATCGAGGAAGCCCTGCGCCGCCATAACGGCAACGTCATCGATGCGGCCGCCGCCTTGAGCATCCCGAAGAAAACCCTGTACGACAAGCTCAAGCGCTTTGATATTTCGACGGAACAATTCCGATAATCACTAGCATCTGGCCGACACAGCCATGAGGCGGCGTCCTACCCGTGCGGGTGGCCGGGCATGCAACAATGCAAGCTCACATCAACACCTTGCACAGGACTCCGCCATGAAAACCGCCGCTCTCTTGCTGGCCGCCACCTTGATGACCGTTGGCGGCGCCTGGGTACAAGCCCAGTCGACGACGAATGTGAACCAGACGGGCAATCACACCAACAATCCCAACGACCCTGGCCAGAAATCGGACCAGTCCGACAAGCTCGACAATAAAGGCCAGGTCATTCACGATGGCAAGGCCGCCAAGACGCGCACGGACAAGCGCAGCCGCCGCGGCAAGCCGACGCCCGACACGGAAAACAAGATGCACAACGGCCAGGCCAGCGCGCCACCGGCCACGCTGCCAGCGGTGCCCAGCATCCCCATCGCCCCCGTGAAATAAAGCGTTTCTCCTCCAGCGCTGCGCCACATTACTTTCAAGCAAGCTATCATCACGTCCTTTGAAATAGCAAGGACGACGATGAAGTCAGCATGGCAAGCGATGGTGGCGGCGAGCGTATTGGCGGCGGCGGCCGTACAGGCTTCGCCCACGGTGGGCGAATGCATGGAATTGACCACGGGTATCAAGTTCAGCAAGAACAATGGCGACGCGCAAGTCAACGTCGAAGAAAGCTTCGAGGGCAGGAAAGTCAAGGGCACGCAGCTGATCCTCGACGGCGGCGTGCTGCTGGCCACCTCCTACCAGGATATCCGCGACGGCCAGGTATTCCTGACGGGCATGGTGCATTACAACGAAGATGGTACGCTGAGCAGCAAGAATGTCTATGCGCCGCAGTCCGCCATCCCCGCCAACATGCGCCCTGGCCAGGAAGTGCGGGTGCAGTTCACGGACACGCGAACGGACACCCACTACCCGCTGGCCGGCCTGTCCGACAAGATCACCACTTCCACGCGCACCGACAAGCGCAATTTCTCCATCACTTTCCTGGGCTGGGAACGCCTGGAACTGGGCGGGCACCGCTTCCCCGACGCCTGCAAGTTCGAACTGCACGACGTCGGCGGCAAGAGCAAGGGAAAAAGCGGCGAATACGTCTGGTACGCGCAAGGCTACGGCGTGATCATGATGGACAAGCTGGACAAGGACGGCGACGTGCAGCCAGCCTATCGCATCGCGCTGACGAAGATCCTCAGCGCGCCGTGACCTTGACAACGATGCGGCAGACTGGCCTGCTGCATTCTTTATGGCATTGTTTGTTTAAGCGCAATTAATCCCCCATCGCCCGCCCTGCACTGTCCTGTCTGGTCAGCAAGGAGGCGGCGATGGCGTATCCGAAAATTCCATATGTCGGCGGCAAGCGTACCGCCCTGCTGCAGTGCGAGCGCCAGAGCGAAGCCATCGTGCGCATCCGCCCCGAACTGCCCGGCAATGCCATCGTCATCCCCGGCGTCAACGATGTGGGCACCAGCTTCGCGGCTGTGGACAAAGGCCTTGTGCCAGGGACTCGATGCGCGCATGTAGCATGTATGGCGGCGGCCATGTGTTCACGCCAGCCGCCTGCCGCATGCCGCAGGCGGCCGACAAGGCGCGGCTGATCGCCGCCCCGGACGCCTCTGCCAGCATCCGCGAACAGGACAAGGAAAATACCCTTGGGATGCCATGCAGCGAGCGGAAACGGCAGGGGGACGCGGCGGTGACACGCTGGCGCGGCGCGAGCGGATCGATGCCGTGCGGAAGTTCGCGTATGACGATGCGCCGCCCGAGGACGGCGTCGATGACTTGAACACTTACGGCGTGGCGCGGCGCCTGTACCTGGCCAACTATGACTTGATGGGCACCGTGCCGCAGGAACGCCTGGAAAGCGACCCGACAGCCACCACCCGGCGCCCGCCCGCCATCGCAGAATGGCGCCCCGTCGCCGCGCAATTCGCCCGGCGCCCCGATATCCGCGGCACGGGCAGCTTCAGCATGCTGGACAAGCTCAAGCACAAGACGTATCAGCCGCCCGCACACTGGCAGCCCACGCCCTGGTTTCCCATCCCCTTCAACAAGAAACAGCTGGCGCAGCTGGACCGTCTGCCCACTTTCGGCTTCATCCACCGGCCCACGTTCGTCAGGATGATCGACAAGGACGGCAAGTCCCTGACGCGCCGCGATCAGCGCGAACGTGCCTTGCAGGCGGGCTGGCAGGAAGCCTTGCGCAGCTTGCCGGAAGCCGAGCGGCCCGCCGCGCCCGCGCGCCTGGCCGCCGCGACAGGCGGCAATCAGGCGCAACTGATTGCATTGCACAAGACCTTGCTGCGCCATGCGGAAGATGGCGGCACGGAACTCGACAGCGGCAACACGGCGCAATGGATCGATACGGACGGGCGCCTGGGCAACACGGGCGCGGCCACCCTGTTCGTGCAAATGGCCATGGCGGTGATGGGCAGCTACCGAGACGGCGGTGTCAACGCCGTGGTGAACCTGCGCAATCCGGACGAAGCAACCATCGTGCCGGTCACCCCGCCGTCGGACGACAAACGCCGCACGCAGCACCATCCGCACGGCGGCGATGTGCTGCGGCATTACGCCACGCCTGCCATCGCCCCGGGGAATTATCCGGAGAACTGACTACTTGCCCTGTGCGGCAAGCTGCGCCAAAGCGTTGCCTCGCACCTGGAACGCCACTTTCGCCACCGTCTTGCCGGCATCGTCGACAAGGGCCAGCGCGTGCTTGCCGGGCACGGGGCGCCAGCTGATGCTCTCGCTTGCCCCGCCCAGGTCCTTGCCGTCGAGAACCCAGCGCAAGCCGTGGCTGCCTTGGGCCTGGAAAAAGACGCGCTGCAGGGCGGGCGGAATGTCGGGGTCGATGGCGAGGATGCTGTCCTCGGCCGGATACACGATGGCCGGCGGCCTGGCGCTATCGCCCACGACGGCGATGACGGCGCTTTCCGTGCCGGCGATAAACCATTCGCGGCGCGGCGCTTCCAGCGCAGGCTGGTAAGCCACCATCTGCTGCAGCACGCCGGGCGGCGCCTTCGGCGCACGGCTGGGCACGCTCTTGTGCAAATAGTCCATGAGGTCGCGCCACACGGGCGCGGCGCCCGTCACGCCCGACACGTCCCACATGGGCTTGCCATCGAAATTGCCCACCCACACGCCCACCGTGTAGCGCTCCGAGTAGCCCATGCACCAGTTGTCGCGCATGTCCTTGCTGGTGCCCGTCTTGACGGCGCTCCAGAAATTCGTTCCCAGCTCGTTGCGCAAGCCAAACGTCAAGCTGCGCGCGGCGCGGTCGGCGAGGATATCGCCCACAATGAATGCGGCGCCCGGCTCCATGACCTTGCGCCTGTCCCTGCCCGCCAGACCAGCCTGCAGGCTGGCCGTGCTGTAGCTGCCGCCATTGGCCAGCGCGCGGTAGGCGTTGGCCAGTTCCAGCAGGGTCACTTCCGACGAGCCCAAGGCCAGCGACGGCCCGTAGTACTCGGCCGGCTCCGTCAGGCTGGACAGGCCCACATCCTTGAGGCGGTTATAAAAACCATCCTGGCCCGTCAGCAGCACCGTGCGCACGGCGGGAATGTTCAGGGAACTGGCCAGGCTGGTGCGGGCGCTGACATGGCCCTTGAAGTTGCGGTCATAGTTTTGCGGCGCATACATGCCGGACGCCGTAGCGATGTCCAGCGGCGTGTCGTCCATCACGGACGCGGCCGTCATCAGCCGGCGCTCGATGGCCAGTTCGTACAGGAATGGTTTTAACGTCGAGCCCGCCTGGCGCAGGGCCGTCACGCCATCCACATGGCTGCCTCCCGCATTGCCCACGTAGGCGAGGATTTCGCCGCTGCGGTTATCCAAGACGATGATGGCGCCATCGTTGACATTGCGTTCGCGCAAGGAGGCCAGCTGCTGGCGCAGGTTTTCCTGCGCGAAACGCTGCAAGGGACCGTCCAGGGTGCTGCGCACCGACAACCCAGGCTGCTTGAGCAATTGCTGCGCCACTTGCGGCGCGGGCGCCAGGTCCGGGTACAAACGGGTTTTCTGCAGGGCCGTCTGCACGCGCTGGCCGATCAGCTGGCAGCTGCTGTCCATGCGCGACGCCTGCGCCAGCGCGCAGGCGCGCCGCGTGACGGTGGCCAGCGGCGCGTTCGGCGCGCGCACCAGGCTGGCCAGGATGATGCTGTCCGTCTGGTTCAGGCCGGACGGCGCCTTGCCGAACAGGCTGTACGAAGCGGCGGCGATGCCCTGCAGTTCGCCACGAAACGACACCAGGTTCAGGTAGGCCTCGAAAATCTGCGCCTTGCTCCAGCTCTCCTCGATGGCTTGCGCCGCGCGCATCTGGTCCCACTTCTGGCGCAGGCTGCGCCCGCCCGCCGCGCCCTGCAAGTCCGCATCGAGCTGGCCCGCCAGCTGCATGGTGATGGTCGACGCGCCCCGGGGTTTCTTGGAAAACAGATTGTCCCAGGCGGCCGTGGCCAGCGCGGACACATCCACGCCGCCATGCTGCATGAAGCGCTGGTCTTCCGCCAGCAGCACGGCCTGCTGCAAGGCGGGAGAAATATCGGCCAGCGACACCCAGGGCAAACGCCGCGCCTGCATGTCCACGCGCAGGGATTGCAGCGGCGCCCCGCTGCGGTCGAGCAACTGCGCTTCCGAACTGCGGTAGGCGGCCTGCACCTGGGCCGGCGTCAGTACCGCTTGCGCCAAGGCGGGGCCAGCCAGCAGGCAGGCCACGACAACGATGACACTTCTCACTGCGCCACCTTCACATTCGCATTCGGCGCTTCGCCAAACATTTCCGGCGAATACATGGCTTCGATGCGCGTGGCAGGCAGGCTGAAATCCCCGGCATTGTTCAGGCGCACCGTGTATTCCACGCTCCAGTTTCCCTTCGGCACGAAGGCGTAGTAGGCGCGGAAGGCGTCGAAGGCCCGCTCCTCGAACGTGGGCCAGACCCAGCCCGTGGACTTTTCACCGGCCGTCAGCAGCTGCGAATCGCGGCCCAGGCCATTGCCCAGCACCGTGGCGCTGGCGGGAATCGGATCGTCGACCACCACCCAGCTCATGTCCGCCTGCGCGGACAGGTCCAGGCGCACGCGGTAGACGTCGCCGCGCGACCACGCACCGGCCGTCTTCTGCTCCACCGGCGTGATGGTTTTCTTGATGGCATAACCGCTGGAGACGGGCGCCTTGAGCGGGATGGCCGCCAGGCTTTGCACGGTGGCCCATGGCTTGCCCGTGCCGCTGTGCGCCAGGCCCAGGGTGTCCATGCCTTTCGGCCACGCTTGCAGCACGGGACCCACTTTCGCCGCGCCATTCCACACGAGCGCCTGCGTATCGCCGCCCAGCTTCACGGCGCTGGCTCCTGTCACCGGCGTGGATTCGAACTTGGCCGAGAACCTGGCGATCGCCAGGGTGCCCCAGGCGTTGGCCACCGTCGTATCCCAGCGGCCCTTTTTCTGGCGCCCCATGCTGCCGCGCACGAGGCGGCCGATGTCGTCCTTCCACGCCGGATCGTCCATCACGGCCAGCAGCAGGCGGTTGGCGTTGACGTCGCCAGAGACCATCAGCCACCACCAGTTATCCTTGCGCTCGGTGGAAAAGCCCATGGTCGTGCCCTGGAAATTCAAACGGCTGCGCAAAATCTGCTGCGCCTCGGCCAGCCGCGCATCGCGGCGCGCCAGGCCCGGCGTGCGTTGCAGCAGCAAGCTCCAGTCGATGACGGCGGACGTCGGCCACAGGTTCGGGTTGATGCTGATGCTTTCCAGCGCATCGGGCGGGACTTTATTCGAACGCGACAGCGCTTCCAGCGCCGCCAGCTTGCGCACGGCCAGGTCGGTGGTCGGCAGCGCCGAATGGCGCACGATGCGGCCCTGCACGAAAGCCGTCAAGGCTTCTTCCATGCGGTTCTTCGTCTGCTCGGGAATCGCATAGCCCGCCTCTGCCGTTGCCGACAGCACATACGCCGTGAGGCTGTCGCTGCCCTGTTCCATGACGGGGAAATATTTCAGCATGCCGTCGCCATCGAGGTAGGCAGGCAGGCTGGCGGCCAGCCGGTTCCACTCGGCCTGGTCTTGCAGGGCAATGGCTTTCGAGGTGTTTTGCTCGAAGCAGGTGTAGGGATACGCGGCCATGTATTCGCGCACGCCGGGCAGCTCGCCGCCCAGCTTGGCAACAAAGCTGGTCTGGATGCCGCCCCGGCCCGGCAGGGCGCCGGCCGGCATCTGCACGGACAGATTCGTCGGCTTCTCGATCTGCAGCAAGGTGGCCTGGTAGGTGCGCACGGGCGTGGCCTGGCCCACCTTTTGCGTGATTTTCAGTTTATCCGTATGGTTTCCTGCTTTCGCGCCGATCTCCCACACAATGCTGGCCGCGCCCAGCGGCACCTGGTAATCCCAGCCCACTTCGCGCGCTTCGCCCGCCGCCAGGGTCAAACTTTGGCGCGGCAAGGCCTTGCCGGCCGCGCTGGCATTGAGGTCCACGTTCAACGATGCGGCCGAGGTGTTGCGCACGGTGAATCCCGCGCGCAACTGGTCGCCTTCGCGCACGAGGGTGGGCAAGCCCGACATCAAAATCAGGTCTTGCGAACTGCGGATGTCCCTACTGCCCGTGCCAAATAATTCCTTGCCGGCACTGGCGATGGCAACGATGCGGAACGCCGTCAGCGAGTCGTTGAGCGGCACCTGCACGCTCGCCTCGCCCTTGGCGTCGAGCTTGACGGTGGCCTTCCAGAACAGCAGGGTGTCGAACAGTTCGCGGCTGGCGCCCTTGCCGCCGCCACCGCCGGCCGGAAACGCCTTGCGCCCGAAGTGGCGCTTGCCGATCACCTGCATCTGCGCCGTCGCCGTTTCCACCTGCAGGCTGCGCTGGGCCATCATGGTGTCGAGCAATTTCCAGCTATCGTTGGGCATCAGTTCCAGCAAGCCCGTATCGACGGCCGCCAGCGCCACTTCGGCGCCAGCCGGCAGGGGCTTGCCATCGGCGCGGCGCACGCGCACGGACACCTCCGCCTTGTCGCGGGTTTTATACACTTCCTTGTCCGACACGACCATGACGTTCAGTTCATGCGCCTGCCACCCCACGTTCAGGGGCGCGATGCCCATCTTGTAGGCGGGCTTGCCCAAGTCCACCAACGCCGTCGGCTGCACGCCATCCACCCTCCCCCGCACGACGAACACGGACACATACACGTTGGGCGCGTAATTCGGTTTGACGGGGATTTTTACCACCGGTTCCCGGCCGTCGAGCTGGCGCACATAGGTGTCGAGGATGCCTTCGCGCTCGACCGTGATCAGCGCCGTCCCCGAGCGGAACGGCATGCGCACCTGCAAGCTCGCTTCCTGGCCCGGCTCGTAGCGTTTTTTCTCGGGCAGCACGTCGATGCGGTCATTGTCGCTGACATTGAACCACCAGTCGCCGCTGCCGGCCACCCAGGTTTCGCGGTTGGCGACGGCCGCATTGCCGGCACCATCCTGCGTGCGGGCGCGCAGGATCAGATTGCCGCTGGCCGGCGCCTTGACGTCGCAGATCAGCAAGCCTTTATTGTCCGTCTTGCCATTGCATGCAGGGCCCAGCTTGACGACTTCGCTGCTGTTTTCATACGCATAAAAGCCGCCGATCAGGCGCCGGCGGTGCGAATAACTGTTGCGCTGGAAGAAATCGACGGCCACCGGCGCATTCGCCACGGGCTTGCCATCGGTGCCCAGCACGGCCACCGTGAACTTGAAGGCATCCTTGCTCAAGGCCCAGGCATCGGGCTTGATGCCGATCACAACATTCGATGGCCACAGCGGCACGCGCGTGGCCACGGAGGCCGTCTCGCCATTCGCATCCTGGAAGGCCATTTCCGCCACCAGGTCGCGCGGCACGGACAGCTGCGGCAACTGGTCGATGACGATGCGCGCGCCGCCCGCCTTGTCCAGATTCAGGTTTTGCGTGCGCGCCGCCGTGGCGCCGGCGCCGGCGGAAGCGCCGTTGCCTTCGTCCTGCCACTCGCCGTCATCGTCGTCATAGCCCGTGCCCTGCTTGACCAGACCTTCTTTCACGTCGCCATTGCTGAAGCTGTAATCGGGATAATCGGCAAAACTCACGCTCTTGTCTTGCAGCACCGTGCGCAGCTTGACGGGCGCATTGGTGGCGGCGCCGCCGGCCAGGTAGGTGATCTGGGCATCGAGCGCCAGCTGCCTGGCCTGCACGGCGGGCGCCTTCGGCCCCTGCAGCACGGCTTTCATGGTCGGCACGCGGAACGCCTCGACGCGGAAACTGCCCGATGGGCGGCCCGCCATGGTCACGCTGTATTCGCCCTGCTTGGCGTCGGCGGGAATGACCCAGTCGCTTTCCGCCGTGCCGCCGGCCGACCAGCGCAGCGGCAACTGGTAGTTCTGATCGCTGCCCTGGTGGGTGATGACGACGGAGGTTGCGCTGCCGGGGCCGTTGTTCTTGTCGACCAGGCTCATGCCCTGGCCCGTGTGCTTGCGGATGAAGTGCTTCATGTGCACGGTTTCGCCGGCGCGCAGCAAGGTGCGGTCAAATACCGTGGCCAGCAGGGTGTTGTCGGCGCGCGTGTCGTCCGTGGGCAGGTTGAAGCGCCAGGCCTCGATGCCGCCCACCCAGTCCGACAGCGTAAACGTCATGTCGCCGCCGCTGCGCGCACTAATAAAGTAGCGGCCATTGTTCTTGCAGCTGGAATTGGCCAGTTCGCCGGGAATCTGCGCCACGCCGTCCGCGCCCGTGGCGCCTTGCCACAGCAGCTTGCCAGCGCAGTCGCGCACGGCAACTTGCGCCTTGGCAACGGGCGCGCCCTTGTCCAGGGTCGTCACCCACACGAGCGACGATTGCGCGCCATGCTTGAAATGGGCCGCCAGATTCGTCACCAGCGCGGCCGTGCGGATATACGCGGTGGTTGGCTTGCCCAGCAGCACTTTCCCGAGGATGGGGCTGGCCAGCTCGACCACATAAAAGCCCGGCTTCTGCAGCGGGATGCCGATCACTTCAAACGTCTTCTTGCCGTCAGGACGGGGCAAGCTGATGGGGCGCGTGCCAGCCGCGTCGGCCAGCACGGATTTGCTCATGTTGCCCGCATATTGCGCGTACGGCTGCCAGTATTCGCCGGCATCGCCATTGCCGGCCAGGCGCTGCATCCACTCGATGACGAACTTGTCGTCACTGTCGGGCACGCGCAAGGTGGCGCCCGTGGCGGCCGGCGCCGCGGCGGAGCCCGCTTCCCTGGCGATTTGCCTGCCGGTCAGCACGGGTTCGATGTTGCGCACGGTGACGGGCAGCAGCCCGTCCCCCTTGGCTTCGATGATGCCGAACGGCGCCGGGAATTTCAGCAGCGGCGGCTGCTCTCCCGTGCGCACCGTCATGGGAAAGCGGGCGCGATTGAGCAGGATGCGGCCAGCATCATCCGTCAGCTTCGGCGGCAGGTTCAACGTAAAACTGGTTTCCACGGGGAACGGGCCATTGAAGGTGGCATCGTTCAGGAATTCGGCCTTTTCTTCCTCTTTCGCCATCGTCGGCGCATAGGTCTTGCCGCCGCCCGTCAAGGTCATGGCGCGTACCAGCGACGCTTTCACGGGCGCGGAAAACTGCACGCGCATCGGCAGGAACGGAATGCACTGGTCCTTCGGATTGCTGCGCTCGCAGCTGAACTTGGCAGTGAAGTCGGGCCGCGTCTTGAAATGCAGGCTTTGCGCCTTCTCTGTGGCGATGCCGCTGGCGCTGGCGATGCCCTCGCCCCACACCAGTGATACCTTGGCATTGGCGGGAAAGCTGCGCTTGCACTGCAGCACGGTGACGGGCAGCGGCGGCGCGCCCTTGCTGGCCACGGGCATGCCCACTTTCCACACCACGCCCCGCTTCTTGAAATACACGGTCAGGTAGCGGTCGACGAAATTCTTGCGCAGGGCCAGGACTTGTTCCAGCTCCTTGCCCTTCAACAGGCGCACGGGAATCTTTTCATTGATGCCATCGGCGCGGCAATACGCATTCGCCGTGACGCTGGTCTCGTTCGGCGCGGCATCGAGGCCCAGCACGAAGATCTGGTTTTCATCGATGTACGGCTGGCCGTCATACGGCATGGACTCGACGATGGCCGGGCCGCCCGTGGAAAAACGGTAGGATGCCGTGCCCTGCAGGGCCTGGCCCGCCAGGTCCTTCAAGCCCGGCTTCAGGGTAAAGCTGCAGGCCACGCCAGCCGGCAGGTCGCGCTCGAAATCGTAGTTCCAGTTGCGCTCATCGGCCCAGCGTCCCGCGCCCGCCACGACGGCCGGCTCGGCCTTGCCGCAATCGATGGCGAACGGCGCGGCCAGGGCCATGTCGCCGAACGGCACCATCGGCGTGGCGAACTGGGCGCGCACCTGGCGCACGGCCTTGACCGTGCCGCTGGGCGAAAACACGGCAACGCCGCTGTCGGCCGAGGCGGGAAGCACCGTTGCCAGCGACAGCAGCAGCGCACCGGCGCCCGCCAGTGTCGGCGTGGGGAACGTGAAAGGGGAATTGCAGAAAGTCATGGACACAGGGTGACTCCTTGATGAAAAGTGGCGGAGCTGGCTGCGGCGCGTAAAAGTTGCTCAGGAGAAGCCCGGAAATTCAACAGAACGCGGCAGGATTACAACATCAATGTAATATTAGTTATCAAGCTCATCATTGTTGCTAATATACAGTGGCACGAGAGTAACAAGTCGTACGATTGCCCGGGCCGCCACGTCCTGAAACGGGAAAGGGCGGCAAAAATTGAGCTACCGGGTAAATTAGTTTTTTTCAATATCAGAGTATTTGTCGTGAATCTGCAACACTATTGATGTACAACAATGCTTTGTGCGCCAGCGCACCGACCGCTTGAACTTGGAAACGTATTCTCTAGTCCAACAGCAGTGCATTTATGACAAAAGAACGCACCTGGAATTGTTGTCCATCTTTCTTAGCAATAGCATGCGCAGCAAGATGTGGCATTGATGCAGTAGAGAAAATCTCTTATCAACGTTGGGAGTTACTTGTGAATAATCTAAAAAAAATCGCCGTTGCCGCCGCAGTCCTGTGCTCCGCCCTCGGCGCACAGGCCCAGGAAATCAACCCATCCTGGTATATTCAACCTAGCATCAATGCTATGAAACCGGATTCGGATTTCTCCACCGATAAAACGGGCTATGGCGCTGGCTTGCGTTTTGGTAAGCCAGTTTCGCAAGACTGGGACGTGCAGCTGGGTACCACCTATGCCCGCTCCAAGGATGGCGGTCGCCGCTACCAGCAAAATACGCTGGGCGTAGATGGCTTGTACATGTTCAACCGCGGTCCGGCGTTCAGCCCCTTCGTGTTGGTTGGCGCAGGCATGCAGCGCGACAAGGACACGGGTCCGCTGGGCGAACGCAGCAAGAGCTCGCCGTACGTGAACCTGGGTCTGGGCTTCCAGAGCAAACTCAGCGATCAATGGTCGACCCAGGTCGATGTGCGCAACGTGCATGGTTTCCTGCGCGGCAACACGTTTGACCAAAGCAAATCCAGCAACTGGTATGTCAATGTGGGCCTGAACTACGCCTTCGACAAACCGCCAACGCCGGCTGCACCACCGCCGCCACCGCCGCCAGTGCGTGAAGAAGTCGTTGTCGTCGTGCCGCCGCCACCACCGCCACCGCCGCCACGCTTTGAAAAAGTGACGATGTCGGCGACGGAACTGTTCGCGTTCGACAGCGCCAAGCTGGGCCCGACACAGACCAAGCTCGACGAAATCGCCCGCGTGCTGAACGCAGCGCCGGACGTCAACAACGTCGTCATCAGTGGTTATGCCGACCGCATCGGTTCGCCGAAGTACAACCTGAAACTGTCGCAGCAGCGCGCTGACGCCGTCAAGGAGTACCTGGTGTCCAAAGGCGTGGCTGCCAACCGCCTGACGGCCGAAGGCAAGGGTTCCACCAATCCAGTCGTTACGTGCGATAACAAGAAACGTGCCGACCTGATCAAGTGCCTGGAACCGAACCGTCGCGTTGAAGTCGAGCAAATCACCATCGAACGCCGCGTACAGTAAGCTACACCAGTGGTACGCCACTAGTTAATACTAGTTAAAAAAGGGGCTGCGGCCCCTTTTTTTCATTGAAAGCCACCATGAATTTCTCTACCCGCTACCCCAAACTGGCTGGCCTGGCACCGTTCAGCAAGCAGATGCGCAGCGTCATCGTCTGCTCCGTCACCGAGTGGCTGGAACACCGCGCCTCGAGCAAGGGCGCGGCCCTCGCCTATTACACCCTGTTTTCCATCGCGCCCATCCTCGTGCTGGTGATCGCCATCGCCGGCTTTTTCTATGGCCCGGCGGCCGCCCGCGGCGAGTTGATGGGGCAATTGCAAGGCTTGCTGGGCACGCAGGGCGCCGAAGCGATCCAACTGGTGCTGGCCGGCGCCAAGAATCATGAACAGGGCCGCATCGCCACGCTCATCGCCAGCGCCCTGCTGCTGTTTGGCGCCACCAGCGTGTTTGCCGAACTGAAAGCCAGCCTCGATGAAATCTGGCAAGTGCCTCCCCTGAAGGAAGCGGGCGCCTGGGACATGGTACGCACGCGCCTGCTCTCGTTCGGGCTGGTGCTGGTGCTCGCTTTCCTGCTGATGGTGTCGCTGGTGGTCAATGCGGCCATGGCCATCCTCGCCAATTTCTGGGAAGGCGTGTGGAAAGACACGGCCGTGCTGTTTACCATCCTGTCGAACCTGATCGGCTTTGCCGTCATCGCCAGCCTATTCGCCGTCATCTATAAAATGCTGCCGCGCGTGCGCCTGTCGTGGCGCGACGTGCTGATCGGCGCCTTGGGCACGGCATTCATGTTTTCACTGGGTAAATACGCGATTGGCGTGTATATCGGCAATAGCGGCGTGGCCAGCAGCTATGGCGCCGCCGGTTCGCTGGTGGCACTGCTGCTGTGGGTGTATTACTCGGCGCAGATTTTCTTCCTGGGCGCCGAATTCACGCGCCAGTTCGCCTTGCAGCTGGGCAGCATGAAAGATATGCCAAAGACGGAAGATGGCGATGTGCAGGTCAAAATCCTCAAGCGCCACCAGTCCTGAGCACGTGGCTGGTACGTAACAACAACGAACAACGGCGCCCTCGGGCGCCGTTGTTCGTGCATGACGACGCTTACTCGCCCAGCAGCTCGGCCACCACTTCCATGCCCTGCACGCGCTCGGCGACAACCTTCACGATGACGATGATGGGCACGCCCAGCAGCAAGCCCCAGACGCCCCACAGCCAGCCCCAGAACAGCAGGCTGATGAAGACGGCCGTGGGATTCATGCGGGCGATGCGCCCCGTCATCCAGGTCGTGACGAAGGTGCCCACCAGGGTGGCGATGGCCATCGACGTGCCCGTCACCAACAGGACCATTTCCAGCGATTCGAACTGCAGGAAGGCGACCAGGCCCGTGGCGATGGTGATCAACAAGGGACCGAAATACGGCATGATGTGCAGCAAGCCGGCCACGATGGCCCAGGCGCCCGCGTTTTCCAGGCCGATGATGCGCAAGGCGATCCACATCAGCAGCGCCAGCAAGCCATTCGTGACGAGCAGCATGAACATATAGTTCTGGATCGAGGTATTGATGTCTTCCAAAATGTGCACGGTGACCTTCTTGCGGCTCAATGAAGGCCCCGTCAGCTTGACGAGCTTGCGCTTGAAGGTGTCGCCCGACAGCAGCAGGAAGAACACGAGGAAGATGACCATGGTGGCCTGGCTGACAAAGCCCACCAGGCCCAGGGAACCGGCCCAGACCCAGTCCATGATCTTGAAGTTCGGGCCATCGGGCGCGCTGGCGGCGCGGCGCGTGTTGCGGCGCGCTTCGGCGCCGGCGGCCACCTGTTCGATTTCATTGGCTACCGCCTGCATCTTCTGGAAGGTGCTGTTCTTGCCGCCCGTATTGGCGGCGATCAGGCGCGACAGTTTATGCGTGGCGGCTGGCAATTCTTCGACGATGGATTCAAATTCGCCCTGGACACGCTCGACCATGACGATGGAACCGAACAGTATCAACGCCGTGACGGCGCTGGCGCCGATGGCGCGCGGTATGCGGATCTTTTCCAGCCAGGCGACGACAGGATTGAGAGTATAGGCAATGAAGATGCCGAAGATGACGGGAATGAGGAATTTCTGTGCCCACTGCAGCGCATAGATAAAGCTGACGGTGGCGATGATGCCCAGCGCCAGGCCGCGTGCATTGACATGCAGCGGCAGGCGCAGGGCGGGATCCACCGGCTCGGCTGGCGCGGCCGAAGGCGGCGTGACAGGCTCGATGGGAACAGCCACAGCCGGATCGGGCGGGGCATCTGAAGGCTGGATATGCATGAGATTCCCGCTACGCTCGATGAAGGGCCACAGCGCCGGCCAGAAGGCCGGACGCTGCGGCAGGCCTTGCCATTACTTGACGCGGATATCGTTTTTCACCGATTTCACGCCTTTGACGCCGCGGGCGATTTCGCCTGCTTTGGCTGCGTCCGCTGGCTGGGCAACGAAGCCGCTCAGCTGAACCACGCCCTTGAAGGTTTCAACGTTGATTTCCGTCGATTTCAAAGTAGGTTCATTGAAGATGCTGGCTTTGACTTTCGTCGTGATTGCCGCGTCGTCGATGTATTCGCCCGTGCCTTCTTTGGTCGGGGTGGAAGCGCAACCTGCAACAGCGAACAGGGAAGCGACGAAGAGGCCGGTAGCGATCGATTTAGTGAATTTCATGGTTTTTTCCTTAGGAGTGGTCAATCAACGTGCTCACAATGAGCTTCTTATACCAATTTGATTACCGCGCGCCGCATGGCGTTTAGTAGCCAAACTGGGTTTTTGCAGCCTTGATACAGTTATCCTTGGCTGCGCCGGCTAATGCATCGCATTTTTCTGTTGCGACCTTGTACTCGGCTTTTCTTTTTGCTTCACGCGCATCGCTGCGCGCTTCGATGACCTTCTTGTCCGCCTTGGCATCGGCCAGGGCCGCCACCTTGGTGGACTTGGCCAGCTTGACGCAGACATCCTTGTCGTTGCCCGTCAGCGCATTGCAGCGCGCCAGGTCGACGTCATAGTTGGCATCGGCAATCTTGATGCGCGCCTTGGTGTAGGCACGCAGGGTATTCGTGTATTGCGCTTGCGCCACCGCTTCATCGTAGGTGCGCACGGCCTTGGCTTCGGCGATACAGACATCCTTCGGATTGCCCGTGATTTTTTCGCACTCGGCATGCGCCAGCTTGTAATTCAGCGCGGCCTGCTCATTGGCTGCCTTGTAGGCCGCTTTCGCTTCCGGCGTGGCCGCGAAGGCGGAACCGCCCCATGCGGCGCAGGCCAGGCTGACGAGGATGGTGGCGTACAACTTGTTCTTCTGAATATTCTTGTTCATCTGTTGCTCCCTGGTGGTGACAAGCATGTCTGCTTGGCATGACTACCGTTTTACGTGGATAGTCGGCCCCCTTCTGTACGCTGCCGTACACAAGCCATTATTTTTGAAACAAGGAGACATAACGGGAGAAATAACAACGTTCTTGCAAAAAAATGCTATGTCACCGTCAGGTGTGGGAACTCGCCCAGCGTGGCTTTCAGTAATGCTTCCGGTGACAAGATGCGCCTGGCATCGAGTATCCAGCGCCAGCCCAGGTAGTTCGGCAGATAGCGGCTGGCGACGCCGTGAAAGCGCTGCAGCCAGCCGCGCAAGCGGCTGTGATAGGCATTCACGTTCTGCACGTGCACGGCGCCATGCGCGCGGATGCCGGCGCGCACGCTGACGGCCAGGTGGCTGATGCCCGCTTCCCTGGCAAAGGCCGGATAAGCGGCATGGCCGTCCGTCACCAGCAAGACATCGTTGTCCATCACGGAAGGCAAGCAATAGTGCAATTGCGCCTTGGTGAGCTGGCCCCTGCCCGTGACGAAATCCAGCGTCTGTCCCGTGCGGTCGCGCGCCACCAGGATGCAGACGTGCTCTTTGGCAATGCCGCGCTGATGCGCATGGCTACCGCGGCGGCGTGGAGGACGCGCCAGGTGCCGCGCCCCTTTCTGCGACTCCAGCACATACAGTTCATCGGCCTCGGCAATGCCATGCAGGCAGTGCGGCCGGTCCGTCTTGGCCAGGCTTAAAAACCGGTGGCGCCAGCGAAACGCCGTGTTGCGGTGCACGCCCAATTGACTTGCCGCCTTGCGCACCGAGCTCGAGTCCAGCAGGCACGCGGCATAATCGCGCCACAGTTGCTTATGCCGCAAGCGGGCCAGCGGCGTGCCCGTCAGTGCATTGAAGGTCCGGCCACAGGGTACGCACCGGTAGCGCTGCAAGCCGTGTGCGTGGCCATGCCGATGCACGTGCGCCGATTGGCAGGCGGGACAGTGCAAGCGCTGCTGCGCCACGCTTTCGAGCAATGCCACGGCCGCGTCATGCCCCGAGCTGTCGCGCAGCAAGGTGATGCCTTGCGCGCGCTGGCGCAGGCTCAGGTGAGCGAACTGGGCAATGAAGGTCTTCCATTCGGCTGGCCGCATGGCATGCTCCCTGTCTCGATGGCTGCAGAGTCAGACAGCGGTGCGGGGAGAAAATTCCGCCCATCCCACAGTTAACGAGGACAGAGCCAAAAAATCCGCGTGGACATGCTGGCGCCAGCTGCAAATAGGTACGTGCGGCAGCGTACAGACCGGGGCCATGGGCGTGACTAAGATGGCCCTACACCCTCACCTCGTCAGGAGAATAAAATGAAAACCAATGCCACCTTGGCTGCACTGATGCTCGCCGCCACCGCCGTTCTGAGCGGTTGCGCCACCGGTCCGTCCCAGTCACAACAATACTATCCGGCCAACCAGCCTGAATCCGCCATGTACGGCACCATCGATTCCATTCAGATGGTGCAAGGCGGCGGCCAGACCAGCGGCGCCGGCGCCGTGGTCGGCGGCATCGCTGGCGCCCTGCTGGGCAATACCATCGGTTCGGGCGGCGGCCGCACGGCAGCCACCGTAGCCGGCGCCGTCGCTGGCGGCGTGGTCGGCAACCAGGTGGAAGGCCGCAGGCAGCAAGCGCAGAACTACCAGATCAGCGTGCGCCTGGACAACGGCGAATACCGCACCGTGGTACAGGACAGCGCCGTTGACTTGCGCCCAGGTAACCGCGTGCGCGTCGTTGACGGCCGCGTCTATCGCTATTAATCCACCGGCGGCGCCTGCCAGCAGGCATCCGCCACTTCGCATCAGTTGCACGAAAACAAGGAGATACCATGGGCACCATCATTCTGATCATCTTGATCCTGGCCCTGGTCGGCGTCCTGCCCACCTGGCCGCATAGCCGCAACTGGGGTTATGGCCCCAGCGGCGTGGCCGGCCTGGTGGTCGTGATACTGATCCTGCTGCTACTGACGGGCAGGCTGTAAAAAAAAGGCGCTACGGCGCCTTTTTTATTTCAAGGAGGAAATATCATGACGCGCTACACTACACTAGCGGCGGCCCTGTTCGCCTGCAGCCTGGCGCCACTGGCGCCAGCCCAGACGGCAGCGCCGCAACCGGGCGACCCGCAACGCTGGTACCAGGCGGACAGCACACCGCAAGCCCAGCTGCGCACCTTGCACAAGGAAATCGCCGCCGCCCTGGCCGAGGCAAAGAAATCCTGCCGGCAAGAACCCGCCGCCACGCGCGGCACGTGCCTGAAAGACGCGCAAGACACGTACCGGCAAGACATGGCGAATGCGGAAAAGCTGCGCGCAGCAGCACATCCGGCACAATAATCCGCGGGCAGGCGGCATGAGCAGGCGCGCAGGCGGCGCGCCCGAGCGGCGCTAGGCGGCGTCGCGCTCGTACGGCGGCAATTCGTGCACCACCAGCGGCGTATCTTCCGTGACAAACGCCAGCCAGCCGGCCGCCTTGATGGCGCGCAAGGCGTCCTGGTAGCCCTGCTCCCAGCGCCACTCGATGGATCCTCTGGAAAAATTGATGTCCTTGGCCGCCATGTGCCAGTCGCGCCCAGCATATGGCAGGCGCACGATGTGCATGGTGCTGTCGCAGCCCAGCGCCACCAGTTCTTCCGTCTGCTGGCGGTTGTGCGCGTTATCGGGCAGCTTGGCATACAGTTCGCGCAGTTTGTGCTGCAAGGTATGCGTGTTGACATAGTCCTCGATATGCCGCTTCGAGCGCGAGGCGAACGTGACGTCCTTTTGCCGCGTCTGCACTTCATCGAGCGTGGTCGGTTCCGGTCCTTCCGAGCTCCACAGATCCACCATGAAGACCAGGGTATCGACGTGGGGCGTATCGTCGAGCACGGTTTCCAGCGGCGTGTTCGAATACAGGCCGCCATCCCAGTACAGGTCGCCATCGACGCGCACGCCGGCAAAGCCGGGCGGCAAGGCGCCGCTGGCGCGGATATGGTCCACCGTCAGGGGCTGGTCCTGGCTGTCGAAACTGGTGAGGCTGCCGCATTTCACGCGCAGCGCGTTGACCGTCAGGCGCATGCCGCCGGGCTGGTTCAGATAATCGAAATCGACCAGTTCCTCCAGCGTGCTGGCCAGTTCGCTCGTGTCGTAGAAGCTGGCTTCTTCCGGTTTCACCGCTATACCGGCAGGAAACAGGCTGAAGGAGCGGGGCTTGAAGAAGCCGGGCACGCCGCGCAGCACGGTATCGAGGGTGGCCAGCCAGATGTTCGAGCGGCGCTGCTGGTCGGAAATCATGTTCATGTCGACGCTGTCGCGGTGCGCGACGCGCTGCCAGAACTGCTTCAGGCGCACGAGGCGGTCTTCATGCTTGTTGCCGGCCAGGATGGCCGCATTGATGGCGCCAATCGACGTGCCCACCACCCAGTCGGGCGCCAGCCCATGTTCATGCAGGGCGTGGTAGACGCCTGCCTGGTAGGCGCCCAGTGCGCCGCCGCCCTGCAGCACCAGCACGATGCGCAGGCGCGATGGATTCAATTGATTGATCGGTGTAGTAGTCGTCGCCAAGATAGCCCCAATGTCTGCCGTGCGTGGATGCACCGTCGAACTCATTGTAAGGGATTGTGCCCGCGCTTGCGCCGCGCGCGCGCCGCCGATGGAGGCAGACAAAAAAAAAACGCTGTCGATGACAGCGTTTCGGGTGGTGCCGCCTAGCGCTTGCGGCGCAGCCAGCTGGCGGCCACGGCGGCCACGGCCACGAGGACCAGGGCCGGCTTGACGAGCTTCTTGCGTCCGATAAAGGACAGCGCCGTCAGCACATAGGGCATGGCGCCTTGCAGGCGCATGCCCCCCGGTGCCAGCAGGGATTCGACGCGGTGGCCGGCAAAGCCGACCGCCGTTTCCACCACGCCCTGCAGCAGCGAGTCGGGACGCAATGCATACCCCACGTTGGCGCGCGCATGCACGATGCCGACGCGGTACATTTCTCCCTGGGCAATCAGCAGGCGCTTGCGGGCCGCCTGCTCTGCCTGTTTGTCGTTATCCGACATGAATTCTCCTCGAAAGGCAGTCCGGGCATGGCGGGGGAGTGCCCCGCCAGCCGGCTACATCAACATGTCACGGTCGGCCTTCAGTTCGGCCATGGTGGCCGGCATGGAAAGCTTGCCTTGACGCAGCATGGCGCGCGCGTACATGACGAGGCCGATGGCCAGCAGTACGAACACGACCGTCATGATCGCCAGGATCTTCCAGCCCAGGCTATCCCAGGCCAGGAAAACGACCAGCACGCTGCCGTAAGCGATGGCAAACAAGCCTGCCACGGTGGCCAGCGCGAAAATGACAACCAGCTGCAACATGTGATTGCGCACTTCCGACAATTCGATGGTGGCCAGCTCCAGCCGCGACAACATCAGTCCGACGGCATTCTTGGCCAGGCCGGCGACCGAGCCGATCAATCCCGGCCCCTGGTGAGACGAAGCAGACTTGTCCATATCGCTCCTGAATGGATTACTTGCGGCCCAGGATGAAGCCGACCAGCACGCCGACGCCAGCAGCGACAGCCACCGTGCGCCATGGGTTTTCTTTCACGTAGCCATCCGCCTGAGCAGCCATCTGCTTGGTGGCGACGATGGCCGAAGCTTGCGCTTCGTGCGCCTTGGCCAGCGCGGCGTCCAGGGTTTTCATGCCCTTGACGCGCACTTCGTCAGCTTTTTCACCGGTCAGGGCGGCAGCGGCGCTGAACAGGGCTTGTGCATCCTTGACCAAGGTTTTGACATCGTTATTGACGGTGGTGATATTGTTTTCCAACATGGTTTAGCTCCTTAGCTGTGGATGAATGTAGTTACTATACCTACTTTACTCAAAAACACTATTCCATTAGATCGCGCATATCATCGGCGTGCTCTTCCTCAACAGCCATGATCTTGATCAACAAATGGCGGGTTGTCGGGTCGCTGTCGCCGACCTTGACGATCATCTGGCGGTAGGACTCGATGGCCACGCGCTCCGCGATGAGGTTGGCACGCACCATGCTTTGCACGTCCTCGGAGTCATCATACTCGGCATGGCTGCGCGCAAGCAATGTTGCCGGATTAAAATCTGGCTTGCCGTTCAACTGCACGATGCGCTCGGCCAGCCAGTCGGCGTGCTCCTGCTCCTGCTGCGCATGTTCCAGGAATTCCGCCTTGATGGTGCCGTTGTCGCGCCCGCTCACGGTGTAGTAGTGGCGTTTATAGCGCGCAATGCACACCAGTTCGGTGGCCAGCGCCCCATTCAACAGGGTAATCAATTCCTGGCGATTGCCCTGGTAGCCGGCCGTGACGGCGCCGTCATCGAGGTTTTTCGCGGCGGCGCGGATGGCGGCCGTGTCGATGCCAGCTGGAATCTCAACAGATGTTTGGGTCATGATGCTTCCTTTCAAGTCTTGCATGGGTATCCACCGGCCAGGGAGCGGCCGGTGCTGCCTTCTAACTCAACACCTGACCAAACCACGGCGAGCGGCAGCGCATGGTGGCCGAGAAGCGCAGCCGTGCGATGGCACAGTGCGCCTCGGCGGCCGCAAGTCGCGACGCGCAGCAGGTTTGGACTGGTGTTTTAACGGCGGGCGGGAATGGCCGTGTTATCTTCCGACAAGACGATTTCCACCCGGCGATTCAGCTGGCGGTTCGCCGCGCTGTCATTGCCAGCGGCAGGATAGGCGGCGCCATAGCCTTTCGTGGCGATGCGGTCGCGGCTGATGCCTTGCTCCAGCAGCGCATTGCGCACGGATTCGGCGCGGCGCTGCGACAATTCCAGGTTGTGCGCGGAACCGCCCGTGCTATCCGTGAAACCTTCGATCAGCACGGTGCGCTGCGGGTTGTTTTTCAGCACATCGGCCAGCTTGCGCGCCGTATTCGCGCCATCGGCCGTCAGGTTTGCCTTGTCCGTGCCAAACAGCACGTCGCCCAGGGTGATGACCATGCCGCGCTCGGTTTTCTTGGCGGCCAGGTCGGCCAGCTGTGCTTCCAGACCGGCGGCGCGGGCTTGCGCATCGCGGGCGGATGCTTCAGCGGACTGCGCCTGGGCCTTGGCCGCTTCGGCATCCGCTTGCGCGGCCTGGGCACGGGCCGTGGCCTGGTCAGCCTGTTGCGTGCGCGCATCGAGACGCAACTGGTCGCGCTGCTTGCCCGCGTTGGCGATATCGGCCTCAGCCGCCTTCTGCTTGGCGACTTCTTGCGCGGTGGCTATCTTTTGCTTGGCCAGGTAGGCCAGCTTGTCGACTTTCTCGCTGTCTTCCTGGCGCACGGCGGCGGCATTCGCCGCTTCCAGCGCGGCGCTCGCTTCACGGAATTCGCGTGGCGCATACGTCGACACGATGGGGTTCGATTGCGCCGCCATGTAGTCGCCGCGCGTCTGGTCGAGCAGGCTGGTGGTGGTTGGCGCGGAGCTGCAGGCGGCAACGAAGGCGGCCATGGCCAGCAGGCCGGGAATGGTGGTGTAAGTGGCTTTTTTCATGATGGAATCCTGTTCTTATTGGTTTATTGTTTTGGGACTTGCTGGTTAGCACGGTCGAGCTCTTCGCGCATGACGCGGATGTTCTCGTTGATTTCGTCAGCGGCGCTGGTGGCCTTGGCCGAGTTGGCCTTGCTTTGCGCCAGCTTGGCATCGGCTTGCGCCTGGTCGGCCAGGTCGCGCGCCGTCTTGTAGTCGCGGTCTTTCAAGGCCTGGTTAGCCATGCGCATTTTTTCGCGGGCCGAACGCATTTCATCGGGTGCCAGGTCGGCGGCGCCGGCGCTGGCGGCGTTATCGACGGCGGCGCGCGAGACGGCCACATCGGCCGTAGCCGGTGTTTTCATGCTCGAGCAGCCCGTCATCAGGACAACGGCAGCGATGCAGGCGGCCAGGGCGGTCATGGGGGTTTTGAAGGAATCTCGGTTTGTCATTTTTTTTCTCCTGGAGAATGTGGGGTAATGATGTCGGTGCTACGTGAAACAAATCAGGAACTGCGTTTGATGTATGACGTTATAGGCTCCGGCACTCCGTATATCCGTTCGGTGCCGCACATAGGGTAGGAAATCGACAATACTGTCCCCGGCAACGTGCGCCAACGCACGCGCCCGCCAGCAAAAGCTGAAACGAACCCGGCTTCAGAGCGATTCCTGTAGCATCGTGACTAATTGTCCAGAAAGAATCAGCTTATGCCGCTCTCCCGCCGCCAGAAAATCGCCCTCGCCAGCGCCACCGTACTCATCGCCTTGCCCGTCGCCGCCGCCGTCACCTTGCTGAACATGGACTGGAACCGCGCCAAGCCCTGGCTTAACGGGCGCGCCAGCGAAGCGCTGGGGCGGCCTTTCGCCATCGAAGGCGACCTGTCGCTGACATGGCAGCAGCCCAATAATGGGGCGCCGCACGCCAGCTGGCGCGACTACCTGCCATGGCCGCATTTGCAGGCCCGGGACGTACGCCTGGGCAATCCGGGCAGCATGACGGTGGCCGATGGCGAGGCGGCGCAGCTGGCCACCGTCAGCCAGCTGGCGTTCTCGCTCAATCCGCTGGCCCTGCTGGACCAGAAAATCATCATCCCGCAATTGCGCTTCGACTCGCCGCAGGTGCGCTTGCTGCGCAGCGAGGATGGCAAGAACAACTGGACGTTCGAGAAGCAGGACCAGCAATCGCCGTGGCAGCTGGAGCTGCAAAGCGTGGTCTTCAGCAAAGGCACGGTGTACCTGGACGACGCCATCACGCGCACGGCGCTGCGCGCCGACGTCGATACGCTCGCGGACGACAAGCGCTACGGCATCGCCTGGAAACTGTCCGGCACCTACCGCGGCGAAACCGTCCAGGGCGGCGGCAAGGCGGGCAGCGTGCTGTCGCTGCAGCGCCAGGGCACGCCCTTCCCCATCCAGGCCGACATGCGCGCCAGCGGCAGCAGCATGGCCATCGAAGGCACCCTGACGCGCCCGACGAACCTGGCCGCCCTCGACGTGCGCCTGAAGGTATCGGGGCCCAGCATGGCGCGCCTGTATCCGTTGACAGGCGTGCTGCTGCCGGAAACGCCGCACTTCAGCACGGAAGGCCATTTGACGGGCACCCTGGCGCCCGGCGGCGGCGACTGGGTGTACGACCAGTTCAGCGGCAAGGTGGGTTCGAGCGACATCAGCGGCAAACTGGCGTTTTCCGCCAGCCAGCCACGCAAGCGCCTGACGGGCGAAGTGCATTCGCGCCTGCTGCAATTTGCCGACCTGGGGCCGCTGGTGGGTGCCGATTCCAGCGCCAGCAAAAAGGAGCGGGGCGTGCTGATCACGCAGCCTGCCGGCCGGGTATTGCCGGTCGAAACGTTCAAGACGGAGCGCTGGACCAGCCTCGATGCCGACGTGCGCTACACGGCCGATAAAATCACGCGCGATGCGGAACTGCCGATCAGCAAGCTCGATACGCACGTGCTGCTGGCCGATGGCGTGCTGTCGCTCACGCCCCTCAATTTCAACGTGGCGGGCGGCACCTTGAGCTCGCAAATCAAGCTCGACGGCAGTGGCAAGGTCATTGCCAACGGCATCGCCGCCGAACTCAAGGCCAGCGCCCGCCATTTGCGCATCAAGCAGCTGTTTCCCCGCCTGCCTGCCCTGCAGGCAAGCGTGGGCGAGATCAATGGCGACGCCTCGCTGTCGGCCACGGGCAATTCCGTCGCCACCTTGCTGGGCAGCTCGAACGGCGAAGTGCGGGCGCTGATCAACCAGGGCAGCATCAGCAAGCTGCTGCTGGAAGAAATGGGCTTGAATATCGGCAGCATCGTGCTCACCAAGCTGGTGGGCGACAAGCAGGTCAAGCTCAATTGCATGGCCGCCGATTTTGTCGTCAACAAGGGGTTGATGCGCACGCGCCAGTTCATCGTCGACACGGACGATGCCGTCCTGCACATCGACGGTACCGTGAACCTGGGCAATGAGCGGCTGGACCTGACCTTGCAACCGGACAGCAAGGGCTTGCGCATCTTTTCGCTGCGCTCGCCCCTGTACGTAAAGGGTACTTTCAGCAAGCCCGACGTCAGTGTCGACAAGGGCGTGCTGGCCTTGCGCGCCGGCGGCGCCCTGGCGCTGGCCGTGGTGGCGCCCGTGGCGGCCCTGCTGCCGCTGGTCAATGCCGGCCCCGGCGAAGAAAATGCATGCGCCACCCTGCTGGCCAAGGCGCGCGTCAAGCCCGTCGCCCCCAAGCCGGGAAAGAGCGTACGCCAGCAGCGCTGAGCCTGCGCTGACCAAGGCACGATAGTGTGCTTTTACAATTGTTACACACCTATGTGCGTTGCCGAACAGACCCTGCCTTGCCACAATCCTATGCTGTAACCGTGCCTGAAACAACAAGACGTGGCGATACGAAATCCCACCGGCCCATACCATGCCGGCGCCACGAGGTCCGAATTCATAGGAGAACTATCATGCAAATCGTCAAAAAAATCGCCGCTACCACTTCCGTTGCCGCCCTTCTGCTGAGCCTGACCGCTTGCGCCAACATGTCCGGCCAGGATAAAAACACAGCCATCGGCGCCGGCGTCGGCGCCGTTGCCGGCTCCGTCCTGACGGGCGGTAGCGCCGTCGGTGCAGTCGGCGGCGCCGCCGTCGGCGGCGTGATCGGCAATCAGGTCAAGCCTAAGTAAGCATGCATAAAAAAGCGGGGTAGGCGCCCAGGCGCCCGCCCCGCTTTTTTGCGTCTGTCAGAGTAAAGAATGGCTGCTGGATGAGCACTGCATTCGTGCCGGATTGACGCTGGAAGTGATTGCTGAACGCTCAGACGAAGACGTTGGCCATGCCGATGGCACCGCTATCCTTGACCAGTTCGTAGCAGCGGCAGGAAACGGCTTCCAGGCCGGCCGAATCGAGTATCTCGATATTGCCGCGACTGTAGCTGATGAGTTTTTGCTGTTGCAGCGCGCTCGCTGCCTTGGTCACGCCGACACGCCGCACGCCCAGGGTGTGAGCGAGGAATTCATGCGTCAGGTGAAATTTTTCCGATTGCAGGCGGTCGCGCGTGATCAAGAGCGAACGCGCCAGGCGCGCCTCTAGCACGTGAAAACGGCTGCACACGGCAATCTGGATGGCTTGCGCCAGCAAGGTGTCCGTGTAGCGGTACAACAGGCGCTGCAGGGAGTCGAGCTGGACGAATTCGGCGCAAAAGTCGGCACGCGCGATACGGCTGGCCGTGCCGGAGCGCTGCACCACGGCGCGCACCTGCGCCAGGTCATGACCCAGTGCAACGGATGCGCCCAGCACGCCTTCACGGCCGACGGCGCCCACTTCCAGGGTCATGCGGCCTTCCGCCACGGCCAGCAGCGAGATCAGGCAATCGCCGGGAAAATACACGTGGGCGATGGGCTGGCCAGGTTCGTACAGCACGTCGCCCACCTCGACGGTGACATGCTCGAACAGCGCCGCAAGATGGCGCAGGTCGGACTCGGGCAGGCTGGCCAGCAAGCGGTTGCCGGCAGCGGCCACGGGCGCACCCAGGCTGCTACGGCCTGGGTCGCGGGACGCATCGCGGGGCAAATTCAAGCTGGCGGTCATTGTGGGCATTGCCTTTATCCTGGTCATTCTTGCTTGCGGTTACAACTCGACATGATTTTTACTTAGCCTACGGTGCAGCAACGGTCCTGTATGTACGGTGACGCACGGAAGCGAAGGACGCGGCACAGCACACTGCCCTCACGCCCTGCCCGGGCACGCCTTACCCGATTTCATTATTTTAAAAACCAAGGAGCCTTCCATGACTACCACTACCAAATCCCTCCATCCGCTGGTGCTTGCCGCCGCCGTTGCCGTCCTGCTGTTCTGCGGCGTCGGCACGGCTGCACTGATGGGCTGGCTGCCCTCCTCGCAAAGCGAAGCGCCGCCGCTGTCGGCGAATGCCTCGGCCGAGCAGCTGGCCAGCCTGCAGGCGAACCAGCCACCGGCTGGTTCGCAGCCGCTGGTGGCGCTGCCACCGCCGCCGGTGCAGCAACAGCCGGTACAGCAACCTCAGCCACAACCCGTGCGCCAGCCACAGCCACAATACGTGGCCGCCGCGCCTGCGCCCCAGGTGTGCAGCAACTGTGGCGTCGTCGAAGCCATCCATGAAGTCAATACGCGCGCCGAAGGCAGCGGCGTGGGCGCGGCCGGCGGCGCCGTCGTGGGCGGCTTGCTGGGCAACCAGGTAGGCGGCGGCCACGGCAGGCAGCTGGCCACCGTGCTGGGCGCCGTGGGCGGCGCCGTGGCAGGCAACCAGATCGAAGGCAACGTGCGCGCCACGCGCAGCTATAACATCGTCGTGCGCCTGGACAATGGCAAGACGCGCACCGTGCACCAGAGTGCCGCGCCCAACTGGCGCCAGGGCGACCGCGTACGCGTCGTCAACGGCGGCTTGCGCGCCATGGGCTAACTACGCGATGGCGGCACCATTGCCGCCACAAGAAGTTGCAAATTCGACACACGCCCGGCTCGTCCGGGCGTTTTCTTTTTGATCATGTTCGTTGGCGTACAGATGAGCTAGCCATAGCGCGAGATGATGCACTCAGGAAAGTTCAACGGTTGTCCCTCAAGGAGATGCTATGGATAGCGACAAGACAGGCAGCAACAGGATCTGGCTGGGCTTTATCGGCGGCGGCATGCTGGCGACGGCACTGGGCTTCTGCGCCCTGGACCTGGCGCCGGCGCAAACCAGCGCACCCGTGTTCGGCGTCATGCTGCTGCTCACGGGCGGCATGGTCAGCTGCCTGGCAGGCGCCGTCGGCATGGCCGGCATGCTGGCCTGGATACCGGGCATGGATCGCGCGCAAGATCAACCTCGGCAGCAAGAACGGCGCCTGCGCGAGCGGAATCTGGCGAAATAAGCCAATCAGCAGGCTAAATAAAGGTTGTGTACGGCAGCGTACAGAGAATTTCAGAAACAAAGTAGACAATAAGTCATGGCATCAGCGTTCAGCGACCCGGTCGCCGCGCAATGACAAAAACCGATGACGATACCCCTGGCACCACAGGCAGCCGTCATCCACACACTACTCTCGGAGGACATATCATGCTCTATACAATCGCAGTAGTACTCATCATTCTTTGGCTGCTGGGTCTGGTCACTTCCTACACCATCGGCGGCTTCATCCACATCCTGCTGGTGGTGGCGGTCATCATGATCCTGTTGCGCCTGATTAGCGGACGCGGGCTTTAGAGCCGGTCGTTAGCGCAGGCTGACAGGAGCGGCGCGCGTGCAAACGGGCGCCGCTCTTTTGCGTACGGTGTGCGCACTGGCGAGCCTGCCGATTTTGCAGTAACGTGTATGGGTAGTTCTGGGTATGTCCCAATAACAAAACTAGGAGAAAATCCATGAAAGAAGCCTTCAAAAACGGCCCTGGCGCCAAATCCGTGATCGCCATGCTGGTCCTCGCGCTGGCCGCTACCGGCTGCGCAGACATGTCTGCCACACAACGCGGCACGGCCACCGGTGCCGGCGTCGGCGCTGGCCTGGGTGCATTGATCGGCGGCACCACGGGCGGCGGCAGCAGCGGCCGCACGGCAGGCGGCGCCCTGATTGGCGCGGCAGCGGGCGCCGTGATTGGCAATATCTGGTCGAACCGCATGGAAAACCAGAAGCGCGCGATGGAACAAGCCACGCAGGGTACTGGCGTGCAAGTGACGCAGACGGCCGACAACCGCCTGAAAATGGAAATTCCAAGCGATATTTCCTTCGACACCAACCGCGCCGACATCAAGGGCAACTTCCGCCCGATTCTCGACCGCTTTGCCGCCACCCTGAATGAAAACCCGAACACCACGGTGAGCATCATCGGCCACACGGACAGCACGGGCAGTGCTTCCATCAACGAGCCGCTGTCGGTGGAACGCGCCGCGCATACGCGCGACTACCTGGCCATGCGCGGCGTGTCGCCAACCCGCATCGTCACCGAAGGCCGCGGCGCGCGCGAGCCGATCGCGTCGAATGCGGATGCCGAAGGACGCGCACGCAATCGCCGCGTCGAGATCTACGTCGCCGAAATGGCGCCGCGTGGGTAACACCTGACCAAACTTGCTGCGCGGCGCGCTTTGCGGCCTGCGATGCTCACCGTACCTTCGTACGGTTGCGCTTCCTAGCCACAAATCATCGCCGCTCACGAGGTTTTGTCTAGTGTCGTGAGTTGATGCCAGTCAAATAAAAAAACCGCCAGCAAGTTTCCTTGCTGGCGGTTTTTTACGTCAAGTGCAGACGATTTACTTCGACGTCGTGGCCTTGGCGCCGCCCTCGCCTTCCTTCGCCACCTTGGCGAAGTCGCCGGCCGTCACGATGGAGATGGCCGAGGGTTTCAGGTAGTCGCGCAGGCCCTGGTTGACTTGCGCCAGGGTCAGGGCGGCCACCTTCGCTTCCAGGTCCTTGTCGTACGCCATGGTGCGGTCTTGCGCCAGGTATTCGGCCAGGTTGTTGGCCAGGCCGCTGTCTTGCGTGCGCCCCACTTCTTCCGATTGCAGCCAGCCTTTCTTCGCTTCGGCCAGCTCCTCTTGCGTGAAGCCGTCGGCCAGCACCTTGGCGACTTCCTCGCGCAGGGCCGCTTCCACCTTGACGGTGTTCTGCGGCGCGCTGATGGCGTAGGCCATCCAGTAGCCGGCCGGTTCGCGCGAAGGCACGCTCACTTGCGAACCGACGCCATACGACAGGCCTTCCTTCTGGCGGATGCGGTCGGCCAGGCGGCTGCGCAAGGCGCCGCCACCGAGCATGTGATTGGCCAGCAGCAAGGCCGGATAGCTGGCGGCGTCGTCCTTCAGGGGCAGCGGCTGGATGGCGAACAGCACGCTGTTGGCCTTGTCCGGCGTTTCCAGCGTGACTTTTTCGCCGCTGACGGGCTTGACGGCGTCGGGAATGCGCACATACGCCTGCTGCGCCTGCCAGTTGCCGTACAGGCTGGCCACTTGCGCCTTCAGCGCGGCCGGGTCGAAGTCGCCGACGGCGGCAAAGGCGGCATTCCCGGCGCCATAGTAGCCGCGATGGAAAGCTTTCACATCGGCGACATTGATCGCCTTCCATTGCGCCAGCTCCGCCGGCAAGGTAGCCACGTGGCGCACATGGCCTTCCGGCGTGGCGTCGAGCAGGCGGCGGAAGGCATTCACGGCCAGCGGCTGCGGCTCGGGCAATTCCTGCTCCGCGCGGCCCACTCTTTCACGCTGCAATTCAAGGAATTCCGTCTCGCTCAAGGCCGGCTTCTGCAGCACTTGCGCCAGCAGGTCCATGGCGGCCGGCAAGTTCTCGCGCTTGCCCACCAGCACGGCCCGCACGCCCTCGGCGCTGCCCGTGACGGCCACTTGCATGCCCAGCTGGTCGAACTTGTCCTTCACTTCCTGGCGCGACAGTGTCTCCGTGCCGCGCGACAGCAGGCTGGCCGTATAGCTGCCCACCTGCGCCTTGCCGCGCAAGCTCTCTTCGCTGCCGAGCTGCAACTTCAAGACGACGCTGACGGTGCCTCCCTTGGTTTTCTTCGGCAGCAAGGCGCCTTTCAAGCCGTTCGGCAAGGTGAAACGCGTGGTGCGCGCCTCGATATTGTCCGGGCTGGGATCGAATGCCTCGCCCTGCGCCACCACGGCGCGGCCCGTATAGCCGGCCAGCTGCGGCGCCACGTCGGCATAGGCGGGCACGACGGTACGGTCCGGCGCGTCGGTGGGAATGAAGCGGCCCAGGGTGCGGTTCGATGTCTTCAGGTATTTCTCGGCCGCCGCCTGCACTTGCGCCGTGGTCAGCTTGTCGAGCTGGTCGCGCTGCAGGAAGAACAGACGCCAGTCGCCGGCCGCCAGCGATTCCGTCAGGGCGATCGTCATGCGCGCCGTGTTCGAGCTGATCAGTTCCACCTGCTTGTTCAGCTGCTGCTTGACGCGCGCCACTTCCGCCTCCGTGATCGGCTGCGACTTCAGCTCTTCCAGCACCTTCAGCATGGCCGCCTGGGCCGCATCGAGGCTGCCATCGACGGGCACGAGCGCGCCAAACAGGTTGAAGCCCGGCTCCAGGTTGCTCACCGCGTTGTATTCGATCTTGCTGGCCAGCTTGGTTTCCACCAGTGCCTTGTGCAGGCGGCCGGCCGGCGCGTCGGTCAGCACGTGGCCCAGCACTTCGATGGCGACGGCCTCCGGGTTGCCGGACGGTGCCACGTGGTAGCCGGCGCCGACGAACTGCGTGCCGCCGCTGCGGCGCACCGTCACGGCACGCTCGCCATCCTGCACGGGTTCGGCCGTGTAGGTGGGTTCGATCACGCGCGTGGGCTTCGGGATCTTGCCAAACAGATCATTGATCTGCGCCAGCACTTTGCCTTCGTCGAAGCGGCCCGCCACCATCAGCACGGCGTTATCGGGCTGGTAGTACTTGTGATAAAACGCCCGCAGGCGGGGAATGTTGACCTGCTCGATGTCGGAACGGGCGCCGATGGTCGACTTGCCATAGTTATGCCAATCGTAGGCGATGGCCTGGATGCGCTCGCTGGTCACGCCGATCGGATCGCTTTCGCCCATTTCGAACTCGTTGCGCACGACCGTCATTTCACCCTTTTGCGTGGCCGGATTCCACAGGTCGTTCTGGTCGATGGCCGCATTGACCATGCGGTCCGCTTCCAAGGCCAGCATCTGGCGCAGGTTGTCGTCGTTGGCGGGGAAGGTGGCGTAGTAATTGGTGCGGTCGTACCAGGTGGTGCCGTTGAAATCGGCGCCCGTCGAATTGAGGACCTCGACGGGGGTTTTCGTGCCTTTCCTGACGCCGAAGTTGGCGCTGGGCTTGAACAGCAAATGCTCCAGCAAGTGGGCCATGCCCGTCTCGCCGTAGTTTTCATGGCGCGAACCGACCAGGTAGACGATGTTCGTGGTGAGGGTGGGCTTGCTGGCGTCAGGAAACAGCAGCACGCGCAAGCCATTCGCCAGGCGGTATTCCGTGATGCCTTCGACCGACGTGACCTTGACGGCGGCGCGGCTGGCGGCGGCCTTGCCGGTTTTCTGGGTCGGCGGCGCTTGCACCGGGGTGGCGGCAAAGGCGAATGACGGCGACAGGATGCCGGCGGCAAGCAAAAGAGCGGTAATTGGTTTCAAGACAGAATCCTGGTAGCACTACATGGTTGACAAGGCGCAAGGGCGGCGCCATGGAATAAGGACTGAGTGCAAGAATGCTCACGGGGCCCGCGCTGCGTCTTCGCCGCCACGTGAAATTATTGCCGTTTCATAATTTACGACATGCTTGTCACTTGCGCAAGCCCCTGTCATCAAGCTGTTATGCGGCCGTGTTATACTCGACCGTTCCAGAACTATCCGCCTGTATATGAGACGAGCTCTCGTCCTGCTCTGCCTTTTTGTTTTTATTGCGTTACCCCAGGCGTTCGCCAGCATGGCTTACGCCAGCCCTTCCCCATTCCAGCATGCAGTCGCGGCCGGCGCTACCGCCACGCCTGCCTTCGTCGCGGACTGCCACGATGCCAGCACGCATGCGGGCGTGCCCGGCGACGGCTGCGACATTGAAGAATGCGACAACGATCCCATCACGCTATACCCGACCTCGCGCCAGGCCGTGCCGTTTTACGCCATCATTTGGCAAGCGGGACCGGGCGCACTTGCCGAAGCGGACGTGCGGCTGGCCACGCGGCCGCCGCGCGTCCGCCGCTGAGACAACACTAGCTGCACGCACACGCCCGGGGCATACCGCCGCCAGGCACGCTTTACATTGATCGACTTTACAAGGTTACACACATGGAATGGTTCTTTGACCCGACAATCTGGGTCGGCCTGCTGACGCTGGTCGTACTGGAAATCGTACTGGGTATCGACAACCTGATTTTCATCGCCATCCTGGCCGAGAAATTGCCGCCGCACCAGCGCGACAAGGCCAGGGTGCTGGGACTGACCCTGGCCCTCGTCATGCGCCTGGGCCTGCTTTCGCTGATTTCCTGGCTGGTCACGCTGACCACGCCATTATTTTCCATATGGACGTTCTCGTTCTCGGGGCGCGACCTGATCCTGCTCGTGGGCGGCCTGTTCCTGCTGTTCAAGGCCACCACCGAGCTGCACGAGCGCCTCGAAGGCGTGACGCATGCCCAGACGGGTCCGAAAGTCTATGCCGGCTTCGGCCTGGTGGTGGCGCAGATCGTCGTGCTCGACGCCGTCTTCTCGCTCGACGCCGTCATCACGGCCGTCGGCATGGTGGAAAACCTGTACGTGATGATGGCCGCCGTGGTCATCTCCATCGTCGTCATGATGCTGGCCTCGAAAGTGCTGACGCGCTTCGTCAACGCCCACCCCACCGTCGTCGTGCTGTGCCTGAGCTTCCTGCTGATGATCGGGCTGTCCCTGGTGGCCGAAGGCCTGGGCTTCCACATCCCGAAAGGCTATCTGTACGCGGCCATCGGTTTCTCCATCGTCATCGAGTTCTTCAACCAGCTGGCGCGCCGCAACTTCCTCAAGCTGCAGTCGAATGCTCCGCTGCGCGACCGCACGGCGCAGGCCGTGCTGAGCCTGCTGGGCGGACGCAAGGGCCGCGAAGCCGTGGAAGAACACGAAGTCAAGGAGCTGCCCGACGTCTCCGCCTTCGGCGTGGAAGAACGCAACATGGTCAGCGGCGTGCTGACCCTGGGAGAGCGCTCGATCCGCTCCGTGATGACCCCGCGCGGCGACGTCTCGTGGGTGAACCTGAACGACAGCAGCGAAAAAATGCTGACCTTGCTGCGCGACACGCCGCACAGCATGATTCCGGTCTGCAACGATGACCTGGACAATGTGGTGGGCATCGCGCGCAGCAAGGACCTCATCGAAGACCTCGTCTCGCACGGCAAGATCGATCCGGCCAGCATGCGCGAAGCCGTCGTCGTGCCGGAAGCGGCCGGCGTGCTGAAAGCCATGGAAACCCTGAAGCGCTCGCGCGGCCAGCTGGTGCTGGTGGTCGACGAGTTCGGCACGGTGCAAGGGGTGCTCACGCCCATCGACATCCTCGAAGCCATCGCCGGCGAATTCCCCGACGAAGACGAGCAGCCCGACGTGGAAGTGCTGGGCCCTGGCCACTGGCGCATCGATGGCGCGACGGACTTGCATTACCTGGAGCAAGTGTTCGAGACGGAATCGCTGGTCAGCGAAGACGGCGAGTACAACTCGCTGGCCGGCTTCCTGCTGGCGCACTTTGAAAACATGCCGGCCGTGGGCGAAGTGCTGGAACTCGATGGCTTGCGCTATGAAATCGTCGAGGCGGACGAGCGCCGCATCGCCTGCGTGGACGTGCGCCGCATCGAGTCCGATCACAGTTTGTAACATAATGGCAAGCGTGCCCCGCTTGCCATGCCGTATGCTGGGGTCTGCCAATCTGGAGACCCCGCGATGAAACGATCCCTGCTATCCCTGACCCTGTTCGCCTGCGCCGCCCTTGGCGCCCAGGCCGGCGCCCAGACCGCCGCGCCATCGGCCACCATCAAGCCTGGCCTGTGGCAAGTCGACAGCAAGATGGCCTCGCCCGACGCGGCCACGGACAACGCCATGTCCATGGTGCTGCAACAGCTGGGCAACCTTCCCCCCGATCAACGCAAGCAGCTGGAAGCCATGGCGGCCAGCCGCGGCATGGCCATGCCCACCGTGGGCGCCGACGGCGCCGTGCGCGTGACGGCCTGCGTGACGCCGGAAATGGCGGCGCGCAAGCAGATTCCCACGGGCCAGCCCGGTGATTGCAAATCGAATAACACGCCCATTGCAGGGGGCATGAAAGTGTCGTTTACGTGCGCCAATCCGAAATCGAACGGCGAAGGCAAGGTGCTGTTTTCCGGCGACCAGGCATTTTCCATGCAGCTGGCGGTGACAAGCAGCGCGCGCGGCGCGCCGGAACAGGTGAACGTGGCAAGCAATGGCAAATGGCTGGGAGCAAGTTGTCCCGCGCCAGCCACGGCCGCCCAGAAACCGTGACGCAAGCCCGGCTTGAGGCAGCTTGCCACCGGCACCGGCCGCCTGGCGGGCGTGGCCGCTCAGGGACGTTCAGGACAGGTTCAGAAGCCGTGCCGGAAGCCGAGATTGAAGGCTGCGTCGCCGCGACCGCTGTCGCTGGCGTTGCCCACCGTGTAGCGGGCGCCGTTCTTGTTGTGGATTTTCGCGTAGGACGCATAAAAATCGCTGCGTCTTGACAAGGAATACGTGAGGCCGACGGCCACCTGGCTGGCATCGCGGTTGGCAAGGTCGCGGTCATCCTTGTGCACCCAGGATGCCAGCAGCTTGAAGCCGCCGACGGGCACGGACACGCCGAGCAAGGTGTCGCGGCTGTCCGAGGACGACATCGACAGGGCCAGCGAGCTGTAGTCATTCGAAGGGTCCCATGGCGAGCTGCCATAGCCCTTGTTGATGCCGATGGCGGCAAACGCGGTGGCCACCTTCAGGTCGACATTCGCCGCGATCAGGGTATTGCGGGCCGACATGTCGATGGCGGGCACGGTGCCGCTGGCGAGGATCAGGCTGTTCTTGCGCTGGTGCGAAATGCTGACATTCACGGCGCCTGCCGAATAGCCCAGGGTGGCGCCATACGCGCGGTTGTTGGCGCTGCTGTACGGCGACTCGCCAAAGCTGTAGATGGCGCTGGCCGTCACGCCGCGCAAGGCGGGCGTTTCATATTTGATGGTGTTGTCGTAGCGCTTGACGCTGTAGCCGGCCAGGTTGCTCGCGCTGCCCGCCATGCCGCCCTTGAACGGATCGGCCACGTCGGTCAGGGTCAGGTATTGCGGATTGTACTGGCGCCCCAGGGTCAGCGCGCCCAGGCGGCTGTCGAGGCCGACATATGCCTGGCGGCCGAACAGGCGGCCATCCTCGGACTGTCCCGTGTCGTTCTGGATCCCCGCTTCCAGGGTGAACACGGCGGTAACGTCGTCGCCCAGCGCTTCGCGGCCCCGCACGCCCAGGCGCGAACCGGAAGCGACGCCGCCCGACACCTTGGTGCCGGCGCAATTGCTGGCACAGCCGCGTTCGGCCACGATGCCCGCGTCGAGCACGCCGTACACGGCAACATTACTGGATGCCGCATTGCCAGCGCCATCGGCAGCGTGGGCCGGCGCGCATAGCATCCACGGCCCCATCCCTATCACAGCAAGCGCAAAGTACGAGGTCTTCATGATAAATATCTCGGTAACGTGAAAGAAAAACTTCCCGGTATTGATCAGGACATGCGCTGTGTGTCTGACCTAAGTGTTACCTTATCCTCGCTTTTTGGCAAGCAATCTGTGCGGTGTACAACAGAAACTCCAGCTTAGCCCCTGGCGGGGCGTCGCACACTGACAACACGCAATAGTGACCACGAATCAAGCTTTTTGTCGCACAATGGCAGCAGAAGCAGGCCCTGCGATGGAGCTATGTTCGGTGGCGAACGTTGCGCGATTTGACGCAGGCGGTACACTACTGGTTTTACCGACAGCGGCTCGCCCGTTTTTTCTGCATGCTAGCTATCCTCGAACGCATTGATCCCAATACCAGCAATATCGACTTGCTGGTGGAATTGTTTAACTCACTGCGTCCCAAGCGCCCTCACGACAGCGCTACCGCGATCGCCAACGTGCGCACCCTGCGCCAGCTTCTCAAAGGTAACCCCGCCCAGGCCCGCGCCCTGCACGAATACGTGCTGCGCGTGCTGGCCGCGCGCCGCCACGCCAGCCTGTACACCGACATCGGCGTGCTGTCGAACAGCGGCTTCTTCACGGAATTGAAACGCCGCATCGCCTACCGCATGCTGCCGCCCGCCCTGGGCGACGAATACCTGAACGACGCGCTCGACCAGGTGCTGTACCTGAACACGGATTACTTGTGGATCAGCAACGTGCCAGCCACGGACTGGCTGGAATTATTCGACGTGCTCACCAGCGACGACATCGAGCTGGCCGTCGGCGACGGCAATATCATGCTGCCAGGCATGCTCGACGCCATCCGCACCTTGTCCTACCGCGTCTGCGCCATGGGCCTGGAGCCGGAACTGACGCGTTTCCACAATGAAATCGAAGTCTTCCAGTCGCCGTTCATGGTGCAGAACACGGAAGTAAACGCCTACCTCGATGCGTACACGCAGCTACTGCACGGCAATATCGACCACATCGAAGATGCGCGCCACCTGCTGGTGATGCTGGACCAGTGCGACGCCGTCATCGCCAAGATCCGCAAGAAGGCGCTGTACCAGGGCACCAGCATTCCCCTCACTTATCTGCTGGTGGCATTGGCGCAAAGCATCGACCGCCTGCGCAAGCTGCTGTTCCTCGTCGACACGAGCGGCGAGCTGCCCGGCTCAAGCAACGTGGACATCGCCGCCATCACGGTCGATGCCACGCCGGACCTGCTCGACGCGCAGCCTGTCAGCCGCCGCCGCGCCGGCGCCGTCTCGCTGGCGCTGGAACTGATCCAGGCGCACAACAACAAGTACAAGGTCAGCGACCTGTTTTCGGACAATATCAACTTGCTGGCGCGGAATGTGACGGAAAACGCCAGCCGCACGGGCGAACACTACATCGCGGAAAACCGCCGCGAGATGGGCGCCATGTTCCTGTCGTCAGCGGGCGCCGGCATCATCATCGGCTTCATGGCGCTGTTCAAGATCCTGATGTCGTATCTGCGCTCGGCGCCGCTGGTCGAAGCCTTCATGTTCAGCATGAATTACTCGATCGGCTTCATGTTCATCCACTTGCTGCACTTCACGGTGGCCACCAAACAGCCGGCCATGACGGCATCGCGCATCGCCGCGGGCCTGCACAGCAAGGATGGCCGGAACATCGACCTCGACAGCATGGCGGAACTGATCAACAAGGTCTTCCGCACGCAAAACATGGCCGTGCTGGGCAACCTGGCCACGGCCATTCCCACGGCCTGGCTGATCGCGCTAGGCTACAAGGCGATCACGGGCCACAACCTGGTGACGCCGGAAAAGGCCATGCACCTGCTGCATGACATCGACCCGATCGGCAGCCCCGCCATTTTCTACGCCATGATCGCCGGCGTGTGCCTGTTCGTGGCGGGCCTGATTTCCGGCTACTATGACAACCAGGCGCTGTACACGCGCTGGGCGCAGCGCATCGCGCAATTGCGCGGCCTGGGCCGCGTCATCGGCCAGGAGCGGGTGCAGCGCCTGGGCCTGTACCTGGAAAACAATCTGGGCGGCCTGATGGGGAACTTCTATTTCGGTATCCTGCTCGGTTCCATCGGCACCCTGGGCTTCCTGATCGGCTTGCCGATCGATATCCGCCACATTACCTTCTCGGCCGCCAACTTCGCCACGGCCCTGGTGGGACTGGACCACAACATGAGCTGGCAGCTGGCCGTCAAGTCGCTGTCGGGCATCTTCGCCATCGGCACGGCCAATTTGCTGGTCAGCTTCGGCCTGGCCCTGTGGGTAGCCCTGCGTTCGCGCCAGGTGCGTTTCAAGCACGGCATGCAATTGCTGAAGATTCTGGGCAAGCGTTTCCTGAAGTCGCCCATCGTCTTCTTCTTTGGTTCAAAAAATCCGCCGCCACTGGCATTGGCCGACGAGTCGGCAAACCTGTCACCTACCACCAAGGCTCAAAAATGACCGCTCGGCGCATGCGACCCTGCCTCACCGCCCTCTTGCTGTGCTGGACCCTGGCTGCATGCGCTTCGCTGCCTAATGTCAAGAACCTCAACACCACCCTGGAACCGGTGGCCAAGCCCAAGGTAATCACCGGCAAGGGGGCCGTGCTGAACGTCAACAGCCGCGCCGCCCTGCTCAACAAGCGCTGGGCCAAGTCCGGCATGGATTTGAAAACCCAGGCCGCGCTGGAAGAAGCGGCCACGGGCGTGCCCTTAATCAAGGGCAACAAGGTGACCCTGCTGTTTGACGGCCCGCAAACCATGGCCGCCATGTTCCAGGCCATCAGCGACGCCAAGACCAGCATCAACCTGGAAACGTATATTTTCGACCAGGACCCGCTGGGCCTGAAATTTGCCGACATGCTGATCGAAAAGCAGCAGGCCGGCGTGACGGTCAACGTCATCTACGACAGCGTGGGCACCTTGGGCGTGCCGCAGGCGTTCTTCGACCGCATGCGCGCGGCCGGCGTGCACCTGGTCGCCTTCAACCCCGTCAACCCCGCCAAGCTCAAGGGCGACGAGTGGAAGATCAACAACCGCGACCACCGCAAGGTGCTGATCGTCGACGGCAAGACGGCGTTTACGGGCGGCATCAACATCAGCGACACTTATGCCAAGAGCTCGCTGTTCCGCTCGAAATCCAAGCCCACCGACAAGAAGGACGTAGGCTGGCGCGATACCCACGTGAAAGTTGAAGGTCCGGCCGTGGCCGCCTTCCAATGGCTGTTCATCCGCACCTGGGCCCAGCAAGACCAGGCCGACCTGCCTGACGCCAATTATTTCCCCGTGCTGTCGGAAGTGGGCGACAAGCTGGTGCGCGTGGTGGCCAGCGAGCCCGACGGCGGCTTTGAAATCTACAAGGCCTACATCCTGGCCATCCAGGAAGCCAAGAAATCCATCCACATCACCTCCGCCTATTTCGTGCCCGACCAGCAGACGGTCGATGCCCTGATCGCGGCCGCCAAGCGGGGCGTGGACGTGACGGTGGTGCTGCCCGGCGTCTCCGACAGCGGCCTGGTGTTCCATGCGGGACACGCCCTGTACGACCAGCTGCTGGGCGGCGGCATCCGCATCTTCCACTTGAAACTGGCCGTGCTGCATGCCAAGACGGCCGTCATCGACGGCGCCTGGTCGACGGTGGGCTCGACGAATATCGACATGCGCAGTTTCCTGCATAACAGCGAGCTGAACGTTGTCGTGCTGGGCGACAGCTTTGGCCGCGAAATGGAAAATGCCTTCCAGGAAGACTTGCGCGACTCGGAAGAAATCACCAAGGCGAAATGGGAAACGCGGCCGATTTCCGACCGCGTGAAGGAATGGGCGGCCCGCTTCATGAATTACTGGCTGTAGCGGCCACGCCCGGTTGAACGGCGGTTAGGGCGTGCCGAAATCGATGATGCCATCGCCGATCGGATATTCACGCGCACGCGCCTCCCAGGCGTTCTCGGCCACTTTCAGACGGTACTGATCGAACAGGAAAGGCAAGCCTTCGCTGGCCAGGATATCGGGATTGCTGGCCACCTGAAAATGCAAATGCGGCACCCGGGCATCGCCGGAATTGCCCACCCTCCCAAGTAGCTGGCCGCGCCGCACGCGCTGCCCCGCCTTCACCCGCACGCTGCCCGGCTGCAGGTGCGCATATTGCGCGAACTGTCCATTGCCCAGCGCGATGGTGACGACATTGCCGGCAACATTCTCCATCGTGATGGGCACGGCTGACGTGAAGCCGGCCGGGGTGCGGGGAATATTGTCCGGCATGCCATCGCGCGCCTGGACGATCTCGCCATCGGCCACGGCCAGCACGTTTTCGCCGTACGCGTGATAGCTGCGCACGTCGCGCGCATCGCCCGCGAACATGCTGCCGTTGCGGTATTTCTTCCAGTCGATCGCATAGCGCCGGGCAAGCTGTGCCATGCCGCCCGCCACGAACAGGCCCATGCGGTGATGCGAGTGGAGGCTGGGGCCGTTATCGGCTGTCCAGTCCGTCCCTTGCAGCGGTGCTCCCAGCACGGCCAGCGGCGTCTGGCGCGTACCGATCGATGGCCCCTGGGCAATGGCGCCGTCGAGCAGAAGCTGATGGCGCAAGGTGGCCGGCACGGCGGCGCCGGCGTCAAACGCCAGGCACAGGTAAGCCACGGCGCCCTGCCCTCCCGCCAGCCGCACCGGCCCATCCTCGCTGCTGGCGCCGGCCACGCGCACGCGCTGCCGCAGCTGCGCGGCTGTCAGCGCCAGCAAGGCTTGTGGTTCGCTGCCCGCGAGCACTTCCAGGCCGCGCAAGGTCATGGCCTCGTCGGAAAAGTTATGCAGGTGTAATTCATAGAGCAGATAATTGCGTCCCGTGCCGGCCAGGACGGTGAGCTCCAGCGGCGTGCGCATGTCGAGCTGGGGCGGAGGAAACACGGCCGTCTGCAGCACGGTCGCCGGCCGGGCGGGCACGCCGGCGGCAATCACCTCGCAGCCCGGAGGCGGCGGCAAGTCCGCCGCAGTGGCGGCCAACAGGGGCGTGGCGCTGAAGAAACTGCACAGGCTGTCGGCGTGGAAAAACAATCTGGCTGACATCGTATCCCTGGGAAAAAGTGCGCGCCACGGGCAAGACCGCCGCCGCGTTGCTGCATGCACGAAGCCGCCAAGCCTAGCAGATTAAAATAAACAAAATACAAAGTTGGCATAAAAATTAACAAGGCGGGTGCCGGGGACGACGACAGACATCGACGGCGGCGGGCAGGCGTTCGTCTGCGCGGGCCGATACGCACCGATACGGCCGCGCCAGGCAGCGTTGCTCGGCGTAGGCCGGCTTAGCGCAGCGTAGCTCGGCTTAGCGCAGCGTAAGCCGACACCAGCGCCAATCATGGCGTCGGATTACGCGCCGCTTCGCCACGCTCATCCGACCCATGCAAGCCCTACAACGGCCGCAGGCTGGCCCACACGCCGCCCTGGCGAGCGAACGCTTCCGTGCTGACCTTTTCAAAATCGGCGCGCTCCTCGTTCCAGCTGTAGCGCTCGACCCTGATGCAACTGTTTTCCACGCGCAGCACATTGAACGAGTTCGACTCGCCCCTGCCCCGCGTGGACGTGGCCGTGCCCGCCTGCACCATCAGGGCCGCGTAGCCGGCGATCTTGTAGCGCTCGGCCGTGTTGCCCGCCACGCTGGCATGCAGGTGGCCGGCCAGTAATAAATCCACGCCGCACTCGGAAAACATCTGCAATGCCTGCGGCGCGCGGTCGACCAGGTCGTCCTCGTCAAAATGCTCGGGCAAGTCAAACGGATGATGCGTGACGATGATGCGCGTCAAGCCGGGCGGCAAGCGGCCCAGGCGTTCACGCAGGAAAGCGATCTGCTCGTGGCTGATGCGGCCATCCTTGAAGGTCAGGGAGCGGGCCGTATTGATGCCCAGCACGGCGATTTCCTCGTCCACGTATTCGGGCGACAAATCGTCCGTCACATGGCGCCGGTACTTCACCAGCGGCGTCAGGAAGCGCGAAAAGACGTTGTACAGGGGCACGTCATGGTTGCCCGGCACGACGATCTGCGGCCCCGGCAAGCTATCGAGAAAATGCCGTGCCTGCCGGAATTCGGCGCTGCGGGCCCGCTGCGTGAGGTCGCCCGAGACGACCACCACGTCCGGCTCGAGACGCTCGACCAGGGCGCGCAAGGGAGCCAGCAGGGCCGCATCGACCCGGCCAAAATGCAAGTCGGACAAGTGCACGATGGTACGCATGGGCTACTCCTGGGCTGGCGCCGCGACGGGCGCGGGCACGATCACGTCCAGCGCGGCGGGACGGATGCGGTAGTGCAACGGCGTAGTCATGATGGTCACTTCGCCATCGGTGGCCACGCGCAGGCGTCTATGCTTCGTGGCAATTTCCAGGTCGGTGGCCGTCAGCACGTCAAAATCCTTGGCCTGCGACAACCTGCCGAACAGCGCGTGCAGGGCCAGCTTCAGCAAACCCAGGCGGCCCGGGCGCTGCGCCACGTACAGGCTCAGCTGGCCGCCATCGAGCCGTTCGCGCTCGCCGATATTCAAGCCTTCCATCAAGTATTCATTGTTGCCGATGAAGACGAACGGCGTGCGCCGCGCATGCACGGCGTCGTTGAGCTTGAGTTGCACGCTGAGAAACGGATAGCGACGCAGCGCGGCCAGCATGGCCCAGCTGAACGCCAGCCACTTGCCCCGTCCCAGGCGGCGCTGCTGCTTTTCGCGGTCGCGCACGATGTCGGGATACAGGCCCAGGCTGGAATTATTCAGGAAGATGCGGCCATTCACCTCGCCCACGTCGACCTGGACCTTGGTGCCTTGGGCCACGTTGGCGATGGCCGCATCGAGTTCCAAAGGAATGTTCAAATCCTTGGCGAAATGGTTCAAGGTGCCCAAAGGCAAGACGCCGAATGGCGTGCCGCTGCCGACGACGACGGAGGCCACGGCATTGATGGTGCCATCGCCGCCGCCGGCCACCACGATGGCTGCGCCATCGCGCAAGGCTTGCCCGGCCGTGGCGATCATCTCGGCCCCGCTGGCGGCCAGGGTGATGGCGGCGTCGAGGCCGACGGCGGCAAATTTCGCTTCCAGCTGCTGCGCCCAGTCGGGCGCGTAGCCGCAGCCGGCTCCCGCATTGATGATGACAGCGACTTTACACAGGACAGTTTCCCCTTATTTGGTTTGCCGGATATGCCGGCGCCGACGCAAGGTCGACACGCCGGCGATGCAGATGGCCAGCCAGCCATAGCTTTCCGCCATGGCCGCCAGCACGTCGCTCAGGTAATGCGCGCCCAGGTAAATGCGGCTGAAGCCCACCAGCGCCGCCATCAGGAAGGCAGCCAGCGCGATGGCGATGCGCTTGCCCCACGCGCCCGGCGCCGTCTGGCAAATCAGATACGCGCCCAGCAAGCCGTACAGGGCTGTCGAGGTGGCCGTATGACCACTGGGAAAGCTGTACGTGCTCAGGGCAGACTGCAGGATGGGCGCGTCAAAACTGGGCCGCGCGCGCGCGAATACATACTTTAGCAGCACGTTGAGGAACATGACGCCCGGCATGGTAATCAGCAGGGTGAACAGCCAATACGTGGCGCCCTTGCGGTACCAGTACCAGCCCAGCAAGGTGGCCAGGGTAATGGCGCCGATCACGCCGTGCAGGTGCGTGACGAGCAGCAGGCAGCGCGTAACCCACGGCACCGCATGCTGGTTGAACCATTGCGCCACCTGCAGGTCGAGCACCGTGATTTGCTGCATGCCCATGACGGCTTCGGCAATCTCGTGGAAGACCACGATGGCGACCAGCATCAGGGCCACACCCACCGTCATATGCAGGCCCAGCTCGCCTTCGGGCGACAGGCGCGCCTCGACAAAGCGGCGCAGTTTGGTGGTCCATCCCGTGGTCATGCCCATGTCATTCTTTTGCTGCAAACTGGTCTCTCTTCCTTGTTCCCGGTGATGATCAAAAAAACCACACCCATAAAAAAATACTGTTTATTCATACAGTAGCTGTGTTTTCATACAGTAGTTATGCTATTCTGATGACTCGTTCAACACATCTCCCTCAAAGGAATTGTCATGGCAACATTGAATAGCGGTTTTGGCTCACGGTTTGGCCTGGAATACGCCCCAAGCTCTTTCCTCGTCCGCATGGGCAAGCGCGAAATCCTCGTCTGCCGCGACTTCCGCAAGCGCTACTACACCGTCAATCCCTTGATCGAGTGCGGTACGGGCATCGAGCCGGGCTATGTTGAAGTGCTGCTGATGCGCCGTTGGCTGTTGATCTTATCTAAAGCGCATTAAATACGCCTTAAAAATCCACTGCGCGGTACGATTTGCGTCCTGCGGCCTGCGATGTTCGCCGTACTGAAGTACGGCAAAAGCACGTCAGCGTTGCTTGGCCGCAACTCATTCCCGCTCGCTGCGATTTTTTTCCGGCGTATCCCGGGGCTGTCGGCAAGCTTGCTTGAAAGCCCCGCCCGGCCGCGCCAGGAACGTACCAGTACCGGCCAGCAGCATGCTGGCCGACCCCTCACTACTGCATGCGTTCCGGTGCGGCCGGGCTGGCAGGTGTATGCACACCGGCCTTGGCCGGCGGCACCGTGTCAAATACATTCGCCTCGTACCAGAGCGTTACGAACAGCACCATCACGACGGGGCCGATGAACAGGCCCACGAGGCCCAGGGTTTCCACACCGCCCAGGATGCCGAACAGCACGGCCAGGAAGGGCAAGCGGGTGGCGTTGCCGATCATGCCGGGCCGCACGAAATGGTCGGCCACGAACAGCACCACGGTACCCCACACGGCCACGCCGATGGCGGCGCCCACGCTGCCCTGGAACAGCAGCAAGGCGGCCGCGCACAGGTAGGCCAGCGGCGCGCCGAACGGGATGATGGCCAGGATGCCGGTGGCGAATGCCCACAGGGCCGGCGACGGCAAGCCGGCGATGGCGTAGGCAATGCCGATCAGCACGCCTTCCGCCAGGCCCACCAGCACCAGGCCATTGACGGTGGCGCGGATGGCCGTGGGAACTTTTTGCGCATAGCGGCCCCAGCGTTCGGGGCGCAGGAAATGGCTGCCGATGGCCGTGATCTGGCGCGTCAGCGCTTCGCCATCCTTGTAGAAAAAAAACAGGCACAGAAACGCCAGGCCGAAATCGACCAGGCGGTGGAACACGTCCGCACCGAGGATTTTCAGCATGTCGCGCGCGGAATGAAAACCGCCGACGGCGCTGCCCGCAAAAAAATGGCTGAGGCCATGGGGCTGGCTCAGGGTGGCTTGCCACCAGTCGCGGATGGCGTCGCCAGCCAGGGGAATATGCGCAGTCCAGTCCGGCACTGGCAGACCGTTGCTGTTCGCATTGACGACGAAATTGGCCAGCTCGGGCACTTCGCGCGCTGCTTGCGCCACGCCGAACAAGACGGGAATGATGAAGATGCAGGCAAACGCCAGGGTCAGCAGGGCCGCCGCGATGATGGTGCGCTGCCCCAGCGCCGCGCGCACGCGCACGTACAGGGGCCAGGTGGCCACGCACAGGATGCCGGCCCACACGAGCGGCAGGAAGAAACGCTGCATGACGAACGCCGTCAGGGCTATCAGCGCCAGAGAAAAGCCTGCGCTGAGCATGTCGCGCTGGGTATCGGTCATACCACTCCATTCGTGCCACGCGCTGCCTGCAAAGGTGGCGGGCTTGCCTATGCGCCAATTGCGCAGGCATAGCGTAACACGCCCCTCGTTAACATCAGCTTACGCCAGGCCCAGTTCCGCGGGCGCCACGCCGGCAAATACGTGCTCCAGCTGTGCCGAGCTCAAACCAAACGCGCGCCGCAGCAAGCCGCCCAGCACGGCGCGGTATTCATTCAGTACCGGCATGTCGCGGTTCTGGAACAGATTCGCTTGCGTAATCGCCAGCTGTTCACCGGCCACCTGCTTGCCCTTGATGCCGCCGCCCAGCACCCAGAACACGCTGCCGTGGCCGTGATCCGTGCCGCGGTTGCCGTTTTCGCGGAAGGTGCGGCCAAATTCACTGACGACGACCACCACGGTATTGCGCCACTCGCCGCCCATTTCCTGCGAAAACGCGGACAAACCGCGCCCCAGCTCGTCGAAACGCCCGGCCAGGTAGCCATTCGCGCCGCCCTGCCCCACGTGCGTATCCCAGCCGCCCACATCGACGAAGCCGATGTTGTACTTGTCCTTCATCAAGCGGGCGATGCGCTGCGCTTCCAGTTCAAAGCCGCGGGTAGAGATGGCGTTGCGGTTGGCCGCCTGCATCTCGCCCGTCAATTCCTTCGTCACATCGTCGCGCACGACAAAACCGGCGGCCACCGGCTGCTGCAAGGGCGTGCCGCGATACATGGCGGCGATGATCTGGCTTTGACGCGCATCAATACCGGCCTTGCCCACGGAGCGCAGCGCCATGTTCGGCACTTGCACGCCACCCTGGAAAATCAGTGGCAACTGGTCCGTGAAGGCGATGGCCGGGCTGGTCTTGCTGCCGTTCAAGGTCTGCACCAGCCGGTTCAGGAAGCCCGAGCGGAAATCGCGGCGCGCCCCCAGTTCCTGCCCCAGCTCGATCGTATCCTGCGTCTCGAAATGGCTGCGCGTCAGATCCGTCGTGCCGGCAAACGGAATGAAGGCTGCCTCGCCGCTGTTGAACATGGGATAGATGGTCTCGCGCAAGGCCGGATGCAGTGCCCAATCGCCGTTCAGGGCCAGCGCGCCATTTTCCGCGCCCGGCCTGGCAATGGCGATATTCGGCCGTGCCGCGTAATAGAAATCGCTGCCGACCGGCACCAGCAAGTTGTTCGCGTCATAGCCGCCGCGCAGGAAGACGAACAACAGCTTCGCCGGCGCGGCCGGCGCGGCCAGCAAATTGCCCGCATGCGCCAGCAGGGGCGCGGCGGCCAGGGCTTTCAACAGGTCACGGCGATTCATGGCAGTCCTCCGATGTCAACTTAGCGGTGCATCATTTCAGGCGACGACAGAAAAAAGGTATTCCACTCCTGCGGCGAGGCGGCCTGTTCCAGTGCCTGGCGCGTGGCCGGGCTCAGGGTGGCTTGCAGCGACTGGTAATACAGGGCATTGGCCAATTGCGGGAACGCGACTTTTTCCTGTGGCTGCGGGCCATCCGTCTTGAACAGGCCGGCGCTGCCCGCGCCGATGGTGCGGGCGATATCGAAACGCGTCGTCATCTGGCCGGGGCTGGCCCAGGAAGCGTCCGTCAGCGGATAGCCATCCGGCGTCTGGCGCCCGTACAGCGGCTCGCCCATGCGCGACAGCCAGTTCAGCATGGGTCCCGCGTTCAGGATGGGCTTGTCGTCATAGCTGAGGCGCACGGCCGACACCACATAATGCATGGGGTCCTTGAATTTCTTGCCCAGCGATTGGCGGAACTCGGGGCTGTTGAACATGGTCTGCAGCACGTCGGCGATCATGCCATCGCTGTGCTCGAAGGTGGCCGCCATGCGCGCCACCAGCGCTTCGGGTGGATTGTCGCCGACAAAATACAGGGCCAGCTTGCCGCTGATAAAGCGGGCCGTGGCGGGACTGCGGCTCAGGCGATCGAGCGCTTCATCCAGCTCGGCCAGGCCCCGGCCCTTTACCGTGTGTCCGAGAAACTGTTTATCGCCGTAATCGTGGCGGTTCGGATTGAACTCGAACAGGCCCCGGCGCACGTACTGCCCCTGCAGCGCCGGCTTCACCTTCGGCGCATCCGTGCCCAGGTTCACGCCCACGCCCGTCAGGATGCGCGCCAGTTCCTGCACGTCGGCCTGGCTGTAGCCGCCGTTCACGCCCAGGGTATGCAGCTCCATCAGCTCGCGCGCATAGTTTTCATTGATGCGCTTGACGGCGTTGGCTTCATTGTCCAGGTAGCGCAGCATGGCCGGATGGTGCACGGTGGCGCCCAGCAAGTCGCGAAATTTCCCCAAGGCGTGCGGCGCGATGGCGTTCGCCTCGTAATCGCCGACCATGGCGCGCAAGTTGTGCTTGCCCTGGTGCACGCTGAAATGGTTGAGCCAGAACCAGCTCAACTGCTGCTGCAGCTGATTGGGCGAATACACGTCGAGCAGCAGCGAGCGCGTGGCCGCCTCGCGCGCCAGGCGGTTGAGTTCCTGCTGGTAATCCTTTTGCGCCTGCTGCTTGGCCGCATCATCCAGGACGGCGGCCGATTCCTTGCGCTTTTGCTCCATGGACAGGACCAGCTGGTCGAGCGGCACCTGGCTGATGGTCATGGCGTCGATCTGCGCCTGCACGGCGGGCGGCAGGCTGGCTTTGCCCGGGTGCAATTGCGCCTGCAGGTAGCGCTGCCAGCCCTCCTGCTGCAACTGGCGCGCGCTGCTCCCGTTCACGCCCCAGCTGATGCGCTCGAGCATGGCAAGCTCCTGCGCGGGATTCTCGGCCTTGGCGACATTCCCCGGCGCAGATCCGGGTCCGGGTTCAGGCGTGGCACAGCCCGCCAGCAACAGCAGGGCAATGAGGGTCGTTGGCAGCAGTCGGTTGGGGGGCATGGCAGTCCTTCAGGCGGTGTCAACCAGAATGCATGAGGGTACGCCCTGGTTGACCCGCGCATGATTGCCATTTGCAACGAGTTGTAATGAAGAATGCTTTTATGCCAAGGCCGCGCACTGTTCCCGCAGGAAGTCGCGCAGTTGCAGCACCAGCGGCGTCACTTGCGCCCGGTGCGTGCAGACCAGATGCAAGGGCGTGGCCTCGCCCGCCACCTCGGGCAACAGCAGTTGCAAACGGCCGGCCGCCACGTCGCCGCACACATCGAGCCGCGACTTGTAGGCGATGCCCAGGCCGGCCACGGCCCAGCGGCGCACCAGCTCCGCATCATCGGCGCTGCGGTTGCCGCTCACCTGGATCGTCACCTGCTCGCGCTGCGGCAGCCGGTAAAAGGTCCAGCGGTCATGCAAGCCGTCTTCCAGCGCGAAGCGCAAACAATTGTGGCGCGACAATTCTTCCAGCGCCAGCAGGGGACCGTGCTCGCGCAGATAGGCAGGCGAGGCCACCAGCACCCGGTCATTCGCCGGCGCGATGGGCATGGCGACCATGCTCGAATCGTCTTGCTGGCCGTAACGCAGGGCCACGTCGACTTGCTGGCGCACCATGTCGGCCACGCGGTCGCTGACGCTGAGCTGGTAATGCAGTTTCGGGTGGCGCTGCTGGAAGGCATCGAGCCAGCCCAGCATCAGGTTGCGGCCCAGGTCGGAGGGCATGGCAATTTTCAAAGTTCCGCCGAAAGTGTCCTTGCCCGCCAGCAGCGCGTCATGGCCTGCGCGCAGCAAGCGCAAAGCTTCGCGCGCGTGTTCCAGGTATTGCGTGCCTTCCGGCGTCAGGCTCAGCGAACGGGTCGTGCGGGCCAGCAGGCGCAGGCCCAATTCCCCTTCCAGGCGCTTGACGGCGGCGCTGGCCAGCGCGGGAGAAATGCCAAGCTCGCGCGCGGCCGCCGACAAGCTGCCCCGGTCGGCCGTGCGCACAAATACCTGCAAGTCATCGAGGCGCAGCAATTTTCAGCATTCCTTTGAAAGTGTTTCGGTACGCGCCCTCTTTTTCCAGGGCGACAATACGGCCATCATACGGTATCCACTCAACGAGGAAGCACATGAAAGCCATCGCCTACCACCACAGCCTGCCTATCACGGATGCCAACGCCCTGCTCGACATCGAGTTGCCCACGCCCGTCGCCACGGGCCGCGACCTGCTCGTCGCCGTGCACGCCATTTCCGTCAACCCCGTCGATACCAAGGTGCGCAGGAACCGCGCCCCGAAAGACGGCCAGCCGGAAGTGCTGGGCTGGGATGCGGCCGGCGTCGTCACCGCCGTCGGTCCTGACGTAAGCCTGTTCAAGGCGGGCGACAAGGTCTGGTATGCGGGCGCCATCAACCGCCCCGGCAGCAACAGCGAGTTCCAGCTGGTCGACGAGCGCATCGTCGGCCACATGCCGGCCAGTCTCGATTTCGCTCCCGCCGCCGCCCTGCCCCTGACGGCCATTACGGCCTGGGAATTGCTGTTCGACCGTTTGCAGATCAGCCGCGACAAGAGTCTGACGGGCAAGTCCCTGCTGGTGATCGGCGCGGCCGGCGGCGTCGGCTCCGTGCTGGTGCAACTGGCGCGGCAATTGACGGGCGTGACCATCATCGGCACGGCCTCGCGTCCGGAAACGGCGGCCTGGGTGCAGGAACTGGGCGCCCACCACGTGATCGACCACCGCTTGCCGCTGGCGCAGGAAGTCACGCGCCTGGGCTTGCCGCCCGTCGATTACGTGATCAGCCTGAACCAGACGGACCGGCATTTCGAGCAGATCGTCGAACTGATCGCGCCGCAGGGCAAGTTTGCCCTGATCGACGACCCCGAGCAGATCGACGTGCGCAAGCTCAAGGGCAAGAGCGTGTCGCTGCACTGGGAACTGATGTTTACCCGTTCGCTGTTCCAGACGCCGGACATGGTCAAGCAGCATGCGTTGCTCGATGAACTGGCGCAACTGGTGGACGCGGGCGTCATCAAGACCACCGTGGCCGAGCGCTTCGGCACAATCAACGCGGCGAACTTGAAGCGCGCGCATGCCTTATTGGAAAGCAATACGGCCAAGGGCAAGATCGTCCTTGACGGGTTCTAAATTCAGGTAATCAGGATGGCCCGGAAATCATTGACATTGGTCAGTGTCGGGCCCGTCACCACGCTGTCTCCCAACGCCTGGAAGAAGCCGTGGCCATCGTTGTTGTCCAGGCTGTCGCGCGGCTTGATGCCCAGCGCCCAGGCGCGCTGCAGGGTATCGGGCGCCAGGTACGCTCCCGCGATCTCTTCCTGCCCGTCGACGCCGTCCGTGTCGCCCGCCAGCGCATGGATGCCTGCCTGGCCTTGCAGGGCGATGCCCAGCGCCAGCAGGAATTCCACGTTGCGCCCGCCCCGTCCATTGCCGCGCACGCTTACCGTCGTTTCGCCGCCCGACAGCAGCACGCAGGGCGCGGGAAAGGGCTGCCCCCGCTGCGCCGTTTGCAGTGCGATGCCGGCCAGCACCGTGCCCACGTCGCGCGCCTCGCCTTCCAGGCTGTCGCCCAAGATATACGGCGTGACGCCGGCCGCCCTCGCCACCTGGGCCGCCGCCTCCAGGGCCAGTTGCGGCGTGGCCACCAGGGTCGTCTGCGTGCGCGCCAGGCGCGGATCACCGGGTTTCACGGATTCGCCGCGCCCGCTCTCCAGTGTTGTTCGCAGGCTGTCCGGCAGAGCGATGCCATAGCGGCGCACGATGGCCAGCGCATCGTCGCAGGTGGTGGCGTCCGCCACCGTGGGTCCCGAGGCGATATCGCCCAGCTTGTCGCCGGGCACGTCGGAGATCGCCAGGGTGATGACCTGGGCCGGATGGCAGGCGGCCGCCAGGCGCCCGCCCTTGATGGCGGACAAATGGCGGCGCACGCAATTCATTTCGCCGATGGTGGCGCCCGACGCCAGCAGCGCGCGGTTCAAGGCTTGCTTGTCGGCCAGGGTGATGCCGTCCAGCGGCAAGGCCAGCAGGGACGAGCCGCCGCCTGAAATCAGGCACAGCACCGTGTCGTCCGCCTGCAAGTTGCCCACCAGTTCCAGCATGCGGCGTGCCGCGTCCATGCCTGCCTGGTCGGGCACGGGATGCGACGCTTCGGCAATCTCGATGCGCTCGCACGGCACGCCATAGCCGTAGCGCGTGACCACCAGGCCCGACAGCGGCCCCGGCCAATGTTGTTCCACGGCGTGGGCCATGGCGGCGGACGCCTTGCCCGCGCCGATGACGATCAATCGGCCTTGCGGCACGGGCGGCAGATGGGGCGGCACGCAGTGCGACGGTTGCGCCGCTGCGATGGCGGCGTGGAACATGGCTTGCAGCAAGGCGCGCGGCGCCGGGGTCGTCGTCATTGTTTTCTCCTCGGGTCTCCGACCCCGATCATAGCAGTGCCGGTGCCGCCTGGCAGCTACAATGGCGGCAAGATTACTCACAGGAATGAAATGAACGACGCCATCGAATGGACCTCACTTGCCCGCACCTTCGGCCTGTTTACCGTCACCGCCGTGGCCGAGCTGCTGGGCTGCTACCTGCCCATGCTGTGGCTGAGCAACAAGGGCAGCGCCTGGCTGCTGTTGCCGGCCGCCGCCAGCCTGCTGGTCTTCGTCTGGCTGCTGACCCTGCATCCCGCCGCCAGCGGCCGGGTGTACGCCACATATGGCGCCATTTATATCGCCACGGCCTTGGGCTGGCTCTGGCTGGTGGACGGCGTCACGCCCGCCTGGACGGATTTCACGGGCGTAGGCCTGGCCCTGGCCGGCGCCGCCGTCATCGCCATGGGGCACAAGGCGGCGTAGGCAGGATCAGGCACGATCAGGCGGCGTGCCGGCGAAAGTTCGTTTCCGCCGACCAAGCCGCACTGGCGCGGGCCAGCAACACGGCTTCGCCATCGGCCAGCCAGTCATCGGCATCGGCGATCTTCCACATGGCTTGCAGCAGCTTGCGGCGCAAGTCCGGGTCGGCAATTTCCTCCAGCAAGCTGTCGATCACGCCATTGCCCAGCTGGATGGCGCCATGCACGGTGGACGTCAGCATGTCGTCGCACAGGTCTTGCAGCAATTGCTGGAAGGCGGCCGGCTCCAGCTCGATATGCTCGAGGATCTTGCTGCGGTGCATCGCTTGCAGCTCGGCGCTGGCCAAATTGCCATCGACCACCATCATCAGGGCCAGAATACGTCCCGCTGCCTGGGGACTGTTCACTTCATAGGTACGCATCATTTCTCTTTCATTGTTGGTTGACAAGCGCGCCCCGCCATTGCAGGGCGCGCGGTACGGCGTTTATTGCTTGTCGCTGCGGGTGATGAACACGCTGGCCACGCAGCTGGACACGATCAGCACTGCCACCACCAGCAACGATGCTTCGACGGGCACGTGGTACCACGGCATGATCAGCATCTTGGCGCCGATGAACACAAGCACCATCGCCAGGCCGTACTTGAGCATGTGGAATCGGTCAGCCACGTCCACCAGCAGGAAGTACAGGGCGCGCAATCCCATGATGGCGAACAGGTTCGACGTGAAGACGATGAACGGGTCCGTCGTGATGGCGAAAATCGCCGGGATCGAGTCCACCGCAAACACCAGGTCCGTCACCTCGATCAGGATCAGCACGAGGAACAAGGGCGTCACATAGCGCAAGCCATTCTTGGCGACGAAGAAACGTTCGCCGTGGTCGCCGTCCGCCACCCGCAAGTGGCGGCGGGCAAAGCGCAGCACCGGGTTGTTCGCCACGTCCGGCTCGGCATCGGCCGCCACCAGCATGCGCATGCCGGTAATCAACAAGAAGGCGCCGAACAGGTACAGCACCCAGCTGAACTCGCTCACCACCCATGCGCCGGCCATGATCATCACGGCACGCATGACGATCGCGCCCAGCACGCCGTAAATCAGCACGCGGCGCTGGTACTGGATCGGTACCTGGAAGGCGCTGAAGATCAGCAGGAAGACGAACACGTTATCGACCGACAGCGCCTTTTCGATCAGGTAGCCGGAAAAGAATTCCAGCGCCTTCTGGTTGGCGATCTCGGGACCGGCCGTGCCGTTCAGATACCACCACAGGCCGCCATTGAACAGCAGGGCCAGGCTGACCCATACCAGCGACCAGGTCGCCGCTTCCTTGACGCCCACCTTGTGCGCCTTGTTGCCGCCGAAGACGAACAGGTCGAGCGCCAGCATGAACAGGACGAACACGATGAAGCCGGCCCACATGGGTGCCGTGGCAATGCTTTCCAGGCCGTTCATCGGCGGCCTCCCTGACTCATTCCGTCTACCTTGCAGCACATGGCGTTCTCCTCGCTTGAATAACAAGCAACCATCATATGCCCAATTAACACATCGAACAAATCGAATATAATTACAATATACATCGAAAAATTCGATGCATTGATGACCAGGAGTGAACGATGTCAAATCTCAACTTCAAGCACTTGCGCTATTTCTGGATGGTGGCGAAGACGGGCAGCATCGCCAGGGCGGCCGAGCAGCTGCACCTGACGCCGCAATCGATTTCCGGCCAGCTGGGCGACTTTGCCGATACCCTGGGCGTGGAACTGTTCCGCCGCAGCGGGCGCCAGCTGGAGTTGACGGACACGGGCCGGCGCATCCTCAGCCACGCCGAAGAAATTTTCAGCGCCGGCGATGAATTGCTGGAAATCGTGCGCGACCAGTCCCGCACGACGACGACGGCGTTTCGCGTGGGCTGCGCCGATTCCGTCTCGAAACTGATCGCCTGCCGCCTGGTCGAACCGGCCCTGGGCCTGGAGGAGCCGCTGCGCATCATTTGCCGCGAGGGCCGATTGGCCAGCCTGCTGGCGGACCTGGCCGTGCACCGGCTCGACCTGATCATCGCCGACCGCCCCATGCCGGCCCACCTGAGCGTGCGCGGCTTCAACCACCTGCTGGGCGAAAGCGGCATGACCCTGCTGGGCACGCCCGCGCTGGCCGCCACCCTGCAAGGCGATTTCCCCCGCTGCCTGGACCGTGCCCCGCTGCTGCTGCCGGGCGAGGACTACGCCATCTACGGCCGGCTGCTGCAGTGGCTCAGTGAAAACAATCTGCACCCGCGCATCGTTGGCGAGTTCGACGACAGCGCCATGATGAAGGCCTTCGGCCAGTCCGGCGCCGGCCTGTTCTTCGCCCCCACCGTCATCGCGCGCCAGGTCTGCCAGCAATACGCCGTGGTGGAACTGGGCCGCGTCGACAGCCTGGTGGAACAAGTCTATGCCATCACCACGGAACGCCGCCTGCGCCACCCGGCCACCGTCGCCATCAGCCACAGCGCGCGGCGCGAGCTGTTCGCTTAGGCCGCCACCCTGGCCGGCCCTGACAACCGCCTTGCCCGCGGTTGCTGGCGGCGGCGGCCGTCCGGGCCGCGCCTGGCGCCCAAGGTGCGGGCGCTGGTCGATTTCCTGGCCGAAGCGGACCGGACCTGCTGTCGTCCATTGCCCACAAATAAGGCAGAGTAAAACATTCGAGCAAATATATCGCTATAATGGCAAGCCTCCCCGACGCCCTGCGCGCCCTACTCAGGACTTGCCGCAATGAAGCATTTGCACGACATCCCCTCTGCTTTCAAGCATGAATTTGCCAACCCGCGCCTGTGGTGGTCGCGCGCCGTCGTGGTCGGCATGGCCGCCATCGCCGGCCTCGTCGTCGTGGGATTTACATGGCTGGCGGAGGAAGCGCTCGACCTGTTCCTGTTTTTTAACGGCAAGGCCTGGTGGTTCGCCCTGCTGTGGACGCCCGTCTGCGCCGCCGTGCTGGTATGGCTGACACGCCGCTACGCCATGGGCGCGGCCGGCTCCGGCATTCCGCAAGTGATGGCCACGCTGGACCCGGCCGTGGCGCCCGAGCAGCGCCCGCTGTTCGTCTCCCTGAGACTCAGCGCCGCGAAGATCCTGCTGACGGCGGGCGGCTTGCTGGGCGGCTTGTCGCTGGGACGCGAAGGCCCCTCCGTGCAAATCGCCGCCGGCGTGATGCTGGCCGCGCGGCGCTGGCTGCCGCGCCACTCGCAAGTGAGCGCCCATTCGCTGCTGGTGGCCGGCGGCGCGGCCGGCATCGCGGCCGCCTTCAACACGCCGCTGGCGGGCGTCATGTTCGCCATCGAAGAACTGTCGCGCTCGCCCGAGCAGCGGAACAGCGGCCTCATCGTCGCCGGCATCGTGCTGGCCGGCATGATGGCCGTCTCCATCCACGGCAACGCCACCCACTTCGGCATCATCCATCCGGGCCCCATCGGCCTGGCGCTGGCCCTGCCCGGGCTGCTCGTGACTCTGGTGGCGGGCGTGGCGGGCGGCCTCTTCGCGCGCCTGCTGCTGGCGTCGAGCAGGGGCAATCCGCTGGGCAGGCTGTCCGCGTGGCGAAAGCACCGTCCCGTGCTGTTCGCCGCCGTCTGCGGCCTGCTTGTGGCGGCCATCGGCATCGCCAGCCATGGCGCCACATTCGGCAGCGGCACCGTGGCCACGCGCGCCATGCTGGAAGGCGCGTCCGACGTGGCGCCCGCCTTTGTCGCTTTCAAGTATGTGGCGACGTGGCTGACCGTCTGGTCGGGCGTGCCGGCAGGCATTTTCGCCCCGTCGCTGGCCATCGGTGCCGGCATCGGCCACGATATCGCCGTGCTGCTGCACTATCCGCATGCGCCCGCCCTGATCGCGCTGGGCATGGTGGGCTTCCTGGCGGCCGCCACGCAGGCGCCGCTGACGGCCTTCATCATTGTCATGGAAATGGTCGACGGCCACGGCATGGTGCTCAGCCTGATGGCCTGCGCCGTGGTGGCCAGCACCGTCTCGCGCGTGCTCAGCGAACCGCTGTACGGCGCGCTGGCGCAGCTGCAGCTGCAGCGTTTGCCGCAAGCGGGGCGCGACCTTACATCGTAAAGGGAAACGGCTGCATGCCGCCTTGCCGGTCGCCGGGAGCGACGACGGCCAGCAGGGCGCTCAAGCCCTGGTTCAGCTGCGCCAGGCTGGCGGCGTCCAGCTGGGCCAGGGCACTGGGCAGCAAACCGCGCGCCGGCTGCGGCGCGCCGGCGATCACGGCCTGGCCTTGCGCCGTCAGGGTCAAGGTGACCACGCGCTGGTCGGGCTGGTCGCGCGCCTTGCGCACGAAGGTTTTTTTCACCAGCGCCTCGACCAGGTTGCTGGCCGTCGTCTGGTGGATAGACATCTTGCTTGCCAGCTCGCCCATGCGCAAGCCTGGCCGCTCCAGCAATTCCTGCATCACCCACAATTGCGCGCCCGACACCCCGCACTGCTTCTCGATCTGCGCCGAGTGCCGCTGCGCCGCGCGCATGACCACGCGCATGTTTTGCAAGGCCAGGCTTTGCGCCCTGGCCACCGCCGTTACTTCCACGACTTCCGCTTCCACCACCATTGCCTCCACTTATCTGCTCCGGCATCACGCCTGCTGGCGGACCGGAATCCGTACATGATACCTGCAATGGCGGCGCCCCACTAACTGCCGCTGATGGCCTGACCCTCGCGCCACGCCTGCTCCAGCACCAGCTTGCCGGCCTTGTCCCACTGCCGCTCGATGCCATGCTTGCTGCCGTGTTCGTACGGCACGATCTGCCGCAGACTGCCATCGCTGTACCAAGTCTGCAGCAAGCCGTGGCGCTGGCCGTCGACAAACGGGGTCACGCTGGCGCGCACGCCGTTGGCATGCCAATCAGTCGTATCGCCATGGTCGCGCCCCTGCGCGTCTTTCTGCCATGCAAATTTGGGCTGGCCATCCGGCCCCCACGTTTGCAAGCTGAGCACGGCACCTTTCTGGTACAGGGTCTTGTTCGACAACACCCCATTGCCATGGCTTTCAAACGACCAGCCGTCGGGCTGGCCGTGCACCCACACGGTGCGGGCCAGCACGCTGCCATCCCTGGCCAGCATGACAAACTCGCCCTCGCGCTTGCCATCGACAAACTGCCCCCGCCGGAACGGCTTGCCGTCGGCATAAAACGATTCTTCCACGCCGTCCAGCTGGCCATTGCGTTGATACGAGCGGCTGCTGACGGCCCCGTTCGCGCCATAGGACACCTGTTCGCCATCGGCCATCGCGTCGCCGTGATATAGCGTGCGGTTCATCAGCCGGCCATTCTCGTGATACGTTTCCGAGATGCTGTCGCGCCCGTTCGGCAGCGGCGTCACCTTCTGCTTGAGCTGGCCATTCTCGTAGTACACGCTGCCGCCGGGCAGCTTCTCGCCCCGGGCATCGAAACAGGTTTCGCGCAGCAGCTGGCCATTTTCGTAGTAGTACTTGCGGAACTTCACGAACTTGACCTGGCTCAGGTCCAGGTCCGTGGCATAGGTTTCAAAGGCCAGCACGCCCGGCGTGCCGGGAAATTCGAGCCGCACATGCCAGGCGCCCAGCGCCGCGTCGCGCACGGGCGGCGTGCGCAGCGCATACGCGGCGCGGCCCTGGCTGCTGGGTACGAAATTTTCATCCAGGTACATGGTCTGCTCTTCCTGTTGCGCCTGCCCGGATGCCGTTGCCGGCAACGGCGCGTGGGCCTGCGCCGCCAGCGGCAAGGCCGCGCTCGTGCCCAGCGCGGCGGCCAGCAGCCAGCGCGGCGTGTGTTGATTCTTCATCTTAATCCATTGGAAATGTTGCCTTGCGGGTGACATGATAAAGGCAGGCGCCCTGCGCCACGGGCACGATTGCCGCGCCCGCAATGAAAAACCGGGACCGCACCTGCTGGTCCGGCCCCGGCCTGGGGAGTTGTCTTGACGCGGCAGGCGCGCCGCCCGTCAGCCCACGCTTTCCTTGTGCGGCGACAGCTGGCTCGCATGCAGGCGCGCATACGCGCCGGCCTGCTGCAGCAAGGCCGCATGGCTGCCCGATTCCACCAGGCGGCCGCCCTGCATGACGACGATGCGGTCGGCGCTCTCGATGGTCGACAAACGGTGGGCGATGACGATGGTGGTGCGGTTGCGCATCAGCACTTCCAGCGCCGCCTGCACCGAACGCTCCGATTCCGTGTCCAGCGCGCTGGTGGCTTCGTCCAGCAGCAGAATCGGCGCATCCTTGTACAGGGCGCGCGCGATGGCCAGGCGCTGGCGCTGTCCGCCCGACAGGCGCGAACCGTTCTGGCCCGCCTGGGTCGCATAGCCTTGCGGCAATTGCATGATGAAATCGTGGGCGTAGGCGGCGCGCGCCGACGCTTCGATGCGGGCCTGGTCCGGCGCCGGGTCGCCATACGCGATGTTCGCCGCCATGGTGTCGTTGAAGAGGATCACATCCTGGCTGACGAGGGCGAACTGGCGCCGCAAGGCCAGCAGGGAATAGTCGCGCAAGTCCACGCCGTCAAGCAGGATCTGGCCGCTGCTGACGTCATAGAAGCGCGGCAGCAAGCCCAGCAAGGTGGTCTTGCCGCCGCCGGAACCGCCCACCAGGGCCACCGTTTCGCCGGCGCGGATGTCGAGCGAGATATTGCTCAAGGCCGTGGGCGCGTCGGGATCGTCGCTGTTGTAGCGGAAACTCACGTTTTGCAGCGACAGGTTGCCCTCGACCGTGGCCGGCGCCACCGTGCCCGGGTCCGGTTCCAGCGGCGTGTCGATCAGGCTGAAGACGGACTCGGCAGCCGCCAGGCCCCGCTGCAGGGGCTCATTGATCTTGGTCAGGTTCTTGATCGGCGACTGCATGGCCATCAGCGCGCCCATGAAGGCGACGAAGGCGCCCGGCGTGATGGCGCCGCTTTGCGCGCGCAGCATGGCGAAATAAATCACGGACGACAAGGTAATGCCGACCAGCATCATGATGAAGCCGGAATTCATGGCCGAGGTGGCCGCATGCTTGACGGCCAGCTGGCGGTTGCGCTTGACCACGTCGACGAAACGCGCCTGCTCATACGCCTGTCCGCCAAAAATCTTCACCACGCGCTGGCCGCCGATGCTTTCGTCCAGCACGGACGTCAGCTCGCCCACGGCTTGCTGCGAACTCTTGCTCAGGTGGCGCATGCGCCGCCCCGCCAGGGTCACGACGATGGCCACGATGGGCATGGAGGCCATGCAGAACAGGGCCAGTTTCACATCGATGCTGAACAGCAGGATCAAATAGCCCAGGGTGGCGACGGAATCGCGCACCATCACGTTGAGCACGTTCAAGCCCGCCTGCGACACCTGGCTGGCGTCGAAGGCCACGCGCGACTGCGTCAGACTGGTGGTGGTGGTATCGAAAAAGCGGCTGGGCAGGCGCATGATGGTGGCGAACATCTGTTCGCGCAGGTCGGCCTGCACCCGGCTCGACAGCCATACGGAGCCGTAATCACCGGAAAAACTCGAAACCATGCGCAGCGCCGCCAGGCCAAGGATGGTGGCGGGAATCACCCACAAGTCCACCTGTCCCGCCTGGGCCGGCAGGAAGCGGTCCACCCAGCCCTGCAACATGCCCATCATGCCGGAGGTGGGCGCGACCTGCGCGCTGGCCGTCTCGCGCATGGCATCGACAACGCTTTGCAACTGGCGGATCAGCAACACATCAGTGGCGGACGCCACGCCCACCGCCAGCAAAGTGGCGGCAACGATGGCGCCATAGCGGCGAAACTGGCCGACCAGGCGGAAAAACAGGAGGCGACTTTGCTGCATGTAGATGGGGGGAAAGAATAAGGGAAAGCGTGATTCTACCGCTTGTGCGGCTTCCCCATGAGAAAGTCGTCAACGTGCCGGGGATTTCCCCGGCACGAAAAACATGCGAAATTTACAATTTACGTCTTTGCCACTTTCCAGCCCTGCGTGCCGGCCTTGCACACTTTCAGCTTCAGGGATTGTTCCTGGCCCTTGGCATTCAAGGCCACGTGCACCTTGCGGCAGGTTTGCGCATCCGTCTTTTCCGTATCGCTGGCAGTGATCTCGGCATTGATGCGCACGGAATTGCGCAAGCCTTCATTGCTCCATTGCGTCGTTTCGCCATCTTTTTTCTCGTTCAGCACGTCGGTGACGGCTTTCACGAAGACGGGCTTGTCGTTCTTGTTCAGGTAGGCCATCGGCGTATCGGCCAGGAAACCCAGGCCGACGGCCGAGGCGCTGGCGCTGAAGACGGCGCTGCCGAGGATCAGGGCGGACAACAATTTGCTGGGGTGAATGCGCATGGAATGCTCCTTGTAAGGTGGTAATTGGGAACTGCTGGCCAGGCCCTCAGCCGGGATCGTGCGGCGAAATGCCCATTTTCAACAATGCATCGATGCTGGGGACAAAATAGATAGCCGACGACAAGGCCGTGGAAAACTCCAGCAGCCTGTCTGTTTTCAATACGCCATCATAGCCTACGCCATACATTTGCCGCAGCATGCCCATCGTCACCGTGATGTCCTTGCAAAAACCGACGAACATGATGCCCGCCTCGCTGGCATTGGCATAATTGGCATTGCGGCGCACGATATCGACTTCCTCGCCATCGCGCAGAAACTGGTTGCGCCCCACGTGGGAATCCACGGGCAAGGGCGACAATTCATGGCTGCCCGCCTTGGTGCGGCCCCATACCTGCTCGGCCGCGCGCACGGGCAAGGCGCGCAGGCGTTCCACGTCCATGCGCCATTTCTGCAGCAGCACGGTGGACCCGCCCGCGCCCGCCTCGCCATCCGGAATGATGGCCACGGCGTTGGCGCGGAACGGATTCGGGTTGGCGACGCCGTCGGCAAAGCCGTCGAACGTCACATTATTATGGTAGGGAAAACACACCTGCTCGCTGGCCAGTTCCGCAAAGGGACCCAGCAAGGTGAGCGCCGCGCGCATGCTGTCGTACAGGGTGGCGGCGTTCGTCTGCGTGATCCAGACCCAGAAATCATGCTGGCTGGCCGGCGCCGTCTTGCCGTTGGCGCCCACCAGGTCCTGTCCGAATGACGCCATGTTGTCGGGCACGCCGCCCGGACAGGTCGCGCGCCACAGCTCGGGCCTGAAGCCCAGCACCACATTGGCCGTGCCACCCGTCAACTGATGGTGGCGGTTCAGGGTGGGATCCAGGATGCCCGTCAGCCCGGACTCCCACAGCTTGCCCAGCACCCCGAACAGCTGCCGCGGTTCGATGCCCGCCTTGATAGTGAGCTGCAAATGCACTTCGTCGCGCGCGACGACGGACAGCATGCTTTGTGGAATTGCCATGGCAGATGTTCCTTTTCCATTTTCTGTCTCGATATTAAACCAGGTCGCGCCACATGCCGGTTTCATTCCGGCAACATGCCATGTTGGACGCCATGCACGCCGTGAATTGGAAGATAATGCAATGACGTAGAGCAAGAATCAAAGAATGGGTGGCGTTGCATGAAACTGTATGAAAAGCTCGTTGACGATATCGAGCAACTGGTAGCCAAGGGCGTGCTCTTGCCCGGCGAACGCATTCCTTCCGTGCGCCAGACCAGCCAGCAGCACAAGCTGAGCATCACCACGGTGCTGCGCGCCTACGTCAAGCTGGAAAGCATGGGCGTGATCGAAAGCCGCCCGCAGTCCGGCTATTTCGTGCGCCCCCGCGCGGGCGAGGCGCAAACCGCCGACCTGTGCATGCAGGCATCGCAGCCCAGCCCCGTGCCGGCCGAGGTGCACGTGAGCCGCCTGGTGCTGTCGACGCTGCGCTCGATCGGCTTGCACGACGCCATCCCGCTGGGCTCGCCCTACCCCGATCCGGCCCTGTTCCCCTGGGAACGCATCAATCAGTATGCGAGCGCCGTGGCGCGCCGCAACCGGGACTGGAACATGACGGACGACCTGCCGCCAGGCAACCCGCAGCTGATACGCGAGATCGCCCGCCGCTACCTGGAAAACGGCCTGGCCGTCGATCCCGACGAAATCATCGTCACCGTGGGCGCCACCGAAGCCATCAACCTGTGCCTGCAAGCCGTGGCCAGGCCGGGCGACACCATCGCCGTCGAATCGCCCGCCTTCTATGCCATGCTGATGGCCGTCGAGCGCCTGGGCATGAAGGTGGTGGAAGTGTCCACGGATCCGTATGACGGCATCAGCATCGAGGCGCTGGCGGACATCATGGCCCGCCAGCCGATCGCCGCCGTCATGGTGATGCCGAACTTCCAGAATCCCCTGGGCTTCCAGATGTCGGACCAGCGCAAGCGGGCCTTGTACCAGCTGCTGGAGCAGCACGACGTGCCCGCCGTCGAAAACGGCGTCTACAACGAACTGTATTTCGGCGACGCCCACCCGTCGTCGCTCAAATCGTTCGACCGCAAGGGCATGGTGCTGCATTGCTCCTCGTTTTCCAAGAGCCTCAGTTCGGCGCAGCGCATAGGCTGGGCGCTGGCCGGCCGCTATCGCGGCAAGGTGGAGGAACTCAAATTCCTCAATACCCTGGCCACCTCCTCGTTTCCGCAGCTGGCCATTGCCGAGTACCTGCAAAACGATGGCTACGAGCAGCACTTGCGCCGCGTGCGCAAGGCGTATGCGCAACAGGCGCGCATCATGGCCGCCGCCGTGCAGCGCTTCTTCCCTGCCGGCACCAGGATCTCGCACCCGCAGGGCGGCTATGTGCTGTGGGTGGAATTGCCCGCCAAGGTCGACGCCATGCAGCTGTACCGGCGCGCGCTGGAATGCCGCATCACGGTGGGGCCGGGGCGCATGTTTTCCGTCAGCCATGCCTACAAGCACTGTATCCGTCTCAATTACAGCTACCCGTGGAGCGTGGAGATGGAGCAGGCCATCATTTTGCTGGGCAAGCTGATCACCGAATTCCTGTAATCACGCCTACCCGCCCACCAGCGACATGCGCACGGTGGGATAAGCCTTGCGCGCGCCCTGCGGCACGGCGCCGCGCAATTCCGAATAGCGGTCGCCACGCCGCTGCCAGTGCTGGCGCAGCACGGTTTCCAGCCCTTGCGCTGTGTCAAGGTGCGGCCGCAGGTCGAGTCCGTCGCGGGCGAACAGACAGCTAAACAGCTGGCCATCCGACGATACGCGCACGCGGCTGCAGTCGCCGCAGAACGGCTGCGACACGCTGGAAATGAAGCCCACTTCGCCGCCGCCATCCACATAACGGTAGCGGCTGGCCGTCTCGTGCATGACAGGCTTGCCTTCGCCCAGCGGCGCGAGGGGAAATTCGGCGGCAATCCGCGCGCGCGCCGCCTCCGACGTGAGCACATGCGTGCGCGACCAGGCGCCGATGCCGCCCACGTCCATGAATTCGATCAGGCGCAGGATCGCGCCCGTATGGCGGAAGTAGCGCGCCAGCGGCAGGATCTGGCTGTCGTTGACGCCTTTTTGCACCACCATGTTGACCTTCACGGGATGCAATCCTGCCGCCTGCGCGGCCGCGATCCCCTGCAGCACTTTTTCGACGGGAAAGCCGACGCCGTTCATGCGCTGGAAAATCGCATTGTCCAGGCTGTCGAGGCTGACGGTGACCCGTTCCAGTCCCGCATCCTTCAGCGCGCGCGCCTTGGCCGCCAGCAAGCTGCCGTTCGTCGTCAGGGCAATGCTGACGGCGCGCCCGTCCGGCGTGGTCAGGCGCGCCAGGCGCTCAATCAACTGCTCCAGGTTCTTGCGCAGCAGCGGCTCGCCGCCCGTGATGCGGATTTTATCCACGCCGAGGCGCACGAAGGCGCGCGCCATGGCCACGATCTGCTCGAAGGACAGGCGCTGGCCCGATGGCAGGAACGGGTAGTCGCCGGGGTACAGCTCGGCCGGCATGCAATAGGTGCAGCGGAAGTTGCACCGGTCGATGACGGAAATGCGCAAGTCCGTCAATGGACGGCCCAGCAGGTCCACGCATGGCGCAACATTGTCTGGCTGCCAGATGACTGGCTGCGGATACCCGATGGTGTTCACTGTACTTCCCCTTGATGTGTGCATGCGTCGGTGCCCAGCATAAGCGGGATGCGGACCGTCAGGGAGGTACAGTCCGGCGCCCGCCGATGGAGTACAGACGGGCCGGACCGCGCATCTACGGCGCCGGCGGCGCGGCAAGCACCGTGGCGCACAGCTGGGCACCTGCCGGGCTGAGGAAGGCGCTGCCGCCGCCGTTCTCCGCCGTGGCCACGATGGCCAGCCCCGCGCTGGACAGCGCATTGAGCTGGCGCAGCAGAGTGCTCATCTGTACCCCTGCCCGCTTGGCCAGCTTGGCCAGCGACCAGGGCTTGTCCGGCGCAGCCTGCCGCGCTTCCCACAGCAGCGCCAGCAGCGCTACCAGGGCCGCGTCCACCCCGTCTTCCTGTTGCATGTTCTTCCCCCGTTCAAGACGGGAAATGCGCGATACACTTCCCTTGCCCGCATCATAGATCACGGCCGGGGCTGGCGTGGCGCAGGTCCGCGTTTTGCCATCTGTACTCTGTTTTTTTGCCCGGAACTGTGCGCCTGCGGGGCAGCGCGCCACGCTTACCATGTGGGTGTCCCATCGCATATCATCAGGAGAGTCAGCATGAGCAAGCCAAAGTCCGACGCGCGCATCGCGCCCTACACCCATCCTGCCGCCGGCTGGGGGGCGCTCAAGTACGTGGCCATCAACCTGCTCAAGGAAAAAGTCGGCGCCGGCAACTACCGCGCGCTGTTCGAGCAGAACCAGCCCGACGGCTTCGACTGCCCCGGCTGCGCCTGGCCCGACCGCGAGCATGCGTCGACGTTTGAATTCTGCGAAAACGGCGTCAAGGCCGTGGCCGCCGAATCGACGAGCAAGCGCGTGCGTCCCGCATTTTTCCAGCAACATACCGTCACGGAACTGATGCTGCAATCGGACTATGCGCTGGAACAGCATGGCCGCCTGACGGACCCCGTGGTATACGACGCCGCCAGCGACAAATACCTGCCCATTTCCTGGGACGCCGCGTACGCGCTGGTGGCGCATCACCTGCAGGCGCTGGACGACCCGGACCAGGCCGCCTTCTATACGTCGGGACGCGCCAGCAACGAGGCAGCCTTCCTGTATCAGCTCTTCGTGCGCGCCTACGGCACCAACAACTTCCCCGACTGTTCCAACCTGTGCCATGAAGCCACCAGCCGCGGCTTGCCGGACACCGTCGGCGTCGGCAAGGGCACGGTGGTGCTCGACGACTTCGAGCATGCCGACACCCTGCTGCTGTTCGGCCAGAATCCGGCCACCAACCATCCGCGCATGCTGGGCGAATTGCGCGACGCGTCGCGCCGCGGCGCCGTCATCGTCTCCATCAACCCGCTGCACGAGCGGGGCCTGGAACGCTTCACCAGCCCGCAGCATCCGCTGGAAATGCTCACGGGCGGCAGCACGAACATTTGCTCGCTGTTCATCTGCCCGACCCTGGGCGGCGATTTCGCGCTGATCAAGGCCATGGCCAAGCGCGTGCTGGAACTGGACGACGAGGCCATCGCGCATGGCCAGGAGCGCGTGCTCGACTGCGCTTTCATCGCCGAGCACACGAGCGGCTTCGCGGCCTTCGCGGCCGACCTGCGCGCCGAAAGCTGGGACTTGCTGCTGGCCGAATCGGGCGTGGCGCGCGACAAGGTCGAAGAACTCACGCAGATCTATGTGAAAGGCAAGGCCGTCATTGCCACCTGGGGCATGGGCGTGACCCAGCACAAAAATTCCGTGGCCACCGTGCAGATCCTGTCGAACTTGATGATGATGCGCGGCAATATCGGCAAACGCGGCGCTGGCCTGTGCCCCGTGCGCGGCCACTCGAACGTGCAGGGCGACCGCACCATGGGCATCGAAGAGCGCCCCACCGGGGCCTTCCTCGACCGCCTGGGCCTGGTGTTCGGTTTCGCGCCGCCGCGCCACCACGGCTACGATGCCGTCGGCACCATCGAGGCCATGCTGGAAAAGAAAGTGAAAGTGTTTGTCGCGCTGGGCGGCAATTTCTTGATGGCCACGCCGGACACGCCGCGCACCTGGGAGGCGCTGCGCTCGTGCGACCTGACCGTGCAGATCGCCACCAAGCTCAACCGCAGCCACCTGGTGCATGGCAGGGATGCGCTGATCCTGCCGACGCTGGGGCGCACGGAAATCGACCTGCAGGGCGGCGTGGCGCAGGGCGTGACGGTGGAAGATTCGATGAGCATGGTGCACATCTCGTTCGGCATGAACCAGCCCGCTTCGCCCAATTTGCGCTCGGAAATCGCCATCGTGGCCGGCATGGCCCACGCCACCCTGGGCAGCGAGAAGATAGCCTGGCTGCGCTATGGCGGCGACTACGCGCTGCTGCGCGATTCCATCGAACAGGTATTCGACGACTTTTTCGACTACAACCTGCGCGTGGCCAAGCCGGGCGGCTTCCACCTGAACATCGCCTCGCGTGAACGGGTGTGGAAAACGCCGAGCGGCAAGGCGCAATTCCTCGTCAATGGCATCGAACTCGATACGCCGATCCGCCGCGCGCGCCAGCAGTATGGCGAGCGCCTGATGGTGCTGATGACCACGCGCTCGCACGACCAGTACAACACGACCATCTACGCCATGGACGACCGCTACCGGGGCGTGTTCGGCCAGCGCCGGGTCGTCTTCATCAACCGGGACGACCTGGCCATGCTGGGCTTTGCGGCCGGCGACTGGGTCGACCTGATCGGCGTGTGGCATGACGGCATCGAGCGCCGCGCCGACCGTTTCCTGCTCGTCGAGTACGATATTCCCCGTGGCTGCATCGGCGCCTACTATCCGGAAACCAATCCGCTGGTGCCGCTCGACAGCGTGGGCCACGGCTCGGGCACGCCGACGTTCAAGTCCATCCCCGTGCTGCTGGCGCCCTCTGCCGGGGCCGGCGCGTGATCGTTCGTTCCACCTCGAACTGGCTGCGCATGCTGTTCGTCTGGAACGGCTCCGTGCTGCAAGCCATCATGCCGCAATTGCTGCTGATGCTTGTGATCAGTTCGCTTGCCCTGCTGACGGACGGATGCATCTTCGGCGTCAAGATTCCGCTCGACACGGCGCCCTTTCCCATGGTCGGCATCAGCCTGGCGATCTTCCTCGGCTTTCGCAACAACGCCAGCTATGCGCGCTTTGCCGAGGCGCGGCATATCTGGGGACAATTGCTGATCGCCGCGCGGGCGCTGGCCTCGCAGGCGATCACCTATTTGCCGCAGGAAACAAGCGGCCTGGACCGCCAGTTGCTGCTGCGCCGCCTCGTTGCCTTCGCGTATGCGCTCAAGCATCAGCTGCGCCAGACGGACGCGCTGCCAGACCTGGCGCGCCACCTGCCGCCCGACGACGTGCGGCGCCTGCAAGCCATGGCCTACCAGCCCATCGCCCTGCTGCACTGGGTGCGCGCCATGCTGCGCGACGCCGCGCAGCGCCAGGGCGGCCAGGCGCAGCTGCTGTGGATGCTCGATACCCAGCTCAACGACCTGGCCGCCACGGTGGCCGGCTGCGAGCGCATCAAGAACACGCCGATCCCGTACCCGTACGGGGTGCTGGTGCACCGCACCGTGTACATGTATTGCTTTTTGCTGCCGCTGGGCCTGGTCGATGCCATCGGCGTGGCCACGCCCCTCATCTCCGTGTTTGTCGCGTATACCCTGTTTGCGCTGGAAGCCATCGCGCAGCAGATCGCCGAACCGTTCGGCTTGGCGCCCAATTGCCTGGCACTCAACGCCATGACGCGCGAAACGGAGCGCTCGCTGCTGGAACTGGATGGCCAGCCGCTGCCGCCACGGATCCTGCCCTGCCCCCGCTACCAGCTCGATTAGGCAGGGCAATGCGGGCATGGGCAAAAGGCGGGCCAGCATGGATCTGCTCGGGGGAATCCCACATTCTTTGCCGTAAAGCAAGTGCACGCTTGACTTGCCTGCGTTGCGGGCTTCCAATGATCATTGTTTCCGATTATTAATTTTTGTCCGCGGCACGGTGGCGCGGCAGCGATGAAAGGATGGCGCAATGGCACTGGCACAGGAGCAGCATCTGGCGGACAGGTGGCAGACGGGCGGCTTGAAACCGCGCGCCTGCGATTGCGGCGGCACGGTCTTCACCATCCTGCACCAGCGGGTGATGGCGGACATGCGGCGCCGGCAATTTCTCGGCGGCACGGCCGCCATGCTGGCGCCCTTCATCGGCCTGTCCGCCGGCGGCGCCATCGCCCAGCAGCCGCAGGCGGCCGAACGTCCCGTGCTGCTGACCAACCTGCGCCTCTTCGACGGCACGGGCAAGCCCCCCCGCGCCGGCATCCACGTGCTGGTGACGGGACCGCTGATCACGGCCCTGCTGCCGGCCGGCGCGAAGGTGGAAGGGGCGCGCGTCATCGATTGCCAGGGCAAGCTGGTGATGCCGGGCCTGATCGACGCCCACTGGCACACCATGCTGGCCGCCATCAGCCAGGTGACGGCCATGACGTCGGACGTCGGCTATCTGTACCTGGTGGCGGCGCAGGAAGCGCGGCGCACCCTGCTGCGCGGCTTTACGTCCGTGCGCGATCCGGGCGGCCCGGCCTTTGCATTGAAACGCGCCATCGATGAAGGCATCGTCGACGGCCCCCGCATCTTTCCGTCGGGCGCCATGATCTCGCAAACCTCGGGCCACGGCGACTTCCGCCTGCGCTCGGACATTCCCCGCGCGGCCAACGCGCCGCTGGGCCTGGCGGAAACGGCGGGCATGGCCATGATCGCCGATGGCGAAGCGGAAGTGCTGCGCCGCGTGCGCGAGCAATTGATGCTGGGCGCGACGCAGATCAAGATGCTGGCCGGCGGCGGCGTCGCTTCCCTGTACGACCCGCTCGACAGCACACAGTACTCGGAGCGCGAACTGCGCGCGGGCGTGGAGGCGGCCGACGACTGGGGCACCTACGTCATGGCCCACGTCTACACGCCGAAAGGCATACGGCGGGCCATCCGCGCGGGCGTGAAAAGCATCGAACACGGCCAGCTGGCCGACGACGAGTCCGTGCGCATGATGCGCGACGCGGGCACCTGGTGGAGCTTGCAGCCCTTCCTGCAAGATGAAGACAGCAATGTGTATCCCGACGCGGCGCGCCGGGCCAGCCAGAAGATCGTTGCCGAAGGCACCGTGAAAGCCTATGCGCTGGCGCAAAAATACGGCATCCGCACGGGCTGGGGCACGGACATCCTGTTCAACGCGAAAAACACGCCCACGCAAGGGCGCCAGCTGGCCAAGCTCACGCGCTTTTACGACCCCTTGGTTCTGCTGGCGCAGGCGACGGGGCAGAACGGCGACTTGCTGGCCCTGTCCGGCCAGCGCTCGCCGTATCCGGGCGCCCTGGGCAAGCTGGCCGCTGGCGCGTTTGCCGACTTGCTGGTGGCCGACGGTGACCCCACGAAAAACCTCGATTTCCTCGCCCAGCCGGAGGAAAATCTGCTGCTGATCATGAAAAACGGCCGCATCTACAAGGACAAGCTGGGTGCGCCGCTGGCTGCCGGCTAAGCAATGGCGTTGGCAAGCGGACGTGGCTGCAGCATAATGCGCGGATGTTCAAACTGACTTTTCTCGGCACCTCTTCCGGCGTGCCCACGCGCCACCGCAACGTCACGTCGCTGGCCCTGCAAACCACGCACAACCGCGACTGGTGGATGATCGATTGCGGCGAAGCGACGCAGCACCAGCTGCAGCGCATCGCCCTGTCCGTGCACGACCTGGTCGGCATCTGCATCACCCACGTGCATGGCGACCACAGCTATGGCCTGCCGGGCCTGCTGGCCAGCGCCTCCATGACGGGCCGCAAGAAGCCCCTGCTGCTGATCGCCCCGGCCGCCGTCAAGGCGTGGATCGACGCGACCCTGCTGCATACGGAACTGTTCCTGACGTATCCGCTGATCCACATCGACGTCGACAGCGCCCAGGTCGTTCACCAGGAGGCGGGCTTGACCGTCTCGCGCCACGCGCTGTCGCACCGCGCGCCCAGCGTCGCGTATCGCTTCGCATTGGAAACGACGAAATGGAAGATGGACAAGGCGGCCCTGCTGGCGGCCGGCGTGCCGCCCGGTCCCGCCTGGGGCGTATTACAGGCTGGCCAGGATGCCACGCTCGACGATGGGACGGTCTTGTCCGCCGCCACCTTCCGCCAGGTCGACACGGAGCGCGCCACGGTGGTGATCGGCGGCGACAACGATACGCCCTCCTTGCTGGCCGATGCCTGCGCCGATGCGCAGCTGCTCGTGCATGAAGCCACCTACACGGAAGCCATGCTGCAAAAAGTAGGCCCCGGCCCCACGCACAGTTCCGTGCAGCGCGTGGCACAGTTCGCGGAATCCGCGCGCCTGCCCAAGCTGATCCTCACGCACTTCAGCGCCCGCTATCACAACGCGGACGGCATGGCCGAACTGGAAGCGGAAGCCCGCCTGCATTACACGGGCACGCTATTCCTGGCGCGCGACTTTGATACGTATGAGCTTGATGCAACAGGCAAACTGAGCAAATTGGCGGCGGCCGATGGCAGGGTCCGCGTCGCGGCAAGTCATTGACAAGGAGGAAGCAGGATGGACAAGCAACTGATACAGGGCCGCATACGCGAATTGCAGGCCAACCATGATGCCGGCCAACGGCAGCTGGCGGAACTGGAGCGGAAGAAGGGCGAGCTGGAACACACCTTGCTGCGCATCAGCGGCGCCATCGCGGTGCTCAATGAGTTGCTGGCCGAAATGGAAAGCAAGCAAGCCGACAGCGCATGACCCCGCCTGCAGCATCGCACTGCGCGCCCACGCACGGGAACGCGCCGTCTGCCGCGAATGCCCGGCGCAAGCGGGCGTCCCGCCCCATGAGCCGGCTCGGGCCGTCTGAGCGTTCCCCGCATGATGCCATCCACGCAAGGTGCCTATGTTTTCCCGAAATATCCCCATGAAACTGATCGCCTTGTTCCTGTCATTGATTTCCACTGCCGCCAGCTGCGGCACCTTGCATCTGGAGAAAGCCGGATCGGGCACCGTGCGGCAAGCGGCCGATATCCGCTACGCGAACCACGCTGAACAACAGACTTACCGGCTGAAGATCGGCAATGCCTGGGTGAACGGCCGCTGCAGCAGCGGCGGCACGGGCAATTTGCACGCGCTGCTGGCCGACATGAATTTCGACGGCCATGCCGACCTGTGGGTCACGGGGTATACGGATAGCCAGGGGCGCATCCGCTGTTCCGATGTGTGGCTGTGGGATGCGCAAGCAAAGCGCTACCGTTTCAACAAGCCCCTGTCGGCCATCCCGAACCTGGACATCAGCATGGCGCAGAAAACCATCGAAGGCGGCATCGCCAATTGCGGTTGCGCGGCGCAATGCTACTATGAAGACCGCTATGCGTGGCAGGCCAGCAAATTGATCGCCATCGCGCGGCGGGAACAGGATTGCGAGCGCTACCGGGAATATCGCCTGAATGACCAGCAGGCCTTGATACTCGTCAAGGACGAAGTCATCGATGCCAGCAAGCCCGGCCAGCAGGCAATGGAGAATAAAACCATTTATGACTGGCAGCGCCACGCACAAGTCATGCGCAAGCCCTGGGAATGATGTTCATCCCCGGCCATCCTTCCTACTGACTCGACACCATCGAACACGACACATGACAACACATCCTGCAGCGTTCACCTTCCACGCCGCCAGTGCTGACGACACGGCCGCGTTTATCGCCATGCGCGGCCAGACGCGGGAAAACGCCGTTTCCGAAGAACGCCTGGCGGAAGCGGGCATCACGGCCGGCAGCTGGGCCGCGATGATCGACTCGGGCAACCTGCCCGGCTTTGTTTGCCTGCAAGACAGCCAGCTGGCCGGCTACTGCTTTGGCGACCGCACGACGGGCGAAATTGTCGTGCTGGCGCTCTTGCCCCCGTTCGAGGGCTTGGGCGCAGGAAAAACCTTGCTGGAACTGGTCATGGCCGAGCTGCGCGCGCAAGGCCATGCACGGCTGTTCCTCGGCTGCTCCGACGATCCCGCTTCGCGCTCGTACGGCTTTTACCGCTACCTGGGCTGGACTTCCACGGGCGAGACGGACCACTATGGCGATGAAGTACTGGAGTTCCGCTTTACGTCCTAAGCAGTCGCGCGGCTGGCATCCCACACGCGCAAGACCTGTGTAATGGCCGCGTCATGCACGGCGTAGCCGACGCCATCTCGCGCCTGGATGGACACGCCCGATAAGAAACTGTCGAAGACGGCCGCCAGCGCCGCGGCATCCGTCGCGGCAGACAAGGTTCCGCTGGCAATGCCGCGCGCGACGCAGCGCACGAAGCCGGCCCGCGTGCGGGCGCGCGATTGCGTGAGCGGTTCAGCCACGGCCGCGTGCTCGGCCGTCGGCGCGCTCATGCAGCCCAGCGCCACCATGCAGCCGGGCGGATGTCCCGGCTCGGACTGCATTTTGGCCGACTGGCGCAAGGCCAGTTCGATGGCATCGCGCGGCGCCAGGCCATCGTCCCACAGGCACTCCGTCACGCGCGCGTAAGTATCCAGATAGCATTGCGCCGACTCGCGGAACAGCGCTTCCTTCGAGCCGAATGCCGCATAAAAACTGGGCGCGGAGATGCCGCCGCCCAGGGCCGCCTTGAGCTGGCTCAATGAAGTCGATTCATACCCTTGCTGCCAGAATAAAAACATGGCCTGCTCCACCGCCGCCTGCCGGTCGAACGTGCGCGGCCGTCCCATTTGCGCCATCACCCACTCCTTTTTTTCGTCACTTACATACTACTCGATACAGAAGTCATTGACAACGCATCCCGCCCTCGCCTATATTTATACCGATCGATACATATATATCGCCACAACGGCCCGGGGCACGCTTGCGCCTGGCCACCTTACAAGGATGTTTGCCGTGAATCACGCCACCCTCACCACCGGAGCCAGCCCTGTGCTGGCCGACCGCCTCCCCGTCGCCGGCCTGCTGGCCCTGGCCATGACGGGGTTTATCTGCATCGTCACGGAAACCTTGCCCGCCGGCTTGCTGCCGCAAATCAGCGCCGGATTGGCCGTGAACGCCGCGCTGGCCGGGCAAATGGTCACCGCATATGCGCTGGGATCATTGCTGGCGGCCATACCGCTGACGATTGCCACGCGCGGCTGGCGCCGCCGCAACGTGCTGCTGCTCACCATCGTGGGCTTTCTCGTGTTCAACACCATCACGGCGCTGTCGTCGCACTACTGGCTGACCCTGGCGGCCCGCTTCTTTGCCGGCATGGCGGCCGGGCTGGCCTGGAGCTTGCTGGCCGGCTACGCGCGGCGCATGGTGACGCCGCAGCAGCAAGGACGCGCCCTGGCGCTGGCCATGGTGGGCACGCCTGTCGCCCTGTCGCTGGGCGTGCCGCTGGGCACCCTGCTCGGCTCGCTCGTGGGCTGGCGTGCCGCCTTCTGGATCATTTCCGGCCTGACACTGATCCTCATTGCCTGGGTGCTGGCGAAAGTGCCGGATTACCCGGGCCAGTCCGCGCACGAGCGCATGCCCTTGCGCCGCGTCTTCGCCACGCCGGGCGTGCGCGCCGTGCTGGCCGTCGTCATCGCCTGGATGCTGGCGCATAACATTCTCTACACCTACATCGCCCCGTTCGTCGCGCCTGCCGGCCTGGCGGGCAGGGTCGACCTGGTGCTGCTCGTCTTCGGCGCCGCCGCCCTGGCCGGCATCTGGATCACGGGCAAGCTGGTCGAGCGCCATTTGCGCAGCAGCGTGCTGGTCAGCCTGGCCGTGTTCGCCGCCACCGCGCTCGTGCTGGGCGTGGCATCGCACCTGCCTGCCGTGATCTACCTTGCCGTGGCCGTCTGGGGCCTCACGTTCGGCGGCGCGGCCACCTTGCTGCAAACGGCGCTGGCCGACACGGCCGGCAGCGGCGCGGACGTGGCCCTGTCGATGAACGTGGTGGCGTGGAATGGGGCCATCGCCGCCGCCGGCGTGGTGGGCGGCGCCCTGCTGCAAGCATGGGGCGTGGCCGCCTTTCCCTGGGCCATGGCGGCATTGATCTTGCTGGCGTTCGTGATCGCCTGGTCGGCGCGCGAGCATGGCTTCCGGCCGGGACGGCGCAGCGGCGGCGCGCCCGTCTCGGGGCATTGAAGCTCGATGCGCTTAGCCCGATGCGCTTGGTTGAATGCTCTTAATTAGCGGCTGGCACGTTCACGATGCGGGGCACGTGCCCCGTATGCGCCAGGAAACGAATCAAGCTGGCATGCGATAGCGCGACTGTCGCCGTGTTGCGCAGCGGATGGGCTTGCACAGCATCCGCATCCCACACGCCCTGGTCCAGCACCAGCTCCACCGCCTGCGCGCTGTCGTGCAACAGCGCAAACAGGCTGACGGAACCGGGCGCGATGCCCAGGTACCGCAGCAGGCGCTCGGGCGAAGCCATGCTCAGCTTACTGGCCGGCAACAGCCGCCCCAGCGCCACCAGGTCGACGCGCTTGTCGAACGGCACGATGACGAGCACATGCCGGCGTCCCTTTTCATCGCGCACGAACAGGTTTTTCACCATCAGCCCGGGCATGGGCGGTACGTGCCGCAGCGCTTCCTCGATGGTGTGCACGGCCGGATGCTCGACGAGCGTATCATCGCCGGCGCTGCTTTCCAGCCAGCGGGACAGTGTGTGGTGCATGGCAATTGCCTGGAATGGGTGAACGATAAGGCAATTGTAGCGGCGCGCCGCGGCGGGCGGTGAGTTTGCCATTGCCATTGCCATTGCCATCGCCGTCAAGACTGCTTTTTATCCTCTTCCTCGCCTGCCATGTCTTCCTTGTCTGTTGCCGCCAGCCCCCAGTCATTCCAGCCTTCGCCAAACAGCTCGATGGGATGCTGCGTGCGCTCGGAACCATTACCGCAGCGCATGGCATCCGGCGGACAATACTTGTCGCAGCCCCAGCAGATGCGCTCGGGGTTCCTGGGGTTCAAGGGAAAGGGTTTGGCCATGGGCGTCGAATGGGATCGGTTGAAGTCACTGCGACGACTCTAGACCGGGCGCGGGGAGGCGGTCAAACGAATTTCGGCGGGGAATTTGTCCAGGGTCAAGGTTGTACGGATTGTGGAACTTCGGCATGGCACACCGTACGTTATTCCTGCGCGTTCCTGGTAGATGTGGAACTCCCAGCACGGTCCGCGTATAGTGAATGCTGCCGTACGCCGCCTGCTGCGCCTTCAGCTCGTCCAGCGCATACACCATTGTCACCGTCGCACCGGATATAGGCTGAGCAGCTTGCTGCCCTGCTTATGCCGCGCATAAATGCTTTCTTCCGCTGTCGACCCGTCAGCCAAGTGCAGGGTGAGGCTGTTGACCCGGTCACTGCTGCGCCTATCTTGGCCCGCGAAATATGTCCGCTCAATGCTGCCCGTCAGCGTCCGCAGTCGCCGGCCTTATGCTTGCCCACGACTCTTCGAAGGCGAACAGACCGTGGCTGCCTTTCAGGCCCACGTGGGGCTTGAAATGGTCGAGGCTGAGCGCCCGGATCTTGGCGACGCGCCCAAGGTCTTGGGCCGGAGATTCGGCGAGGGTGTACACGGATCTTATAATGCGCAGAAGTTCCTGAAAATGGTCAGAATAGCTCATGCAGTAAAAATCTGGATTTGAACAGTAGACTTCGCCCCCGCAGAACTGGCTGTATTACTACTTACCCACGTGCCTTTAACGAATTAAGTCGCTTCTGGCGCTTCTCAAATGCCGGGTGAGTGTCGAATACGCTGATGACTCCCTCCTCACTCTCAGCTAGTAGAGAAAGCGCAGACATCATATCTTGATACGATGTCATTAGTGCACCGTCAGCGTCGGCAACAAACTCACGCTCCCGACTGTAGGCAAAGAACGCGCGATTCAAGACATGATTTAACGAAAAGTAAGCGAGAATTACGCCAGCGGGCCAGACTAATATGGGGAGAAACCCTCTCAATGCCGACGGCACCCTTTTTAGTTCCTCGGAAATTTCAGGAAATATAATCACAAGCAGCACAGTAATAGCTGCCATTCCCGCCAGTACCATCGCTACACTTTTCAGCACGCTCTTCGACAATTCCGACAGCAGGTGCGGATAAATTCGAACAGCGTGACTAAAAGCAAGAATATAGGTTTTATTTTTCGAATCCCCATTTTTTAGATGGGCGATCTCGTGCGCAGCAATCGCCATTAGTTGTCGATCATCAGCTGCTTCCAGCAAACAGGAAGAAAAAGCAATTAATGCCTTTTTACCAAATACAGAAGAAATTGTAAAAGCATTGGCTTCATCACTACGATACGATCCGATTCGCACTTCCTCATCCAAATGTGCTACCAAGGGCGCAATTCTCTCACTTACTTCGTTGCCAAAAGTAATATGGAGATCTCTAGATATCTTTTCAACAGCATCATAAAAATACTGAACAGTGATGAGCAATGGCATCCCCAAGGCGGCGCACAGTACGCTCAAGGATGATGTAACCCGTCCTGCAACAGCGAAATTCTTGCAAATTATTAAAATTAATAAAGATATAATAAAAAATCCCCATGCCCCAACGAGACTGTACTTGGCGAACTTCGCTTATGAATTAATAATAGCCATGCATGCCTTCAATTTGTCTATACCAAATAAATTACTCAATAGGAAAAATAATTTCCATTGTGAAATTATATTACGATTGGGAGAATTTAGGAGCTTGTGTGTCGTCCCCATTGCACCATGCAGTTTCAATATCTAGCGGCAGAACATTAGAGTGCCAAAGGCAGTCCATCGTTCCATACATAAAGTCGCAAGAGGGTCGCTAGAGTCGCGAGCGCCGTCACAGGGTCACAGTCACGACACTCAGTCAGTCACGCAGTCACGGGGGCAGGTCTGCCATCAAGGCACGAACTGATGCATTGGCCGCCTTGGAAGCTAGCTCAGTCGAACTGTGGTAACAGGGTAGTAACAGGGTAAGCCTACCCTGCCAACAGCCCCCGATGCAACACTAGCACCGAAAGACTCAGTTGCCGACTCTAAGATTAAGTGCAGATTATTTTCGCAAGCGATTTCCTTAAAATCTTCATGAGCGTATTCAAGCCATTCAAAAAATGCTTCGCCTCGTTCAGGATTTGATTCCCATTTGTCTGCGAAATTTTCAGCCGAGTCAGTCGGATTTTCTATCCACCATATGCCGTTACGCTTTTTAATATGCAAATGCATATTATCCAAAATATGCGCTAAGGCCTCCGATAGATTACGCTGATTTCCGTACGCTCTCGCAGCCAACGTCGTGATAATCACTGAGATTGGCTTAACATCCGGTCTTGACGAAAAACGGATGTCGCGATGCCTCTTCAAAATCTGGATGACACGCTGCAGGGGCGTTTTTACGCCATGCTCAGGAACGTCTTCAACGTTTGCGCAAGCCTCAAGAGCAAGCTGTGCCCGCTCCTCGTTAAAAGCAACAACCATTCTTGACTTGAACCATTCGGTAAAACCACGAGGGTTGCTATGAGGCCAGCTTTCCGCCCGTTCACTGAAGTTAGCAGAATCAGTGTCAGTAATTGGGATTGCAGTTTGCGACCAATCAGAACTAAGACTCAAGGATTCCAGAGCAATTTTTCTTCCCTCGCCATCAGGAATAGCAGGTAACGCGTCAAGGTGAACTTGCGCACCTTCAGAATAATCGAGGGTCCAGCATCGGCGCCCTTCAGAAACCTCCTTCATACCATGTTGCTTAGCATAGAGCTTCATCTCGACGCCAAGCTTTTTTTTAAGCTCTTTTTGCGTTACCTGATGCTTACCAAACGACAGCTCGCACACCAAATCGATGTCGTAATGCTCGTCGTCATTCACCGGACGGATAGGTGTACCCAAGCGAAACGAACCCTGAACATACACGTCGTGAGATAGCCCCCTGAATCGCCGGACACAGTCTATGCATTGTCCTTACGACTAGGAATAGGACTAGGCATATGACTAAGAGCAAGCAAACAATCGAGGTGGTAACGGTCAGCGACGAGAAGCGTCGTCGGTGGTCCGCAGCTGAAAAGGCGGCGCTGGTGCGTGAAACGTACGAGCCTGGGATGAGCGTTTCGCTGGTGGCGCGTAAGCATGGTATCAGTGCGAGCCAGCTGTTTAACTGGCGCAAGCTGGAGCGGGAAGGTGCCCTGGTGGCGGTCCATGCTGGCGAATCGGTGGTGCCGGCCAGCGAACTGGCGGCTGCCCGGGCCCAAATCGCGCAGCTGCAGCGCATGCTGGGCAAGAAGACCATGGAGGCGGAAATCTTGAAAGAAGCCGTGGACTTCGCTCGCGAAAAAAAGTGGATTGCGCGCGCGCCCTTGTTGCCAAAGGACGACCAGTGAAGCCGGTCTGCCAGGCCTTGGGCGTGGCGCGCTCGCACATTATGGATTTGATGACGCGGTCTTCGGACTGGATTGATGGCCGTACCGTGCGCCAGATCGACGTGCTTGCCGATCTTGCCTTGGTGGAGGCTGTACGTGCGGAGATTGGCCAATTGCCGACGTACGGTTATCGGCGCGCTGGCGCGCTGGTCAATCGTCGCCGTCTGGCTGCTGGCCTCACGCTGTTCAACCACAAACGCTTCTACCGTGTCATGAAGGCTTACCGGCTGTTGCTCCCGAAAGCGCCTAAGCGGGTCGTGAGCGCGCGCGTGCATGACGGCGTGGTGGCTGTGCAGGAATCGAATCGACGCTGGTGTTCTGACGGCTTCGAGATCGGTTGCGATAATGGCGACGTGGTCACGGGCGTTTACCCTGGAGAATCTGTTGCCCTTTCGGGACCATCCGGTTGCGGAAAAAGTACGCTATTAAATATTCTTTTAGGAATACTGCCGCCAACTGGAGGGGATGTCCTTATAGGCAAGGCGAGCATTCGCCGGGTCGGAATTAATGCACTTCGCCGAACGATTGGAACAGTTCTTCAAGACGACGTATTGTTTGCAGGTTCTATTTCTGAAAATATCAGCTTTTTCGATCCACTTCCAGACCAAGCATGGATATCAGAATGTGCTGCCATGGCTGCTATTGCAGAAGAAATTAACGCAATGCCAATGGGGTACAATACTTTGGTAGGAGACATGGGTACTGTACTATCGGGGGGGGGGAAAAGCAACGGATCCTCCTTGCGCGAGCTTTGTATAAACGTCCTACCATCTTGGTTCTTGACGAGGCTACTAGTCACCTTGATATTGGTAAGGAGAGTCAGGTAAACGCCGCAGTGCGTTCACTCAATATAACGCGAATAATTGTCGCACATCGCCCGGAAACAATCGCATCGGCAGATCGGGTAATTGTGCTGGTAGGGGGGCGAGTGGTACAGGATGAAAAAATTCTGCGCCCGGCTGACGCGACACCTTCAATCGCCGCCTAACCCATTTAAAGCAGGTCGCTCGTGCCAGATTAAAATATTATAGTCAGTTTCCCATTCATAAATAGTAAAAAACTGGAGAATATTTATGCAACAAAAACCATACTTAAAAAAAATTGGAATATATAAAATAATTTTCCCTCTCGCAGCAGCGTTAATTTTAATTTCAACAAGTGCTAAATCACTTGAGCTGGTGGATTCAGTCCATTTCTCCGGACAGGTTTTTAGTTCGACCGGAGTGATTCCAGAGAAATTGTCGGTGTTGGCCGACTGTCAAGACCAACGGGAGCGAATTCTAGGTAAAATTGAAGGTGGTCGGTATCATATCGATCTGCCGCCTGGCATCACTTGCAGTATTGTGATTGCTGAGTATGAGTGGGATTCTGATCCTCAGCCTGTATTCGATGCCCGTACCGCAATACCACTCCCAGTTTTGGTCTATCCACGACAGGTACCTGAACCTAATCTTGCTCGCGAATTATTAGAAATGGGCCGGCAAGATAGTGTGATGCGGCGATCCTGGGCTAATGAGAGGCAGAATTCGACCTCTACGAAGCAGATGCAAACTGATGATAGTTTGCGTCAAAAGCGATTGATGAAAATTATTGAAAAGAAAGGCTGGCCGACGCATTCCATGGTAGGGGCGCAGGCTGCGCGCGGAGCCTGGCTTATAGCTCAGCATTCACCGGCTGAACAATTAAGGCACTGGTTGGAGTTGATGCAGAAAGCGGCAAGAAAACATGAAATTAATCTTTCAAATCTCGCGACGTCGATCGATCGCGTACTTGTCAACGACAATAAAATGCAAATCTACGGCACCCAGTATCGTAAGCGCGAGGACGGCGTCATCGAGCCCAAACCGATCGAGGATTTTGCTAATATCGATGCCCGCCGCTTCAGCATGGGTATGTCGTCCTATGCACAATATCTCGAGGTTATTCAATCGTCTCCTCCCTAAAATCTTAAACGGCTCTGTCGCACAGGTAACCAGCCGAAGAGCGATCCGGTGGATTACGATGCCCGCACATTGAACGCGCCATACTCAACTTCAAGAGTTTTCAATCGCTTGATCCTGGACCGCATTCTGTAGTGTACGGCTGCGGTCGGACCTGCGTGAATTGGTGCTGCTGATCGTGGACAGAGACAGCAGCATGCGCAACACTCTCCGTCGCGTACGAGCGAGAGCGCTGGCTTACCGCGAGCGCGAACCTGGCAGGTGGCATCAGGCTATGGTCTTGTACCACCGAATCATGCGAGCCAAGCAGGCAGGTGTCTCGTCTGCAAAGACCGGCCGCTATGTCAATGGCATCGGGGTCAGGTCTGCCATTCAGACACGGACTGATGCGTTGGCGGTCGTGGTAACTGGTTCAGTCGAAAATCTAATTAGAACCACGAACGCGCGCCCACGGCGCGCGTGGCCGCCGCGCAGCGGCAGCAGGGGGAGGATTCGGGGCGGGCTGGGCCGGTAAGCCCAGCCCTTCGAATCTCACACGCAGGGCGCCGCCCTGCTCGCTTCCGCCAGGCAATAAAAAACCGCCCGAAGGCGGTTTCTTTATTTCCTGGCGGAAGCGGTGTAATACGAATAGCCAGTATTCATGGGGCTCTTACAAGACACACAAAAAGCATACCTACCATTCTACCTACACCACGAATATCCTTGTAAAAATTCTATTGTAAGCCAACGCCTCCGCCGCAAGGCTATCTAGGCCTTCATCACTTTGTCTATATGGAGGTTTGCTCTGCCGAACCTGTCGCCATGCTAAAAGTGAAAATTGTACGCTCCCCGGTCGAGTCAACAATCAGTTCGCCTTCATGGGACTTGGCGATTTGTGACGCGATGTACAAACCTAAACCCAAGCCAGAAATTCCCGGGGCGGTCTCCGTACCGCGCCAAAATGGCTGAAAAAGGCGCCCCAATATATCCGGCCGAATTGCGTTGCCCTGGTTGCTGACGCATATCTGCAATACACTTGCATGACAGTGGGCTGTCACATCAACAGCCTTCTCTGGATCACCATGCATAAGTGCGTTCACTAACAGGTTCGACAGTAATTGTGTCAGTCTGCCCGGATCGCAACGTAGCTGCTGTGGCACGTCAATATCGGTATTAATGACGCGGCCAGGATAATTGCTCTCAAGTTCAGAAACAACATGGCGTAATTGAGCGTCTAAATCGCTAGCGATCGTCATAGCGAGGGGAATTCCTCCGCCAAGTCGGCCGCGAGCAAAATCCATTAAATCATCTACCAAATGCGCTATACGATTGCCGCTACGCAAGATGCGGTCTGCAACACTGTTGACTTTGTCCAAAGGCGACATAAGCTTGATCAGCTCAGCACCATTGAGAATAGAAGACAGGGGCGTACGCAAATCATGACCGAGGACCGCGATAAACTGTTCACGCAACTCCGCGGTATCACGCTCTTCCTGGAGAGCATCTTCACTAAGAATAACGCGCTTTTCAGTATCCAGTTGTAAGGAGATTAGCTCAGCATACAAATGCAACGAATCGATTACCTTTCCTGTCGAAAGGTCATTCGGTGCAGGATCGAGGCCGCACAGAGTACCAAAGAACTCACCATTTTGCCAATATAAGGGTACTGAGAAATAGCTTTCAAACCCGTATTGCTTGGGTGTTGGGTGGTCGTGGTAAAGAGCACTGGTGCTAACGTTGTCGATAAAAACAGAGGCTCTTTGCTCACGGACGGTATCGCAAAGAGTGCTCGACAACACAAGTTCAGAGCCCGGCACCAGGCCAAAACCCAACCTGTCGAGGAGAGCACACGATGTCCAAGTATTATCGGTTATCCGCGCAATGCACACGAAACGCAAGCCAGTGGATTCTGCGATGACACGCATAATTTTTGGCACGGCCGCAATCGATTGCACCAACACAACATCGTTAAATTTTAATTCCCCAGCCGTTGATAAATTACTCATGAATTATCGTTATCTCTAAGAAGAATTCTGTTGCACGGTGTTCGAAGTTGGGGACGAAAGTGAGCCAAGCTTTTAACAAAAAGCCGTTTTGCGAGCTGGCGATTCATCATTGGCAACAAAAATGCAGCGTGTATTTTCGAAAGGCTGGCAACAAGCAAGCAATTATACGCTTAGCCAGTTACATCTAGCGCACCAAGTATCTCGGCTAAGGCAGCAGGTTTTGTCAAATGAAAATTAAAACCGTTGGCTTTGGTCTGAGCACGTGTCGCTTCGTCGCCCCAAGCTGTGAGGGCAATAATTTTGACATGCTGGGACTGTGCTTCCTGCCTCAGCATTTGTGCGACTTGGATACCACTAATGTCTGGCATGCCAAGATCAAGGAAGACTACGTCAGGGGTGAAAGAATTTGCGGTTTGCAACGCTTCGGCGCCGCCATAGGCTGGCCGGGCATCGTGGCCGCACATGACTAAAAATTCAGCGATCAGATCCGCTGCGTCGCGATTGTCATCGACGACCATGATACGTAGAGGTGGGTGCTGGCTTGCCATGATATATCCGCCATTAGTGTGGTGTCTACGTAACTAGACACATGTTGGGCCGGCAAATTTGGGGGCGGCACGGGTAGGCCAGTCGGTGGCTGTGACTGAAAAGAAAAGTATGCATTAAAGGAATTATACATAATTTTTAGTTAAACATGCCTAAGCCTCAAGTTCGTTCACGGAAAATGCACTGGCAGTAGCATGGACGCTCATCAACAGAGCTAGCTCTTCATATGGGTACGGCGGCCCAACCAACAATTTTTCACTCAAAATCTAAGGTAGCAACGCTTTGATCGTTCTTGTTTTTATTAGCTCATAAGCGAGTGCTTCCGCTTCGATACGCGCTCCTCGAACAGTTTTGAAAGCAGTCAGGGTGGATAGCAGGAATGGGGGCACATACCGCTGTTGCGTTTCACCGTTCGTCGTAAAAAAAATTCGCCCCTGATACTTCCCCTCTTCATCTTGCCGGGCATCTATATGGAACTCAAATCCGTCAACTTCATAACCCGTCTCATACTTCATCTACGTACTTTCCTCCAGCCAATCTGCAGAACTGCAATCCTCGGAACACTCATCAAAAACCTTAAAAAGTTATCAAAAACAAATGACATAGTCAGCAAACTTATCTATGCTATTACACATTACTATTCGATATTAAGGCAAGGTTGAAAAATGTTGCTAAATATACAATCCGCACTTGCTCATGTTCAATGCCTTGGGCCAGGTTCCCATAGTGATAAACGATATCATCAACCTGTATTTAAACGTAGTGTCAGCATCCTCATTGTCGATGCTAGTCAAGACCAAGCCGAAATGTTCGCTACTCTATTAAACATCTACGGCCACGACGTAGTGTCTGTGTATACGGGACCGGATGCACTGTCGATATCGAGACAACGTAGCTTTGAAGTTATTTACATATGTAGCTCATCAAACAATATTGCACCATTTGAACTTGTTGCAAAACTTAAAAAATTACGTCACCTTACGAATACTTTTTTCGTGGCGCTTTCGGGACATATGGGACTTACCTATCGCACTACAGCATTGAATGTTGGTTTCAATTATGTTGTTGTCAAGCCTGCAGGCATAGGAGACATATGCGCACCAGTCATTGACAAGGCTAGCAATTTTTCCAAATAATTTAGCATTCCCACACCCCCCTCTTCTAATATAAGATTTTTTTTAATCTATTTTCAAAATATCCGTTCAAAAAATAATATTGTTTACAATTACACATTAACTGAAAAACAAATGAAGAATTGATTAATTCTTACTTGCGTTAAAATATAGCCATATGAAATTAATTGCATACATCCCTCAATAATATATATTGCTTCCTTTTTAAACTTAAAACTCCAAGTCTAATACGATTTTTTACAGTTCCCAATGGCTCCGCCACCAAATTCGCAACTTCTGTGTGACTAAGACCGCCGTAGTATGACAGATAGATTACTTCCATTTGAGACCCATTAAGATTTTTTAAGTATTTCATAAAAATGACTGAGGTCTGCTTTTCACTTAAAATAGCCTCGGGTTCGAAAAAAACATTAGATGTATTTTTTTCGTCCATTTCTTTCAAATTTTCATTTCTAAGATAAACTTCAGCTACTCTCAATGCGTCCAGAGCTTTGTTTTTAACAATCTTTCTCATCCACGTCACTGGACTTCCCATATTTGGATTGTAACGATTGGCATGAAGCCAAATCGAAGCAAATGTTTCCTGCACAACCTCTTCAGCAATTTGCATGTTCCTAACAATTTTATATGCATAGAATAACAATTGCTTGTTCGATGATTCATAAAGCAATCTAAAAGATTGATTATCATTTTTTTCGATCCAAAAAATTAAATCAGCATGCTTATTTCCCCTAACGGCGACAATTTCACCATTCATAATTAATTAACCCCGAAGAATTTAAAATTTAATTAAATAATGCAATTATTGCAATGATGCAAAAAAGCCATTAGAACACATTCAGCAGTGAAGTATTTTTCAATCATAACGTGACCTTCCAAAAAAATCCTCACCATTTGTAACCAAAAAAATTATAAAATTTTATGTTCCATACCGCACATAACTCCCTGGATTTTGACATTGCGGAATGATGGTTTCTACTTTAGAGTTTCTTTCCGCGCGTTGCAGGCATGACGCAACATCTCTATATTGTCAACTGAAGAATGGTTCCGAATCACACACTCTCGACTTTCAGCTCACCGAGCACGTCAAGCGAAATGTATGATTGATGCTATGTATCCTAGCCAAACATCGATAGGCAATTCAATTAGTGAAACGAATAGTCATATGCTGTCGGGTATGATCGCTATTGCCGCGGTGTAGATCGCAAAAATGACAATTTACCTACCTGCCTTCTGGTATCGATGGCGGCTCCGTCCCGACAAAACACAGCCAGGACTGCGCATAGTCGCAAAACTGCATGTCTTTTTTGCTGCGTTCAAACCCTGACAACACCATGCGCCCATCCCGATACCAGAGCAAATTCACATCGAAAAGTGTCTCAACGTGGTTTCCGCTTTCGCCGTAAGTGAAGCGGGCCAGCTTGACCAAGCGGTGCAAGCCTTGGTCTGTGGTTTCAACGACTTCCAACGTTCCGGGCCGGGCCGAGTTATAGCGGTCATGCAGCCGTCGCTTGGGCACCTCTACCCCAGCAAGGCGCATCTTTAACATTTTAACAATCATTGTGACACCTGAGTAATGCACTGTACATGCATACAGTATATCAAGAGTTCTTAAGGCCGCAATGCTTGGCAATGATGCGAGGGCGTGAAGATGAACCATGCGCAGAATACAGACACCAATGCATGGGCAGAAGCGCGCCAGGACGCGGCACAGCGCGAAAACAAAACCGTTCCCACGTCGCAACGCCAGCCGCAGAAAAAACCGCTCAAAGTGCGTCAAAATGCGTCAAATCGCATGTCCCCACTTCACCCCGCTGCGCCAGTCCTCATGCGCCTTAGGCCATGGCGCAAATTTGAGTCAAAAGAGCCCTATATAGCGGGCAGGTGTGGAGGGGGGACAACTGCGCGCGCCGGGCCGAAACGGGGCTTTTTCTTGCATCTAAGGCAACGTCGTTCACCGGTAAGTGAAAAATCCACCTCGTGAGAGGCTTATGCAACGGCTGAGGCGCTCCGGCGCAGTGGGCTATCGCAACCCCACCCCACCCTACCCGCTACCGCAGCGTGGCGGTCATCCTGTGCGGCCAGGGCATATCATATGAAGCGAAACGCGACATTTACACTTTCGCTCAGTCGATCATCAACATGAACTGCACCGGCATGAGCACCCGCTCGTTACTGACTAAGACGCGCAGAGCCGATCCCACTGGCCCAAAGCCGCTGGCTGTGTAAGGCAGGATGGCAACCAACTGCTATTAGAGGGATACGGGCTGATGCATTGGCTGAAGGGACGATAGCGAGTCTTCCACTCGTGTAAAACAAGTTTCTTCCACGCCCGGCACCTTGATTTATGTTGCAACAATTCTCCTGGGAAGGGAGATCGTAAAAATGCAACCGACATTTGGAATACTATGTACGCAAAGCGCCCCTCCGTTTGCCGCTACGCTTTGCTTTGCTATCGTGAGACCTAGGCCAGCACCAGTTCTATTTTTCCCACTTTGCGAAAACGGCAGAAAAATCGATTCCTCAGTGCCTTGGGGTAAACCTCCACAATTGTCTTTTACGTCAATTCTAATGTTTTGAGCTGACGCATATGCACTAAGCAATACTTGAGTATTTTTACGTGTGAATTTAAATGCATTCTGCAAAATATTAGCTAATGCAGCCAACAGTAAAGATCTATTACCTGAGATTGCCAAATCAACATCCACTGGCATTACTTTAAAAGTACAGCTATAGTTCCCTACCGAGAGTTCTGCAGATGCCTGAGCTTCCGCAATAAACGAAGACAAACTAAAGGTGCTCAATACGACTTCTGAATTACCTACGCCCTTAATATCACTCAAAGATTCATCTATTAATTTGCTTAAGCTCAATATACTTCGCTCAAGTATTGCCCCAGTAGCCCCTGAAAGATTTAAGTTGCCGATTTTTGCAGCAGTAAATGCCAATGATGTCGTTCCCAATAGGTTTCGAAGTTCATGAACGAAATATCCGAGGCGTTCATTATTGTCCTTCACAAGTTTTTCTGCAGAGATGAAGTCACGTTGATAGCTAAACTCCGTTACCGCATCTGCAATCGCATTGTCCAAACACCGATTCAACGTTCGAAACTCCTCAACCTGAAAAGGCGCATCACGCTCAATTGCCAAATCTGTAATTGCCTGACAAAGATCCCCATAGTCATGAACAACCTGATCAACCGTGAACCCTAGTTCTAACAACTCCCTTCCGTGCGCCGCCGCTGTTACGCCCATCTCTGATAAAGCTAAACCACCACCCGCAGGACCTGAGATTTTCTGGCTAACAGCTGGATCAGACGTTCGCTCTATTGCAAGCGTCCTGATCAACTGATCTAGAAACATTGGAACGCCATTTTGTAGCTGCACTTTAGATGCTTGTCGACCTGGACGCCCCGAAACCTTCTCTCTGCAACGAGCAGCGAGATTCTCTCGATTATTAATAAGAAATTCGTACATCATTGTCTGCTCCTATGGGCGTCGTCAGACACCTATAGCTTGATGCCAGAAAAGCACCACAGCCCTTTTCAATACTAGCACTTATTGCAAAAAAGTTACTTAAAATATACATCTAACTCTGCCATTCGCAAATTTTTTCCATCGACCGCGAGTGCTAGAGCAATCAGACTATGATGCTTCGATGCATTTGCTTTAACTCACTAAAACCACAGTCTCCACTCCATCGCACAACCTGCGAGAAAAACCGCTCAAAAAGTGCATCAAATTGCATCGCCCCCTCGTATGCGCTCTGCCACAACACTCTTCATGCGCTTTTGGCCAAAGCGCAAATTTGCGCCATAAGCCCCATGCATAACAGGCACGTGTGAGGCAGTGGTCCAATACATGTGCCGGGCAGAAATGACGCATTTCCCTGCCTCTTGTGCAACATTTTTCTTCCGGACGTGAAAAAGCCGCCTCATGGGCGGCTTGTACGGTGGCTGGGGCGCTCTGGCGCGGCTGGCCTGTCGCGGCCCCGCCCTGCCGGCTATCGCGGCGTGACGGTCATCCTGGGCGGCCGGCGCGGGCCTTGGCCGCCTGCTCCTTTTCGTAATCGTCGCGGCAATCCACATCACAGAACAACAGCGCAGGCGCCAGCGCCTCGTCGCAGTAGTGGCAACAGCCATGCGCCACCAGGGCGGGCCGGCGCCGCACGGCGGCCAGGCCGCGCGCCACTTCGGCAAAGATGATCCTGTCCGTGTTGTCGATATGATCGCTCATGCCGCGCCCTCCCCACCTGTGGCCAGGTCATACGGGGCGAAGCGCACCACTTCCACGCCCGCCCACTCGTTGATCGCCATGAACTGTGCCTGCAGCGGCACCAGCTCGTTACGCGCGAAGACGCGTGCGGCCGGTTCCACGGCGCCGAAGCCGCCGGCATTGTTCGGCAGGATGCCCATCAGCTGGGGCGGCACGCGGTGCGCGGCCAGTTGGTCGTCGCGCGTGACGCTCTTGATATTGAAAAATTCGTCCTTGGCGGCCACGTCCGACACGGGCAGAATCTGGATGCCGTCCTTCTTGCCATTGGGCGCGTACATGAACAGGTTGCGGAAGTTGCCCGGCCCCTTGCTGTCGCGCATGGCCTGGCGCAGGTTGTCCACGTCCTGCGTGTTGGCCGCGGCGTCCGTCATGTAGAACACGAAACCGGCGTGCGAGCCGTTCTTGTAGTACTTGCGGCGAAACAGGGTGGCCGCCTCATTGAGCCAGGCCGATTGCAGTGCGCTCAGGTACTGCGGCACGCCGTACAGCTCCTGGTTCACGTCCGGCTCCATCAGGTGAAACACCCGGCCCTTGTCGAATTCATGCACGGCCTGGTAGCCGTTCACGAAGAAATATGTGTCCAGGTCGACGCCGCGCCGCATGTACTTGGCCAGCGCATGCTGGTACGCCAGCGCCTTGCCGCTGCGGCTGGGCCGGTCTTCCAGGTAGGCATTGCCGAAGGTCAGGAAGTCCAGCGCCATGCGTTTGAAGGCGTCCCGCGACAGATATTTGCTGGGGATCAAGGTGGACGCCAGCACGTTGGCCTTGAAGTGGATGGCGCTGCTGTGGTGCACGCCAGCGTTGAAGGACTTGGCCAGGCCGGACAGGTTGACGGGCGGCTCGTACCAATGGCCGTTCTTCCAGCATTCGAAGCAGTCGAGAATATCCGCGTGCTCCAGCACGGGCGTGGGGTCGCCGAAGGAAAACGCCTCGATGCCGGCGGCGGCCGGTGCCGTGGCCGCTGGTGGTGCGCTCCCGGCCTGCTGGCCGCGCGCGCGCAAATGTCGTGCTTTTCTCAAGAATAAATCTCCATGAAAGAGTGGTTGTTTTCAGTAGTGCCTTCGAAGGGCTCGTGATCGAGGGCGTGCATGCAAGCCCACGCCAAGTCGGCGTGGCCAGTTTCGTCGCTGCGGCCGGCGACATAGGTCACGTGCCGCCCGCTGGGGGTGAGGGTCTTGTGGATCGCCATGAAGGACTGCGCGATGTCGGTCCAGCCGGCGTCAAATTCCAGCCGGCCCTTGCTGATGATGTTTTTCGCCTTCAACACCATGCGCGTTTTGACTTCGGGCGAGTAATTCAGGGCCGTCACACCCGGGAAGAAGCCGCGCACGATGGGCAACACGCCGATGCCCATGCCCGTGGTGTCGATGCCGATGTATTCGACGTTGTAGCGCTGGGTCATCTGGCGGATGGCGTCCGCGTGGTCTTCGAAGCTCTGCCCGCGCCACTGGTGGCGCTCCAGGATGCGGAACTTGCCGCCGGCCGTCATGGGCGGCGCCAGCACGACGCAGCCGGCGCTGTCGCCGTTCAAGGCTGGGTCGTAGCCGATCCATACGGGCCGGTTGCCGAACGGGCGCAGGCCCAGCAAGGGCTTGTAGTCGTCCCACTCCACCCAGGAATCGACCATGCAGCGCTGCAGCTCGGCCAGCGGGAAGACCGAGGCCGAGTCGTCGATAAAATTGCACATCAGCAGGTTGTCGAACTGGTCGGGGCTGTATTCGAAGTTGCGCAGCTCGTCGATGTCGAACAGGTTGCAGCCGCCGCGCTCGGCGTCCAGGATGGTGACGATCTGGCGCCATATTTTGTCCTCACCCGTGTAGCCCGACGACAGGCGGCCATGGCTCACATCGATGTTGACCTGGTCGGCCTTGGCGCGGCGCTTGTTGAACAGCTCGCCCGTCCAGAACGGGTAAGCCTGGTGCGTGGTCGAGGATGGCGTGGAAAAGTAGGTCTTGCGCCATTTCTTGTGGATGGCCATGCCCGAGGCCACCTTGTTCAACTCCTGGAAATTCTGTGTCCAAAAGAATTCATCGAAGTAGAAATTGCCGTGGTAGCCCTGCGCCGTGCGCGCGTTCGTGCCCAGGAAATACAGGTGGGCGCCGTTTGGCAGCACGATGGGGTCGCCCGTCAGCTCGATGCCGGCCGCCTCGCGCGCGAATTGCACGATGTATTGCTTGAAGACGTGGGCCTGGCTCTTGGACGCTGAGAGGAAAATCTGGTTGCGGCCCGTCTGCATGGCGTCTGCCAGCGCTTCACGGGCGAAATACCAGGTGGCGCCGATCTGGCGGCTCTTGAGGATGGCGCGCGTGCGCTGGTCGCCGTTGCGATACCAGACCTTTTGATAGTCGAACAGCGAATCCTGAAAGGCGTCGAGCAGCTGGATTTTCTGCTCTTCGCTGAAGTCGTTGCGGGTCGGCTTCTTCTTCGGGCCGGCATTGCGGTTCGCCAGCTTGGGGTTGAGATCGACCTCGTTGCCGCCCGGCTGTTCATACCGGCGCACGCGCGCCATCTGCACGATGGTGCGCGCCAGCAAGTCAATTTCCTTGTAATCGCTGCCGCTCTTGACCTCTTTTTCGATCAGTTTCACCAGGCGCAGCTCGGCCGACGCTTCCACGTGCTCGATGGCCTGCGCCTTGTCCCATTCGTCGCGCTCTTTCCAGCTATTGATCGTGCTGCGCTTGATTCCCAGGTGGCGGGCAATGGACGAAATGCGCCAGCCCTTCCAGTACAGGGCGCGCGCGGCACGGCGCGGCTCGGACTCGGGCACGGCCAGTTCGGCGATTTTTTCTTCAGGGGTTTGATGGATTCCTAACATGCCGCCAGCGTAGGCCGCGCGCGCGCGGAACGGGGAAAGGCAAAAGTCACTATGGCCCATAGCAACCCGCAGCGCATTGAATCGCGGCGCCAAGACGTTGACCATGGCGTTATCCGATCCACCGAGAACGCCCACCATGTCCAAATCGAAATTCTTCCGCGTCGCCACCGAAGGTGCCACCACGGACGGCCGCAACATCGACCGCTCCACCATCGAGCAGATCGCCGCCACCTACAACCCGAAAACCTACGGCGCGCGCATCTGGCTGGAACACATTCGCGGCATCCTGCCCGACAGCCAATTCAAGGCCTACGGCGACGTGATCGCCGTGAAAGCCGAAGAGGTGGACACCGAAAGCGGCAAGAAACTGGCCCTGTTTGCGCAGATCGAACCCACGCCGGAACTGGTGGCCATCAACAAGGCGAAACAGAAGCTGTACACCAGCCTGGAAATTCAGCCGGACTTTGCCGACTCGGCGCAGCCCTACCTGGTAGGCCTGGGCGTCACCGACAGCCCCGCCAGCCTGGGCACCGAGGCGCTGCAATTCTCCGCCAGCCGCAAGCAGCAAAGCACCAACCTGTTTACATCGGCCGTCGAGGTGACGCTGGAATTTGAAGAGCCACAGGGCACCAGGCTGGCTGACGCCGTGAAAAACCTGTTGTCGCGCTTTTCGAACAAATCCGGCGCCGATGCCGCGCAGTTCGCCGACATCAGCGAAGCAGTCGAGGCGCTGGCCGGCTACGTCGTCACCGCCAACGACAACTATGCCGATGCCCTCAAGCGCCTCGATGCCGCGGAAAAGGCGCAGAAAGCGACGCAGGACGAGCTGGCCACCTTCAAGGCGCAGATGGACGAGGCGCCCGGCATCGGCCCGCGCCGCCCGGCCGCCACCGGCAACGACGGCGCCGTGCAGACCGAGTTTTAAGCGCCCGCGCCATCCACCACACCCCATTCAACAACGGAGCACTGATTCATGAAAAAGCAAACGCGCCAGGTATTTGGCCAATATGAAACCCGCCTGGGCCAACTGAACGACACAGACAACGTGGCCAAGACCTTCAGCGTCACGCCCAGCGTGCAGCAAAAGCTGGAAACGAAGATGCAGGAATCGAGCGAGTTCCTGTCGAAAGTGAACATCATCGGCGTGACCGAGCAGGAAGGCGAAAAGCTGGGCCTGGGCGTGTCCGGCCCGATTGCCGGCCGCACCAACACCAAGGATAAGGAACGCAAGACGCGCGACCTGTCCACCCTGGACGGCACCAAGTACCGCTGCGAGCAGACCAACTTCGACACTCATCTGAACTATGCCAAGCTGGACGCCTGGGCCAAGTTCCCCGACTTCCAGTCGCGCGTGGCCAATGCCATCCTGACGCGCCAGGCGCTCGACCGCATCGTCATCGGCTTCAATGGCGTGAAAGCCATGGCCGACACCGATCTGGATGCCAATCCGCTGCTGCAGGACGTCAATAAAGGCTGGCTGCAGCACCTGCGCGAGCTGGCGCCCGAGCGCGTGCTGGGCCTGGTCGCCGCCGGCATGCCGGGCAAGGTCATCATCGGCGACGTGGACGGCGCCGAGTATGCCAACCTCGACGCGGCCGTGACGGATGCCGTCAACTTGCTCGACCCGTGGTACCAGGAAGACACCAATCTGGTGGCCATCGTCGGCCGCAAGCTGTTGAACGACAAGTATTTCCCGTTGGTCAATACCAAACATGCGCCCACGGAAACCCTGGCGGCTGACATCATCATCAGCCAGAAACGCATCGGCGGCTTGCCGGCCGCGCGCGTGCCCTTCTTCCCTGACAACGCCATCCTGATTACGCGCTTCGACAATCTGTCGATCTACTTCCAGGAAGGTGCGCGCCGCCGCCGCGTCGAGGACGTGCCCAAGCGCGACCGCATCGAGAATTACGAGTCGTCGAATGACGCCTACGTGATCGAAGACCTGGGCCTGGCCGCGCTGGTGGAAAACATCGAGCTGAAAGACAAGTAATGGCTAACCAATCCCCCGCCCTGCGCCACCGCGCGCGCATGCTGGCCGAGCGCACGGCCGGCGCCGCCGCGCCGCAGGGCGTCACCACCGGCACGGCCTACGAAATGATGCTCTACAAGCTGGCCGACGACCGGCGCCGCCTGAAGTCCATTCAATCCGTCGAACGCAAGATCGAGGTCAAGGCCACCTTGTTGCCGGATTACGCGCAGTGGATCGACGGTGTGCTGGCCGGTGGCAAGGGCGCCCAGGATGACGTCTTCGCCACCCTGCTGGTGTGGCACATCGACACGGGCGAGTATGACCGCGCCCTGGTCATGGCCGAATACGCGCTGGCGCACAAGCTCACACTGCCCGAGGCCTACAGCCGCGACATCGCCACCCTGATGCTCGACGAGTTCGCCGAGGGCTACTTGCACGGCAAGCTGGCCGCCGATCCACAGCATGCGGCGCAGGTGCTGGGCCAGGTGGAACAGCTGACGGCCGCCAGCGACGCGCCCGACCAGGCGCGCGCCAAGCTGCACAAGGCCATCGGCCTGGCCATGATCGCCGTGCTGGATCAGGCCGACGACACGGACATCGCCCCGGCGCTGCTGGCGCAGGCGGAAACGGCCATGGGCCACCTGAAACGTGCCCGCGCCCTGTCGGAGTCCTGCGGCGTCAAGAAAGATATGGAACGGCTAGAGCGGCGCATCAAGCGCGCGGCCGGTTCCACGTAAAGAGCATCCCCCGCAGCACGGCGGCACGGGGGGATTCTGGCTGAACCATCGGCCTGATGAACCCCGTCCACCGCCCCATTTTGAAAGCGCCCCGTATGTCCTTCATGGCCCTGCCCCCGTCCATCCCGCCCGGCACCGCCCCGGCGCCGCCAGCGGTTGCCCCTGGCATCATCGAGAACGACGGCTGGTTTCCCGATATTCATCTCACCGATATGCGCGACGCCATGCGCCTGGACGGCACCGTCACCGACGCGCGCCTGGTGCAAGCCGTGGTCGATGCCATCCTGCAGGTCAACCGCGAGCTGGCCGACTGGCAGCGCAAGCAGGCCGCAGCCGGTAACGCCGCCCTCGTTGACGTGCCGGCCACCCGCATCAACCGCGAATCCCGCTTGCTGGCGCAGTACCGGCGCGCCGTCTACAGCACGGCGAAAGCCGACTTGATCGAGCGCTACCGCGACTACGACAGCACGGCCACGTCCGTCAGCGACAAGAAAAGCATGGAGTGGCTGGACGAAGCGCCCGGCGCGCAGCGGCGCAACGCGCAATGGGCCATCGCCGATATCGTCGGGCGCACGCACCTGACCGTGGAACTGATCTGATGCAGGTGCGCACGCGGCAGCACGACACGATAGACGCCCTGGTGTGGCGCTATCTGGGCGACGGCGCGGGATACGTCGAACAAACCCTGGAAATGAATCCCGCGTTGGCGCGCCACGGCGCCGTGCTGCCGGCCGGCTTGGTCGTCACCCTGCCCGAGCCCGTGCCCAGCACGGGCCAAGTGGCGGCAGCCAATCTTGTGCAGCTATGGGATTAACGCAGCAATCCACCATTTTTACCCTCATGAAAAATCTATCTAACTTCACCCCGGAGTATCAAGCAATGTCCGCAGAATCGTTTGGTGGTTTCGCCACCCTGGTCAAACTGTACGGCTTCAAGGCCGCTCTGGGCATGGTCGGCGCGGCCATGCTCTACATCGTGCTGCCGCCTTTGAATGCCGACGGCACCTTCAACAAGGGCGAATTCGTCGCCCGCCTGGCCTGCGCCGGCGTGTTCTCCTGCCTGCTGGGCGGCACCGTGTACCAGCTGCTGTGCGCCCAGTTGCCCAGCATCGGCGCCATGGTCAACGCCTCCGCCATCGACTTGATCGTGGGCGCGCCCGGCTGGTGGGTATCGCGCGCCGTGGCCCTGTGGTTCCAGCGCCGCAGCGACAAGGACATCGCCGAGCTGGTCAAAGACGCGAAGGAGCACTGATGGCCACCATGGAAAATCCCCTGATCGCGCGCACCATCGACGCCATCCTGCGCGCCGAAGGCGGCTATGTGAACGACCCGCAGGACAAAGGCGGTGAAACGAACTTCGGCATCACCGTGGCCGTGGCCCGCGCCAACGGCTACACGGGGCCGATGCGCGAGCTGCCCGTGACGGTGGCGCGCGCCATCTACACGGCCCGCTACATCACGGAACCGAAATTCGACCAGGTACTGGCACTGCATGCCGGCATCGGCGCCGAAGTGATCGACACGGGCGTCAACATGGGACCGCACCGCGCGGCCGAGTTCCTGCAGCGCTGGCTGAACGGTTTCAACGACACGGGCGCCCGCTACCCCGCCCTGTTTGTCGACGGCCGCCTGGGCGCGCAGTCGCTGGGCGCGCTGGCCGCCTTCCTGAAATGGCGCAGCCAGGATGGCGCCACCGTGCTGCTGCGCGCCCTGAACGGACTGCAGGCAGCGCGCTACCTGGACATCACCGAGGCCAATAAGACCCAGCGCCGTTTTCTGTTCGGCTGGATCAAGGAACGGGTGGCCATGTGACCGGGAGCACCTGGCGCTCGCTGGCCGCTGTCCTCCTGTGCGGCGCCATCGCGGGCTGGACGGCGCAGGGCTGGCGCAAGGATGCCAGCATCGCCGCACTGCAGCGGGCGGCCGCCACCAACAAAACCACCGCCGCCACCGAAGTGGCCCAGGCCACGGCCCGCGTGCTCACACTGGAACGCGCGGCCGGCGGTGCCCTGGCGCAGCGCGCCGATCACCTCACCCAGAAACAAAGCCATGCGAAAAATGAGCGTGACCATTTCAATGCTGACGTGCGCAGCGGCGCTGTCCGCCTGTCAATCCCCATCGCCAGTGCCCAGTGCGCCACAACTGCAGATACCGCCGCTACCGCAGGCGATCGGCACCAAGCGCGCGCCGAACTTGACGCAGCGACTGCGGCAGCTCTTGACGCCATTGCCGGCGATGGCGACGACGCCACCCGCCAGCTGAACGCCTGTATCGACGCCTACAACCTGATCCGCGACACCTACCATGTACAAACCGAATAGCCTGCGCCAGCACCTAGCCGCCGCCATCCCCGACCTGCAGCGCGACCCCGACCGCCTGCTGGTCTTCGCCGACGAGGGCAACGTGGTGGCGTCGGCCACCGCCTCCCTCTCCTTCGAATACCGCTTCAAGCTCAACCTGATCGTCACCGATTACGCGGGCGACGCCGACGCCATCATGGTGGCTCTGATCGCCTGGCTCAAAGTCCATCAGCCCGACCTGATGGCCAACGAAGAAACCCGCAAGCACGGCATCGCCTTCGAGGTGGATTTTAATAACCATGAAACGGTCGATATTTCGATCAAGCTGGACCTGACCGAGCGCGTGGCTGTCAAGGCCGGCGAGGCGGGCCGCCTGGACATCAAGCACCTGGCCGAGATACAGCACATGCCCGCCTACGCCGACGAGTTCTGGAAACTGTACGCCGGTGAAACCCTGCTGGCCGAATGGCGCACGCCCGAGGCGACAGCATGAGCGACGACCTGCACGCCCTGAAAGCCTGGGCCGGGGCGCTGCTGGCCAAGTTGCAGCCGGCCCAGCGCCGCGCCATCAATCACAAGGTGGCCATCGACCTGCGCCGCAGCCAGGCGCAGCGCATCAAGGCGCAGCAGGGGCCGGATGGTACCGCGTACCCGGCGCGCAAGCGGCGCAAGGAATTCAAGGGGAAGAATGGACGGATCAAACGGCAGAAGGTGGCGATGTTCGCCAAGATTCGCACCGCCAAGCACCTGAAAGTAAAGGCGACTGGCGACCGGATCGAAGTCGGGTTCTTTGGCTGGGTGGCGCGCGTGGCGCGTGTGCATCAGTTTGGCCAGCAAGACTGCGCTACCAAAAAAGGGCCCGCCTACAAGTACCCCGAGCGGCCGCTGCTGGGCTTGAGTGACCCGGATCGGACGTTGATACGCGAATCCTTGTTGCGTCACATGGATAAAAATTGAGATGCATCAATGCAAACTTCAACTGACATTAGTTATCAAATGAGTTAGAGTCGTATGAAACCTATAGCAACTTGCCGACGACGCTACCCACCAGGAGCAGAAAGTTGGTGACATTGGAATTTTACGGCGACAAAAAATCTTGCGGTGCAATGATTGAAAGCAATTCTTCGCCGGATAAATTTCCGCCAAATAAAGTGTTAACTAATCGAAAGATCTTAATACACATGGACCTAGTAGAAACATTAAGAAAGAAGATTTTAGTCCTTGACGAGGGGGACTACATCCCGGGACTGAAGGCGGTTCTTTTACACATTGAGACGGCTTTTCGCCATCTCTCGCGCGGCCAAGAAACTGATGACGACACAGCCTTTACTGATGCTATCTATCGAACTAATCAAGCCTTCGAAGGAAGTGTCAAAGAGGCATATCGCGTACTCGCCGACCAAGACCCGGCAAAGAAGCGACCGTATGACATCGAGAGCTATCTAGAGCAGAGCAACACATTCCGTAGTCGGGTTTTAAGCCAACTGACGACATATCGTACTCAGTGGCGAAATCCTTCGGCGCATGACTACAAGCTAGATTTCGACGAAAGTGAAGCTTTCCTCGCTATAGTTTCCGTTTCGGCCTTTGCGTGTCTGCTTCTCGACCAAATCGCTGAGGGTTTAGCGTTTAAACGGTCGCAGGCTGAGGCTGAAGCGCAAAAAATGCAGCTAGCCGCTAACTTGGCACAGACACTGAATGCAGAACTCTTGCCACGCGTGACAGATTTGCTTAAGCAGTTCTGTGCAATTCATATGCCGCCTACTACGGCCCCAAATGCCAAGCTGACGGAGTCCCAAGTAATTGGTGCTCTCCACGGTTTCCTCGCCTCTGCAGCTCCAGAACTCAACGTGGAAACCGAAGCTCGCTTGGACCCAGCCAAGCCATTCCGGGCTGACCTATTGGTTTCTCGCGGAGAGGATCGCCTAGTAATCGAACTCAAGCGGCGACTCTACCCTCAAAATTATGAGAATGCCGTCGCTCAAGTAGAGCAGTACTTACTTATTGGCGGAGTAAAGAGCGGCATTATTCTATTTTTGCCAGATACCCCCAATGAGATGGAGCAACTGGACACAACAGTTGGCAGTATAGATGCGCGACTTGTCATCTTATCGCCAGTAGGCACTAACTCATCGTTAAACCGGCCAGCCACCAGCCTGCGTCCTCCGACAACTACGTGACGTCAACGTTACCTTTCGGAGTAGTAGCCTTGATCCGGGTGAACCTACCAGAATGCCTTATGCTAAACGTTCGACCTACCAGTTATCGTTTGCAACGGGGACGGAAGCGGGCAATTGCCACATCGTCCCTAATTGGAAAATATGAGTTTATGCATCATGGGCCGCTATAGTCGCTAAGTCGTATATCAACCCGCCCCCGCGTGCATCCGCACGCGGACTTCGGCAACATGCATTGCATGAACGCCGACCTGTCCGACCTCCTCCGCTTGCTGCAAAACCTGATCCGCCTGGGCACCATTGCCGAGGTCAAAGGAGCCAAGGCGCGCGTGCGGCTCGGGCCGACACTCACCACCGAATGGCTGAAATGGGCCACACGGCGCGCCGGCAGCACGCGCAACTGGTCGGCGCCGACCATCGGCGAACAAGTGATCGTCTTTTCCCCTGGCGGCGACCTGACGCGCGGCATCATCCTGCCGGCGCTGTACTCGCAGGAATTTGACGCGCCCGAATCCAGCGCCACTATCCACACCACGCATTACCCCGACGGCGCCGTGGTGCAGTACGACCATGCGGCCCATGCACTGACGGCCACGCTCCCCGGCGGTACGGCCACCATTACCGCCGACAAGGTGACGTCGAACGCCCCCAGCACCATTTGCACGGGCGACCTGACCGTCATGGGCAATCTGTTGGTCGAGCAATCGACCACCGTCAACGGCGCCACCGCCCTGAACGGAGGCGTGAATGCCAAGGCCGGCGCCGCTGGCGGCGTGGCCATGGCCGTGCAAGGGACGATCAAGGCCAGCGAGGACGTGCTGGCCGGCGCCATCAGCCTGGCCAAGCATCCGCACAGCGGCGTCAAGGCCGGCGGCGACCAGTCGGGCGGGCCGCAAGCATGATGGGCATGCACGCCGCCACCGGGCGCAGCCTGACGGGCCTGGATCACCTGCGCCAGTCCGTGGCCGACATCATCACGACGCCCATGGGTTCGCGCATCCGGCGTCGCCGCTATGGTTCCGAGGTGCCCGAGCTGATCGACCAGCCACTGAACAGCGCCACGCAGTTGCGCATCTATGCCGCCACCGCCTTTGCCCTGCGCCGCTGGGAGCCGCGTTTGCAGCTCGCCAGCGTGCAGCTCACGCGCGACACGGACGGCGCCATCACCCTGCTGCTCGACGGCACGGCGAATGGCCAAGGCATCACCCTGGCCGTGCCCGTCAAGCAAGGCGGTGCCGTATGAGCGCGCCCATCGACCTGACCCAGTTGCCGGCGCCCAGCGTGGTGGAAGTGCTGGACTTTGAGGCCATCCTCGCCACGCGCAAAGCGCATTTGGTCAGCCTGCTGCCGGAAGCCCAGCGCGCGGCCGTCACGGCCCTGTTGGAACTGGAATCGGAGCCGGCGACCAAGCTGCTGGAAGAAAATGCGTATCAGGAAACCATCCTGCGCAACCGCGTCAACGATGCCGGCAAGGCCGTCATGCTGGCATTTGCATTAGACGGCGACCTGGATCAGCTGGGCGCCAACGTCAACGTTGCGCGCCTGGTCATCACGCCGGCCAATCCCAGCGCACTGCCGCCGGTGGCCGCCGTCATGGAAGACAACGACGCCTACCGCCTGCGCATCCAGGAAGCGCCGGACGGCTTGTCCGTCGCCGGCCCGAAGGCGTCGTACGAATTCCACGCCCGCAGCAGCGACGGCCGCGTCAAGGACGCAAGCGCCACCAGCCCCGCGCCGGCCAGCGTCACCGTCACGGTGCTGGCCAACGATGCGACCGGCATCGCCAGCGCCGAATTGCTGGCCACCGTGGCGCGCGCGCTTAACGCCGACGAAGTACGCCCCCTGGGCGACCGCTTGAGCGTGCAGGCCGCCCAGGTCATCGACTACCAGATCGAGGCCACCCTGTTTATCGGCGTCGGCCCGGAAGTGCCGATTCTGCTGGATGCTGCCCGCGCCAACGCCGTGCGCGTGTCGCAGCCGCGCCGCCCGCTGGGCCACAGCATTTATCGCTCTGCCTGCAGCGCCGCCGTGCACGTCGAGGGCGTGCGCAAAGTCGAGCTGACCAAACCGGCGGCGGATATGGAATTGAACGCCACCCAGGCCGCGCGCTGCACGGCCATCAAGCTCAATGTCGTGGTGCTCGATGAATAAGCTAGTGCCCACCCTGCCGCCCAACAGCACGGCGCTGGAACGCGCCATTGCCGTGGCCTGCGCGGAGCTGGTCAACGTGCCCGTGCCGCTGCGCGACCTGTGGAACGCCGACCGCTGCCCCGTCGCCCTGCTGCCGTTCCTGGCGTGGGCCTGTTCCGTCGACCGCTGGGATGACGCCTGGCCCGAATCGACCAAGCGCGGCACCATCAAAGCATCCTATTTCATCCACAAGCACAAGGGCACGATCGCCGCCGTGCGCCGCGTGGTGGAATCCCTGGGCTACCTGATCCGCATCACCGAGTGGTGGCAGACCACGCCGGCCGGCGTGCCGGGCACCTTCCGCCTCGACGTCGGCGTGCTGGACTCGGGCATCACCGACGCCATGTTTCAGGAAATGGAACGCCTGATCGCTGACGCCAAGCCCGTCAGCCGGCACATGACGGGCCTGGCCATCTATCTGGAAAGTCGCGGCAGCATCTACGCGGGCGCTTGCGCCTACCACGGCGACGCCATGACCGTGTATCCCTGGATCGCGGAAACCATCGAAGTGCGCGGCACGCTGTTGCAAGCCGGCGCATCCCATACCATCGACACCCTGACCATCTATCCATGAGCACATACTTTGCCATCCTGACCGAAGTGGGCGAGGCCAAGCTGGCCAACGCCATCGCCCTGGGCCAAACCCTGAAATTGAAAACCATGGCCGTGGGCGACGGCAACGGCAATCTGCCCATGCCAGCGCGCACGCAAAAGGCGCTGGTGCGCGAAGTGCGCCGTGCCGGGCTGAACCAGCTGACCATCGACCCGGCCAACACCAGCCAGATCATTGTCGAGCAAGTCCTGCCCGAAGACGTGGGCGGCTGGTGGATACGCGAAATCGGCATCTACGACGAGGCGGGCGACCTGTGCGCCGTGGCCAACTGCCCGCCCAGCTACAAACCCCTAATGGCCGAGGGCAGCGGCCGCAC